>CAZBMV010000001.1:0-9244 GCA_964493145.1 uncultured Candidatus Saccharibacteria bacterium
ACCCTCTATACATGGACTTACGTCTTCGCAGAGAGCTGTGTTTTTGTTAAACAGTTGCCAGGAAATCTTTCGCTGCGGCCCAGCACATCACGCAAAGCGCGAATGTGTAATTATGAATCCAGAGACCAAAAACTAGAATGTAATGAAGAATTAAAAAATTCTTAATTCACGATTCCATTTTGGCTTCAATATTTTTGTTTTTGGATTCACATCACGCACTGCGTGATGTGCTGGGCAGGCCTTATCCCGAAGTTACGGCCGCTTTTTTGCCGAGTTCCTTAAGGACCACTCACTCGTTCGCCTTGGTCTTCTCGACCCTACCACCTGTGTCGGTTTGCGGTACGGAATCACCACGTTTATGCTTAGAAGTTTTTCTAGAAAGTGTGCTCCCCTCATTCGCTTGGCCGTAGCCGCACGTTCAGACCCTACTCGGAGTAATGTATGGCGGATTTACCTACCACACCTCCTCATAGTTCCAGCACCAATCCAATAAGATGCTTTGGGTACAACACTTCGTCCCTCCATCGCAACGTAGCAATGTGCAGGAATATTAACCTGCTCTCCATCGCCTCCCCCTGTCGGGATCGGCTTAGGACCGACTAACCCTTCGCTGATCAACATAGCGAAGGAAACCTCGGTATTTCGGCGGACGGGGTTCTCACCCGTCTTGCGGTTACTTGTGCCGGCATTCTCACTTCTGTACGCTCCACCGCGGCTCTCGCCTTGGCTTCATCGCAGAACAGAACGCTCTCCTACCACTCGTACACATCACGCAAAGCGTGATGAATCATGAATCCAGAGACCAAAATCCAGAATGTAATGAAAAATCAAAAAATTTTAATTCTTGATTCCATTTTGGTTTCAATATTTCGGTTTTTGGATTCACATCACGATCTCCGTGATGTGTACGAATCCGCAGTTTCGGTATCATGCTTGAGCCCCGATCATCTTCGGCGCAAGGACTCTCGATCAGTGAGCTGTTACGCTTTCTTTAAATGATGGCTGCTTCTAAGCCAACATCCTGACTGTTGATGAATCCTCACCTCCTCCGTATGCACTGAGCATGAATTTTGGGACCTTAACTGGCGATCTGGGCTGTTTCCCTTTTGACCAACGGAGCTTCTCCCCCGTAGTCTAACTGCCGTGTTTATACTACCTGGTATTCGGAGTTTGATAGGTCAAACGAGATTTCTCCCTGTTTTGACCTTCCAGTGCTCTACCCCCAGGAGGAACACACGACGCCAACCCAAAAGCTGTTTCGGAGAGAACCAGCTATTACGGAATTCGATTAGCTTTTCACTCCCTACCACATGTCATCCGATGGTTTTGAACGGCCAACCGGTTCGGGCCTCCACGGGGTTTTACCCCCGCTTCACCCTGCACATGGCAAGCTCATCCCGCTTCGGGTCGTATCCGTACTCTATAGTCGCGCTATTCACGCTCGCTTTCACTGTGCCTCCGTGGGGTTGCCACTTAGACAAAGAATACAGATACACTCGCCGGCTCATTCTTCAATAGGCACGCCGTCGCCCCGCAGGGCTTCGACTCCTTGTAGATGTATGGTTTCAGTTCTATTTCACTCCCCTCTCCGGGGTTCTTTTCACCTTTCCCTCACGGTACTTGTTCACTATCGGTCTTCAAAGATGTTTAGCCTTAGGAGTTAGTTCTCCCAGATTCATCCGAGCTACTCGTGTCTCGAATTACTCAGGAACAGAAACAAAAGAGTCGTTCATATTTCGCATACAGGACTATTACCTGCTAGGGTCGCGCTTCCCAACGCGTTCTGCTATATGAACAATTTGTAACTCTTCTCAACTAAATGACGCTTCTGCCCTACAACCCCATTCATGTAAACACGAATGGTTTGGGCTATTCCCGTTTCGCTCGCCGCTACTCGGGGTATCGCAAGAATCTTCTTCCTGAACGTAATGGCCGAACACATCACGCAAAGCGTGATGAATTATGAATCCATAAGACCTGAATACTGAATGTAATGAAGAATCAAAAAATTTTTAATTCATGATTCCATTTTGGTTTTTGTATTCCTGTTTCCGGATTCACATCACGTTCTCCGTGATGTGCTCGATCCGGTCAGAAAGAAAATTCCCTGTGTTGCTTTCTTTTCCTCCAGCTACTGTGATGTTTCACTTCACTGGGTACGCTCCCTCATACAAGGGTACCTGCCGTAAGCAGGTGAGTTTCCTCATTCGGACATCGTGGGATATAACGATTGTTTGGCATCTCCCCCACGCTTAACGCAGCCATACCACGTCCTTCATCGCTCTTTGAAGCCAAGGCATCCACCATACACCCTTCCATTCCCATAGGGAATGCTGTACACCGCTGTACAATTTTTTGAGTGTGCGTATCGGAGATACATACTCCAATACGACTTATTATGTGTTTTGTATACAGAGGACGAAAAGACCCGCACGAAGTGCATTGTCTTTAACTCTGTATACGCTTACCTGCCACGCGGAAAATCAGCGGAGCTGATTTTCCGCGTGCACCTACCGGGCGTCGATTCCCGATAGGATTTTTTGAGACGAGGCCTTATCAACCTCGTCTCTAGGATATGCAGTTTTCAATGACCGCATGTTTCCTTGAGCATCTTTCCAAAATTCATCCCTGAATTTTTTGACTAAAAAAACCGCATTCCGCGGCACACACTTCGCTAGGCGATTGTGGTCCGCTAGTTAGGTTTCTTTAATATACTCATAAACACGTGCCCGCTATTATACGGATATCAAAAAAAATAGCAAGCGCTTATGGTGGAGTTATCATAATTCCGCCGGGGTACTTAAACCCACAAATATACGACAGCCCCATTTCCTTCGGAAATGGGGCGGTCGTGCTATTTTCTATTCAATATTCGCTATGGTCGTACAAGTTCATTCCGAACCCCTATCCTGTCAACGAGTATCTGGTACGGGTAATCAAATACGTCACGGGTGAGCTTGTCGTACATGCCAACGCGGTAGAGGAGGTCTTCCCGTGCGAATGTTGCGTACCGAATTTCAATGCCGAGCTCCGCTTCAAGCGCACGAATGGCAACTTCAACTTTCGCCTCATTGAGTTTCTTCATCGCAATGAGGAGATCAAGACGACGATCAAATTCGCGCATGAAGATGCCGGTACACGCGACAAAGTCCAGAGGGCCAACTTTGCGAAGGTGCTTCATTACCGTCTCACCATTGATGGGTGCTGTTTCAAAGAGAAACGTTTGGAGTGAGGAGAGTTGCGGGTACTTGTCGTTGAGTGCGTACCCCTGCGCGCGAATTTTAATATCTTTCTTTGGGTGCTTCGCAAAGATTATTTTTTTCTTGATGACCTCGGCACGCTCCAGTGCATTAATCTCGGTACGTGCGGTACGGCGAACAAGTTTCGCTCTGCGTGAAATGTCATCAAAACTAAATTCTTGTGTCGGATTGAATAAGAAAAAACGGAGGAGTTTGACGCGTGCTTGGTTCCCAAAAAGTATCGCCAATGAGTCTGTCATACGTGGTCGTGATTATAGCATAACAACCTTTTTCGCAACTCTGGACAGGAAAATTTGGAGATGTCGTAGCGAGTGGAAAATACGAAAAACCGCGGGATAGCTTCGCTATCCCGCGGTTTTTCATTTGCGCCTTATTACTTGAGTGTCACCTTGGCACCTGCTTCTTCCAACTTTGCCTTGAGGGCTTCAGCATCCTCCTTCTTCATACCTTCCTTCACGATAGCTGGTGCTCCGTCTACCATGTCCTTTGCCTCCTTAAGACCGAGACCAAGAACCTCCTTCACTACCTTGATGACGGCAATTTTCTGTGCGCCACCCTCAGTAAGTTCAACATTGAATGAGTCCTGTTCCTCTGCAGCACCTGCTGCTGCTCCTGGAGCTGCGACAGCAACTGCTGCTGCAGACACACCCCACTTCTCCTCAATTGCCTTCACGAGGTCGTTGAGTTCAAGAACGGTCATCTTCTCTACTGCTTCTATGATTTTATTATTGTCCATAATACTAATTTTAATTCTCCCTTTCTCCCTAGGGTTCCCCTAGGGAGATTTGATTTTTAATTATTTTACTTCCGAAACCTTACTGAGTACGACAGCAAAACGCTGACGTGGTGAGTTGAGGAGTTGTGCAAACATACCGCGGAGAACATCCATACCCGGAATAGATGCGATAACCGTCATCTCTTCCTTATTCTTGAATACTCCTTGGAAAATACCTCCCGCGATTGCAATGTTGTTCTTGTACTTTGCTGCAAATTCCTTCACCTGCTGTGCGGGAAGAATTGCGTCTGCGCTGTACGCAACTGCAATCTCTCCTTCAAGTTCCGGCATGGTGCCTTCATACGCTTCGCCAAAGACACGCTTCATGAGTGTCTTCTTTGCAACGAAGTATCCAACGCCGAGTTCGCGCATCGCGCGACGCATTGCGGTGGTGTCCTTCACCGTTACGCCCTTGAAGTTCACGAAAACGATAGAATCGGAATTCTTCTTGATTTCCTCAAGCTTTGCGAGGATATCCTGCTTCTTTGCTTTTGTAATTGCCATGTAGATGGGTTTTGGTTTTTGTAAATACAGACAGACCGAATTTCTCCGGTACAGACGTGCGGTTTCGACCCCCTACTCAAAATAGAATGGGACCTCGGCTGGCGAACCAAACGGTTCATTACTCTGTGCCCTTTCCGACACAGGACCAACTGTCTAAAGCCTGTATGCATGGCACTATACCAGAAGTATGAAAAAAAGAAACCCCGCGCGCCTACGGCGCGCGGGGTTTTCTGCATCCTAAATTATCGCAACTCTAAATCTTGTTTCAAGGCTTCCGCCTTCCATCCAATCATGTTTGCGAGGAGTTGAAGGAATGACGCCACACCGGAGAGCGCGAGCATGAGTACGGGATAAAACGCGTACGGCGTGAGCATGTAGAAAAAGGTGACCATGAACGTCGCCCACACACCGAAGCACCACGGACATGAGAGGAGGTCGGCGAGTGTGCGACGAGGTCCGCCTTCAGGCTTCACGAGCATTACTTTCCCCTTGTACTCTGTTGCGTTATAAAACTGCTCTCGTAAAAAAGCAAATATCTTATCGTAGACAAAAAGTCGCACGAGGCGGAATGATGCGAGTGCCATGAGTACGTAATCAACGAGCGTGAGCGTTTCGTACGTGCGCACTCCTTCCCCGCTCAGAATGACCGTCGCCATGAACACGAGAGAAACAAAGAAGAGGAGGAAAATGAAATTCCAAAAGTACTGATCAGTGATGCGCATATGATTACTTAACTTTGGTTTGACCCCGCAATAATAATAACAATGAGCGTTATCGCGAGAATGGTAAGAAACCCGAACAAAAACCGATAAAACGTCTTGTTGAACATTCTTCCAATTATATCAGATAAATCTTATGGGTTCTTCTTGAGTTTTCGATTCATCACAAGCGCGTAGACGAGGGTAATGATGAAGAGAAGGACTGCTAGCATTCCAATTATGGTAATGTCATCTGCAAATGGGCTGAGATCGTTTTCGTTTTCATTATTTGTTACCGCCCATGCACCCACTAGTACGACCCACCAGACAATGTGCTTGAACCACAAAAACAGAATTTGTTCCGAAAAGGCATAGAGGAGTAAAAGTGTTGGAATGATACTGAGTAACCCCCAAAAAAGTGGTTCCAATACTGAAACCTCAAGGTCATAACAATTTTCTCCAGAACAAAGAAAATCATTATAAATAAACACAAGCGTTGCCAGCCCAACCACGGAGAGAGTACTGTAGTGGTTATATTTTTTACTATTCATATCTACTTCTCAATTAATTTTTTAATAATGGCCTCAATCTCAACAAACTGAACGTCAGTAATCAATCCAATTTTCTTGTACCACAAGAACTGTTTCTGTATTACGTGTAATAATACATCTTCAGCATGATTTTTCTTGTGTTTTTTCACATGATAATGTGAAAGTTTTTCAGCTTGCTTCGCCAATACGAGGAGTGGCTTCTCAAATTTCTTCGGCAACGTGAGTTCACGAATCGCATTCTCAAGGTCATCGTACGTCACTTCCTTTTCAATAATCTCGCCGGTGAGCGTCATCTCATTGTCGGCCACTCCATCACCATTATCGTCAATAGTTATGGTGCTGAACTCGCCACTATCGCCTTTTGCATATTGCATAACACTGGTCGGTGTCACCGTTGCGGTGTATGCGTGATGTGTTGTTTCCGTCTCATTCATGAACACATTCATGGAGTGCGTGTAGATGCCGTTATCTTCTCCCTCAATGACGACTGTGTACGCGATGTCACTCGGCACAAGTACGTACTTCACGCCTCCAGCCTCAAAGTAGTCGCTTCCCGGTATTTCAGAACGCCACTCTCCTCCAACTTCTGTTTTGCCGGTGATGTTTCCTGTACTGTCACGGAGGTAGATGTGGGCTGGAGAATGAATTCTGTGGACATCTAAGCCCTCATCACTGAACGTTGGCTCTATGGTTGAAACAAAGTTGATTCCGTCTGTGCTTGAGCCGTGAAGAATGTGGTCGACAAGAATTTGTGTGGTCTCTGATTCGGTAATATTGGCATGTTCATTTTTAAAATTAGAAATTCCAACAGCTTCTAATTGGAGGTTGAAATATAAGGTACTCCCTGCGGCGTACTTTGCCGACTTTGAGACAACTGTTTCATCCCCATATCTTGTAAGGCGTATGACCGCCTCAATTTTAGTCACAGGTTGCGTGCATGAAACAACTATGTTTCCATAGCAGTGCACCTCATTGAACTCTTGATACTCAATTGACTTTGCTGTCGGCAACCCCGTTCCCACAATATTGAACGCCTCGACTCCTTCAGGTGCCTGCCAGGTATCGAGTTTCGTCCGGTGCTCATCAAGCGCTTGTGCCAGCATACTCGCATTTGCGATGCTTGGTTTATTGACGCTATTACCGGGATCTTCCCTCCCCTCGGCTCCCGCAAGGAACCGCGTGTACTCATCCATGTTTGAGAGTGTGAATCCATACGCATCCCTAAACATTTTTGTTGTCGATGAATCGTCAAAAGAAATGAGTGGCTCGGTAAGTGACTCAATGTATGACTCGCTTGGGAGAAGTCCGTACACACCTGGCATATTCTGAATGGCACTTCGCACCCCCTCATCTGTAGCAATCACTCCAAAGCCAAGTCTTTGATCATACCCATGAAGAAGTGCCACAAGGCCTTTTGGTGTTCCAATGTGCGGTGATGCAATGAAGATAACTTTGTCGATAAGGTTTGCTTTGCCTTCTTCCACAAGCTTGAGCATTATCGCCTTTGCGAGCAAGCCACCATTTGAGTGAGCGATGATGGTCACCTTTCCTGTCGGCGATACTCCTGCAAGAGTTTCAACAGTATTTGTTGGGTACACGATTTCTCCATTGTTATTAGTACCATTTTCAACAATATCAAAAACATCATGACGCCAGTCATATGGAAATGTTTCAATAATTGGTCCCGCAAAGGGTCCTTCAATATCGTAAAGGTATTTAAGGAATCCTTTGTATACATTTTTACCAATTACAACATCCAACTTTTCCTCAATGACATCCTTTGTGTATATATCTTCAATACTGGTTCCGTCATCATTCATCGAAAGCAAAGTGACATCATCGTCTCCGCCTGGCTCCCACAGTCGTTCTTCCTTCCCATCAATCGTGGTATACAACCGGCTCGCCTGAATACCCGGCAGAAAGAGAATGTTTGAAATACCCACCGGCTCCGCGGTCGGTTCAGTGACCGTGAAGGTAACGGCGAGTGCGGGGCCGATGTAACTGGCGAGAGCGGTTGGGATGAGGAGTTCACGGAGGCGCTCAAACGTGCCCCCTCTCGTCATGACCGGTGAGTACATCTCACTCACCACGAACGTGTACGTGCCCGCTTCGGTGAATCGATACGATTCACCGTTCGGAATGTGCTGTTTCAAGATGTAATCACTTCCGTTGTGGAGGTAGAGCACCCCTTCCGCATACTCTGATGTGTACCCGGTGATGTTCCACGGATGGGTTACGCCATCCAGAAAGGCGTACGTACTTCCACCCTCAAGTACCGTCTCACCATACGTGACGACGAGTGCGGGGTCTACTTCCGCAATACCGAACGGATTACCGCAATCCTCAATGGGAGTCTCACTATCAATGACTGGTCCTTCGCCGTAGTCGTAGTACTCAATGATACTCCCACAAGACTCTTGTGCGAATACTGTTGTGGGAATGTTCATGCCACCGATGAGTACGGTAACCGCAAGTAGAATGGCGTGTTTCATACTCTCAATCATACACCCACCTCATAATGGAGCGGCACGTTCATGTGCAAATAAACAGACCGGTCCTGAGAACGTTACACAGAGGCCGGACCTCCGGAGAATAATAGGCCTTGCCTCTGTATTCCTTTCATAGATTTACACGAGCCTTTACATAGGCCTTGCCTCTGTATTCCCTTCCACAAATTTACGATAGGTGAGCCACTCTAAAATCTCTTCATCCACCTCTTCTCTCCCCTTAAAATACTCAGGAAATTTATTTGGTTCAACAATTACACTTTCAGGTCGAGCGGATAAATAATCATTGAGACTTGAATACTTATATTCGTTGAGATACTTTCTGGCCCGCTCCAGATCTCTGATACCACACTCTTTCCAATCTGACTGAATAAGTTTTATTGGATTGAGGTGTATATACGAGAATAAATATTTCAAATATTCATCACCTTCAACATGCTGTGCCTTAAATTTCCCCTCAAACAATACGCCTGTTCGTTTGTACTTTCTATTAAAGTACATGGAATATCCTGTAGAGAGTTTTTGTATAAACGTCTGTACGCCTGCCTCAACAGCAGGTGTGAGTAGGATATGAAAATGGTTCGGCATCAAACAATACGCTCCTATATAGACCAATTGATTACCTCTCTCAAAATCGTAAGCATCATCCTTCGCAACCTCCCGAAACACAAAAGGTGTAACCCCATTTGCTAAAAAGAGTAGCGCCTGAAAACGCTCTTTATCCAGATTGTCTTTAAAAATATCTTGTTTACTGTTCCCACGATTGTATACGTGATAAAACTCACCGTGTGAAAATGAGATTCTTCTGATTGACATGATTGAAATGATACCACACAGAGGCAAGGCCTATGTAAATATTTACATAGGCCTTGCCTCTGTGTGGGTGGGGGCGGTGGGCAACAGAAAAACCCCGCGCTTGCGCGCGGGGTTTTTCTTTGGGTTTTAGCTT
>CAZBMV010000001.1:9344-45357 GCA_964493145.1 uncultured Candidatus Saccharibacteria bacterium
GGGCAACAGAAAAACCCCGCGCTTGCGCGCGGGGTTTTTCTTTGGGTTTTAGCTTTCGCTTCTACCCTACCTAGCTTTGACTTACGTCATTGCTGTTCATTCACACTCAAAAGATTAGTTTGAGATTGTGATTGGATCAGTCTCGATATCGAGATCTGATACATCCTGTGTGTCAGTAGCTGTTCCAACATCGCTTGATGCAAACTTGATTGTATCAACACGAAGCTTGTATGAGCCAGCTGTTGTAGGATCGTAGTTTACAGTAAGTGTGAACTGTACTGCTGAGCTACCAACCTTGAATGAATTCACCTTTGTAACTGTTGAACCGCCGTTCGTTGTAAGTCCTGCAACATGTGTTCCAGTTGTTACAACTGAGTTTGTGTTCGTGTCAACAATTGAGTACCCGACGCTATCTGTAAGTATTGTTGTACTTGAGTTTGCGCCGAATGGGAGGTAGACAGAGTCACCACCGAATGCCTCAACTGTGAACTTGAGTGTGTAGTCAGCAGCGTTGTCAGTTGTAGTTGCATCATTGTTCTCATCAGCAGCAACGGAATCGCTTACGTACTCTACTGATACTCCATCTGTACGGAGTGTATGAACATTACCATCTACATCTGAGCCATCTACTGATACATCCTCAACACCCTCTGCTTCAATATTTGAGGCCTTTACGCCAGCAACGATGGTTGAACCCTCGTCACCTGCTTCCATATCCTCAAAGTCAGCAAAGAGAACTGCAGTAACGGTCTCATCCTTTGCAACTGATGAATCACCATCGATGTCAAAGACGAGCGTTGCAGTCATTCCAGTACCTACGTATGAATCTGCATCGTATGACTGACCGTCAATTTCAAGACGGAAATCATTTACGAGATCATCAACGTTTGAAGCTGTTGTAACTGTTGCAGTAAGAGTGATTGTGTTGAGATCAATATCACCATCGCTGTCCTCAGCTGAGAGATCAAACGCGAAGATTGCCTCCTCTACGTTTGCATCCTCATCAAGAGCAAAGGTTGTTGCGTCTGGATTGTCGTCTGAATCCTCAAGATTGAGGTCATCGCCTGCACCAGCAACATCAACAGTGAAATCTGCTGTTGGTCCTGTGTAATCATCCTCGAGATCACCATAGGTGTTCTCCGTTGAAGTTACATCATCGCCATCAACAAACCGCATTGAGAGTGCGCGTACATCTACGTCAACACCGTCTGAAACACCATCAAGATTGTCTTGCATTGTTGCAACAACTACGATGGTAGTCTCTTCATCCTCATTTGAAACGATATCAAGACCTGAGAAACGAAGTGATGCTGAGTTTGCTGCATCATCAAGGTAATTATCCTCATCTGAAGCATCAACTGTAGCAACTACGTCACCGTCAACCATGAGTGAAACCTCATCGAGGTTATCCCATGGATCATTATCATCGTTACCGTCCTGTGCAATGTCAAACCCAACATCGAGACGAGTGATCATTGCATCACCATCGTTGAACTCAACATTGAATTCTGCAACTTCCATATCATTTGAACCTTCTTCTACATCATCGGCATCATCTCCATCTGAAATTTCAAATGTCTTGAGTGAAGCCTCACCTGAGAGGTCGCCTGATGCTGAGTCATCATCTGAAGAATCGTCTGAATCGTCAGTTGCTGGAGTTGCTGCCATGAGCGCGTTGTACTTCGCCTGTGAAACAGAACCGAAGTAGCCGGCTGCTGGAGTAACGCCATTGGCTGTCTGCCATGCGGCTACTGCTGCTGCGGTAACTGGACCGAAGTAACCAGTTGCGCCACCTGCGTTGCTAAAGTAGGTAGGTGTAAGGTAGTCCTGAAGACACTTTACATCCTCACCCTGTGCGCCAACTGTGAGTGCACGTGTGAACGTACACGCTGCAGCTGAGCTAGATGAACCACCCTGGAGGGCAGCAATCTGTGCCATGAGCGCATTGATTTGTGCTTGAAGCTCCTCTGCTGTCTGCGCCTTTGCAGGCGTTGCAAGCGTGAAGAGCATCGCTGCTGCTACAAAAGCTACGAAGAGCTTTGAAACAGCTGTGTTTGCAATATTCATAACTGAATTACTTTAAGTAATCTAATTACTCTTAATTTTACTTGTAATAAGAATTAATTCTTATTCGCGAATGATCTTCGTGGGACCATTCACCAATATCACTATCCTATATATGTGATAACGGGTCGACACCCCACATATATAGACTAGCTACAAAAACGGACCGAGTGTCTGGAATTAGCTACCGTGGTGGAAAAAGGTTGTGCGGAAAGAAATATCTGCACGTTTCTTTATAACGTACAAAGCAACGCACTTCTGTGCGTGTGTATGCAATCACCGAGACACCTCTCGCATGACTCTCACATACTATGGTGTGAGATTTTTCAAAGAACAAAATACCCCGCTCCAACAACTCTATGGCTTTTTTTAGAAATCTTTGATTTCTAAAAAAAAGCCGCGCCGAAGCGTGATAGGTACAGTATACAGAATTTCTCCAATACTACACCCCATTTCTCGTGTGGATATGTGTATAAATAACGCCCTATCCACTCTGGAAATATCAACGGAAGCATACGTTCGGGTAGCCCGAAAGTCAACCGAACACTACCTCCTCTGCCTTAATATGACGCGCAAAACATACGTATCTTACTAAAGATAGAAATAGGAAAATAAAAAACAGGAAACGTGAAATGAGTCCAAAATAAAAAATATGGGACAAAATAAATGTCTTATTTAAATGAGACAAATATACACAGAGCATTGTATAAGACGCATCATGTGTAGTCTTTTATGTGTGCTAAATGAGTTTGTATTTACTCCAACGTCTCTCTCCGTCACGATGTACGATACTGTCCTTTATCAGTTCAATGAGTTCACGTTGAATTGTCTTTTCACTACAGTCCGTTACAACACTCGCAATGTCTTTTATTGTCGCCTCTCCTCTGTCCTTTATGACGTTCATGATGCGCTCTCGTCGTGAGATGATTGGTGTCGCAGATGCGCCAAGGGCCACACTCCGCGCCACCTCAGTGCGCCTTTCAGTGCGTGAGCGAATAGGGCGATCGGGAGTAGCATGCGTTCCGACGTCTCCAAACGGATTTCGGTTCCCCTCTTCTATGTACTTGCGGAGTGCGCGTTGCACCGTATCCAACTCGTGGAGAAACACCTCTAGGTACCCTTCGCGGAAATATCGTGACGCGTGCGCAATGCGAAGTTTTGCCTCAAGGGTGACGAGTGCATGTTGAATATTCTTTGCGTATATGTCGGCGTGCGCCAATGTGCCCTTAAGACCTTCCAAAGAGACATTGAGGAGGTTCGTTGCGGCGCTCTCAACGTCAGTCACTACGACATCGTTTTGTCGTATATCTTGGTTTGTTCGGAATACATAAAAGACCGCACAGACTATCTTTTCTGTCTTTTTGAAAATATATTTATAAAACTCGCTATCTTCAAGTAGTACTTTGTTCCACTCTGGCCGTGAGGATGTCTCTTTAATTTCCATGATGACGTATAATGACTTTTATAAGGAGAGAACATATTCAAGGACAGTATACGCCATTTTGTCGTTTATGTGAATAGTTTTTCCGCCACCTCGCCTATTGCCTATTACTATTAACAGCGGTACAGTTTCTGTATGGATAATTCATCTATCTCACGAGAAATACGTATGCTTCGGTCACTTGCGGTGAGTCTTGTTGGTCGTGACAGTGAAGGTGCATATCGCCCTGAATTTGTTAGGCGCATATTACAAAGCGTCTCACGAACACCGACCAAACACTACACCAACAAAAAATCTTTCCTTGCAGAGCTTTTGAAAAATGATTGACATCGTCTATCATCCACAATTCATCAAGCGTGCTCAGAAACTCTCCAAAGTACAGCGTTTGAAACTCGCTTCCCTCGTTGAACTTCTGCGGGAGAATCCGTATGACTCACGTCTTCACACAAAGCATCTTTCCTCTCCTCTTCTCGGTTTTCTCTCTTTTCGTATCACACGTGATTGGCGTGTGATTTTTTGTTTTGTTGATGAAGATACTGTCAGGCTTGTTGATGTTGCTCACCGGAGCGAGATATACCGTTAGCGGATGTTTTGCAAAAATACCGCTTCCTTGTACTTTATTGTGGAAAAACGACTTTGCCGTATGTGGTACCATATTCATATATCAGCACAACGTTAGCGAGCATTTTTGACATGGCACGACGACGCACTTCACGAGTTCATTCTGTTCCCCAACCATCGGGGCCTTTCTTTGATGACCTCTCTCCGCACACGAAGCAGGCGATTGGTGCCATTCTCTTCGTTGTGCTCGCCATCTTCTTTCTCCTCTCTTCTCTCGGGTATGCGGGCATTGCTGGCGATGCGACCCATAGGGCACTCACCTACCTCTTCGGATACGGCTTCGTACTTGCTCCCATTGTCTGCGCCCTCTTCGTGTACGTCTTCCTAAAGCCACGTGACGACAACCACATCAGTTTTTCAAAACTCGTCGGCGTCACACTCTTCTTTCTCGCGTCACTCGGGCTTTTGGAACTTGCTACTGAGCATGGCGGTCTCATAGGGACGCTCGCTCACTACCCGCTCTTCACCCTCTTCGGGGAAATTGTTGCGGGCGTTGTCCTCTTTGCACTCGTACTCGTCGGCCTCTTCCTCACCTTCAACACGAACCTCATTAACCTCTTCAAGCGTGAAGGAGCGGAAGATGAGATTGAGGAGGTGGAGCCGGTGGTCGTGGGAGGGGCGGCCGAGCCCGCAGGCGAGGCCGCCCCACCCGAAGAAACCGCCGAAGGCGAAACGGATACCGACGAGTCAAAGAAACGTTCACTCGCAGATCGCCTCCTCAAGAAAGCACAGGGGACCGACTTCGTCGTCTCAAGTTTCAAGGGTACCTACGCACCCCCTCCCCTTTCACTCCTCAACAAGGACAAGGGGACGCCGGATGTTGGTGACGTGAAGTCAAACTCAAACACCATCAAGCGCACGCTCAAGAAGTTCAACATTGATGTTGAACTGGATGCAGTCACCATTGGCTCCACCGTCACCCGCTACGCCATCAAGCCGGCGGAGGGTGTGAAACTTGAGAAAATTGTCGGGCTCCAGACCAACCTCGCGTACGCACTCGCGGCGGACTCCATCCGTATTGAAGCACCTATCCCCGGAAAATCACTCGTCGGCATTGAGGTCCCCAACAAACAGCGACAGGTCATCGGCCTCGCCTCCCTCTTCAATTCACCCGAGTACACCGACTCACCAAAACCCTTGCTCACCGTTCTCGGAAAGAGCATCACCGGCGACGCCCTCTTTGCTGATGTCGCGCGCATGCCACACGGACTTATCGCAGGTACGACGGGAGCCGGAAAGTCTGTCGCTATTCACAACATCATCGTCTCGCTCCTCTACCGCAACTCACCCGACCAACTCCGCTTCATCATGGTTGATCCGAAACTCGTAGAACTCACCCTCTACAATGGCATCCCCCACCTCCTCACACCAGTCATCACCGATGCGAAGAAGGTCATCATTGCGCTCAAGTGGTGCATTAAGGAAATGGATCGTCGTCTGGAAATCCTCCGCGACCACAAGGTACAGAACGTCGGCTCGTACCACGAAAAAATCTACCGCCCCGCCAAGCAGAAATTTGAAGAGGCGGGCTCGCCCGAAGAAGACGAGTCGTCACTCCCCGAACCACTCCCCTACATTGTCGTCGTCATTGACGAGCTCGCCGACCTCATGAGTGCGTATCCGAAAGAACTCGAGGCCTGCATTGTCCGCCTCGCCCAGAAGAGCCGTGCCATCGGCATTCACCTCATCCTCGCAACGCAACGTCCCGAGGTGAAGGTCATCACCGGCCTCATTAAGGCAAACATGCCGACCCGCATCGCGCTCAAGGTGAACTCCATCATTGACTCGCGCACCATTCTTGACCAAGCCGGCGCCGAGAAACTCCTCGGCAAGGGCGACATGCTCTTCCTCTCCACCGAAAGTCCGAAACCGATGCGCCTCCAGTCCGCCTTTGTTACCGAAGATGAGGTGAAGAAGGTCGTCTCGTACCTCAAGGATCAGGACTCCGCACAGACACTGGAAACGATTAACCTTGACCCACAGGGCGACAAAGCGGATCCGAACGCCATTTTTGCGGGTGGCATTGATGACGATAGTGATGGAGATGACGACGAACTCTACGACGAAGCGCGCGTCATCGCACTTGAGGCGGGAAAGATTTCCACGTCATTCCTCCAGCGCAAGCTGCGTGTCGGGTATGGGCGTGCGGCACGCCTCATAGACATGCTTGAGGAGCGCGGTATTGTCGGTCCCGCTGACGGCTCAAAGCCCCGCACGGTGATTGCGGAGGGACGTGAGGCGGACGAAACGGAATAACATGTCTCCCCTTTTTACGAACACCCCCACGCTAGGAACATGCCTGCGCCTTCTCGGCATTGCCATTCTTGGCGCTCTCCTCGTGTGGTACGTACACTTTCAAGCACGCAGTTTCATTCAGGGGCCGAGTATTATTCTTGAAGATACAGGTGGCATACTCCACCACGAACGGACGATTACACTCACCGGTACGACTAAAAATATTGTGAAGATGACGCTCAATGGGCGCGAAATTCACACGAACGAGAGTGGCGACTTTTCTGAACGGCTCGTACTTGAGGATGGGTACACCATTATGACGCTCTACGCGGAAGACCGGTTTGGGAGGAGCACGACGCTCACGCGGGAGTTTGTCTACTCCCCTGTTCCTTAAATTGAACAGGACTAAAAAGAATCACTTCATCAAACCAAGTGCCATCCACACATCTTTTTCGGTATATTTTCCAGATTCTTTCCCGTATGCAATCAACTGCTTTAACTTATCCGTTTGTATGTTCGGCGTAAGGTGTTTTTGAATCGTGATGACGAGCATTTTTGAGTCTGTTCGGTCGCAATTCTCCTCCTTATATCCGCAAACATGAGAACCTTTCCCTCCGCCTTCTGCAATCCAAATACCCAACTTGCTACACGCTTTAACCCAATCGTTTTGTTTCAAATTTTTAATCTGTGCGGTTAAATGACCGTATTCAAGTTTAACCAATGCAACAGATGCCGCATCCATGAAGTTATTGTTAGGCTTTAACCGCCAATTCATTTACCATTGATAATTCCCGAAGCACTTCATCAGCATACTCACCATCTACACCCGCTGCGGTGAGGATGACATCTTTTACCTGCTCCCTAACATCTCTTTCATCAAAACCAAAACCGCTTGTGCTAATCGCCGGTATTTCATTACAGCGAGCCACCCACTCTTCATGGTTTTCGCCAAAACGCTCTACGCAGAACGTCAGTTCCTGACCATTAAAAAAGCGCTTTATTTTTTCGTTAGCGAGAGATAGATTCATACTATTTATTTAATCTCTATTACAGATAGAATTCTATAATTAGAGTATCGTACAGTTTTCCGATAATTACAACAAGGACTGTTTGACAACCAGCGGGCTCAACCAGAACAGCATTACCCGAACAAGACCATCACATTTCTGATACAATAATCTACCAAGAGCAGAGTGTCAACTCACACTGCACGATCAGCACAATCAAAGAACCGTCCTCATTGTTCTTAAAATGTAATGACACAAGTGAGGTATAATTGAGGGACATTTTTAGAGGATAATTTTATCTATACCATGGCACCAAAAAAGAGAGCGGTTAAGGCGGGCGTTACCGAAAACGATACGAGTGAACGGAAAGGTATCAGCGATATCGCAGAAACGCTCCGCAGTATCAAGACAAAGTTTGGCGATGACGCCATCATGACCTTGGGAAACACTCGCAAGGTGGATGTTGATGCGATTCCATCCGGTTCCATCGGACTTGATGAGGCGCTCGGCATCGGCGGGTACCCGCGCGGACGCATCATTGAAATATTTGGTCCGGAATCTTCGGGCAAAACGACCCTTTCCCTCCACGCGGTAGCCGAAGCACAGAAGGGTGGAGGCATTTGTGCCTTCATTGACGCGGAGCATGCCATGGATCCGCAGTACGCGCAGAACCTCGGTGTGAAGTTGGATGAACTCCTCATTTCGCAGCCGGACACCGGCGAGCAAGCACTTGAGATCGTGGAATCGCTCGTGCGCTCGGGAAAAATAGACGTCATCGTCATTGACTCCGTTGCGGCGCTCACGCCGAAAGATGAGATTGAGGGTGAAATGGGCGCACACCACGTCGGAAAGCAAGCGCGCCTCATGAGTCAGGCCCTTCGCAAACTCACCTCTATTGTCGCGAAATCAAAGACCGTCGTCATCTTCATCAACCAAATCCGTATGCAAATCGGCGTCATGTTTGGAAATCCCGAGACGACACCAGGAGGTAAGGCGCTCAAGTTTTACACCTCCGTACGTCTTGATATTCGCCGCATCGCGCAAATTAAGAAAGGTGACGAGGTGGTCGGCGGACGTCACCGCGTGAAAGTGGTAAAGAACAAAGTTGCGGCACCGTTTAAAACGACGGAATTTGATCTCATTTACAACGAGGGTATCAGCCGTGAGGGCGAGCTTCTAGCACTCGGCGAGAAGTACGGGTTCATTAAGAAATCAGGCGCATCGTACAGTTATCTCCCTCCGGGGGGCGACGCGAGTGCGGAGGTAAAACTCGGTCGCGGGTACGACGCGACTCGTACCGCGCTTCGCGCCAACAAGAAACTCTTGAATGAACTTCAGAAGCACGTGCAGAAGGCACTCAAGGAAGAAGGGGCTCCATCGGGCGGAAGTGAGGAGTAATACTATCAAATGCACATTTACATTGATGGAAATAATCTCTACCGTGCAGCAACCGAACTCGGATATCAGATAAACTACAAAAAATTCAGAGGCTGGTTACGTCAAAAATATAACCCGACGGTTGTATACCTTTTTATTGGGCGAATTCAAGGAATGGAATTGTTTTACCAAAAACTTGAATCTTTTGGTTACGTGCTTATTTTTAAGCAGACGGTGACCGTACGAGGTTCCGTAAAAGGAAATTGTGACGCGGAACTTGTACTTAGATGTGTATCTGACTATTACACAGACATATTAAAATCAGGATTACTCATAACTGGTGATGGTGATTTTGGCTGTCTCGTTGAATTTCTGAAGACACATAATGTTCCCACCATCGTTGTTGCTCCACATTCAAAAAAGTGTTCCATCCTCCTCAAGAACAAAAACGTTGATATTAGATTTCTTGATGAACACTACCATAAGTTTTCAGATGCCATAAAAGAAAAAGCCCCCGATGCAGACGTATCTGCATAAGGGCCTCTTTCGTAGTTACCTTTCTATTCTACTACACAAACATCGTCCGTCAAGGACAGGCGCCTACACTCGTGCGAATGAGTATGTGCTCTGACGGGGAGCGAGACTTATGCGAAGCGAGAGCATTGAGAAAACAAAGATACCAACGAGGAGGAGCGTCCATACCTCGGTCGTACGCACCGCGTTGTATACGAACGTCCCGAAGTGACTGAGTTCAATCTGCGTGAGGTTGTGGATGACGTTGCCTATGGAAACAAAGTGCGTGAGCGCAATCATGGCGCCGAGCATGAGGAACCCCTGCCACACACCCGGCATCGTCGCAAGACGAATCGCGTACGCATAGTAGATACCCCTCATAATTTTTTTTCGTAGTGTGTTCATATTCGTAGTCATAAAATATGTTGCAAAGTATATAACAATTAAACTTTTTAAAACGTTACAAGAGCGAAGCACCTTCTGCTGTGCTTCCCGCCTCTTTTCTGAATTCCGCCTTCGCGCGGTGAATGCGCGCTTTCACGGCACCGACTGTTTCTCCCGTCTCCTCAGCAATGTCTTTGTGTGACCAGTGTTCAAGGTAATGAAGGCGGAGAACTCGGGCGAAGTGCCCGGGCAACTTTACCAAGATACGTTCAATTGCATCCTTGTCTTGATTGAACGCACTGTGCTCTTTCATGTCACCGAGCATTTCCATGTACTCGGAATCAAGGAGCATGGTGCGTCTCCCCTCTTTCACACACTTCTGGTACCGCGTGAGCGCGGTATTCACAAGAATGGTGTACGCCCACGAGGAAAATTTCGCCCCCTCACGCACCTCAAACCGGTGCGCGTTCATGTATATTTTCGTGAATGCGTCCTGCACGACCTCCTCGGCGTCCTGCTCGTTGAAAATAATCGTCTTCGCCTTGCGGAGGAAAGCGGACTGGTATCGCTCAAGAATTGCCGTGAAGAGCCACGGCTCACTTTGGACACGCGCCAAAATCGCCTCGTCGGACAATGTTTTTACGCTCTCTGCAGTTGTAAGTCCAAACATATACTGGTACTATTTGCCAACCTTACTAATTACACACATCATACACTAGAAAAGTTATTTATGTCGGTTCTCGCATACAACGAAATTACGCTCAAAAAGGTCATTATTTGGGACAATGAGCCCTATGTCGTGCTCGCGTCGCACGTCTTTAGAAAACAGCAACGCAAGCCCGTCAACATCACAAAGCTCAAAAGTCTCATTTCCGGCAGGGTTGTGGAACAAACATTCCACCAGAACGAAACTGCGGAAGAGGCAGATATTGAATCACGCCCAGTTGAGTACATCTACGAGAACCGCGGTGAGTACTGGTTTAACACGCCGGGGAAACCGAGTGAACGCTTCACGCTCGGACACGACATCGTCGGTGATGAAATCCGATTTTTGAAACCAAAATCCATCGTTGACGCCGTTGTCTACAATGACGAGATTATCGGCGTGAAGATGCCTATCAAGGTTGAGCTCAAGATTAAAGAAACATCACAAGCCGTTAAGGGCAACACTTCTTCGGGAGCAACGAAAGAGGCAATTCTTGAAACCGGTGCAAAAATCCAAGTTCCGCTCTTCATCAACGAAGGAGATGTCGTTAAGGTGAACACCGAGACCGGTGAGTATACGGAACGCGCAGAAAAGGCCTGATAAAACAAGAACTGCTTCTTGTTTTATTGCCTTTTCTGAATATCAGCGGAGCGAATTACGAACCTGACCCGAGAAAGCTTGATGGAGAAACTCTTTTTCGGCATAACGGTTTCATCACACGCACAAGACCAAAAACCGCGGCGCCCGAAGGGCGCCGCGGTTTGGTCTTTGCCAAACATTTACGTTCGGCGTCGGTTCAAGACGTCTTTGTGGACGCGTGAACCGACGGACTCAGAAATTATATTTCTTACAGAAACTGTCCACTCGGTGGATTTTGTTCATTCTTCACAAAATCTCACTGAGTCTTGCGAAGTGACGTTGTGTCACTTCTCACGCTTACGCTCCTTAATTTCTGGTCATTCGGAGACGTACGGCACGAGTGCCATAAAGCGTGCTCGCTTTACCGCTTGCGCAAATACGCGCTGTTCGCGGGCGTTGTTCCCCGTTCGTGAGCGACCGTGAATACGCGCGTGCGCATTCATGTGTGCGCGAAGCTTCGCAACATCCTTGAAGTCGTAGTGCTCTGCTTGTGTTGTCTTTTTTTCTTTCTTTTCCATGACTGATTTATTTTATGGATAATGTTCAACATACTTTATGCGTCTCACTGCTTCTAAGGCTTAAAATTGCTTTAGATGCGAGAAAGACAAAGAATTTGAGGCGAAGCGTATTCAACATACGAGGAGTCTCAAATTACTGCAGTCTGCCGAAGCAGATGAAGTAATTTTAAACCTTAGAATGGGATGTCTTCCGGATTAATCTCCTCCTCAGGATACTCAGGTGCACTCCCCCCTTGCGAAGCACCCTGCTGTGGCGCGTCACCTACCGGTGCGCCTCCGCCACCTGTGCGGGGACCAAACTGCACCCTATCCGCAATAATCTCGGTGCGGTACTGCTTTACGCCATCCTGCTCCCAATTGCGGGTTTGGAGACGGCCCTCAACGAGCGCACTTGCGCCCTTTTTGAGGTACTGAGCACTCGTCTCCGCCTGTCGTCCAAAAACAACGACGTTGTGGTAATCCACTTGCTCTACACGCTTGCCATCTCTGTCCTTGTAGACACGATTTGTCGCAAGCGAGAATGAGCACACCTGTATACCGCTCGGGAGCGATTTGAGTTCAGGATCTCTGGTCAAATTCCCGATGATTATTGCTTTGTTAAGGTACATATTCGTATTCTTAATTGAATAACTATTTTACTTCTTCGTCCTTGGTGATCTTTTCAAGTGACTCGTCAAGTTCCTCTTCGGAAACTTCGACGTTCTCTTCCACCTCTGTATGCACCTCGGGGAGTGTCTCCTCCTCATTTACCACCTCTACCATTTTCACTGACTTTCGGTTTTCGTGGAAGCGGAACGGGTGCGCTTCTTCCTCACGAGTGAGTTTGATGAGGAGGTGACGGAGAACGGTATTCACCGTACCAAGTTCCTCCATGAGGTCGCCGAGTTTGTCCGCATCGCATTTGAAGCGAACCCACCCGAAGTACGCGCTCGTGAATTTTCTGTTCTTGCCTTCAAGGTGCTTCACGATTGGGTACACGAGGTCAATACGCTCAGGGCGCTCCTCACTGATAATCTCTCCTGTGTGCGCAATGTGTGCTTTGATAGCGTCAAAGACACCTTGGACTTCCCCTTCGGCAACCGTTGGAAGTACGTGGAAGGCGAATTCGTAGCTGTTTCGTTCATCAAAACCGCTCTCTGTCGCCTCGGCTGCCGGCATTTTTGTTTCTGACATTGGTTATTGTCATTACTTATAATGTCGCGATACCGTACCATACATATGGCATGATTTCAACTGGGAGCGGACGCGGTGAACCATGGTAGAATAAGAAAATTATGGAAAGAAAGTCCCTCTATGTCGCCATTTTAGGCATCGTGATCACATGCGCACTCGCGGGGGCACTCGTGTATGGGTACATTGCGTACACGACACTTCAAGCGCAATACGGTGAACTTGAGAAGGGGTTTGCAGAGTACCAAATGACGCTCACTGAAAAAGATGAACAAATCTTGAATCTTGAAGCTATGGCGACCATCATGAAGCGTGAACTCGCGCTCTCAGAAGAAAACCGCACGGAACTCGTTCGCCTCCTTGACGAGGAGAAGGCGCGCAATGAGGATTTTGAAGACCAGATTAATGACATTTCGGGAACCGTTGGCAAACTGGACAAACTTTCCAAGACTGACCCGGAACTCCTCATGAAATACTCAAAGGTATACTTCCTCAACGAGCACTACGCGCCGGAGCGTGTCGTAGAAATTGCATCCACGTCTCGCTTCAAGACGAATGAACCGGAGTACGTTCACGAGGAGGTGGCGTCGTTCCTTGAGGACATGATTGAAGAGGCGAAAGAGGACGATGTTGAACTTCTCGTCGTGTCTGCATACCGCTCCTTTGATGAGCAAAGGTTTCTCAAGAGCACGTACAGCGTGCAGTATGGTTCGGGCGCAAACACGTTCTCCGCTGACCAAGGCTACTCTGAACACCAACTTGGAACAACGGTTGATTTCACAACACGTGACATCGGTGGCGGACTCGCAGGATTTGAAAAGACCGACGCGTACGCGTGGCTTCTCAAGTATGCGTACCGTTACGGGTTCGTGCTCTCCTACCCCGAACGCAACGGCTACTACATCTTTGAACCGTGGCACTGGCGTTTCGTGGGTGAGGATCTCGCGCGCGAACTCCACAGGCGAGACATGTACTTCTACGATATGGATCAGCGGGAGATTGATTCGTACCTTATATCCATCTTTGACTAGAGCGTGTCTTGAAACCCCATATACTTTTAATCACACAAGATCAATTCATTCGTTTAAACGAATGAATTGGATCAAATCTTAATACCAAAGAGTCGTTCTGCGTTTGCTATGAGTGCAGTGCGCACCATCTCTCCATCCTCTCCCCTGATTTCCGCAATGCGCTTGTATACCTCGCGTACGTAGAGTGGTTCGTTGCGCTTTCCGCGGTACGGCACCGGTGCAACATACGGTGCATCGGTCTCTGCGTGAAGCATTGAGAGCGGCGCGTTCCGTATGACCTCATCGTATTGTGAAGCGAAGGTGATGACCCCCGTAAACGAAGTCGTGAAGCCAATGTCCCAGAATGTCTTTGCAATGTCGTACGTTCCCGCAAAGAAGTGCAGGTTCCCGAGAACCTTCGCGTGCGCCTTGAGAATTGCGTGTGCATCATCGTACGCGTCCATGCTTCCCTCACTCGGACGTACGTGGAGCATGAGTGGCTTCCCAAGTTCATTCGCAAGCTCAATGTGCTCAATGAGCATGCGCTCCTGTACCGTCTTTGAATCTTTGCTCACCCTGAAATAGTCCAGTCCGCACTCACCAATAGCGACAACGCTCTCATCACTCGCGAGTGTGCGGTAGTACGCGCTGTCAAAAGATTCATCGGCGTGCGTGGGGTGCGTACCGACCGTCGCGAAGACACCATCGTGGTTACGAGCGAGTGCGACGGCCCTCTCGCTCGTCTCCTTTCCCGTGCCGATGTTTATGTACGCGACACCCGCCTCCCGCGCGCGTTCGTCCACGGCTTCACCGTCATCGTTAAACTCCTTGAGATTGAGATGTGTGTGAATGTCTATGTACTTGAAACTCATATTCTTTTCACCATATCACATTTCACACCACCACACTATTCCAATTAATTGGAATAGTGGTAACATATTCACATGGTACGAATTAATCGGAATGAACTTCCGAAAAAAGATCTTGACGCGCTCTTTTCGCAGTTTGATGCAACCATTGGCAAACTTGACCGTAAAACGGTCTCTGTTCTTTTTGGTGAACTCCTTGGTCGCGAAGAACGTATTACGCTCGCAAAACGTCTTGCAGCGATAATTCTTCTCCGTGAGGGTATTTCTGAATACAAAACTGCAAAAATCCTAAAGTTAAGTCCTTCAACTACTGGAAATATTGCTGAGAATATAGAGCGAGGCACGTATAAACGAACGTTTGATCTCCTTTCCAAAAACAAGCGAAATTATCTTTCAATACTTAACACCATTGATTCTATTCTTCACCTCGGTGGGGTACTCCCACATCGCCACGGGCTTGACCGATACCGAAACCTCAACAACTATTCCAATTAATTGGAATAGTTGCACTTACCAAAACTTTTCTTGTTACTGTGTTTAGTATATTTATTCGGACTTATACTTCAAATGAAGCGCGTCTCGCTTCACGAATAAGTTCGTCCATAAGAATTAAAATTTCTGGAAATTCTGCGCCGTATCTTACTTCTGCCGTCTTTACCATTGACTCATAGTTTTTCCACATTGTCTCCGCATCCATACCGCGCTCTTTGAAATACACACCTCCGTTTAGAATATGGGTAATTTTTGACATGAGTTTGTCAACAGTTTTTACAAATCGTGATTCTCTCGTATCAAGTGCTTCATATCGCTCAATCATTTCCGGAAGCCACGGATACAATTCCCGGAACTCTCTCTGAATGCGGAGAAATGCCTCATGTTCGCGTGCATCCTTCGCCTGCTTCCCCGCTTCATCAATGCCAAAACTATCGGTATCGTTTGCATACGCTTCAACGAGGTCGTGAACAATCGCAAATTGTGCGACGAGTCCGAGATTGAGTGAGTCCGGATACAATTTGCTCGCGAGTGCGCACGCACACACAGATACCATAACCGTGTGGTCAGTATCGGATTCCAATGTCATTCCATCCTCGTGATACGTCGCACGATTCACCTGCGCAAATGTGAGAACGAGTTTCCCGATATCAACAAGCCCTTGTGCGTTTTTAGTCATGGATGTTCATCAAAATAATCAATACTCTCCAAGAAAAGTCCCGTTTCAAAGCCACCACGTGATTCTTTCTTTTTGTCGCGAATCGCAAGCACCTCGTCAAATGGCACATCATTGTGGTGGAGGATTCCGTGGAGTACCTCAACGAGGTCGGCTATTTCTTCTTTAAGTTTTTCTCTGTCACCGTACACCTCAAACATTTCTTTCGCCTCCTCCAAGAGTTTGTCCTTGAGACGCTCAAGGGTCTCCTCGCGGGAAAGGTACCGCACACTAAAGTCGTGCGCACTGATGCGGTTCGCAACATCGTGCTTGTATATGTCTATCATCTTGTCACGCACGAGTTTGTTAAATACTTTTTTCATACGCTATGAGAGGCGAGGGAAAAGATTTTCGGGTTTTTTGTTTTCGCGAATCGCGATGAGAATGACTTCTGACGTCGCCGGCATGAACGAATTAAGTTGCTTTGCAATACCCCAGAGTTCGGTGAGGAGGTGTACCACATCCTTTTTCGCTCCACTCTCGTCAATCTTAATTTTTTTGAATGGTTCCTCTCGCTGTATGTACACATCAAGGTTTCCAACGCGCGCCCACACATCATCAAGTGATTTCTGTATCGTTTCTCCGATAGAAACTTGTTCATCATGAAATTCTGTAAGTGATACGCCGTACGTTTCTGCCATCTTGAGGATGCGCGCGGTGAGGTTTCCGAGGCCGTTCACGAGATTGGCGGTGTACCACTCATCAAGGCGCTCCCACGTGATGTCGGTATCTTCAAACGGGTGCACGTGACGAAGGAGGAGGTAGCGCGTTGCATCGGTGCCGTAGCGTGCGATGAGTTCGTACGGACTAATGACGTTCCCCAACGATTTACTCATCTTCTGCCCACCTGAGGTAATGAACCCGTGGTAGAGAACCTGCTTCGTCGCGGGAAGTCCCGCGGACTTGAGCATCGCCTGCCACATGATGGACTGAAAGCGAACCTGGTCCTTCCCTGCGACTTGGAGCGTTTCCCCCTCTTCCCAGAATTTTTTAAAGTTATCACCCTCCGGCCATCCGAGCGTTGAGATGTAGTTTGTGAGCGCGTCAAACCACACGTACATAACCTGATCCTCATCACCGGGTACCGAAATACCCCAATCAAGACGTACCTTCTCACGAGAAATACTAAAGTCTTCAAGTCCTTTTTTCACAAAGGTGAGTGCCTCTTGCCTTCGCCACTCGGGTACAATGACTCCCTCTCGTGAGAGGTATTCTTCCAAATACGTCTGGTGCTTTTTGAGTGCGAAGAAATAATTTTCTTCCTCAACGAGTTCAGGCGCCTTCTGGTGTTCCGGGCATTTTCCATCTACGAGGTCAGATTCCGTCTTGAACGACTCACAGCCGACGCAGTAAAGACCACGGTACTTCTTTTTATAAATATCTCCGCTTGCGGCACACCTCAGCCACAGTTCTTGAGCGGCGCGTATGTGCTTCTCATCCGTCGTGCGAATGAATGCATCAAAGGAGAGGTTGAGTGCCTCTTTGAGTTTGTTGAATTCACCCGCGTAGTAATCTACGTACGCCTGGCGTGACTCCCCTTTCTCATCGGCTTTCTGAGCAATCTTCTGTCCGTGCTCATCGGTGCCGGTATTGAAAAAAACTTCGTGGCCTTCAGAACGCCACGCGCGCGCGAGCACGTCCGCCTCGAGCACCTCGTACGCGAAGCCGATGTGCGGATCGGCGTTGACGTACGGGAGTGTTGTCGTGATGTATTTACGCATGTGAAAGGTGGGCGATGAGGTCACCTACCGCAACACGAATTTGCGCACCTGTGTCGCGGTCGCGAACGGTTACTGTGTCTTTTGTATCACCCTCAAGTGTCTCAAAGTCAATGACGATGCACGCGGGAGTGCCAATCTCATCCTGACGACGGTAGCGCTTGCCGATGTTGCCATTGTCGTCCCATGCAACATTGCCGAAGTGCTTCTTGAGCACCGTGAAGACCTCCCGCGCTTTCTCTACGAGTTCGGGCTTGTTCTTGAGAAGTGGTGATACCGCTGCACGGTACGGTGCGAGGTGTGCGGGAAGTTTGAGGTACGTGCGCACTTCCCCATTCATTTCATCTTCGGTGTATGCCTCGGAGAGGACGGCGGTGAATGCGCGGCCGACACCGAACGATGGTTCCAAGACGTGTGGAATAAATCGTGTTCCGTCCGGTTCAATGTATTCTAACTTTTCCCCGCTCGCGTCCATGTGACTCTTGAGGTCATGGTTCGTGCGATACGCAAACCCGAGGAGTTCGTCAAAACCTTTTCCGGGGTAATTGTATTCAAAATCAATCGTTCGCTTGCTGTAGTGTGCGAGATCGTCCTTTGGCACGTCGTACTCGCGCACGTTCTCACGCTTGAGTCCGAGATGGTCTATCCACTTCCACACTTCCTCGCGCCACACCTCAAAGAGTTTCTCCCAGTCCTCTTCCTTAATGAAGTACTCTATTTCCATTTGTTCAAATTCACGGGTGCGGAAGAGAAAATCACGTGGTGCGATTTCGTTGCGGAACGCTTTCCCTATTTGCGCGATACCAAAGGGCATCTTTGGACTCATGGAGTCCACGACATTCTTAAAATTCACAAAGATACCCTGCGCAGTCTCGGGACGGAGGTACGATTTCACATTTCCCTGTGCGCCGACCTGCGTTTCAAACATGAGATTGAATTGGCGTTCTTCTCCGAGCGTACCTCCACAGTCAGGGCACTTTGTTTTATCGCTGAGGTGATCTGCACGAAAACGTCGTTTACACTTATCACATTCAACAATCGGATCAGTAAACGTTGCTGTGTGCCCCGACGCTTCCCACACCTTCTCATTCATGAGGATGGCGGCATCAAGTCCGTACATGTCCTCACGCCCATCTACGAACATCTTCCACCACTCGCGCTTAATGTTGTTGTTGAGCGCGACGCCCAAGTGGCCGTAATCATACGCACCAGCGAGACCACCATAGATTTCCGAGCCCTGAAACACGAAACCGCGGCGCTTACAGAGCGACACAATTTTGTCCATGGTGTTTGAATCGTTCTCGTTTTTCATCCCGATACAATATAGAGTATTACCTCTTTTTACAAGTCACACCCATCGCACGTTACTCATCCGAACGGACACGTCCGTCGTGATACTTCGTATCAACCTCGTCGGTGAGACTCGTCGTGATTCCCGCATGGTCAGTGCGAACCGTCGTTCCGGTGAAACGGTCTGTCGCCCTGAAGCGTTGTGTTTCTAGAATAGTTGGTGTTACCCCCACCTGCGTGAGTGACGGGGTGAAAGACACCTGCATTGAGACGCTCTCTTCACTCCCCGCATCCATGTTACCGATAACCCACTTAATCGTTCTCGTTGTCGGGTTATACGTGATGTCATCACCGTCTGTGACGAGATCAAGCCAACGTACATACTGTGGAAGCACCGCTGTTACCTCGGCACCCGTGAGATCGTTTGCGCCGGCAAGAACCGTGAGCACGAACGTGTACTGGGTTACCTTTTCCGCAACAGGCGGTGTTGGGCCGGTGTTCACAAAGGCGCCGGTTTTGTAAAGTGCTCTGCCGTATATGGTCGGAATACTCTCAATCTTTATCGTCCGCTCGGCGGTACCGATGAGTTCCTCTGCGGTATTTGATTCAAAGACGCGACTCCCTTTCATGGTTACCTTAATGTCCATGACAGGTGTTTTCCCGATATCCTCTTCCGGATCAAGGGTAAAAAATACACTACTTTTTTGTCCGGGGAGAATTTCTTTCAAAGATTTCGTATCAACACTATCCCATGAAATAATATTTCTCGTTGAATCATAGAACCCATCTGTTGAGCGCACCTCAAATTCATTGAGCGCGTTGCCGGCAAGATCAACGACAATCTTCCCGTCATATATGGTCGCATCGGTTGTGTTTTCAAACTTTATTTCAACAATCGCTACGTCACGATTATCCACAACGACAGTGTCTTTTGTATCTCCGTTTATGGTTACCCCAACACCGAGAAATGGTTGCTCAATGAGAATTTCAGTTTGCGCCTGTGAGAGTGTTGAGGCGAGCGTGTTTTTGTCCGTCGCGTGTGCGACACCGATTGCCGCGGTGAACGTGCGCATCTCGTCTTCATACCCCGTCACAAGCCCTCGAATGGTGATAGTCTTTTTTTCGGTCGGCTTGAGTGTTGCAATTCTCCACACATCCTCCCCTGTGATTGTCTCGGGCTCAGACTCTGAAAAATCAAAGCCACTCGGGTATGAAAGTTTCACGAGGAGGTCGGAGAGCGGCGAGGGCGAATTTGACTGTACGTTAAGTGTGAGTTCAAACTCCTGCCCCGATGATATTGTTTTGATTGAGTCAAATGTAATAATGACCGGCGACGTGCTTATTTTGAATCGGAGAGGATCTGTCTCTTTGTGGAAGGTCGCATTTGAACCCTTCACGCGATAATCAATGGAAACTTTGATTTCCTTTTCTTCATTTTCCTCTCCAAAAACACGCGCCTTGAGCGGAACGTTCACCAACTCTCCCGAGTCAATGACATCAAGCGCTTTTCGCTCAACGATAATCTCTTTTCCATCATTGGGGTTTTGAGTTCCTCGGGGATACTCAATGATGAGCGTCGCCGACTGTATAGGTACCGTATTTTGATTTGCTATTGAAACTTGGTAAGAAAATTCATCGCCACCACCGACAGCAATCGGCCCACTTGCCGAGATAGAAATATTTTCACCTGAGATGGTGTTGTTACCTAAGAAAAGGAGGAGGCCGGAAGCGACAACTGCAACTAAGAAAAAGCCCATACCCCATAGGGCGATTTTTTTTCTGAGCATTTTTCGGCGAAGAGTTGCCATACTACTGTCATATGATACCGCACTCTCTCCTCGGATATCCTCTGGCGGAACCTCGCGTTCTTGCATAATCGGCGTTGGGACGACGGGAGCACGGTGTGTCTCCGGTGAGACAACGGATTCTGTCGCCACCACCTTCGGCGGTTGCGGTGGCAACTGATGACGTACGGTCCCCTTCTGTGCGTTCCCACGAGCATAGAGACGTTCACGAAGTTCGCGCACGCGATCCGCGTCCGCACTCCTCCGCGCATCCACCTCCCGTTGATTTTGCTCTTTCTTTTCCGCGTCTTCGTTCATAACTATGTTTCTATGAGTATACCACGGGCTCTAGAGGTGGCTTTCGGCAAGTGCTCGCTCAATTACCGCACAACACTGTGTCTCGTCGGTATCGGTCATCTTCGCCACAAGTTCTTGTGAGAGCGGTTCACGAATGAACTTTTCATATGATGATTCGGGTGCGATGTACCCGCACATGTAAAGAACGCGAAGTGAAAGAATTGTCTGGAGTTTTGGACACGTGCAGGTATTTGTAATGGTGAACGAGTAGACAACGTCATCAAACACGTCACGCTGTGGTGACTCACCGCGCATAATACGCTTGAGGAGACGCGCCGTGTTCCGTACGTGCGTGCGCGCATCACGTGTGCGGGCGGTGGTGTAAAAATTTTGAATCGCCTCGGCACCCGTCACCTTCCAACCACTCTTCCCTCGCACTAAGGTGACCCGTGCGTGAGAAAAATCCTGAAGCGCGTACCGCTGTTTGGAGCGCTCTTCACGCACACTCTTCGCACTCGCGTGAAGCATTCCCGCATCACGGGTAAAGAGGAGAAATGAGCGGTCTGCAGTGTTGCGGTCATCGCTTCCGCACACGAGTGCTTCGGTGATGTACGTTTGGTATGCCATTACTTTTCAATCTCAAAGGTGTACGTCGCTCCATCAATGGTAAGCGTGCGCGCGAGAGGACCACTCTCGGCGCGCGCTTCGCGCGCGCCTGTCGTCTGAAGCACCACGCCTTCAAATGCTCCCATCAGGTTCTTCGTATTCTCGTCCACAACGAGGGTTACTTTGTCTTCCGGTGTGAGTCCCATTTCCTTTCGTGCGTCTTGTATCGCGCGCATGAGTTCACGTGCATTTCCCTCCGCCTTCAGTTCGGACGTGATGGTGGTATCAAGCGCTACGCGCTCGGTGAGCGATGCGTCGTACACAATTTTCTTCACGTTAATTTCTTCCGCAACAATCACCGCGTACACCGGTTCAAGTTCAATGTTTGTCCGAAGTATGGCAAGTGGCTGACGTACCTTGATATTCGCCCGTGTGCGTGCCTCAAGCGCAAGCGTCACAAACTCGCGTACAATACTCATTTCGCCCAGAACGACGGCATCAATGTCACCGCCCTTCGGCCACTTCATGAGGTGTACACTCTCTGCGTCGCTCTCTTCCTTTACTCGCTGGAAAAGATACTCCGCATAAAACGGCATCGCGGGGGCCATGATGAGCGCGAGGTTCTTGAGAATGTAGCGGAGCGTTGCGAGCGTTGCTTCTTTATCTTCCACATTTCCATTTTTGAGACGTTCACGACTGCGACGTAAATACCATACTGAAATATCATCAATAAGTCCCTCTATCGGACGTGCCGCCTTATCAAGTTCGTAGTTCTCATACCCTTCGGTACTCTGCGCGATACCCTCATTGAGACGCGCGATAATCCAACGATCCAAAACGTGCGATGAATCTGCATGTGCGCGTACACCATCCTGAGCAAACATTTCATACATCGCGAGCACATTATGGAGACGTCCGATATTCTTTCGCTGTACCTCAAGCACCTCTTTTTCTGATATACGGAGGTCTTCACTTCGCACGACGGGTGACGAGAGCAGGTAGTAGCGGAGTGCGTCCACGCCCACGCGATTCGCAAGTTCCATCGGGTCGGGATAATTTTGCAGAGACTTACTCATTTTCTTTCCGTCTTCGGCGAGCGTGAGACCGTTTACGATGACGTGCTCATACGGTGCCTTTCCAAAGAGCGCCGTCCCGAGCACGATGAGTGAGTAAAACCACCCGCGTGTCTGGTCAAGGCCCTCGGCGATAAATTGCGCCGGGTATCCCTTCCCTTTTCCGGGGTCAAACATTTCCTTGTTTTCAAAGGGATAATGGTTTTGCGCGTACGGCATTGCGCCCGATTCAAACCAACAATCAAAGACGTCGGGCACACGTACGAGACGCGCACCGTCGGTGTCTCTGAGTTCAAGTTCATCTATGTACGGGCGATGGAAATCAAGTTCGTAGTCGTCGTTGTGTGGGAGCGGAACAAATGGCAGTTCACGAACTTCCGCATTACCGATGTCGTACTCGTCTCGTTCAATGATGCCCCCGAGCACGTCCTTGGGAACCCCCGTCGCGACCGCGCGGAGCATCTCAAGCGGACCATTGTGCGCGACGATGAGAATGTTCTTCCCCGCATGTTTCTTCTCAAGTTCATACATGAATTCGCCCACGCGGCGCTTCACGTCTCCCCATGACTCGCCACCCTCGGGGCGATTCACAAGACGGTTATACCCGCTCCCGAAGAATGCGAGGTACTCACCTACCTGCTTCCCCTCAAACACACCGAAATTCATTTCACGAAGACGATCATCCGCAATACACTGTTCCGGCGAAAGACCGAGATCGTGCGCAACAATCAGAGCAGTTTCCCTCGTTCGTTGAAGTGGGGAGTAATAAATGAAATCTATCGCCTCTTCGCGAAGTGAGGAGAGTACTTCGGTGATCTGTGTTCTTCCCTTTTCAGTGAGACCGTTTTCAACTGAGACGTCACTGCTCAAAACACCCTTTGTGTTGAATACCGATTCTCCATGGCGCATGACACGGTACACGTTGTTTGAACGAGGTACGTGCTCTTGTATTTCCTTTAGTGAGCCGAATATCTTGTACTCCCCCGTCTCCTCATTCTTCCAAACGGGAAGCGGAGCACCCCAGTACCGCTGGCGAGATACCGCCCAATCGCGAGCACCTTCAAGCCACTTGCCGAAACGGTTCGTGCCGACGTGCTCGGGAATCCACTTCACCTTCGCATTTTCTTCCACGAGTGTATCTTTGAGGTCGGTCACGCGAACGAACCACGACGTTGTCGCGTAGTTGAGAAGCGGTGTGTCGCATCGCCAGCAGTGCGGGTACGAGTGCGTGATGGTTTCCTTTCGTAACACCCTTCCCGCTTCCTGAAGTTTTTTGAGGACCTTGATGTCTGCGTCTTTGTGGTCAACTCCTTCGTCGTCCTTCGGCTTCACGAGTTCGCCCGCAAAGTCGGTCACACATTCCTTGAATCGCCCATCAACGTCAACGTGGTGCATGATAGGAATGTTTTCACGCTTCGCGAGTTCCATGTCCTCTTCACCATACGCGGGAGCGATGTGCACCGCACCCGTTCCCTCCTCGCCGAGTTCAACGTAGTCTGCGTGGTAAATCTTCCACGCATTTTCCTTATGGGAGAACTCTTGTTTTTGGAAATATTCAAATGGTGGCAGATACCGACGACCAATGAGTTCCTCCCCTTTGAATTCTTCCACCATTTCATACTCGTAACCTTGGAGCACGTGGGGTGCGCGTTCTTTTGCCACAATGACATACCCTTCGTCATTTTTTGTTTCTGTATTTTTTATTTTCAATTTCGCATATACATGGTCTCTATGTATTGCGCTTGCCATATTCCCCGGTAGTGTCCACGGGGTTGTCGTCCACACGAGAAGTGACGTGTCGGTTACATTTCCTTGTTCATCCAAAAGTGGCAGCTTCACCGTCACTGCGATATCCTTAATGTCTTTGTACCCTTGGTTCACCTCAAAGTTGGAGAGTGTCGTTCCGCATCGCGGACAGAGGTGCATGGATTTAAACCCTTCATACACGAGCCCTTTCTTATTGAGTTCGGAAAACGACCACCACACGGACTCTGTGTACGAAGAGTCCATTGTTTTGTAATCGTGCTCCATGTCTACAAAACGTCCCATGCGCGGCACGACCTCCTTCCAATAATCCGCGTACTCCATGACCGCGCCGCGTGCGGCTTCATTGAACTTCTTCACACCCATTTCTTCAATGTCACGCTTCGTCGCGAGACCGAGACGCTTCTCAATGATGTTTTCAAGCGGAAGTCCATGACAATCCCATCCCCACTTTCGCACAACCCGCTTCCCGTTCATGGTCTGAAAACGTGGAATGGCGTCCTTTATTGTCCCCGCGAGGATGTGTCCGTAGTGTGGCGTTCCTGTCGCAAACGGAGGACCATCGTAAAAAACAAAATGTCCTGGGGCACCCTCTCTGGCTTCGCCATTCACCTTGTCACCGGCAGGTGCTTCGCCCGCAGGTGTTGCTACCGTCTTATTAAAAATATCGTGTTCGTTCCAAAAGGCGAGTATTTCTTCCTCACGAATTGCCACCTCCGATTTTTCAACACTCTTTACTTCTTGTATTTCTGGCTTCTGGTATTTGGTATTTGGTTTCATCTTATGTATATCAGACATAATTATTAACCCTCATGTATCAGATGAGGTAGTTGCATCATAACACAAAGAAAAAGCCCCGCTATGCAGGGCCTTCAATGTTTTTCTTTTCTTCAGCGTCTTCCGCCGACGCGTACACGAGTGTCGCACAGATGGCGACGAGGACGATGAACACGAACTGCGCAGGCGTGTTCCATGCCATACGCCAAATGACGAGAAGCGCGACGATGAGCGCGAGCGTTTTCCAAATGAAACTGCTCTTGTTCGTGCTCTTGGAGTACAACCCCCACACGTGCGGGATGATGCTCACCCAGTACACCATGAAGGCGATATCCAGCATCGCCATTTGCTGTTCGGCTGTTGAGCCGTCCAGACCGAAGCCGAGGAACACCTGAGGTATGATAACAAACCCCAGGTAACCTGAAACGAGGACTACAGTCATGGCGTACATCATGACTCCCAGAAAAAACAGGACTTTTTGAACCATTTTTCCCCTCCTTAAATGTTTGGTTGTTTAAAGAACTTCAAAAATGACTCGGGTAGACAACATCGGATTCGTTTATATTTCATAAACACGGATGACCTCGTCTCCCCTTTTCTGAACCACGTGTGTCACGCGAGCCAGAAAAGGGAGCCGAGGAGTTCGCTTCGCGAACTCCTCGGCGGTGAGACATTAGTTCAATCGTCTAGAGAACAACTGACCTATCGTCTCACCAATAAGGTTGAGGGACAAATTACTTCTCATCTCACACACAGCAAGACAAATGTTGTCTCGTCCCTCAAAACGGGTACGACGCAGACATTTTTCAGATCGTTTTAGACATGATTGACATCATCCGCGCCTCAAAACTGGAAAGAACAAAGTTGGAGAACAGAACGGTTTGCGTCTGCCACAGGTAGACATTCTGCCATAACGTTCTCCAAAATAGGTGGGATGACACTACCTACCGCGTCTACTTACACAAAGGACAGACACCAAATCGTCATCCCATCGGCGATTTTCGGTTTACACCCAAAACCACCGATGAGATAAGAGACGAGCACAATACCACACGTTTCAACACCTGTCCATACTTCGCGCGTATTTATATCATAATTCCCCATGGGGAATTATGATATAAAATTGCCCACTAATAATTTTTGTTAGAATTCATTTCAAACCCTAAGATGCGCGGCGCGGAGGAGCGAGAATACGAGACGTATTCAATATACGATGAGTGTTTGAGCGACGAACGCAACAAAGCAGATGGGGTTTGAAATGAATTCTAATGAGTTACATCTTCTCTACCGGACGAATGCCGAGGAGATAGAGACCGTTTGCGAGGACGGTTTTCACCGCGCTCGCGAGCGCGATTTTGTATGGGGAGTATTCGTCGCTCGCATTCACAAACTGCTCATGTGCGTAGAGCGCGTTTATTGCGCTCGCGAGCGAGGTGAGGTAGGTGACGAGGTGATGCGGAGCGCGCTCTCGCTCCGCCTTCGCGACAACCTCGGAAAATTGGTACACCATTCGTTCAACCTCATACGGCACTTCGGGAGTGTGTGCTATGTCAGCCGTGAGACCCTCCTCTTTTGCTTTTTCCAATACCGAAACGAGACGTGCGTGCGTGTACTCAAGGTACGGACCCGAATCGCCCTCAAGCGAAAGCGCGCGTACTTTGTCAAACACAATATCACTCCCCACCGATTGACGAAGTATCTGGTACTTGAGTGCCGCAACGGCGAGATCTTCGGTGAGTGCCTCAACATTCTCTGCGCGCGTCTCGGCGGCTTTTTCTTTCGCAGCACCACGTACATCTGCGAGTAATTCCTCTCCGGTGAGCACATTCCCCTTTCGTGATGACATCTTCCCCGTCGTGAGTGTAAGAAACCCCGTTGCGATATTCTCAATGTGTTTTTCTTTTGTTTCAGGGAACAATTCACGAAGCGCTGAAATAAGTACTTTAAAATATTCACGCTGTTCGCCTCCGGTTACTACAATGCTTTGCGTCCACGATGGGTATGTTTTTACCTTACGTTCAAAATTACCAATATCTTTCGCTTCGTACGTAGGAAGCCCTTGTGAGTTAATGAACACGCGCGTATGTAGCCCGTGTTTTTCGCCACGGTAAATAATTGCTCCCTCGCTCTTCTCAAACACATCACCAATATGCTCCGTCACAATCTCTCTCCCACTCTCACTCACATCGCTCTCGTATATAACGGTGTTAAATGTTGTTCCAAGCATTCTGCAGAGTTCACAGAGGTGCTTCTCTGACGTTTCTATCCCCTCCGCCCTCAGTGCATTTAAGGTCGCGTCTGACCCTTCATAGAGAGCACGGTTGATTGATTCTATTTCTTCTTTTGCACTTCCATCTTCGTACGCTTCATTTCCAGCCCGATATGCTTCACCTATTTCATGTATGTTTTCTGGATTACCGCTTTTGGTTTTGAGACCCCATACCGCCTTTGCGACGGTGAGGCCGATGTCGGAGGGATAGTTCACCCTTCGCACCGCAGCACCACTCCACTCCAAGAGGCGCGAGACGGACTCGCCGACAATGTTGCCCACGAGGTTGCCGACGTGGAGTGGCTTCATGAGGTTCGGGCTCGTGTATTCAAAAATTATTTCTTCTCCCGTGAGTGAATCATTTTTTCCAAAGGTGTCGGGGTTTGCTACTGCGTCCGCAATTTTTTCGGAGAAAAAATTGCGGTCTAAATGAAAATTAATAAACCCTGCACCGGCAATTTCTATGCGCGCTACGCTCGGAATCCTTCCATCAAGTGCCGCGCGGAATTGCTCCGCAATTTCGCGCGGACTTTTGCCAAGATTTTTCGCACACACCATTGCCACATTCGTTGCGTAGTCACCGTGTAAAGAGTCGGCGGGATGCTCCACAACAAAATCAACAGAGACACCGAGTCCTCCGAGCACCTTCTCTATAGCCTCCCTAATCACGTTTTCCATAATCATCACAATACAAAACTATTCACGACGTGTCACGAGGTCGCCACGAAAGCCCGGGGCGACGGTGAATTCCTCTTTCCCAATAACCTGTCCGCGGGCAGTCTCAACAGTGCAACGCCACACCCCCTCATGGTACCCGCTTATCTGCGTGTACCCACGGTACCCCTCCCCTCTGCCTCCCTGAATGGAGTACGAGAACCTCCCATGCTCTTTCCACTCACCCGCTTCTTCGTCGTAGTACTCCCAGTGGTGGTAAATGTCGGTCGCGAGCCGTGCGGGTGCAAACACCGATGCGAAGCAAAATATATTCTCTCCCTTCGCGTAGTGGAACGTGCTGTCTGAATTGCGGTACCACTCCCACCACTTTGGTTTCTCGTACGTGAGCTCATACGTCCCATCTTCGTAGCGCACGACACTGTGATACACGCCGACATGCTTCAGTGAGAGCGGTATCGGCGGGATGAGGTTCGTGAAATAGAGAAAGTTTAGAGTCACGTAGATAAGTCCAACGATAAACACGAAGTTGCGCTTTTGGAGTTGAATGAAGTTCGGCACAATGCGTTCAACCGCGCCAAAGAGCACGTACATACTAGCGAGCGCGAGGACACCGCTCCCCACAAAGACGAGTGCGCCCATTTTGCCAATGAGAACCGGAATGACGAGAACAAGGTACGCAAAGAGTCCGACAAAAAATATGGTGAGGTTGTACACGAGGCGTTGCCCCCTGTTCTTCACCGTCTCATTTCCAAATATCACACCGAGTATGAGGAGGATGAAGGGCCAACTGTCCGCGAGTGAGCCGCTCCTGCCGTAGAAGATGAGTATGCCGGAGAGGAGGCCTCCGAATGCGTATTGCATGAGGAGCGGTGACTTTGTTTTCAAAAATGTATTCGTGCGCTCGCCGTACCGCTCCGCAATACCGGCGTAGAGTGTGAGGATTGAGGTCATCGCGAGCACGACGTATGTAAAGAGAACGATGTTATCAAATACCTGATCAACGCGATTGAGTGTGAGATTATCAAGAATGAAGCCAAAGAGAAACGCCGCCGTAAGCATGTGATGCTCCACGAACCTACGTACCGCTTTGTATGTGCTCACAAGAATACCCATCGCTGTATTGTAGCGCATCATTAGACATGCACACAAAACAACCCCCGCACTATTCCAATTAATTGGAATAGTGCGGGGGTTGTTTTTCACTTAGTGTTGCCAAGACACCCGAGCCGCCGAAGGCGGCTCGGGGATTTTGTGAAATGAGTTTACACAAACGTCTCCGGAACGGGGAATGCGGTGCAGAGCGCCTCAACTTCCGCTTTAAGTTCGCGTGCTTTTGTGTCGTTCGTGTGGTCTTTGAGACGTGCGACCATGAGTTCGGCAACCTTCGTCGCCTCCGTCTCCTTCATGCCCCGCGTCGTCATCGCCGGCGTGCCGAAGCGAATACCCGAAGGGTCAAGCGCGGTGCGCGTCTCGTCGGCAATCATGTTTTTGTTGAGTGTGATACCAATTGCATCAAGCGCAGTCTCCGCTTCCTGTCCGGAAATGCCGAGGGAACCGAAGATGTCTGCGAGGATGAGGTGATTTGATGTCCCCCCTCCCTGCATGCGGATGCCGGCGGCATGAAACACCGCTTCCATTGCTTTTGCATTCTTCAAAATTTGTCCTGCATACTCTTTAAATTTCGGTGACATCGCCTCCCCGAAAGCGACCGCCTTTGCCGCAACGACGTTCATGTGGGGACCCCCCTGCATTCCAGGGAATACGGTCTTGTTGATTCGCTTCGCAATGTCCTCACTCTCGCGGGTGAGTATCATACCTCCACGTGGACCGCGAAGCGTTTTGTGGGTCGTCGTCGTGATGACATCAAATCCGTCATCAAATGGATTCCGCGCGACACCGCCCGCAATGAGCCCTGCTATGTGCGCCATGTCGGCGACCGTATATGCACCAACCTCGCGTGCAATCTCTACGAATTTCGCATAGTTGAGTTCCCTGCTGTACGCGGAGAAGCCAGCGAGAATGATCTTTGGCTTGTGCTCGTGTGCGACTTTGCGGAGTTCATCGTAGTCAATCTCGCCGGTGTTCACGTCTTTCATCTTGTACCGCACGAAGTTGAAGACTTTGTTAATGGACGTCGTCGGATGTCCGTGCGTGAGATGCCCGCCGTGCGAGAGATCCATACCGAGCACGGTGTCTCCCGGTTCAAGGAGTGCGAAGTACATCGCGGCGTTTGCCGGAGCACCTGAGAGCGGCTGAACGTTCGCGTACGCGCAATTGAAAAGTTTTTTCGCGCGCTCTATAGCAATCGTCTCAATGATGTCGGTAAACTCTTGTCCGCCGTAGTAACGCTTTCCCGGGTACCCTTCCGAATACTTATTCGTGAACACGGAGCCGTTCGCTTCGCGAACGGCTCGCGACACGTAGTTCTCACTCGGGATGAGTTCCAGCCCCTTCGCTTCTCGCTCCTCTTCTCCCACAAGCGCTTCGTACACTTCTCTATCTTGTTTTTCTATGCATTCGTACTCCATATCAAAAATAGTTACTGAATAATATTCTGTTGCAGATTCGTCAGATCATACTCCGGTGCTTCCAAACCCTTTCGTGCCACGGTCGCTCTCGGCGAGTGTCGCCACCTCAACTATTTCCGGTTGTTCAACTTTCTGAATGAGCATTTGAGTTATTTTATCACCGACGTTGACCGTGTACGGAACATCGCTGAGGTTTACCATACCCACGAGAATTTCCCCTCGGTACCCCGCGTCAATGACGCCCCCCATGACCTTGAGTCCAGCGTTGTGCGAAATGCCACTCTTGTCCCAAATGAGCCCAACGTGCCCGTCCGGAATAGCAACCGCAATGCCGGTGCGCACCTGTACGCGCCCTTGGGGTGGAATGACCATTGTCTCAACGGAAAAGAGGTCCATCCCCGCGTCGGTTGCGTGTGCGTACGCGGGTACCTTTGCCCCCTCGCAGAGTTTCTTCACTTGCATTCTCATCGTTCCCATAGTGTAGCATTTCCGTGCATTTCACTTCATTTACAGATGCAGTATCATGATGTGTATGTTAAAGCCATACGCGGAACGAACACCCGACGAGCAGTACAAGAACCTCCTCAAGGAGATTCTCGCAAAAGGTATGCGGACGCCGAGTCGTCAAGGAACCGACGCGCTCACGCTCATGGGTGCGACACCGATGCATTTCCGTTTAGAAAACGGTTTCCCGATGATTACCGAGCGGAGTGTGAAGGGGTTTTGGCGACAGGCAATCGGCGAGATTTGCGGATTCATGAACGGAGCCCGCACCCTCACCGCGCTTGAGGAATTCGGGTGCAAATTTTGGACGCCGTGGGGCACGAAAGAAAAGTGCGAGAAGCGAGGGTTGGCAGAGGGTGACCTCGGTCCCGGTTCATACGGAGGCGCTTTCCACGAATTCCCCACCTCGGAAGGTGTTTCGTTCAATCAGTTTCAAAACATCGTTGAGCAGATACGCGAATTCCCCGAACTTCGCACGCACTTCATCTCCCCGTGGGTTCCTCAGTACACGATTCGCGGTACAGGCAAGCAACAAAAAGTTGTCGTCTGTCCATGCCACGGGTGGCTCCACATTCGCATCATTGATGGAAAACTCATTCTCCACATGTTCCAGCGTTCCGGCGATGTGCCCGTCGGCGTCCCCTCAAACATGATTCAGTACGCCGCCCTCACGATGATGCTCGCCCAGGTGACGGGCTATGAAGCGTACGAGTACGTCCACACTATCTCTGACGCGCACATCTACGTTGACCAAATACCGATGGTGGAAGAACTTATTGCACGAGACACAAAACCCTTTCCGACCGTCACCCTCACAAACAAGGCGAACGACATCTTCGCTTTTCGCGCAACCGACTTTGAACTTTCAGACTATGAAGCGGGGGAACCTATACGCGGCATCCCCGTCGCAATCTAATCCACATTCTTGGCAAATTTCTTTGTCGAAACTTCAAATTTCTCCTTCAACGTACGCATTGTACGTTTCTGTCAAAATCATCGTTTCTCCTCGAACTTTGCTCAAGAATGTGGATTAGATATATACTAGGTAAATTATATGAACGAATTTTCCAAAACAGGTCTCAATCACAAAAACGCCCGCACCGACGAGCAGAAGAAACTCATGACAAAGATTGAGGAAGACGGGGTGTGCCCCTTTTGCGCTGAACACTTTAGAAGGTACCACCCAAAACCGATCCTCCGTGAAAGCGACCACTGGTTCGTGACCGAAAATATGAGTCCGTACGAAGGGTCAAGGATGCACTTCCTTTTTGTGTATAAGCCGATGCACGCGACACACATTGAAGATATTTCGCCGGAGTCATTCGCAGACCTCCTGACACACATTCAATGGGTTACCGCAACGTACGGTATAGAGGGAGGAAGCTTTTTTGTACGGTTTGGGAACATGCAGTACAACGGGAGTAGTGTCGCACACCTCCACGCACAACTTATCGTCGGGGAGAAACAGAGCGAAGGGCGTGATGCGATGCGCGTGAAACTCGGTTGGAAGGTTTGATTTCTTTCAAAGAATTATATTCGTACCTGCACCACCTCAATCCCCATATCCTTGAAAAATTCATCACCCCCGAGTACCGCGTACCCATTAAGAAAGTACACTTTTTTGATGCCTGCCTTTGCAATGAGGCGTGCACAGTACGGACACGGAAAATCTGTCACGAAAAGTTCCGCCCCCTCTGTCGCAATTCCTTTTCTTGCTACTTCTCCGATAACTCCAACCTCTGCGTGTGCGGATGTCACGTAATTGACATTCACTCCTTTTTTGAAGAGTGCGCGCGTATCACCAAGAATGTTCGGTAACTCTTCTTCCGGCATATGTTCGTTGTGCGCGATTGCAACCACCTGTCCGTCTTTCACGAGTGCGGAGCCAACCTGTCGCCACCAATCGGCGCTTTTCGTTGCCTCCTCAACAACACTTCCAAAAACACCTCTCTCAAATTCCGAGAGTGAAACTGCTGTTTCTTCCGGTTCACTTTCTTCGCCGAGATTTTCTCTGTTCCAACGCAAAAAAACATTTTCGTATTCAACGGGGTGCCCACCGAAGTAGGTCTCTTTGATGAAAAGATTTATATCTTCCCGTGGCATTACGAGTGTCGCTCGCTCTTGTTGAAGCGTGAGCATCGTTTCAATGGTGAGTGAGAGAACGGGAATTTTGGTGAGGAGCGAGACCTGCTGCTTCAGCATTTCATGCGGAAGCGCACGGATACGATCTTTTCGATTGATGTAATCAAGTTCTTCATGCGAAGCGAGAATGTCGTCTGAAACGAGGTACAGTTCACCAATCCCCTTTTCACCGAGTAACGCCACAAAATCTACGTACCCTTTGTGGAGTACTGGGATGTACGCAACAGCGACTTTTTTGTTAGACATTGTTACTCTTACTTATCTGGATGAGACGTATCTTCGCACTCGTTGATGTCTCCGACTGCGGTTCAAGAACAATAATCTCCTTGCAGTACTGTGCCTTCTCATCAACCTCCTCATCGGCATGCTTGGTGGACTCAGACACAATGAGCACGTCGGGGGACACGATTTTTATGAGGTGGTTCTTGGGGTCGTCTTTGCCTTTCAGTGTAATGACGTCTGCGTGCCTGCAGTGCGAGAGTATCTGCACGCGCTCAAGTTCGGGAACGATGGGGCGATGCGGGCCTTTCCGCTCTTTCACCTTTGCATCACTATCAACACCCACGATGAGGAGGTCTCCGTATCCTTTTGCTTTCTCAAGATACTGTGCGTGCCCGATGTGGAAGAGGTCAAACGTACCGGAGGTGAGCACAATTTTAAGCCCGAGTTTTTTCCAATACACGACAAGTTCTGCGAGCTTGTCGTGATCGGAGATGAACCGATGTTCAACGCTCGCGGTGTCTCCAAAGATGCCTGCATTTATCGCCATAGATACATGGAAGTATAGCGAACGTGCTCGCGCACCTCAAGAGGTGCGTGTCCTCAAACTATGTCATAATCATGGTATGCAAAAACCGCGTATCAGCATTATCGCCGCCATTGGAAAGAACCGTGAACTCGGAAGGCACAATGCGCTCATTTGGCGTATTTCCGACGACCTCAAGCGCTTTAAGGCACTCACCACGGGACATCCCATCATCATGGGCAGAAAAACGTATGAGTCCATTGGGCGCCCTCTCCCCAATCGCACAAATATCGTTATTTCACAGAGTATGGCTCCACAAGAAGGAATCATTACTGCCTCTTCACTCACCGATGCCCTCACCATTGCTGTGGACATTGATCCCGAAGAAGTATTCGTCATCGGTGGTGCACAGGTGTACAGAGAAGCTCTTTCTCACGCTCAACGACTATACCTCACACTCATTGATGAAAGCGATGCAGATGCAGATGCCTTCTTCCCCGATTATTCTGAATTCACCGCAGTAGTGTCCGAAGAAAAACACTCGGACAGCATTCCCCCATACACATGGATTACACTTGAGCGTCCATAAATGGCACGTACACGGATTTTAATTATCTGCTATAGCAGATAATTAAAATCCGTGTACTCCCCTGAGTGCTCGCACGCACTCTGTTTTAAGAGCAAAAGGAAAACCGGCATAAAATGCCGGTTTTGAAAAGAACGCTACATGTTACGCATAGAGTAGCCGAAGTTCCTTTGGAAGATTCCACGAGAGAAGTCCCCTCGCACATGCGCGGAGGACGGCACGACATACGCACGAGGACTTGTTTAATCTCTCTTCAAAAACAGAGACTATCGCTTCGTCAAACTCATCGAGATTTTCTGCGTACATATAGCCGCTAATTTCTTTCGGATTTGGACGCAAGACAACCTGATGGCATTTGACACCGATGAACGTGATGAGTTTGGTTTTCCCCCCATCACGAACACGTTCCTTGGGAATTTTATTTTCCATCCACCCAAGAATCTTTGCGGAGTGTAAGGCATGATTCGGGAGAATAACCCCCAACTCTTCCTTCAAACACCTTTGCATGGTGAGCATCGGCGTTTCTGGATACTCAATACCCTCTTGCGGAGGTACAAACCAGTTATCAACCGCACGAGCTGGTTGAACCAGAAGCAGTTTATTCTCAACACAGAGAATCACCGCAACTGTCGGTCGGTATCTCTCAAATATCATTGGTGGAATTACTTCGTAGAGTCCCCTCGGTACTGCAATTTCTTCCCTGCAACCCATGACTGACCCCCTTCTACGTTTGTGGTTTAAACGAACTACTCCAAAAATCTCATTAAACTGTATACCCGACACCAAAAAAGCACAACGCCCGCAGGTTCATACCTGCGGGCGTTAACATTGATTCGTTGTCTTACAACAAAAATGAGCGACGTCGGACGTCGCTCATTTTTGTGTGGTGTAATTACGAGGAGGTCGGTTAAAGTGATCTATACCACTTTCCCTCCTTACAGGAGCAGTACACCTTGTCGCTATTTTATTTCCTTACGTCATAAAATAGCAGGCAAGGTCGGTAAAGGTGATTTTATATCACCTTTACCCCCATGCTTCGACACGTACCTTCAATGATTTTCATTGCTTGCTCAATGTCGTTCGCAGAGAGGTCTTGCATCTTTTCTTCTGCAATCTCGCGTACCTGCGCCTTCGTAATTTCACCGGCGCTTGATACGAGGTTCTTTCCTGAACCTTTCTCTTTTCCAATCTTCTTTAAGATGAGACGTGACGCGGGAGATGTCTTTGTGATGAAGTCAAAACTCCTGTCGTCGTACACGCTAATCTCAACGGGAACAACGTCTCCCATGCGCTCGCGTGTCTTTTCGTTGAACTGGTTCACGAACTCACCAATGTTGATTCCCGCCTGACCGAGTACCGGACCGAGTGGTGGAGCTGGTGTTGCCTTTCCACCAACGGCCTGAACTTTAATTTTTTTAACTAATTTCTTTGCCATATTTTGTTTTAATGATGTTTTGACGACTGCATTCCATATCTGCAGGCATCAGTAGAAGC
>CAZBMV010000001.1:45457-49935 GCA_964493145.1 uncultured Candidatus Saccharibacteria bacterium
TGTTTTAATGATGTTTTGACGACTGCATTCCATATCTGCAGGCATCAGTAGAAGCCCGCGTATCGTACAAGAAATGGAATCAAATCGCAACTCGGTATTCTTAGATTCTAAGAAAAGTTAAATTTTGATGTCCGACAAAACCAGAACGCAAAATTAAACTTTTTTGACCTGGAGGAAGTCCAACTCAACAGGCGTCTCACGTCCAAACATAGCCACGAGAACCTTCACCTTTCCGCGGGCGGTATCAATCTCACCGACCTTCCCCTCAAGCTCTTTAAACGGACCGTCAACAATCGTGACGAGGTCGTCAATCGCGAGATCAACGTGGTGCTTCGGCGCATCATCCTTCATGCGGAACATGAGCGCGTTGAGTTCATCTTCACGAAGCGGAACAGGCTGTGTACCGCTCCCGACGAAGCCGGTTACGCGTGGTGTGTTGCGCACAACGTACCACGAGTCATCGGTCACGATCATGTTGACGAGGACATACCCCGGGTAAATGCGCTCCTCCTCCGTGACGCGCTTACCTCCTTTCACACGAATCTTTTTTTCGGTCGGCACGACGACATCAAAAATTCTGTCTTGCATACCAAGAGACTCAATGCGCTGTCGCAAGTTACGCGCAACCGCGTTTTCGTACCCTGAGTACGTATGGATTGCATACCACTGTCTTTCACCCCCTGTTTGCTGTTTTGCCATGCTTCTAGTTTTAATATGTAATTTGATAAATTTCGTAAAATAGAGTCATCTTCGTCTCCTTATTTTACGAACCAATCAAGTCCTTTGGAAAAGGCGAAATCAAAAATACCAACAAAAATCGCAACGAGTGCCGACACCGCGATGACGAGAATGGTGTAGATTGTCGCCTGCTTGTGCGTTGGCCACGATACGTGACGAAGTTCTGCAATGGTATCTTTTATGTAGTTGATAAAATGACTCATGAAATTATTCTTAACGTCCTAGCAAAATTAAAACGCCCCGAGGGCGATTTAATGTAATAGTACCACGCTCACTCACCGTGTCAACAACATCATGTAATCATCAAAAAACCGCGGGCACCCGCGGTTTTTTGATGGCACGAAGCGCTTAGCGTATTTCGTACGTAATGTTTACCTTAACGGTAACGGTGTTTTCTCCGGTTGGAAGTTCCGGTGCGACCGATTTCATCATTGCGCTGTCCTCTGCGTATGCCATGCCGCCGCCCATGCCATACATCGGATACCCGCCCTCCTCTTCCCAATATCCATTCATACGAATGATGCGAACGCCGAGGTTACCGGCGAGCACCTTTGCTTTCTCACGCGCGTCTTCTATTGCCTTCTCACGCGCCTCTGCCTTGAGCTTGTCTTCATCGTCAATAATAAAGGAGAGCCCGCTCACATTTGTTGCTCCTTTCTCACCGACGCCTGAAATAATTTCACCCGCCTTTGCGGTATCGCGAACTTTTACTGATACCGACTGGTTTACCTGATACCCCACAAGTTTTGGCTCTCCGTTTCGTGGTGGGCAGTACCCCCACTCCATACAGACAACCTCCGGGTACTCGTAGCGAGGGGTGAGGTTGTAGTACTCCGTTTTAATATCTTTCTCTTCAATACCCGCCTCCTTGAGGTACGCGAGGAGTGCGTTCATTGTTTCTGCGGCCTTGGTTTGTGCGGCGCTTGCATCCGCTTCCTTCGCCTCTACAGAAAAACTGAACGTTGCGACGTCGGGTGTCGCGAGTGCTTCACCTGTACCGGTGACTGAAATGGTCGTCGGGCCTGAGTACATGTACTTTGCCTGTTTGATGGTGTAGTACGTGTACGCGCCGAGCGCAACAATACCGACAACGCCGAGCGTTGCAACTATTTTGCGCATGTATGCTTCTTGAAACATATGATAAACATTACTGATTCCGTTTATAATACGAGATATGGTACTCCAGTTTTTCTCAAACTGCAAAAAAGATTTTGATGGCGCGAAGGACACGTTCAAAAAACGGTCTCTCTTCACACACACGGCGGAATTCCTCAACATCTTCACTAGACAAGCCGTTTTTTGTGCTCTGCTCACCCATGAGGTGGTACATCAGTGACGCTTCGTTCGCCACGTGCCCCAGTGACAGTGCGTGCCCAAATTCGTGTGCGAATACGAGCGTCAACTCTTCCTCCGAATTGAATTGGTACACGTTAATGGCATCGTGCGTATAGTCACCCTGCGCGAATTCACGCGCAGCACTGAATTCACGATTGTATGCATCTACGATGGTGTTGTAGTCGGTAATGAGTTTGTTCCCTTTTGCACCGATACGATTGAGTCCGCTCACTATGGCATTGATCTTCACTGCGAGCGCCTCAAGTTCGCTCTGCTCCTCTTTGAGTGACGATTCGTCTTCCTTAAGCGTATTTACGACGTGTTGTGGCGCACCGCCTTTGCCGTTCCACTCCTCCACTTTGCTATTGTACTCTTTGAGCGCTGTCTCATACGCCACCACTCGTGACTCGTACGTCTTTGTGAGTGCGCGGAATTCAGCAATGAGCCGTTCGTACTCACGTGCGACGTTCTCGCTCATCCCCTCTTTTGCCTCCAGGTCTGCACGGAGTTCCGCCTCGTAAATGGCGTTTTCCTGTCGCTCGTCAAAGATAAGGTTGATGGGGAGGCTATCTTCTGATTCGGAATAGAAGAAGAGTTCGGCGCTGAGGCGATTTTCCCACATTGCCTCTGCATTTTTCGCAATGCGCTTCACCTCATCCACGCTCGTGCCAAAACGCTCATCCACGTTCCCCACACGATACTGAATTGGCGTATCGCACGCGATTAGAAGTCGTTCATACCAAAAAATACCACCAAATATAATCGCCACAACGAGAAGAATGATGCTACTGAATCGCATGTTGGTAGTATAACAAATAACACAGCCCCTGCGCGCCCTTTGGGCGCGCAGGGGCTGAATTTTACACCCTATGATTCAAATCCTCGTGGTATAACCTCCACAGTCACCTTTCCAGAATTTGGACCACACGTAATGGTGTATGTTGTGCGCGCATTGACAACAACACTGATTGACCCTGTCGGTGTCGCAAGCGTCGCAAGGTTTGTTGAACCACCTCTGATGCTACACGAGGCCGGATTGCCCCCGTTTGTATTCCAACTGAGTGTTACCGTGTCACCTTCTTCCACGACACGCTCAGACGTAGTAATGGTTGGGAGCGGAAGTACCGAGAGGACGTCTATGCTTCTCGTTATACCTAACACACCGCCGTTTCCACATCCAAGTGTATACGTTCTCAGAACCCCTGCGGTTGCATCAACTAAAAACGTATCCATACCCGTCCTCGCATTACCTGTCGTAAAACCGTTCCCGCTCACCGCAGTACAGAAATTCGCATTCGTCGCGCTCCAGTGGATTTCATTCGTTGAACTGACGACGCTTGATTTTGTCCCGCTTGAAACACAGTCAACCTCGCCAACGTTGCAGATTTTGAATTCTGAAATGATTGGTGCGGAGCACGAGTTTGTATTTTCATTCCACGTTCCGTTTGTACATGTGTAGTTGCAGCCACCGCCATATCCCGATGCACATGTACCTGCGGAACTACCCGATACTGTTAGTGGAAGATTGCATCCATTAATCGTTTGCGCTGAACATGCAACGGCAAGATTGATTGTCTGTGTGCTTGAATTACCCCCCGGGCCCGTACAGTACAGTGTATACGTTTTGGAGGAAGTTATCGGGCCAGTACTCTCATTCCCTGAAGTTCCCTTGGTTCCTGACCAGTCACCGCCGGCCGTACATGACGTTGTGTTGAGTGACGACCATGAAAGTTGTGTAGATTCACCGTACGGAACAGGATTTGGCGTTGCTGTAAAGTTCGTCACTGTGGGTACTTGACTGCATGAGTTTGAATTTTCAGTCCACGTTCCATTTGTGCAACTGTATGAGCAACTACCTAAATATCCTGAGGCGCACGATCCTGCGGAGCTTCCGGGGTTTGTGAGTGGAAGTGAGCATCCCGATATTGTTCCCGCTGAACAAGGTGAACTGATAACCGTAATTGGTCCTTGTACGGTACAGTTTGGTGATTCATTTGTCCCTTCGTTAACAGCATTTGTTGAGTCAACGCAGTGTTGGAAATAGAGATTACTTGCCGCGGTTGCCGGAACAAAAGCGTTTGACCAATCTGGAGTTGGTGTAATTTCACCCGGCCCAAGTGGCGGATGTCCTATTGTTGCAATAGGATTCCATGCTCCTGACGTTCCATAACGATATGTAAAGTTATTGGAGAAATTAACACCTGTTGCGACAGTTCCGTCGTTGCGAGCTCTACCACTCATACCGATTGCGACACCGGCATAATATGGTCCCGACGCTAGTGTAAAACCGTATGAGGTTAAGTTAGGTAAGGGTGCTGTACATGAATTAGAATTTTGCGTCCACGTTCCGTTTGTGCAACTGTATGAGCAACTACCTAAATATCCTGAGGCGCACGATCCTGCGG
>CAZBMV010000001.1:50035-153010 GCA_964493145.1 uncultured Candidatus Saccharibacteria bacterium
TTTGTGCAACTGTATGAGCAACTACCTAAATATCCTGAGGCGCACGATCCTGCGGAGCTTCCGGGGTTTGTGAGTGGAAGTGAGCATCCCGATATTGTTCCCGCTGAACAAGGTGAACTGATAACCGTAATTGGTCCTTGTACGGTACAGTTTGGTGATTCATTTGTCCCTTCGTTAACAGCATTTGTTGAGTCAACGCAGTGTTGGAAATAGAGATTACTTGCCGCGGTTGCCGGAACAAAAGCGTTTGACCAATCTGGAGTTGGTGTAATTTCACCCGGCCCAAGTGGCGGATGTCCTATTGTTGCAATAGGATTCCATGCTCCTGACGTTCCATAACGATATGTAAAGTTATTGGAGAAATTAACACCTGTTGCGACAGTTCCGTCGTTGCGAGCTCTACCACTCATACCGATTGCGACACCGGCATAATATGGTCCCGACGCTAGTGTAAAACCGTATGAGGTTAAGTTAGGTAAGGGTGCTGTACATGAATTAGAATTTTGCGTCCACGTTCCGTTTGTACACGTGTAATTGCAACTTCCTACATACCCGGAAGCACATGAACCGGCGGAACTTCCGGGGTTTGTGAGTGGAAGTGAGCATCCCGATATTGTTCCCGCTGAACAGGGTGTTCCTGATATTGTTACCGTTCGTGCAACTGGTGTACCCTGATATCCACGACATGTAAGTGTATATGTAATATTTGAGGAGGTAATTGGCAGAGTTGCAGAACCACCAGTCATTGAAACCTCCTGAGTCAAACCGTTTGAGTCTGATGCAATGCATTGAGTCACATCAGTAACCGACCATGAAAATGTAACGTTTGCTCCCGATGGAATGTTTGTGAGTACACTGCCCGACTGTGATCCATATGAACCTATAAAACTGTTAATTTGCGGTGCGTTTGGAGTGGCACAGCTCATATTGTGCGATACCGCATAATATGGACACCCAGCATCATAGTACGTACCGGTACAGCATAGGTTGCTACTATTCATAACGCCATTCGTCGCGCCAACCTTGCATGTCGCACCGTACCCGTATGGCTGTCCGCCTGCGTTTATGTCACTGCAGAGTGTGTGACAGTAGAATCGTTGGGCGTCACCTTCGTCTGTTGCACGTACCTGCCAATTGCCACCGGGTGTACCCGTAAGAAAACAGGCGCGAAGGTTTTCAGGATCTCCACTCACGCTAGTGAGGACACAACGATTGTGAACACCGAGATTGGTGACTATTCCGTTTGGCTGCGTTGTGGTAACAGGACATTCATACACGGGGCCATATTCACCCCATGACGTCGTACATGACGCAGGAAGAGTAAAAAAATAACCAAGACTTGGGCAATAATACTGATACCCGTCAAAAGAGCACCATTCGGTATACGTTTGATAGTAGTTTGTACTTGGACAGGTACCATACACAACGCCATACGGCGTATACGTAGACGGTGTGTACTTCGTCGCGAGTGCGGCATTCGTGTACTCGGTGTGTGTCACCGTGTAGTACGCGAGGCTTGTCACCATGCAGAGGGCGAAGAGGATGAGCGTCGGGACGTTGAGGGGTGGACGACGCTTCAGAACAAGGACAATGATGGCGAGGATGGCGAGGATGGCGACGGTGAGGAAAACGATCTGGAGGGTGTCGGTGAGGGTGGGTGTCGTACTCTCCGGTTGCGGTGCGATGGCCGGCGCTTCTGCGGTACAGGTGCCAAACGCCTCGCAGTCGTACGGCATGGTGACCTCCTTCACCGTCTTGCCATCCCGTGCGACGGTAAGTGCGAGGGTGAACGAGGTGTGCGTGTCCTTCGGAATGAAGCGGCCGATGATGGGGACGACGGTTTCGTCGGTGGCGCGCTCGTCGTACTGTGTCGTGTACACGGTGTTCCCCTCGGTGTCCCTGAGGGTGAGGGAGATGGTGTATGGCGACGTGGACGTTCCCATGAGGTACGCGCACGTGAATACGGCGTTCTCCTCACCCTCTGTGAGCGGGTAACGGCTCACCGAGGGAAAGCGTACCGCGTAGTCGTCAGTTGTGGGGGTGTACGCCACGGGGGTTGGCGTGAGGTCGGCACCACTGCCGTCCGGGAGAGCGACGTCCACGTACCCCGTGCCGAGGTAGTGGGACGAGAGAATGCCGGATATGTCCTGCCCGTCTTCAGTCGTGACGAAGAAAGTGATGCGGTACGCGCCCGTGGGGAGTGTGGGGACGGTCCACGCGTGCGTGAACTCGTGCGTGCCGTCTGCATTGAGGCTCACACCCTCCTCAACGACCTGCGTGTTCACGAGTGCGTACTGCGGGACGGGGATGTCGTCGGTACCGTCAATGACCTTCAGCACCTTCGCGTGGATGGTGGCGTTCACGATGGGGTACGGATTCTTGTTGATGAGCGTTCCCCCCGTCGTGACGGTGTCGCCGATGTGCGCGGTATCCTGCGTTTCAGAAAATGCGATGGAGAGGCGGTCGGCGTATGACTCGTCACAGAACGTGACGTCTGCCTGTTCCTCGGTGGAGATTTCGTCGGTGTCGTCGGGAGTTTCGTTCGTCAGCTCCTCATTAGGAATTTCTGGTACTTCTCCCTGCTGAGCAAAAGAGACAATCGGCAGGAGAAAAAAAATCGCAACCACAAAGAACGCGAATGCGCGCATCGAAATCGTCCATTTCATAGATATAATGTTACGTATCACAAATAATGTGCCTTCAGTAAAGTATATCAGAGGTTTCTTTTCCCCCACTTGCTTATACGTGCATAACAAACCCCGCGCGCCCTTTGGGCGCGCGGGGTAAAAATTGTTGATTAGTTAAAATCCACAATAAACCAAACGCGCAAAACTCTGTGCATTTCGAGGTTTCGTAGTTTGTTCGTCACAAAATTCATTAGGAATAGCGTCGTTTATTTTCTTATACGACAACTCGTGATATTTTTTTCGCTCTGTTCTCAAAAATATCTACGAGTTCCTGTGCTGGGCATGGTTAAAACAAATTTGTGAGTTCCCTCGTCACAAAATTTATTAGGAATAAAATTTTGTGACGGACTCAGAAAATATAGGGGCTTTGCCCCTTATTTTCTGGTCACCAGTTGAGGGCGCCACCGGTCTTATACTCCGTCACACGTGTCTCAAAGAAATTCTTCTCCTTTGGGAGATCAATCGCCTCGCTCATCCATGGGAATGGATTTGCAACACCAAATTGCACCGGAAGTCCCACACGTTCAAGGCGTCGGTCTGCGATATGCTCAATGTACTGCTTGAATCCTGCGGCATTCATGCCGAAAATGCCGGCCGGAAACACTTCTTGCGCATACGTGTACTCCAAACGTGCCGCCTCCCTGATGTAGCCGATAATCTTATCTTGGAATTCCTTCGTCCAGAGTTCCGGTTGCTCCTCCCGAATCGTGTTGATGAGTTGGCACCCAAAGTTGAGGTGCATGGACTCGTCGCGCATGATGTACTGAATTTGCTCGGCACTTCCGGTGAGCTTGTGCTGACGCTGGAAGCCAAACATAACCGCGAAGGATGAGTAGAAAAAGATACCCTCAACGATGAGCGCAAAAACGCAAAGGTTCGCGAGATACTTTTGGTCATTCTCAAATGTCCCTGTTTTGAATGTCGGATCAAAGATGCTCTCAGAAAATGTGAGAAAGAAACTCGCCTTATTGAAGATTGCCTCTCGCTCGCGATACATGTTGAATATCTTTGATTCATCCATGCCGAGTGATTCCACGATGTACTGATACGCATGCGTGTGAATCGCCTCCTCGTATCCTTGGCGCAACATGTACATGCGTATTTCCGGACTCGTGATGTGCTTGTAGTTTGCGAGCACAACATTGTTTGCGGCGAGTGAGTCGGCGGTTGTGAAGAACCCGAGTATCGTCTCAAACGCATGTCGCTCATCCGGTGTGAGAATCGTTGGAGATTTCCACTGCTCAATGTCAAGCTGCATACTGATTTCCGTCGGGAGCCAGTGATTTGCGTTCGCCGCGTTGTAGTAATCCCACGCCCACTTATGTTTCATTGGTGAGAGTTGGATGACGTCTGCATCTGCTCCGTTGATGACGCGGCGTTTGTTGATGTCTACGGGTGGTGCATTTTTTTTGATTGGCATGCTTAGATTCTGTTATGAGCAAAGCGAATTAGAGAATCTTAGCCGTCGCCACGTGCTATTCCTAATGCTACGTGGCGAGCGCCGAAATCCAAAATTCACTCTTTCTTAAATTTATAACGTACAGTCTACTACTTTATTCTACATTTTATTCAATATTCCAGTTTCAGGATTCATCACTGGCACGATTCACAAACCGCTTCCTCTGCTTTGTGAAGGCGAATCTGTGGCTTCTCATAGACTGCCACTTCCTCGCCTCGCACCTCCGTGGTGAATGGTGAAGGGGTTACCTCATTTACAATCTGGGTCGCGGGTATCGCAACCGTCTCTGCGACAGCCGCTTGTGCAATCATTGTGGTTTCTCCGGTGTTGCTCTCCGCATCCTTACGAAGGTGCGTCCCGGCTGTCCCTACCGTTGACTTCTCCACTTGCGTTGCCGCGAGTGAGCGAAGGTAGTATGTCGTCTTGAGACCAATCTCCCACGCGTACATGTAGAGATCAGAAATTTCTTTTCCTGAGGTGCCGCTGAAGAAAATGTTGAGCGACTGTGACTGGTCAATCCACTTTCCTCGTGTTGCGCCCGCCTTCATAATCCAGCGCATGTCAATCTCAAACGTCTCCTTGTACTTCTGTTTGAGTTCAACGGGAACACTCGGGATGTCTCTCAGACTTCCATCGTTGTACTTGATTGCCGAGAGCATTTCAGTATTCCACAAGCCGATTTTTTTGAGATCTTCCACGAGGTACGGGTTCACGATAATGAAGTCTCCGGAAATATTTGATTTCACGTAGATGTTTTTGTAAATCGGCTCGTTCCCCGGAATGGAACCGGCAATGTTTGCAATGGTTGCCGTCGGCGCAATCGCCATGGTATTTGAATTTCGCATACCGTACTGCTTCACCGCATCGCGTACAACACTCCAGTCAAGTCGCTCGGTGCGGTCAATGCCCGTGGGGATACCACGCTCCTCTTCCACGAGTGCAATGGTATCCACAGGGAAGATTCCTCTGTCCCACTTTGAGCCTCTGAAGCTTTGGTACGCACCGCGTTCGCGTGCGAGATCGGTTGACGCGAGGATGGTGTAGTACGCGATAATCTCCATTGAGGTATCAGAGAATTCTGCACACTCTTCCGACGCAAATGGAATATTGAGCATGTAGAGCGCATCTTGGAAACCCATAATACCTAAGCCCACGGGACGGTGCTTCATGTTTGAGTTCCGTGCCTCAACCGTTGGATAAAAGTTGAGATCAATGACGTTGTCAAGCATGCGCATCGCTGTCGTTGTCGTCTCGCGAACCATTTCACGATCAAAGGACCCGTTCACGATATGCTTCGGATAGTTGATGGAGCCCAAGTTACATACGGCAGTTTCCTCCGCGGAGGTGTTGAGCGTAATTTCCGTACAGAGGTTGGAGCTATGAATGACGCCAACGTGATCTTGCGGTGAACGAATGTTTGAAGGGTCTTTGAATGTAATCCATGGGTGACCAGTTTCAAAGAGCATGGAGAGCATTTTTTTCCAAAGGTCGCGCGCTTTCATTCGCTTCCAAATTTTCATTTCCCCACGACGTGCCATTTCCTCATACTTCACGTACAGTTCCTCAAACTTCTTTCCGTACGTTTCGGTGAGGTCCACTGCCTCATCGGGTGAAAAGAGTGTCCACTCGGCGTCATCGCGCACGCGCTTCATGAAGAGGTCGGAAACCCACGCCGCAGTGTTCATGTCGTGTGTACGACGTCGCTCATCTCCGGTGTTTTTGCGAAGTTCAAGAAAATCCTCAAAATCAACGTGCCAATTTTCCATGTACACGCACGATGCACCGCGGCGGCGACCAGAGCGGTTGATGGCGACCGTGACGTCGTTTGCAATCTTAAGAAACGGAATGACCCCCTGTGAGGTGATGCCCGCCGCCTTGATTTCGGCACCCATACCGCGAAGTTTGCTCCACGCGGTTCCGATGCCGCCCGCCCACTTTGAGAGCATCGCGTTGTCGCCGTACACCTTGAAAATATGCTTTAGGTCGTCCTCAACAACATTGAGGTAACACGAGGAAAGTTGCGGGTGTGGTGTCCCGGCGTGGAAGAGTGTCGGTGTAGACGGGACGAAGCGCATGAGCGACATGATGTTGTAAAACTCAACCGCGCGCGTCTCTTTTTCCTGTTCATTGAGCGCGAGTCCCATGGCGATACGCATCCACATCATCTGTGGTGTCTCTATGAGTTTCCCCTCAACGCGAATGAAGTATCGGTCATTGAGTGTTTCAATGCCAATGTATTTAAAGAGGTCGTCGCGAGAGGGGTCAATGTGTTCGGCGAGTTTTTCAAGATTGAAGGAGAGCATCGTGGCGTCGTACTTCTTCGCCTCAACGCCTCGGCGCATGTTACGGACAAACGCGTCTCGGTATACCTTTACCCGTTCCTCACGCGAAACCGAACTCAGGTTCCCCACCGCCTCATCGGCGATGCGTCGTGCGAGTTGGCGTGCGGCGACAACCGAGTACGCGGGGTCTTCCTCAATGCGTGAGCGCAACACGAGTGTCACGAGTTTGGATAGTTCTGCTGTCTTAATGCCGTCGTACACCTCTCGCTCCACCTGCGCGACGATGTCTTCGGTGCGGATTTCATTTTCATGCCCTGCGGTAAACTCAGAAAGGTACGCGCGCATTTTTTCGCGAGAGAATTGTTCCTTGCTCCCGTCAGATCGTTCCACCGTGAGGCGCTGCTCTTCAATTTCTTTGACCACCTCCTGCTTTCGTTCTTCGCTCTGCTTGAAGCGATACAAAATATACGCCTTCGCAACACCGAAGTACCCCTGCTCCATGAGCGCGTTCTCCACGAGGTCTTGCACCTGCTCGACGGTCGGACAATGTTCTTTCCCCTCGCAGAGAGTACCGAGGTTCGCTACAACCCGCTCAGTCATCTGTTCCAGTGTCACATCATCAACAGACACCTGTTCGGCGGCAAACGCCTTCTTCATGACGATGACAATCTTCGTCGGATCAAAGGGGGCCGACATTCCGTTTCGTTTGATAATTGTGGTGATCATAGCGCTGTATCGTTATGTATAAATAATCCGTTCGTACATTTTTTTGAGGGCTCTTAAGCACGCCACCTGTCTTGTGGTTTCTGAAATTTCTAATGTGCCCTTTCCGACACACGAAGAGCAAAGGCGTGTGTTATACGCATAATAGCATGTCGTGCAAAACTCAAAATTTCGCCTATTCTATGAGACGAGCCGATGCTCTTAAGCAAAATATGGGTTTTTGTGACAGGGTGTACAAAACCCACACAAAAGGTGCTGTGGATAGCAATATTTATCTTCGTGGGGCAAGACTTGAAACAGGATTTTTATTGTTTCCGAATGAACAAAACCCCGTGCCGAAGGCGCGGGGTTTTGTTCATCAGCCACTATTTTTTGAGACTGTCTCTGATTTCCCTAAGGAGGAGAATTTCTTCGCTTGGCGAAGGTGCTTCTTGCTTCTGCGACTTTTGGAAACGATTGAGTGCACGCAGTGTGAGGAAGATAACGAAAGCAATGATGGTGAAATCAATCACCGCCTGAATGAATTTTCCGTACTGAAGTGATATCGTGCCAACCGATACGGAGAGGCTAGTAAAATCAAGACCACCGAGAAAGATGCCGATGATGGGCATGAACATCGTATCAACGAGCGATGAGACGATTTTGCCGAATGCGGTACCGATAATGACCGCAACCGCAAGATCAACAACGTTGCCCCGAATCGCGAACGCTTTAAATTCTTCTAGTATTTTCATACATAACAGTATACACTTTTCTAAATATGCTCACATACATTTTCATAGCAACACTCAGCATTGCACTACTTTCCCTCGTTGGAAGTTTTTTCTTTAACACAAAAGACACCGCAAACAAAACGCACACCTTCGTCCTCCCCGTTGCGGTCGGCGTCTTTCTCGGTGTCGTTTTTTTTGAACTTCTCCCAGAGACGTACGAAGCTTCTCACGTGTGGGGCCCTGTTGCCATTGCGTGCGGCTTTTTCGGATTTTACATACTCTCGCACATGCTCCACACATTCCATCACCACCATGCACATGATGAAGACTCGTGCGTGGGAACCGGTGGCAAGATGCTTCTCATTGGTGATGCAATCCACAACGTGGCCGACGGCGTCGTCATCGCATCTGCATTCATGGTAAATCCACTTGCGGGTGTTGTGACAACGGTGGGCATAGCACTCCATGAAATTCCTCAAGAAATTGCAGAGTTTGGCGTGCTCCTCCGTTCGGGATACTCACGCCAGAAAGCGCGTGTGCTCAATTTCATATCGGCGACAAGCGTTTTTGTCGGTGCGCTTTTCACCTATTTTTTTGCACAAACCACTGAGGGATACGTCTTCGTCCTCACCGGTATAGCAGCCGGTAACCTTCTTTATATTGCATCCGCTGATCTCATTCCCGAACTTCGCGAATCACACAAAGAGCACTTCGCCGCGACACTCGTTGCAACGCTCGCGGGATTCGTACTCATCGGCGGACTTATTTCATACACACACGAGAACTTGCCTGAATACGGTAATTCTTCGGAAGAATTCCACGATTTATAGACCCCAAAGAAGACGGGCGATATAGTACCCAAATCCCGCACCTATCACAAAAATGAGAATGGCAGTGCCAATGATATCTGTTGAACTCATTCCTCCATTATACGTGAATGTATATTTCTGTCTCATTTGTTGACTTTAAAACGGGGTCATAGTATACATATGCCTTTCCATCGTACGAATTTCAGTGAAACAACACAGGCAGTGTGCTCGGAACGAACGTTTTTGTCACACTGCCTGTGTGGTTTTGCAGGCATCTGTTCAAACAACAACCTGAGGTACGTTAGATGGAAAATACACAAGAAATAGACCTGAACAAAACCCAAGAACAAGGAGGCCTTGGGAATGGCAACGAGGGGAATCCACAGCACATCTCGCATCACCACGAGTTCGGAAAAATGCTCGCGGTAACGAGAATGTACTGGGGCATCGTAGAGTAGCCACATCAGGTCAACAGTCAAAGCCGGAGCATTCGCTCCGGCTTTTTTATTTGGGCGGCTACCGGGAATATCGGTCATTACATGACCAGTATCCGTTCAGGATATTTTTGTTCGTCTGACGACTCCAAAACTATCTCTGAACAGCTTCGATTCGCGTTACGGCTTTTCTGTTTCGTTGTCACCTCACAGAAAACCCTACGCCCGGTAGCCGCCCAGAATATAAAAAACTCCCGAAGGAGTTTTTTATATTCTGGGCGACGTCGTAGAGGACGTTAGAACTGTGTTTGAGAGGTTGGGGGATGCGAGTATTTATATTCCGACGTTCTTCTCCACCCCTGAGTGCACTATTTCTTGAGTAGATACTTGAGCCAGACCGTTTTCTTTCCTGGGTTGGTCCAAGCATCTTGTTTGATGACTTTCAAATTATATTGCTGAAAAATTTCTTGCAACTTTTCTGGTTGCCAGTATGAGAAGAACCTCTGATACTCATACCCGTAATCATTTTCCACAACTACTTTTTCGTCGTCACCCTCTTTAAGAGCAATGTGGAGTATCCCGCTTGGTTTGAGTATGCGACAAATTTCACCAAAAACAAAATTGATTTTTTCTTTTGGAATATGGAGTAGCGACGCTTTTGCAAACACTCCATCAAAATACTCGTCGGCATAAGGCAAGACGGAAAGCATATCTCCTTGCAGAAAAGTTGCTGATGGTAATTTCTCACGAGCAATCTTTAAGAGGCCTTCTGATAAATCAAACCCCTGTACATCAAAACCTCGGAGCGTGAGTTTCTTTGTTTCAACGCCAGGACCGCAACCTAAATCTAAAACTTTTGCATTTTGGAAAAGTGCTTCACTAAAAAAGTCCACGAAGTCATTGTCCCAGCTATCGTTCTCGTGGTCCTTTGAGTAATCGCTGGCAATTTTGTTATATGTATCTGCAAGTATGTTCGTTTCCATTCAAAAAGTATATCAAATTACCCCACACTCTGGTTCACTACACATTAACCTCAATAATCCCTCCATCACCAATTTTGTCAGGAATACTTTTTCCTAAATGTGCGAGTATCTGTTTAATTGGTCCACCGTGAGATACGACCGCTATCGTGTTGTATTCCTTCTGTGTTATTTTTCCAAACGTATCTAAAACTCTGTTTCTAAAATCAGCAAAACTTTCCCCTTCAGGGTCAGTATTCAAAGGGTCCTTGTGTGCCTCAACCACTTCAGGATATTTCTCCAAAGCTTCTGCCTTCGTAAGACCAGAGAGTACTCCGTAACTCCTTTCTTCAAGTCCATTCACAATCTCAACAGGACACTCTATTTTTGAGCTTATGATTTCGGCACTTTCCCTCGCTCTAATTAAAGGGCTGACGAAAATAATTTCAATGCCTTTGCCAACTAAATTATCAGCCGTTACGGTGAGCTGTTCCTTTCCCAAGTCAGTAAGGTTGTCATCGTAGCTCCCGCCGTATCTGTCTTCCACATCACCCGTCGTCTCCCCGTGCCTTACCAAAAATATTTTCATACTTACCTTAACTATTTATTTAATCCAAGAAGCTAACGCGTCTGCCAAATTTTGCTCAAAACCGTTATACCCGTGGTCAGCATCACCGAGAATATTCGTCTCAACCTTGGGTGAGTTGAGTAAAGCCCCCTTTATCCTATTCATTGTCTCCTCAATTGAAACTACGAGGGCATCATCTTTCCTTCCCATAATTGCATATGTTGGAATGGTTATCTTTGCGAGGAGTGGGAGTGTATCACTGGGGTTATGAAAGTTGAATATTGCGACAGGCGAATGTTCTCCGCCAAGACTAATGTACGACTTCGCCGAAAGCGGACTTTCATCCCATAATGCAGGGTTCGGCAGAAGTTCATCGCCCCTCCCTTCGGCAACCATTTGTTGTGCGGTGTTCATATCTACCTCATAATTTTTATCCAACTTTATGAGACCGACCATATCGGAGGGTGAAAGGAAAATGACCGAGGAAAGTCTTTCGTCATTTGCCTCTGCGGAATAATATGCAACCTTCGGAGCACCGAGACTGTGTCCCGAGAGATGAATGTTTGAGAAACCTCTTGACGAGACAAAATCAATCGCTGTTCGTATATCAATCAGACTGTCTTCAAATTTCTCATATGCGTTTCCAATTCTCACAATCGTCCGCTTTCCGTCCATAATTTTCGTTAGGTCCTTCATCAGTTCGCAACCACGATTATTGAAAGCGAGGAATGCAATATTATTGCTTGTTAGAGTTTCGGCAATAGCATCTAGGAATTTGTTTTCATAAAAATTACCCGCCATTCCGTGAACGTGCACAAGGATTTTGCCAGTTGTCTGCTCTGGTTCATACAAAAGACCAACTAGCTCTAGACCGTCTTGTGTGACCATCCTATGGAATGATGTTTTCATAATGGTGATAGAAGTATACCAAAAATTAATTCTCACTAGGGTATCGTTTGGCTAGAACCAAAATGTCCCCTGTTTAGGGGATATTTTGGTTCTTTTTTTCTTTAGGGCGGCTACCGGGTGAGAAAGTGCGGGGCACTTTTGCAAGAGGTTGTCGACAGTTTGAGGACACGAGAACTGTCATACAACCTGAACAGTTCCTGTAAGGAATCGGCGTCCAACTCTAGTTCACTACGTTCACAAGAGTTACCTGCCCGCGGTTCGCTGGTTCGTCGCATTATGAGAGCGACTTACATCGCGAACCGTTCGATTCCGGACGCGAGCTCCGCTCGCTTAGCCGCCCAGACATGTGAAAAGCCCCTTACGGGGCCTTCACATGTCTGGGCGGCTACCGGGAATCGAACCCGAGACACAAGTGCCACAAACTTGAGTTTTACCACTAAACTATAGCCGCCATGTGCGCATAGTTATAGCGGTTTTCTTGTCACTTGTCGAGGTGTTCCCCTTTCAAAAAGCGCGTGCTGTCTTGAAAGACACTCCCCTCCTTGAACTCGTTGTGAAATTCGGATGGCAGAAGCTGAATGTCGTCGTCCGGTAAAATCCATCGCACTTCGTCTATTTCGTGCGCGTGAGTCTTCTCTCTTTCATCGTGCGTAAGGTAATCAGCACCGTTTGCAATCTCAAAGAAAAATTCAACTGACTGTACTCCGCCGGTATTTACAAATGTGTACACGTATAAGAGTCTGCCTACCACCGGTTTCACGCCAAGCTCTTCTACGAGTTCCCGTTCTATACACTCTTTCGGATTTTCTCCAACATCAAGATGTCCCCCCGGAAGTGCGTAAAAATCTCGCTCCGGGTGATGGACGGCGAGAAGTTTCCCATCGTGAATGATAACCGCGCGACTGCGGACGGTGTGTGTATGCATGGACGTAAGTATACAAGAAAAACGAGTGCGGGAGCACTCGTTTGATGGACATTCGTTTGGTGACTTTGGTGGAAGATCATTGAGTAAGCTTAAAACCATTGCGCGTTTTTCGGCAAAATCAAAATGTGGGTGTGTTTGACTGCACCAATCAATCGCTCGCACCCATGCGCACACGAGGCGCCTCCCTTCCAGGGAGAGCCCTATGTACACTCCGGGGTTCCGGTAAAACCACTCAATGAAACAGGCCGATGCGTTGCACTCAGCCCGTATTGCCGCGAGTGCATTGTATGCTCTGCAAACGTTACGAAATTCAAACGCCAAGTACACCGTAATAACGGTAAAGCACACGACTACTCCCTGTATCATGTGAACCTCCCGAGAGAACGAATACTTCATATACTGTACACAATAAAAGAGAAACATGGAACAATCTTCCCAAATCCTCTGCCCATACAAAAAGACCGGCAGAAAGCCGGTCTTTTTGTATGGTGCTCAGGAGAGGATTTGAACCTCCATGCCCGTGAAGGCGCTACCACCTCAAGGTAGTGCGTCTACCAATTTCGCCACCTGAGCATCTTTCAGGAAAAATCCTGAGAACGCAGTATAACTAATATTATCTTTATTTTCAACAAAAACCGCGCGGCCTTTGGCCGCGCGGTTTTTGTTGGTACGTATTATTTCGCTTCTTCTGTCGTTGCTTCAGTTGCCGGCTCTGTCGCTTCGGTAACTGGTGTTTCCGGCTCAACTTCTGTTGCGGTGTTTGTCTCTTCTGATGCTTTCGCTTCTTCCGCTACCTTTGCTGCGGCTTCTGCCTCTGCTTTTACCTTTGCTTCTTCAGCGAGTCGCGCCTCCTCCGCTGCCTTTGCGGCCGCTTCTTCTGCGGCGATACGTTCCCGCTCCGCCTTCATTTCAATTTCTGATTCGGAAGAAAGACTCATGAGGCGCATACGACGCATCTGTCGCTTGATTTCACGAGCAACCTTCTCGCGGATGTAGTAGAGTTTCGCGCGTCGGACGGTGCTTCGTCTCACAATCTCAATCTTATCAATGAGCGGTGAATGGAGTGGGAAAATCTTTTCAACCCCGATGCCGTCCACAACCTTTCGTACCGTAAACGTGGCACCTGCCTCGCCACCATGCTTGCGCGCGAGCACAATTCCCTCAAACACCTGAATGCGTGTTTTGCCCTTATCCTCAATCTTCTGGTGCACGCGAACGGTGTCCCCCGCCTTGATGCCGAGATTCTTTCGGTCTTCCATGTTGACGGAAGAAATGGTGATTCCTGCTACGGTATTCATGATACGAATGACTAACTGCAATTACTGCCTAAAATATAAACGTGCTGTACTCTAACACATGAATCATTGCGTCGCAATAGACGCGAGCGCGCGCGAGAAATCGGGCGGAAGTTCGGCAACGTACGTTCTTTCTTCCCCTCTGGGGAGCACAAGTGTGAGGCTGTACGCGTGGAGAGCGAGTCGTGAAAAGCCGAGGTTGTCGTTTTGTTCGGTCTCCTTCGGTGCGTAGAGTGTGTCTCCCACAATCGGCTTTCCTATTGAGCGGAGGTGGACGCGAATCTGGTGCGTACGTCCCGTTTTCGGGAGGACTCGTACGTACGCATGTGTGCTTGATTGCCCTAAAAGTTCCCAGTTCGTTGTTGCACTGCGGAGCATCCCACGCGCACCTCGTTCTGCAGAACGCAAGCGAAAATCTCGCGGACTCCTCCCGATGGGGCGTTTGATTGTTCCCCATTTTTCTTTCAGTGTTCCGTAGATGAACGCGCGGTACTCCTTCCGAACGAGACGCTCGTGAAACTGCTCTTTGAGGTGTGTGAATCCACTCGGTGTTTTTGCGAGGATGAGCACTCCGGACGTTTCTCTATCAAGGCGGTGAACGACCCCCGAGCGTTCAAGGGGGGTCCCATCTTGAGCCAGCCCCGGTTCACCGACCCCACGCGCCGTAGGCGCGTGGGCAAGAAACCAATCAACGACCGTCGGCTCGGTACTTCGGCCATCACCATGCACCATAATTCCCGACGGTTTATCAATGACGAGAACGTCCTCATCCTCGTAGAGAATCGTAATGTCACCGACCTTTTCTTCGCTCGCGTGTTGCATATTCATGTAGGATACTCTGAAATTGAGATTCTCCAAAATCGGGCCAGAGTGTTTTTGTAAAAAAGAGTTCACTGTACGCCGATTGCCAGAGGAGAAAATTTGATGTGCGCATTTCGCCACTCGTGCGAATGATGAGGTCGGGGTCCGGCATGCCGTGAGTCCACAACATTCCACCAAAAGATTCTTCGCTCACCAAGGTCCCCGCAGAAACTGCCCTATTTACCGCATCTACGATTTCTCGTCTCCCACCGTACGAGAGCGCAACCCAGACGGTGAGGTCGGGGTCATCATAATTTTTTGATTCCGCATCCGTAACCGCCTCGCGCAGTTTTTGTGAGAGTGCACCCAATTCCCCTATTACACGCAAATTTATTTTACCTTTCTTTTGCAAGAGATTGGGAAGTTCAGCAAGTGCCTGTTCAAGAAGTGACATGAGATACCCGACTTCCTCTTCCGTACGCTTCCAATTTTCCGTTGAGAATGCGTAGCATACCATGTGTGGAATATGCGCATCGTACACTGCCTCAACAATGTTTTTAAAAGTGGAATACCCCGCCCGGTGACCATCAAGAAGAGACTTTCCTTGCGCAGTCGCCCACCGACGATTGCCATCCATGATGAACCCTACGCACTGTGGCACATTGTTTCGTTCCATACGCTACTGGCTTATAACTCTAAATTCATCAAAATGTTTCTCCGGTGTCCGCCAATCAATCGCGAGTGATTCAATCTTCGCGAGCGGTGAACCTGTGTTCAGTGCCTCAATACTCCCCTTGAGTTCATCGGTGGTGCCCTGCAAAACAACCTCAACCGAACCATCCTCACTATTTCGTACCCACCCGAAGAGGCCGTGTTCACGTGCGTACCGCTCAATGTAATCTCGGTATCCAACCCGCTGCACCTTCCCCTTTACGACAGCATGAATTTCTAAAAACATACCTGAAGTATACCTGTATTGAAATAATTTCAAAAAACGGTACTATGGTGCGTACCGTTTTAAGGGCGCTTAGCTCAGTTGGTAGAGCAACTCGTTTACACCGAGAAGGTCAGGGGTTCGAGTCCCTTAGCGCCCACAAAGAAAACCCGCTCTGTGGGTTTTTGACTGGGCGCTAAGCACAGCACCTGCGTGCTGTGCGTGAGGGCTCGAAAAGAATTTGTATATTTTTTCTATACGAAATGAAAAAATACAAATTCTCGGGTAGAAAAAAGTTATGAACGTAGTGAATTACTTTTTGACACCGAGACCTCCACCGCCCACACATACAAAAAATCGCATCGGCGGTTTTTTGTTTTTGTGCCTCGACCAGGAATCGAACATTACATGTTCAGTACACCTTGTCGCTATTTTGTTTCCTTACGTCACAAAATAGCTGGCAAGGTCTTCGATTCCTGGACCCAATCACAGAAAAACCGGCATGGAGCCGGTATTTTTGTGATTGTGTGCCTCGACCAGGAATCGAACCTGGAATAACGGCTTAGAAGTCCGCAGTTATATCCATTTAACTATCGAGGCATAACTTATCTGTTTAGAACGAACGTAGTGTACAGAGGAGACTGGCTCCCCGCAAGACCTACTGCATCTCAATTCTTTCCACAACAACCTCATCGCTACTTTGTGGTTCTTCGGGCACGACGGGCTTTTCAATATACACGACCTCCTTACGTTCACTTCGCAAACGGTTAAAGATTATTTCCCTCTCCTTAAACCTGCTACCCTGTTCCCGAACCGCACGTTCGTCGTACTGAAGTGGTGTTTCTGAAACAGTAACGCCTTCTTCGCGTTCAATGATCTGCGTGTGAAAATCGTACGCAATGTACGCAATGCCACACACAAGTATGACAAACGCACACGTTAAGCCAATCAACCAATCACGTACTGGGTTTACAAACTCCCGTGCACGATACTGCGTCATTCCTTTTTTCTTTTTTAAACCAAGAAAAGCAAACTTCATACCTTTTTAAATTTTGTTACGCGTACCTCGCACGCCCCCTTCCACAACAGCCCACTTTCTGTCGCACCCTTTTCCAGCCGAACGGAACTCAACACACCCTGATATGGAAGATGCTCAAGAATTTTAAATGTGTGAAGAACAGCATCATGTTCGCCCTCAATACTCACATTCACGACGAGCGTTTCAAACGTTTCGTCTATTGGCTGTACCGTGAGCGAGTTTGTCACGAGCGTGACTCGTTGTTCTCGTGCGATATCCTCAACGAGAGTGAGGAACGTAATAACGTCCGCTTCTTCAAGGATTCTTGAAGCGACAAATTCTCTCTCCGCCTTCGTATTCTCAAGAGCGGTCGTGAGAGTTGCGAGCGACTTTTTGTGGAACTCAATCTCCGCCTGCTCAGTGCTCTTTGTGTGAAGTACGACTTTTCGTTTCTCCACTTCACGAACAAAGAACGCTGTTGCAATGATGGTGCCGCAGAGAAAGAGTCCTCCGATAGCAGCAACAATTTTTGAATGGTGTGAAAACATATGAATGACTTATGGTGCCACGGTGACGGTAAGGGTGAACGGGAGATTCACATCACGCGCGAGGTCTGCAATGGGAATATTCGCAGCTTCAAAAAGATCGGTATTCTCCACCGCCCGCTTAAAAGATACGAGTGTCTCACGCGTTGTCGCGGTACCCTGTACTTGGATGGTATCAATTCGCCCCTTGACCTCTTGTATAAGAAACGTCTTAAATGAAATACCCTGCGGTGCACGTTCTTCAAGAGTTGCAATAGCGTGACTCGGTGATATTGTTTCTTGCTGTTTTTTTAGTTGCGTGAGAATTTTCGTTATATCGCTTATCTCATGTGTTGCGGTCGCCAACATTTGCTCTTCTATGCGCTCTTTTTCCGACACAAGTGCCATAGAGTGAATTTGTGCACCGACGAGCACATACGTCGGCACGTGTGCGACACCAAGAATGACGGCGACACATCCGAAGAGAAACGAGAGTGTCGCTCCTGCGCGGTACATGTACTCCCGCTTAACCACTCTGTGTCCTTCTGATGGAATGAGATTAATCATAGGTGAGAAAAATTTCTGAGTGCAAGACCGATTGCCGTCGCGTACCCGTACGAGTACCTCCGTGTGATGTCGGGGATATTCGTTTCAAGTGAGAGAGCGTTCACCCACACCTGCGCACATTCTGCCTTCACGCCGAGTTTTTCGGTGAGATACTCGGGAAGACCGAGAAGGTTCGCGCTCCCGCCACAGATAATCACCTTTTGTATCTCGCGCGCCTCCCGATCAATATCGCGAGTGTTCCAATAGTGCATGCGGATGCTGAGCTCGTCTATGATGATGTCCGCATGCTTCATGAGTACTGCGGCAATACGCTCATTCTCCTTTGACCGAATCAGACCGCGAGTATTTTTGATTTTTGTCAGTTCAGATTCTGCGACATCGCCCAGAATTGCCCGCATGTCTTGACTCATCTGATTCCCCGCGACGTCTATTGTTGACGTGTACATGAGTACCCCGTGATGCACGATACCGATACCCATTCGCGTCTTCCCAAAATCAACGATCATGTACGTTCCGCTCAGTTCCTCGGGGACCGTCGCCCGTGCAATTGCTTGCGCCTCAATCTCAAACGCGAGGGGGATGAGCCCGGCTTTGGTGCACGCCTCATAGTACGTATTGATGGTTGACTGCGCGTACACCGAAACCGCAATGCGCAACGTGCGATTTTCCTCGTCTCTTCCCACAATCGCGTAGTCAAAGTACGCGTCACGAGGCGAGAGAGGAACATTCTCCTCAAGACGGAACTCGAGGAGTCCCCGAATATCCTTCTCGGGTGTCTGGATGGGAAGTGTCGTTTCAAAAAGGTACGCGCGCTCCTCCGGAAGCGATACATTAACGTAGGTGGCATTTGTATGCTTTTTCATTTCCTTGAGTGTCGCAATGAGTTTCTCTACATCGTGTACGTTACCGCGTTCAACGACTCCGACAGGAATCTCTATGTCGCCCCACACCTTGAGTGTGAGGTCTGTACTGTATGTGTGCTCACGAACAAATTGGACATACTTGAGAGAAGTGTCAGAAATATCAACCCCGACACAGGGAAACGACATGAGGCTCGGTGGCGGAAAAACGCGTTGTACGAGAGAAAGAACCGACATACGATGTACTTATATTATACACGTATACGCGGGATTCTCGCCCTTCAATTCCACACAAAACTATGACTTGAGGTAGAGCATGACGGCGTATAGCGCCACGCCAGCGCAAACTGCAAACGTGACGAGAGCGAATCGCTTATTCAAGCGCGCGAGAGCGTACTCGCCAAACTTGTGACAAATGTATCCGATAAGGATGAAGCGCCCGAATCTCCCTATGATGGACGCGAGGATAAAACTCGCAATGTGTATGTGGAGCATGCCGCCGGCGATTGCGGTGAGTTTATACGGAATTGGGGTAAACGCCCCGAGGAGGGTGAACCAAAACGCCCCCTCGTTCATCGCTTCGCTCGCCTTCGCAAAAAGATTCTCAAGGTGGTAGAGAGTGATAATCTTTGTGCCAATAAGGTCAAAGAAAACCGCACCGATGAGGTACCCGAATATACCCCCGAGAACCGATGCGGTGCCCGCAATGAATATGTACCGCACCCAGTGGTGAGGCTTCGCAAGCGTCATTGCGAGAAGAAACGGGTCAATGAGCACAGGAAGGAACGATGACTCCGCAAACGAAATGAGACCGAGGAACCAGTCACCGTACGTTGCTTTCGGTTTTTTCACCACACCATTGTCTGTTTCCACTTTTTCCATACCTATTTTATTTTCGTACCCGACGGCACATCGTTTGTCGGTTCAAGGAGCGCGAGTACCCCCTCGTGACTTGCCGCGAGTATCATTCCCTGACTCTCAAACCCTCTTATAGTGCGCGGTGCGAGATTCACCACGTACGGAAACTTCTTCCCCACGAGGACCTGCGGATCATCAAAGTACTCTCGTATTCCCGAGAGAATTTGTCGTGGAACGCGGTTCCCTTCCGCATCAACATCCCCCACATCAACCATACACCGGAGCAGTTTATCGGCCCCGTCCACAATCTCAACAGAGAGTATCTCGCCGATGCGAATCTCCACTTTTGTAAAATCGTCGTAGGTAATCATGTTTATTTTTTCTTATTCTGCGTACGCACAATGTAACTGTTGAGAATAACTGAGGCGGCACTCGCGTCCGTCATCTCGTTCCGTCCCTGAAAACGGATAGCCTCTTGCGTGGTGTACTGCTCGGGCTCAAGTTCAACAGGAATTCCGAGGTTGAGGGTAATGTCCTGAATGAATTCTTCAACCTGCGTGTGGACCTTGTTGGGCGCGCCGTCTCTCCCCAAGGAGTGACCCATGATGATTTGGGTGACTTTTTCTTTCTCCGCAAGAGAAGAAATATTTTGCAACAGTTTCGCGTCGTTTGGAAAAACCGTATGTGGAAACGCCATCATTCCCCTATCATCACTGAGCGCAACGCCCACACGTTTCGTTCCATAATCAATTCCCATGAGTCTCATTGGGAGTAGCATAGCACGTTTGGAAGTCTTCGTTTTTTCTGGTACTATCCTTGCTACAAAAGAATACACGGAAGGGTGACAGAGTGGTCGATTGTACCTGTCTTGAAAACAGGAGTCTGGGAAACCGGACCGCGAGTTCGAATCTCGCCCCTTCCGCAAAACTAGAAAATTCAGGGTTCTTCCCTGGATTTTTTAGTTTCTGCGCAGGAGATTCGAAGCTGTTCAGAGATATTTTGGGAGTGATAGCGAACAAAAATATCCTGAACGGGTACTGAAACTGTAAGTTTCGAATCTCGCCCCTTCCGCCAAAATTGGAAAGCCCATATACGATATGTGGGCTTTTTAGTTTTTCACACTTCAACACAGAGAACAAAATTCACATAGACAGCGTGCTACAATACACACATGAATGAAATGGCTCGTTCGGTGTACTGGGAAGCACCGGAACACAACCACATTGAAAAGACGGGTGATTGGTACTGGATTCTCGGCATCCTCGCCGTTGCGGGTTCGGTCGCGAGCATGATTTTCAACAACGTCCTCTTTGGCGTGGTCATTCTCCTCGCGGCAATGCTCATGTTTATCACCGGCAACAGAAAGCCGCGAATGCTTGAGTTTGAGGTGTCGGCAAACGGTGTCCGCATTGAGCACGATCTCTACCCATACGCAACGCTTGAGTCGTACTACCTTGATGAGTTTAATCTCATGAATCCGCAACTCATTCTGAAGTCACAGAAACTTTTCATGCCTCTCATTATCATTCCTATTCCGGAGGAGTACATTGTGATTATTGAGCAACTCGTTTCAACACGTCTCCCCGAGGAACACCTGGAGGAACCGCTCGCGCACAAAATACTGGAATTTTTTGGATTTTAATGTATTCTTTTGGTCACGTCCTCATAGTTTAATGGATAGAACGCGAGTTTGCGGTACTCGTAATCCAGGTTCGATTCCTGGTGAGGGCACCACGGTATACGAAAAACACGTCACGTATGTGACGTGTTTTTCGTATAGCACGCAAACTGCTTTGCGTGCGTACAGTGGTGCCAAGTGGAACCATGTTTCGGCTATTACTAATGCCGAAACAGGCGAGCTCGGGGTGAGAAGCGAATACTTGGAGCTTCGCAAGACCTTGAGCACGCTAGTGCGAAAGGTGTACCGCTTCTGTAAGAAGAAAGTGCTTACTATTTTGGAAACGAAGTAGAACAAAATAGTTAGCAACTTGACCCCACCGTGCCCTCATCAGCCGCAACCAAAATCTAGCGTCTATTGCTTGCTTCAAAACTTAGTGCGGGATGCGAGAATCGAACTCGCGTCTGATGCTTGGGAAGCATCCATCCTGCCACTAAACGAATCCCGCGCTAAGTTTTGAACTCGGGAAACAAAATGTCTGGGAGACATTTTGTCATCCTGCCACTGAACGATACCCGCGTCGCATAATAGTAACGCACGTAAACTATTATGCAAAACCCCGTGCTTCGCACGGGGTTTTGTTTTGCTACTTCGCTCCCTTCTTGAGTGAGGCGACGAGGCGGGACTTCTTGCGGTCGGCGGTGTTTGATTTGATGATGCCGCGGTTTGTCGCTTTATCTATTGCCTTAAATACTTGCGGGAGGAGTGCTTCTGCCTCTTTGGTGTTTCCCTTCGTGACGTGGTCTCGGTACACCTTCACGGTGTCGTGGAGGATTGCCTTTCTTCGTACGTTGTACACACGCTTCTTAAGAGACGTGCGGTGTGCCTTCTTTGCGTTTGTGGTGATTGCCATATGTGAGCGATACTATAGCGTATGGTGGGGTGATTGGCAATCAAATTCAACCTAAATGACACAATCTTGTTACACTCACTTATTTACTCTCAAGCATGCGGATGTTTGATTCAATGGAATTCTGCATCGCCCTGAACTCGGCTTCGTAGATGTCGGGGTCCACGCTTGGGTATGGAATCTTTGGTTGGTGCTGTGACAGTACGTATGCGGCCTCTTGCGCATTAAAGAGCGCCTTCTTTGCCTCTTCATACCTTCCGAGACTCAGGAGTACGAGACCGTACGTATTTTGTACCCACGGATTATCCTCGTTGTCCTTAGCGATTGGTTCAATGGTCTGAAGTGCCCCGCGGACGTCGCCTGCACGAAATTGCACCCACGCCTTATCGTTTCTTCCCACCCAACTCGTGGAGTACTTTTCAATAAAGATGGAAAACTCCTCAATCGCTCTCTCGTTGTCACCGAGGTGTCCGTACGCGAGCGCGAGAACGTACCGTGTTTGAGTGTGATCCGGGTACACATCAAGTTCACGTTCTGCTTCTCTGCGTGAACCTTCAAGATCGCCCAGTATGAAAAGCGTTCGGGAAAGTTGGTGGTGTGCGTATGGCGCCGCCTTCCCAACGGGAGGGTACGAAGCGTACGTGAAGAGGTATTTTGCAATCTGTACGTTGTAGAGCGAGGGGACTTCTCCAAAAAAAGTGACCCCTGCTTTGTAGTAGAGCGCTGGAGACAAGAGTCCGTATACGATGAGAATGACGATTGTCGCCACGATCCCGTACCCGACCCAATCCTTGTTTTTGTGTTTTTGACCAAAGGTCATTTGGCTGAGCATGGGCAAATTGTACCATCTCATGCTGTTTGTGTACCACGAGCGAGGTGCGCTATCATGTACGTATGATTGCAAAACTCACAGGCGAAGTGGTTGAGGTTATGGTCGCACAGGTAGTGGTGGACGTCGGTGGTATGGGGTATCTCGTTTCTGTAACAAACGGGAGCGGATACAGTGTGGGGGAACGAATTACGCTTCACACCTATCTCGCGGTGCGCGAGAATGCCATGGACCTGTATGGATTCGGAACGCGTGAAGAGCTCCGCATGTTCCAAGAGCTCATCAAGATTCCAAAAATTGGTCCGAAGACCGCCCTCCAAATACTCTCCCAGACGACACTCGCGATGCTCGCGCACGCCGTGCGAACCGATGACCCGACGTACCTCTCCAAAATGTCCGGCATGGGCAAGAAGAGCGCGGAAAAAATCGTCTCGGGGCTTCGGGACGTCTTGGGTGATGAGGGAATTTCCGGAGAGTACACGGGAACCAAAAATGGAGACAGTGACGTCATTGACGCGCTCATGGTCCTCGGATACTCACAGCGGGACGCGCTTGAGGCGATCCAGCACATCCCGCCTGAAATCACCGAAACGAACGAACGGATCAGGTACGCGCTCAGGGCGGTCGGTTCCTAATCTTTTTTTGATACGCGGTGAAAAATGGGTATACTGAAGGGATTCTCCATGGACAATATTCTCTATTACATAAAGCAACTTATCCCTTCGGGGGTGTTTCGGCTCGTGCAACCTTTTTACCACTACGTCCTCGCGCTCATTGGGGCCGTGTATTACCGCTTCCCCTCAAAGGAAATCACCGTCATCGGGGTAACCGGGACGAAGGGAAAGTCTACGGTCGTGGAACTCATCAATGCCATCTTTGAGGCCGATGGAAAACGCACCGCAGTCGCCGGAACCATCCGTTTCAAAATCGGCGAGAAGAGCGAGCGCAACATGTTCAAGATGACGATGCCGGGACGCTTCTTCATGCAAAAATTTCTCCGTGACGCGGTGAACGCGGGATGTGATGTTGCGATTGTGGAGATGACCTCGCAGGGAGTGCTCCAATCTCGCCACAAGTTCATCCACCTTGATGCGCTCGTGTTCACCAACCTCTCACCCGAACACATTGAATCGCACGGTTCGTACGAAAAGTACATCGTCGCAAAACTTGAACTCGCGCGCGCGCTCGAAGAATCACAGAAGCGCCCTCGGTACATGGTTGCAAACAAGGACGACGAACACGGCGCGCGCTTCCTTGAACGGAGCGTTGAGCACGCTCTCCCCTACGGACTCTCAGACCTTGAACTCTACACGCTCAACAAGGAGGATATTAGTCTCGTGATACAGGGATCAACGCTCCGTGTCCCGCTCATCGGTCTCTTCAACGTATACAACACACTCGCGGCGATAACGTGCGCACGCGCACTCGGCGTACCAATGAAGACGATTCACACCGCACTTACGAACCTTCCGCCTATCAAGGGGCGTGTGGAGCGGTTCAAGTCGCCAAAGGGTGCAGAACGAAAGGTGACCGCAATTGTTGACTACGCGCACACTCCAGACTCACTTGAGAAACTGTACCTCGCATTTGAAAAAGAAAAGAAAGTATGCGTACTTGGGAACACCGGTGGGGGGCGAGACACGTGGAAGCGACCGGAAATGGGAAGAATCGCCGATAAGTACTGTGATCGCATTATTTTCACGAACGAGGACCCGTACGACGAAGACCCGCGAGAAATCATTGACGACATGGTGCGTGGTATTGAACACGAATCAAAACTCACCATCATTATGGACAGGAGAAAGGCGATTCGTACGGCACTTGAGGAAGCGCCGGATGGGAGTGTGGTAATTATTTCCGGAAAGGGAACCGACCCGTACATTATGGGCCCGCACAATACCAAAACACCTTGGAGCGATGCGAAGGTGGTTCAACAGGAGATGAATGCTCTCTTTGGAGAAGGGTAGTTCCTATTTTCTTTTCGCATCTCGCGCGTGAAAGAGAACGATTCCCGCACACACGGAAACGTTGAGGGATTCCTTTGCACCACTCATGGGTATGTGGAGGTGTGTGGTTGCGTCGGTAAGTACTTCACTTTCCACTCCCGTAATCTCATTCCCAAAAATGAATGCGGTGTCTTCTTTCGTAACGAGCGTTGTATATGGAACGGCGTGTGTCGTTTGCTCTACGGCGACAACGTGGACACTTTCCTTCTTCAGTCGTTCTATGAGAGAAACAATACCTTCAACCACCTCGTATGGCACTGTCTCTGTTGCACCGAGCGACGTTTTTTTTATTTCCGCATTCTCTCGGCCGAAACGATCCCGCGGAGCGGGTGTGTACCCGGTGATGAAAATTTTGGACACGCCTGCCCCATCCGCAGTCCTGAAAATTGAGCCGACGTTGTGTGCGCTTCGTATGTTGTGGAGAATGACGTACGTGTGCATGGCTGTGTGTCGCACATCATACACCCATTTTTCGTAGACGCTATTCCTTAACAAGGTTACATGGACACGGTACACTGAAGTATGCTCAACATTTTCCCCATTCAGTTTCTCGCTCCGTTTGCATACATGATTCTGCGCGTCGGCATCGGTTTCGTACTCTTTGTTCTCGGTGTTCGTCACCTTCGTAATCGCTTCGCCCTTCGTGACACGTTCACGTTCCGCCTCTTCCCGTACGGCTTCTTCTTCGCGTGGTATCTCGCTATTGTGGAAATGGTTATTGGCGTCATGTACCTGCTCGGCCTTTTTACCCAAATCGCCGCTCTCCTCACCATACTCATGTCGCTCAAGTTTCTCATCATGCATCGCACTTTCTCGCATCCGCTCATTCCGTCTCGCCTCACATACTTTTTTATGCTCCTTATCTCGGTTTCGCTCCTCATCACCGGCGGTGGCGTGCTGGGTTTTGATTTGCCGATATAAATAGACATCTGCGGTGCCTGTGGTATAGTTTTGGTGCGCAGGAATGCGCTTTTTCATTTTCTTTTTTGTCTTTACAAATTAGAATATAAACATGTTTGGTATATTTCCACACATCCGCCTTACAGGCGCTGTACACCTTTAGGGTATTTTTGTTCGTAAACTCCAATAATTCCACTAAAGGTCCGGAAAAGTGCCCCGCACTTTTCCGCCCATAGCTCAGCCGGTAGAGCAGCTCCCTTTTAAGGAGAAGGTCCCAGGTTCGATCCCTGGTGGGCGGACAAAATTTTTAAAGAAAATTTTGGACGCACAAAAAACTGTCCGGGGGACAGTTTTTAAGGGATCGAAGACCTTGCGAGATACCTTTGCGAGTGAAGCGAAGCAAAGTATCCGCAAGGTGTACTGCTCGTGTAACGAGAGATACCCTGGTGGGCGGACAAGCGTTAAGAAACCCTGACCTTCGTCAGGGTTTTAGCTTGTCCGAGCCGCAGCGATGTTTTGCCGACCGCAAGGAAGCAAAACCGCGAGGCGGGGTCGCGAGTGCTTAGATAAATATTTATGAAATTAATATTTAACTTAGCAACTCGTGACGACAAGGTTTGTTTAGTACGCAAACCACTTTGCGTACGGCGCTTGTCCGAGCCGCAGCGATGTGGCCAGAAAATAACGAGCGTAGCGAATATATTTTCTGAGTCTGTCTTAAAATTCTATTCAAAATGAATTTTAAGACGAAAGCTGTCAAAAAGGCAAAACCGCGAGGCGGGGTCGCGAGTGCTTATGAGCGAAGCGAATTAGGAACAGCAGTCTGGGAGACTGCTGTTCCGTGACGACAACGCCATTGGGGTCGCGAGTGCTTAACGAACGCAGTGAGTTTAGGAATAATAATCTGGGAGATTGTTATTCCGTGACGACAAGATTTGTTTAAGCGAGCTGGGGTCGCGAGTGCTTATGAGCGAAGCGAATTAGGAACAGCAGTCTGGGAGACTGCTGTTCCGTGACGACAGGACCAAAGAAGGTTTTGGCACAAAAAGTGATGTCTTTCGCATGGTGGCGAAAAGTGCTACATTTAACTCCATAATCTAACGTCTATGTTTGAATCCTTTGGCAGTAGTGCGCACGAAAAAAAGGTACTCATTTTATCTCCGGAACGATACGAGGAAACCTTTAAAAAGAACATTGAAGAGCTACACGATGCGGTTGAGAGTGGCGACACGGAAACCATTGCGAAAGTGCGTTTCTATATTGAAAAACATAAACGCGAGATGTCAGAGTATGTCCGTGGCATTGATGAAATAGACACCAGCCTTTCAAATGAAATCCTTTCAGATGCCTCAAAAGCAATTCTTATTGACAACCGAATTCTCTTGGAGAAAATTGTTGGTAACCTTGAACGGTACATTCACGAATACCAAGAAGTGCTCACGGAAAGTACTGATGCGATGTCTTCAGGTGTTTCCAGCGCGGTGGATCCTTTTAAAGAACGCGCCGTTCACGTTGAGCGTACCGGCGTTTCTGCACGATACTCACTCGCTGAGGTGCGGCAGTACCGACAAATTTTAAATGACGCGGCGCAAAGTGGTGATGCGCAAATACTAAACCTTCTTGAAGAGGCGGTGACAAAGTACACCACAGAAGTGACTTCCTATGAGGTGGCAATCGGCGAAATTGATACTCTGCTTAGGCGTGAAGAAAATTCGGATGTCACGATTGCCCTCTACACAAACAATAAGATTCTTCTTGAACAAACCATTGCTGAAACGCAACAGCTCATTGATGACTACCGAGCGCTTCTCACAAAAGAACTTGGAACGTCAGCATCAACGCTTTAAAGCTTGAGCACCCACTGCTCAAGCGCTGTGGCTATGTCGCGCTTTCCGAGATGTCCATCGTGGTAGAGCGTGACCAAATTTTTTGTAAGCTCTTCAACCTCACCTGCCTTGAACTTTGTGAGCGCTCGCTTCGCTTTCTGGTATACAAACGGCTTAAGCCCTGCCTCCTCTGCACCTGCGGTCTTTCCCGCAAGAAGCATTGTCTTCAGTTGCCAAAAAAGAATGCCCACGATTTCCTCCACAGGGACACCTTCGCGAATATTGGTGATGAGATGCACCCAGAGCACCCTCTTGTCGCGTGCGGCAAGTGCGTCGCTGAGTGCAAACACATTGAGTTTTTCCTCTTCGGCCTTGCATTCACAGCACACATCGGCAATTTTTGAAAAGATTTTTTTGTCTTCCGCCGGACGTGCGGTCTCAATGACAATGAAATGATGCGAAGACTCCTTGAGAGCCGCCAAATGTGCGAGAAACGCATCATAAAAGGTGGCGTCTTCGCTCGGTGTATCAAGGAGGATAACTTCCGTTCCTCCGAAGAGCGGCGTGCTCTGCGCGAGTTCGGAGAGCATACCGTCTTCGTAGGTATCCGCAGTGATGCGAAGCGGTGCTCTATCGCTACCGAGCGTTTCGTGCGCACGTGCAAGTGCCTTCTGTCGCACCTCGTCGGTATTTTTTCCAAAATAAATATCAAGCATGATTCATGTATTCCATCTCATCCCAATTCTTCCCCATTTTCACCTCGGCGGCAATCGGCACGTCGTGTGTTTCTTCTTTGGTGAGGACTTGCTCCATGATTTCTTTAATTCGGAAAACGACCTCTTTCACGTACGCGTCCTCAATTTCAAACACGAGCTCGTCGTGTACCTGCAGAAGCATTTTCGCACGTGCACCATTCTTTTCTTTTGCAAGGTAGTCGTGAATTCGTACCATTGCAATGCGAATGATGTCAGCGGCAGTTCCCTGTACGGGCGCGTTGATTGCCATGCGCTCCGCTTGCGCTCGGATAAAAGGTGCGGAGGAGTTCATGCCGGGGAAATAGCGGCGCCGTCCAAAGTACGTCTTAGTGTACCCGTGTGCGCGAGCAAATGCTTTTGTCTCTTCAAGGTATTCGGCGAGCCGGGTGAAGGTATTGAAATACGCATTGTAAAACTCCTGCGCTTCTGCACGCGTCGTCGTATCACCAAGGTTCGCACGGAGCGCATTCACGCCCATGCCGTAGAGAATACCGAAATTAATAACCTTCGCCTCGCGTCGCATCTCGCGCGTTACCTCCGCAAATGGAACATGGAAAACGCGCGAGGCGACGCCTTGATGCACGTCCTCGCCGTTTTTAAAGATTTCAATCATTTTCTTGTCGCCGGAGAGAAACGCGGCGATGCGTAACTCAACCTGTGAGTAGTCTATGGAAACGAGCGTGCGCCCATGGTCCGCAATGAATGCTTTTCGTATCTCGCGACCTTCTTCGGTGCGTACGGGGATGTTTTGAATGTTCGGATTCTGTGATGCCATACGCCCCGTAGTCGTTCCCGCCTGAAGAAACGTCGTGTGGAGTCGGCCGTCGGCACCGACCATAGTGGGGATGGTGTCCACGTACGTAGATACGAGTTTTTGGATTTCACGGTACCGCAAAATTTCCTCAATGATGGGGTGTGCGTCTTTCAGTTTTTCCAGTTCCGATTCGCGCGTAGAGCGTTGCCCTGTTGCGGTGTGCTTTTGATTCTTCGGCTTGAGTGCAAGCGTATCGTAGAGAATTTCACCGAGCTGTTTCGGCGAATTAACATTGAATTCCTTACCGGCGTGCGCATAGATGCGTTTTTCAAGCTCTGCAATCTCACGATGTATTTTTGCGGAAAGCGCTTGTAGGTGCGACACATCTATGCGCACTCCCGTTTTCTCCATCTCGCGCAAAACGGGCATGAGTGGCAACTCAATGTCCTCATACACTTTCACAAGTTCGCGTTTACTGAGTTCCTCTCTGATGTGTGCCTGAATCTGGGAAAAGTCGGAAAGGTTGTGCGCTCGCCCATACTGCACAATGTCGTCGTACGTCGGATTTGTCGTTTCGGACGAGAGGAGCCAGAGCGCGAGTGCTGTTTTTTCCACTTCTCCCTCCGGAATCGCACTTTGTTCTTTTGTCGGTACGTCGGTTTTTACACTGAAAAGATTTTTCACCCTCGTCGCGAGCGTACGAAAGCCGAGTTCCGCAAAGAGCGTGAGTGCCTTCTCCACATCAAAACCATCTCGCCACGTCTCCACGGGCAGGGTAAACGTGATGGGCGCATCGCGCCTGATGGTTGCGAGCATTTTAGAAAAGAGCGCCTCTTCTTCATTTGCTTTGAGAAGTTCCACCATGCGATCTTTAATTCCCTTTGCGCGGAGCGTTCCTTCGTCTTTCTTGAGCGCGCGATATATTCCCTCAACCGTCTTAAAATGCACAATGAGTTCCGTCGCAGTCTTCTCTCCCACTCCCTTAATCCCCGGAATATTGTCGGACGGATCACCCCGAAGCCCCTTGTAGTCGGGAATCTGTGAAGGACCGAAGCCGAAGCGTCCCACAACTCCCCGTTCATCGTAGAGGACGGTGTCGTTTATTCCTTTCTTGAGGGTGTACACGAGCACTCGTTTGTCATCAACGAGTTGGAGTGTGTCCATATCGCCCGATGCAATGATGACGCGCAGGGTTTCGTCTTTTTTCATCTGTTCTGCAATGGTGCCCAAGATATCGTCCGCCTCAAAACCGGGGTACGAGTACACGGGCACGTTGCAGGCATGGAACACATCGTACGAGCGCTGTATCTGTGTGATGAGCGCGTCTTCGGTCTTTGCTCTCCCCGCTTTGTACTCTTTATACACTTCGTGGCGGTACGTCGGTTCGGGAAGGTCGTAGCAGGCGACGAGGTAGTCGGGCTTCAGTTCCTCAACGATTTTGAGGAGCATGGCGACAACTCCGTAGAGTGCACCGGTGGGTTCCCCTGTAGGCGATGCGAAATCGGGAAGCGCGTGGTACGCGCGGTGGAGAATGGCGTGCGCGTCCAGAAGGACAAGTGTCCGTTCCTTCTCTTCTTTTTTGGTTTTATTTTTTTGCATTTTAAGTTCCATACGTAACGGTTCTCGTTTGTTCGTGGAGCGTGAATGAAATGGGGTACGCATCCTCAGGGATAAGGCGTTCAATTTTTTCCGGCCACTCAATACAGACGAGGCGTGTGGGGTCCTTCAAAAGTTCTTCAAAGCCGAGAACGCGCATCTCGTCGTCAGACTCAATACGGTACGCATCAATGTGCGTGAGTGTTTTAAAAAATGGGTGGCTTTTAATTGGGTATGATTTCATAATGACGAACGTCGGGCTCGTGATTGTCTCTTCAATCGTGAGCACTTTTCCAATCTCCTTCACAAAAGCCGTTTTCCCTGCACCGAGGTCTCCCTGAAGTGCGAGAACGTGTGCATTATTTTTGAGAGCAAGTCCGTTCACAATTTCATGCGCAAAAGCATACAGCTCATCAATGGTACCGATATCGCGCTTCTCCATTTGGTCATTCTACCATTTTTATCAGAGAGCGCAGGCAAAAGAAAAGGCCGGTTTGCGAGAGTAAACTCTCGCAAACCGGCCCTAGACCAGCCACCATCACCGGATATGGATTCCTCCATATGGGTTGTGATGCGGCGAAGGAACAGGAATAACCTGTACGCCCTGCCGGCAAACCGGGTGGTAGTCATTGCGATGTGCGTTCCTGTCGTCGCACATCCACGGCACCGTCTTAGGTGGCACCACCATCATGGGCGGGTAATCATAATGATGATGGTGTCGCGGTTGCCGATATTGCGGCACCACTACCACGGGCGGTGGTGCATACATCGGACCGCCACCGTAGTACGGAGGACGCGGCATCGGTTGGGCATTGCTCGCCATCCCGCCAAGGGTGACGTGCTTATCGCGATACGCACCACCGGCGGTTGCAAGACAGCCCGACATCAGTATCGCCACGAAGGCGATGAAGAGCGTTTTGAAAAGAACGTTCATGATTTTACCCTCCTTGGTAAAAATTGAATTGTCTTAATTATACCACAATCACTATTCCTGTCAATAATCCCCAAAAGGGCTTTGTTCTCCGTGCTTTTGGGTATCCTTCGCGTGGTACCATACATACATGCCCCAATTTGATGATTCTCTCACCAATGCCCGCCTCGCTTCGCTTCACCGTTCTGAGGAAGAGCGCCTCGTGGAAGCGCTCGCGCCAAAATACGGCTACCGGTATGCCAATCTTGAGCGGACCCCCCTCAACGTAGAAGCACTCAAGTTGCTCTCTGAAGAGGAGTCACGAGGTGCGGAACTCGCGATCTTTGCCCGAACAAACGAAAAGGTGTCTGTCGCAGTTCGCAACCCTCACAACCCCGACCTTCCCGTCGTTCTCAAAAAACTTGAGGGGATGGGGCTCACCCCAACCGTGTACCTCGTTTCGCTCCAGAGCGTACTCCACGCGTGGGACCGCTACCACGACGTTGATAGCGCAACCGCTGAGGTGCATGGTGTCCTTGATGTGAATCCGAAAAAAATTAAACAAATCGCCGACACCGTCCACTCGTACCTTGATGTGGGCGGAATGGTTACCGCGATTGAAAAGGAGGGTTCTGTCACCCGTACGAGCAGTATCATTGAAATCGTGTTTGGAGGCGCACTCGCGCTCAACGCATCGGACATTCACATTGAACCTGAAAATCGTACGACGCGTATTCGGTATCGTCTGGACGGCGTCCTCTTTGACATCTGCGCCATTGAAAAGGGTACGTCGGCACAAATTCTTTCACGTCTGAAACTGCTCTCGGGTCTTAAGTTAAACAGACGGAAGGAATCTCAAGACGGACGCTTCACGTTTGACGTTGGGACGCGAAAGGTTGAAATTCGTTCCTCACTCATTCCGGGTGCGTACGGAGAATCCATGGTAATGCGCCTCCTTGACCCCGATGCATCCAGTTTTAAATTGGAGAACCTCGGTCTCAATGCAAAACTCCGCGACATCATTCTCAACGAACTCAGTCGTCCAAATGGCGCGCTCCTTACTACCGGACCAACCGGGTCGGGAAAGACAACCGCACTTTACTCGTTCCTCATGCACATCCACACGCCTGAACTTAAAATTCTCACCCTTGAGGATCCTGTTGAGTACAAACTTCCCGGTATTGTGCAGTCGCAGGTGAGCGATGAGTACTCGTTTGCGCAAGGTCTTCGTGCCATGCTCCGCCAAGACCCCGATGTCATCCTCATCGGTGAAATTCGCGACCGTGAAGTGGCGGAAACCGCAATTCACGCCGCGCTCACGGGACACCTTGTCTTTTCCACGCTCCACACCAACAGCGCCGCAGGCGCATTCCCTCGCCTCGTTGATATCGGCGTTGACCCAAGTATGATCGCAAGCGCGGTCAATATCGTCCTCGGGCAACGTCTCGTTCGCCTCCTCTGTCCCGTGTGTAAAGTGGAGCGAGAAATGACAACTGAAGAACAGGCGCTCATACAACGGGTGCTCGGTGTTCCCGTTGCGATTCACACTGTCTTTGATGCGGCGGGGTGTGATGCGTGCGGTATGAGTGGGTACAGGGGACGAGTGGGTGTCTTTGAAGCAATTCGCATTGATACCGCGGTTGAAAATGCCCTCGCATCAGACCCGCGCGAACGTGTCATTCTTGAAGCAGCCAAATCTCAGGAGATCCCCACCATGCAACAGGATGCGCTCTATAAGGTGCTCGGCGGCATTACCTCACTTGATGAGGCGTCGCGAGTACTTGACCTGTATCACATTGACGACTAGAACACGTCCTGAATCCCCATATACTTCGGCGCGCTTCAATCAGAAACACTCACCATATATGAAATATGCCTCGTATTTCCTCATTCGCGCTTCTTGTCTCTGGGGTTTCAGACCATGCTCTTGTGGTCAATTTAAAATTTCTAGATATACGTCATCAAAAACCATTCGTTTAAACGAATGGTTTTTGCTATGCAACTTGTGTTTGGGTAGGTCAAGGAGACGAGGTGGTGGGGTCATGCTATATTCCCTACATCGTGAGTTACGATACTCACTGTTCCTCACATTGAGCGTATAACCCTTGACGCAATAGCTTCCGTAAGAAGTGACACTCCAAAATTAAGGTATGCTCCAGTGGTCTCATTCAAAGATGAGCACCAAAGCACCCTCATCTTGAGTACCAAGTATTGCGTAAAGGGTTATCAGTTCAATGACCCTGTTTTTTACTCTCTAAAAAAGAAAACATTCGGAGTCCCGAATGCAATGAACGATACGCCCACATTGTAGCATACCGACATTTTTTGTCAATCCCCTCCCTTTAGGGGGTTTTTCGGATACAATGGTGACTATGAGCGACCAAAAAACTTCATACGAACGTGATACCGCTGGAAATCTTGATCAAACACTTCGTCCGCACACCTGGGATGAGTACGTCGGACAAGCAAAAACGAAGGAGAACCTGCGCATTCTCCTTACCGCGGCACGTGAGCGCGGTCATGCGGCCGAGCACATTCTTCTCTACGGTCCACCGGGGCTTGGAAAGACGACGCTCGCCCATCTCATTTCACGAACACTCGGAACGAACATGCGCACAACTTCCGGTCCCGCGATTGAGCGCGTTGGTGATCTCGCCGCAATTCTCACAAACCTCTCTCCCGGTGACGTACTCTTTATTGATGAAATACACCGACTCAGTAAATCAATTGAGGAGGTGCTCTACCCCGCAATGGAATCCGGTGTTTTGGATATCATCATCGGCAAGGGACCTTCGGCACGCACGGTGCAACTGGATCTCCCTCCATTCACGCTCGTTGCGGCGACGACGCGAATTTCGCTCATTTCTTCGCCTCTTCGTTCACGTTTTTCTGGAGGAACGTTTCGCTTGGAGTTTTATTCCGATGACGAAATCGCGCGCATTCTCAAACGTTCAGCGGAACTCCTCAACGTTCGCGTTGCAGATCCTCTTCTCCTCCACATCGCGAGACGCTGTCGGGCAACACCGCGTACGGCAAACTATCTTTTGAAACGGTGCCGCGACCTCGCGCAACTTGAAACGTGTGATGTAAATGACGCTATCATTGAAAAAACGTTTGACCTTCTTGAGATTGATTCGCTCGGACTCACGAAGCAAGACCGATCCCTCCTCTCACTCCTCATCACAAAGTTTGGTGGAGGTCCTGTAGGGCTCAACACTATGGCGGCGGCGACGGGAGAAGAGATGGCGACAATAGAAGACGTTTTTGAGCCATACCTCATTCGGCAGGGACTCATAGAACGAACACCTCGTGGTCGTGTTGCGACAACTGTCGCGTACGAACACATAGAAAAATAGTGTTTGAACGTTAAAAAGTGCGTATAATACTTAGGACCTACCTCACTCTGTGTGGTTCAATGTGAAATGGGTTCTAACAACATATATTCCGTATGAGTGGACACAATAAGTGGAGCAAAATTAAGCACAAAAAAGCCGCGAGCGACGCTCAAAAGAGTAAGGTTTTTTCAAAGCATGCAAGTCTTATCGCAATGGAATCACGAAAGGCGCGGGGTGACGTAGGTGCCCCGGGTCTCATCGCCGCAATTGAGCGTGCGAAAAAAGATTCAATGCCAAAGGAAAACATTGACCGCGCAGTTTCCAAAGGAGCTGGTGCCGACGGTGCGTCATTCACTGAGGTGGTGTACGAAATGTATGGCCCGGGAGGAACCGCGATGATTGTTACCGCGGTTACCGACAACCCAAACAGAACCACCCCGGAAATTAAACACCTCCTCACAAAAAACGGATACCAGCTCGGTGGGAGTGGGTCATCTCTGTGGGCGTTTACAAAAACCGCTGATGGGTATGTCCCCAACACCCCAATGACACTCTCTGACGAAGATGGCGAAAAACTCGCAAGTCTTATTGAGGCGCTGGAGACACATGACGACGTGCAAGATATTTTCACCACAGCGGACGACCCAAGTGGTGAATAAGGGTATGAAAGTTCTCGCCTTTGATCCGGGGTATGATCGTTTAGGAGTCGCGGTACTTGAGCGAGATGCAGGAAAGGAAAAACTTCTCTTTTCCGAGTGTTTGGAAACCGACAGGAACACCTCTCTCTCTGAACGCTTGTTCCGTGTGGGGCAACATGTTGAGTTCCTTCTCAAAGAACACGCCCCGACCATCGTTGCACTGGAAACGCTCTTCTTTAATAAAAATGTAAAGACGGCAATTGGTGTTGCCGAGGTACGGGGTATTATCCTTTTCCTCGCGCAGAGCGCTGGGTGTTCTGTTGCGGAGTTTGGTCCGCAAGAAATAAAAGTTGCGGTGACCGGCTACGGAAACAGTGATAAGACCGCTGTTTTCACCATGGTGAAGCGCCTCGTCGGCGGAGTGCCTGAGGGCGCATTGGACGACGAATACGACGCAATTGCGGTGGGTATTACGGCCCTCGCGCACAAAAAACATTTGTAAAAACATTCGCCTGCAATACCTCATGAAGCCTGTGGGGTACTCTGGACGAACTGGTAAAAGTCCGCTCCTCCATCCTCCGAGCTAACGCCCAGGGTATTACGCGGGAGGAATCGGGGATTTTTTCTCGCAGAAGAAATGGCTCTGCCGTTGCTACATTACAGGTTCATTCATCCCCGCCCTGACAGGTGGACGAACGAGTAAACAGCATCCCCATTTCACCCTGTTGCAGAATGGGCAAAGTTTTGATACAAAAGACCCTAATAAAAAGTTAAGTAAAAAATTGAATCATATGATCCTTTTTGTCGCCACCAATTATGCAGCCCGTCATGATGATGAGGAAGAAAATGAAAATGAAGACGAGGTGGAAACTGCGGATATTGATGATGAGCTTTTGAGTGAACTTGCTGATGATGAAATAGGTGATGATCTTCTTGATGAAGAAATTGATCCTCTCCTTAAGGAAAGTGAGTTCCCACCCAACGAAGAAACGCCGGAGGGTGTTGTTGATGACGAAGCGAAGCCGTTTGTTGACGATGAAGAAGACGATGAGGAAGATATGGACTATGATTCGTTTGACGACCACGACGAACTATAAACTTTTTAAAACAATCTCATACTTTGTTGTCCTTCAATCGGAAACGCTCATCGTATATTGAATACGCCTCGCATTTCCTCATTCGGACGCCTCGTCTGAACTTGTTTTGAAAAAGTTTAATAAACCTTTTCAAGGAAACAAAACCGCCGGCATGAAGTGCCGGCGGTTTTGTGTACCCCCTCTCTCTTATGGGAGCAGTCGCACAAACCTGCGCTTGCCGATTTTGAGCGTGCGCGGTGTCTCAACTCGTTCCGGAATTGTTTCAAGTTTTTCTCCTGTCTCCGCGTCGCGTACCCCGCCCGCATCAAGGAGTCGTCTGAGTTCTGTTTTTGAAGAAACTATTCCCTCCTTAAGAATTGTCTCAACGTACCCTCCGGCGATCTCAAGAACGTCTTCGGGGACACCGTGGTTTTGAAATGTTTCAATAAATGTTTGCTCTGCCTCGTGTGCCGCTGTGTCTCCGTGATACATTCGTGTAATTTCTCGTGCGAGCTTCATCTTGATGTCACGAGGGTTTGTGTTGCCGGATGAGAGCGCGTCTCGTATTTCCAAAACTTCTGCCATAGGGAGTCGTGTGCACATCGTAAAGTATTCGTTTATGTTTGCATCGCTCATGCTCATAACCTTCCCGTACATATCATTGGGAGGCATGGTGAGCGTTATGGTGTTCCCCCAACTTGAGCTCATTTTGCGTCCGTCCGTTCCTTGAATGATTGGCGTCATGAGAATGTCTTGCGCTTCTTGCCCAAAGTGCGGTTGCAGTACACGCCCCGCGAGCATATTGAAGCGTTGGTCCGTGCCACCGAGTTCAACGTCTGCGTGAATTGCGACGCTATCGTACCCCTGCATGAGTGGGTAGAGTGTTTCGCGAAGCGACACGCGCTTCCCCGCATCCAACCGTCGCCTTATGTTGTCTCTCGCAATGAAGTCCGAGACGGAGAAGAGGTCTGCGTGCTCGCCGATTTCCCGATACGTGAGTTTTTCAAGCCACTCTGAATTGTAGCGAAACTCCACCGCACCAATATCAAGTATTTTCCCAACCTGCTCATAGTACGTTTTTTTATTCTCTTCCACGATGTCCCGCGTGAGCATTGGGCGCTCGCTATCCTTGTCGGACGTGTCGCCAATGAGTCCTGTGAAGTCACCGACAATGAGAACGATTTGGTGCCCAAGTTCCTGAAAATCACGAAGTTTAAGGAGGGGGATAGATCGTCCGAGGTGGAGACTCGCGCTCGTTGGGTCAATCCCAAGTTTGACGCGAAGTTGTTTCCCTGAGAGCAATTTTTTCTTTAGGCTGTCTTTATGGATGACTTCATCAACTCCGCGTGTAAGGAGTTCGTCTATTTTTTGTTCGTGTGTATCAACGCCCATAGTATGCATACTGTACCACATTCAATATTTTTTTGGAAAAAACCGAATTGTGTAGCCACCCTTTGCTGTTTATCAATGTGCCATACAGTGCTACTATGGGCACATGACAACGATACGAACGTGGGTGCGCGCACACACGCGAGAACTCTTGGTAGATGTGTGCATTGGCGTATTCGTCCTTGGTCTCATTGGAGCGGGGGTGCTTCTCATCTGGGTAGCGACACTGGACATTCCCGACCTTTCTTCGTTTGAGGAGCGTCGCATCCAACAATCAACAAAAATTTACGATCGCACGGGAGAAATTCTCCTTTACGACCTCCACCAGGATGTCCGTAGAACGGTCGTTCCCTATGAAGAAATATCGCGCCATATAAAAAATGCGACCGTTGCAATTGAAGATGACACGTTCTTTGAGCATCAGGGCGTTCGGCCTCTCGCCATTCTTCGTGCCGCATACGACAACCTTATTGGTGGCAATCTTCTCGGTGGGCGCGGCGGATCAACGATAACCCAGCAGGTCATTAAGAACTCTGTGCTTGCGCGAGAAAAAACACTCACGAGAAAAATCAAAGAAATGATTCTCGCGTTTCGCCTTGAGCAGGTGCTCACAAAAGAAGAGATTCTCTCCCACTACCTCAATGAGTCTCCGTACGGCGGGACCATTTATGGAGTAGAGGAGGCGAGTCTCTCGTTTTTTGGAAAGCCGGCATCTGATGTGACGCTCGCGGAAGCCGCCTACCTTGCCTCGCTCCCACAACTCCCAACGTACTACTCTCCGTACGGAAGTCACATTGATGATTTGGAAAAACGAAAAAATCTCGTGCTCCAAAAAATGTTAGAACATGGTTTTATCTCGCAAGAAGAGTATGACGGAGCGATGGGGGAACGAGTTGAATTCAAACCGCAGGTGGCAACCGGAATTCGTGCGCCGCATTTTGTTTTTTATATCCGAGACTACCTCATAGAAAAGTACGGGGAGGAATCTCTCGCGGAGCGTGGTCTCAAGGTTATCACAACGCTTGATTGGGAGTTGCAGGAAAAGGCGGAAGAGATTGTGAAAGAAAAGGCGCTTTTTAACGCAAAAACATACAATGCGGAAAACGCGTCCCTTGTTGCCGCCGACCCAACAAATGGCGATATTCTGGTTATGGTTGGGTCGCGCGACTACTTTGATACGGAGATAGACGGTAACTACAACATCGCCCTCGCAGAACGTCAGCCTGGGTCGTCCTTCAAGCCGTTTGTGTACGCAGCCGCGTTTAAAAAAGGATACACCCCCGACACGGTCGTGTTTGATCTAAAAACACAATTTTCAACCGCGTGCGCTCCGGACAACTTTACCTCTGTAGACAACTGCTATTCTCCTGAAAACTACGATCACAAATTCCGTGGTCCGGTTTCCTTCAGAAACGCGTTGGCGCAATCTCTCAACATTCCGGCAGTGAAGGTGCTTTACCTTGCGGGCATTCCTGAGTCCATCAAACTCGCACGGTCACTCGGCATCACGACGCTCATTGATCCAAACAAGTACGGGCTCACGCTCGTCCTCGGTGGTGGTGAGGTACGACTCCTTGAAATGGTGGGGGCGTATGGAACATTCGCAAATGAGGGGGTGCGCAACGAGTTGCGCGGTGTATTACGAATTGAGGATGCGAGTGGTGTCGCACTTGAAGAAACGACACCTGAACCGAAGCATGTGCTTGATAGGAACATTACCCTTCAAATTTCCGACATTCTTTCTGACAATACTGCACGCACGCCACTCTTTGGTGCAAATTCTCCCCTCTATTTTCCCGGCCGTGATGTCGCGGCAAAAACGGGTACTACAAACGATAAGCGAGATGCGTGGGTAGTGGGGTACACTCCAAACCTCGTTGTGGGCGCGTGGGCTGGAAATAATGACAATAGATCAATGAGTGAGATCTCCGGACTAATCATCACACCATTGTGGCGAGCGTTCATGGATGTGGCACTCCAAAAAATAGAGCCTCGTACGTTTGCCGAGCCACCACAAACACCAAACACCATTAAGCCGATTCTCCAGGGGGTGTGGTTTGATCCCCTCTCTCTCATTCCCAACGACGGGGAGGAAGGTGTTCCGCTCAATATTGAAAATGCTGTTGCGGGGGCACACTCAATTTTATATTTTGTTGATAAAGATAATCCGCTCGGACCGCAACCAACTAACCAGACAGACCCTCAGTTTCCCTTATGGGAATACCCGGTGTCTCTATGGAAGAGCTCTCTCATGGGTGTGCCGGGTGTAGATGGAAGTGGGGAAAACGATTAGAAAGATTATATAATCTCTTTTGGTGCACTCTTCTTTCCCAACCGCTCTTCTAGTTTGGTGATGATTTTCTTCTTATAAAGAATGATCTCTGTTTTTAACATCCCTGATGTGTGTATAGAAAGTGTTTTTGTGGTTGTGTTGTATGTACACACTTCTTTTTTTACAGTGAGGTTGAGTGTTTCTTCCACAATAGAAATAAATGTTTGTATAATCGCTCCTTGTGGGGCCCTAAGAGAATCGGTATATTTTTTAAAAAGGTTAGAAACATGAATAATTCCTTTCCCTCGCTTCTTTTCCATACTATTTGTTCATTGGCATGACGAGATACCTAAGTGAATTATCATGTACTCCTTCAATAACCATTGGCCGTCCAAACCCGGCACATTTAAGGATAATGCTCTCGCTCTGTATGTGGGGGAGTGCCTCACTAATGTACCGTTGATTGAAGTTAAGGGTTATATCCTCTCCCTCCACAGTCGCTTGGATTGATTCTGTTGTTGCGCCCGCCTCCCCGCTCTGTGCTGAGAGGGTAAATGTACCACCGGAAATTGTAATGGTGAGCTGAAGAAATTTATTGAGGAAAATGTTTGTTTTCTTTAGTGCTTGTGAAAGGTTGTTTGTGAGGAGGGTTGTGTTTGTTTTGTACTCTTTAGGAATAATTTGTGTGTAGTCTGGAAACGAGCCGGTGATGAGACGAGAGGTGATGTAGATATTATCAACAGAGAGAGCGCATTGGTTTTCTGTAATAAAAATTTGTACATCTCCCTGCACCTCTTCAACAACACGCGCGAGCTCAAGTGCGTTTTTATATGGAATTAGAATTGGTTCCTCAAGGGTAATGTTCTTTTGTGGAATTGTTTTCTCCATTAACCTAAAAGAGTCTGTTGCCACAAATGTGAGGGTATGCTCTTTTTTTTGGTGAATATAAATACTTCCTAATTCAGGCTTAATTGATGATTGGGACGCGGTAAACGCTGTTGTTTTTATTCCCAGGGCAAAAAGAGATCCTTGGATGGTGTGTGGGGTGCTCTGTATGTGTGGAATTGTTGGAAAATCCTCAATTGGAATACTTTTAATTTCTGTTCGCGACGCTTTTGATTCAACAACCAACACATCTCCTTCTTTATAGAGGGTAACTGTTGGTTGTGTAATAAGATTTATTGTTTGTACAAGAATGTTTGCTGGAACGGCGATACTACCATCCTCTTGTTGTGTCACGTCAACATACCCCTCAATTCCAATTTCAAGATTTGTTGCCTTAATGGTGAGTTTTGTGTTTTTTACCTCAAGGAGTACACATTGGAGTATGGGGAGAGTTATGTGTTTTGTGCATACTTTAGAAACACTCTCAAGTGTTTGTTTAAATTTTTTTATATCAAGTGAGATGTGCATATGTGTGTTTTTCTTTTTTTAAAACCGGACTACGTTTTACTATTATGTATGTGAATGTGTTGATAGTGCGATAAAAGTACGTAATTGTAGTATTTTTTGTAATATTTTTTTGTATAATTCTGTGTATAGGGTGGTTATTTTTTCACATAAATATATTTTCTATGTGAATATCTTTTACATTAAAAAATAACGATACTTTTTTTCATACCTATACACACAGTACGATAATACTTTTCCTATTTTATAAAGAACTTTTCAACACACTTCCCCACCACCCATCTACTTGAGAAGTAAACGAATTTGAGAAATTTCTTCCTCTAACTCCGTACTCTCTTTCACCTCATGTTTTATTTTTTCACACGAGTGGATGACGGTGGTGTGGTCACGACCCCCCAACTTTTGCCCAATTGCCGGGTATGAAACTTGAAAATCCTCTCGGAGGATGTACATGATAAGTTGACGTGGCTTCACAACCTCCTTCCTACGCGTCTTTTCGTAAATACTTGCAGGATCAATGTCATAAAATCGTGCAATTTTATCCACCACATCAGAAACCGCAAGTGATTTGCGTGGGCGGGTACTGTTTTTTATAAGTACCTTCACCTCATCAAGCGAGAGCGCTCGTCCGAGGAGTTGTGATTGGCATAAAATGGTATTGAGTGCACCCTCCAACTCACGAACGTTTCCCTCTATGGTCTGTGAGAGGTGTTCAACCACATCCTCACCGAGGACGAGACTATTTTGCGCCGCTTTTGATTTGAGAATGGCGCCCCGCGATTCAAAGTCAGGTTCAGGAATATCAACAATCATTCCCTGTGAAAAACGGGAACGGAGACGTTCTTCCATATTTGACATGAGTGCCGGGTGAACATCACTTGAGAAGACAATCTGCTTGTTATTGTCATGCATGGCGTTGAAGAGGTGGAAGAGTTCTTCCTGCGTCTTCTCCTTATTCATAAGAAACTGCACATCGTCCATAATGAGAACGTCATACTGGCGGTACTTGTCCTTAAAATTATTTGCCGTTCCGTTCTGAAGTGAATTCATGTAGTCAACGGTAAAACGCTCACTTGTGACGTAGTACACCTTCTTCCCCGCCCGCTTCAATTGATTTCCGACAGCCTGAATGAGGTGTGTTTTTCCATGTCCCGTTTTCCCGTACACAAAGAGTGGGTTGTACGCAATGCCGGGTTTGTTTACGACCGTTCGTGCCGCAGCATGCGCGAGCTCGTTAAACGGACCAACGACAAAATTATCAAACACATACTTCGGGTTAAGATTGTCACTCTTATTTATGTAGTACTCCTCAAGAGGAAGCGCGGCATTCACCGTTTGCTTTCGTGAAGATTCGTGTCGCTTGTCGTTTCGTTGCACAACAATATACTCTATGCTCCGCGCATAAGGAGTGAGGTCGCGAAGTGTTTTTAAAATCAACGTCTGAAATTTATCCGCAACCCAGTCACGAACAAAAACACTTGGAACACCAAGCGTTACCGTCCCGTCTTCAAGTGAAACAATGTGTGTATCACGGAACCACGTTTTAAAATTTGCGGAGGTTATGGAGAGTTCTATATTGACGAGCGCATCATCCCACAATTTCTTCACATCAATCTGTTCCGTCTGAATAATGTTGGTAGAGATGTTTGAAATAGAACTCATAGAAGACGTGTTAAATGACAGAGAGAATTATACCCACCTGTGGAGAAGTGTAAATACGTGAGAAAAAACGGCGCATTTAATATCGTGTGTGTACAGGGGATGTGCACAACGTGTGGAGAGAACTGTATACGCAAAGAGTCAATACCACAGACCAAAGCGAAGGTCCCCGCTGTTGATTAAATGTGTTTTTTGGTGTAGAGTGTCACGCACATAATCATATGCCAAAAAGAACGTATCAACCAAAGAAGCGAAAGCGAGCGACAACGCACGGTTTCCTCGTTCGTGCAAAATCAAGCACAGGCGCAAACGTATTAAAAGCACGCCGACGAAAAGGACGTGCAAAATTAAGCGTTTAAGATACACTTGTAGAGATGCTTCCACGAAAAGAACGATTGAGTAGGAAAGAATTCAATCGGTTTTTTTCTTTTGGGAAAAAGGTACACTCGGCATCATTCACACTCGTGTACGCTCCCCATGAGGAACTCCACGTATCCGTCGTTGTTTCAAAAAAAGTGGCACCGACAGCAGTTGTGCGAAACAAGGTGCGTCGGAGGGTGTACGACATTGTGAGAAGAGCGCGCGACGAACGAAACATTCACGGAGTATACATCTTTCTTACAAAACCATCGGTGGCACGCACAGACTACACAACACTCAAGGAAGAGGTTCGCAAGCACCTCCACACCATTATAAAGTAACCAACAGACCATGACGTACATTTGGCATACATTTTTCTTTGACCCAATCTATAACAGTCTCATTTTTTTTATTGATGTTGTTCGCGGAGGCGACGTGGGCGTTGCCATCATTTGTACCGTTGTTCTTGTAAAAACCATCATTCTTCCCCTCTCGCTCAAAGCGGCACGAACGCAACTCGTCATGCGTGACATAGAACCAAAACTCACTGAAATAAAAGAAAAGTATAAAGACCAACGAGAAACACAGGCACTGAAGACCATGGAGCTATTCCGTGAAGCAAAGATCAACCCACTCACGAGCATACTTCTCCTGTTCATTCAAATTCCAATCATCATCGCACTCTATTTTTCCGTGTATTCAGGTGGGGGTGTCAAACTGCCTGAAATAAATGTTGCAATCCTCTACTCGTTTATTCCCACCCCAGAAACGGTCAGTATGATTTTTCTCGGCTTCATGGACATTACCGCAAAGAGCCTCCCGCTCGCCTTCATTGCCGGCCTCACACAATTCATACACACACACCTCTCACTCCCACCGCAAAAGCCACGAGATCCAAAAGCCGAACCGAATTTTAAAGATGACTTTGCGCGAAGTATGCACATACAAATGAAGTACGTCATGCCGATACTCATCTTCGTTGTTGCGTACACCATTTCAGCGGCAATCGCCCTCTACTTCACCGTGAGCAACCTCATGGCTATCGCACAAGAGTACGTCGTCCGCCACAAAGGCCTTAAGGTAACACACACAAATTAGAAATTTAGAAATACAAAAACCAACACTTTTATATTATAATTCCCCATGGGGAATTATAATATAAAAGTGTAATGTATGGAGAAAAAGGAAAAAAAGAATGAGAGAATAAAACTGGGACCAATTGGTGAAGCAATACTCGGAGTGGTTGCGGTTACAGGCATGGTTACTGTTTTTGCGGTATTCCCTGGTGTGACAACAGTTATCGCCCCCTTTTTAAAAAAGAAAAAATACTCACCAAAGCAAGCGATTGAAAGAAATATTAACTCACTCATCAAAAAAGGAGTTCTCAAAAAAGTAACTGACTCATCAGGAAACGAAAAACTTGAACTCACAAAACGAGGACGATGGGAGGCCGCTCTCCGGTTTACTTCTCAAGATAGAAAGCAAACAAAATGGGATGGAGTTTGGAGAGTGGTGATATTTGACGTACCACAATCAAAAGCAAAAGAACGAGGAGAACTTCGCAGGGCAATGCGTTTTTTCGGATTCAAACTTCTTCAAAAAAGCGTGTGGGTATATCCTTTTGCATGTGATGACTTCATTACACTTCTCAAAGATCATTTCGGTGTCTCGCGCGATGTTCTCTATATGAAAGTGTCACACATTGAAAACGACAAGCATCTTAGGAGAGAGTTTGGTTTGTAAATAAGCCAGCGCAACTTATTTTGTAACACAACTTATATTATAATTCCCCATGGGGAATTATAATATAAGTTGTGTTCAACGGGAGCATTGGAACAATAGGTATGATTGTTTGAAAACAAGTTATTGCAGATCAAACATCCAGAGCGCATTGTCGTTCTTGTTGATGAAGTAGAGCGCCGATTCATCCGGTGCAATGCCAATCGTGAGCACGTCAACCTCTCGTCCCGTTTCCGTAAGAAAATTGCTTAATACCGTTGCTTTGCCTTCTCTAATATCAATTCGCCAGAGCACGTCACTGTAGGAGATGCTCCCCATGTACCAATCATCAGGAAATCGCTTCCCTGCACCGAGGTCTTCAGGTGCAGAACAGTACAGGTATGAAGAACCACTGATACACTTTTCCGGAATGACAGTAATCGGAACAACGGAAGGGTTCCCCTCAGAAAGGTTTGCGAGAGAGTAGACAACACCATCAGCAAGCACCGTTGTAATCGGTGTTGCGTGGTGCACAATACCCATAAGGCCATACCCACCCGCGGTTACGTACCGAAGCCTATTTTTAGACACTTCATAAAGTGACCCTCGCTGCATTGCTGTTGGAACAGTGTACACGTACGTTGTCTCGCCCCAAATTACGTGGATATCCCGAAGCGGGATGCTAAACAACTGCACGGTCGTTTCTTTTTGCACATCGTATGCGTACCCCACAGAACCACTTTCATCCTTGAGTAGGTAGTACAACGTGCTCGTCGCTTCTCCAAAATGTATTTCAGTTGCTCCTGCCGGTAATTTTTTTCCTACGAATGAGCCACCCTGTGCTGATGCAAGTGTTCCAACGAGCGTTTCTGTATTAAGTTGAGACAGAAGCGTGATCGCAACAGAAGCGCCGTTTCGTGAAAATACTGCCTCGCGTGCACCAGGGAGCGTTGTGCCACTGATGAGTGACTCAGAACCATTCGCGGTGTTGATTTGGTAGATGTGTCCGGTCCCCTGCTCCACGTAACGTATACCACCATCAACAAAACTCGCTCCCGCGACAGGGCGAACGGTAAGTTGTTTCAACTTCTGTATCTTACCTGCGATGTTTATATCCTGAACATCAACGACCGAGTCATGAACTGCGACATCAGACGAATTTCCTCCAATACCAAAGTTTGAAAAAACTTCCGAACCATTCTTGGGAGACCCGAAGGTGAAAAGGTACGCCCACACACCTAGAATGATGAGAATGAGAAGGGTTCCTATAATAATGAGAATTGTTTTTTTCATTGTGGCATACCTTGATTTCCGTCATTACCGTAAGACGCATCTCCATAAGTACATTCTCCAACTGAAGCACTTATTATTGTGAACGTACCACTACGTGCGCTACATTGCGCGCGCGCACCACTATCATCGTAATCAACGATGTTATAACACGAAGGACAAACAGGATCAAAAATAGGAGTAAGTGAGTAACGCTCCGTTTGTATGGTAACGTTTGTGTTTCGAATCGCCTCATCGGCAAGTTGTTCTGACGTTCTACCTTCGCCCGTATCGATGCCACCTGCTCCTGTTCCCCGCGAAGACTGATTAAGTTGAACTTTCGTTGCGTTTTCCAACACATTCAATTTCGTGAGTTCCGGGTTGATGGTGTAGAGCACGATGTACGGGAGGAGGAGTATGGCAAGTCCCATGAGCACGCCTTTAATATCATCTTTAGCAGAAGATTTACCAGTCACCACTTCAGTTGTCGCATATTTAACACCCGCGATGGCTATTTTTACAACACCGAAAAGCGCACCGATGGAAATGAGGAGAATGTATATTTTGTTTATGTAATCAGGAAGGCTCGTCGCACCAGATGTATTGAGTCCGGGGACGTTCACGAGGGGCGTGTATTTTGCCGTCTGTGCGAGAGTGGGAGTCGCAAAAACAGCAACAAAGAAAAAAACTAAAAAGACAAGAGAAAAAACGCGGGCGAGATGAGTTTTTGTTGTACATGAAGAAAACATACGCTTATTCAAAAACAAGATTCAGTGCCTTTTCAATAAATTGTGGGACAGTACCTTTTGTGACCACCCGATACTCCACCTGTGCGGAGCCCGCCCCGCCCGTGCGTGCCAAAACGAGCGCGTTGGGGATACCTGTCTTTGATTGTACCTCGGTACCGTCAAGTTTCCACACAAAATCAGCACTCTGTGCCGTTAAAGCGGTATTGAGGAAAAAGGGCTCACCGAAAAGGGTTGTTTCGTCACTCACAAACGAGAACGGATTTCGCACTTCACGGAGGAGGAGCCCGAGGAGCGGACTGTGTTCGTAAAAGTGTACCTCGGGTTCAACAAGATTTATTTCCACTTCCCCCCTTCCCACAGAGCGCCCATCATTCGCAAAAACTTCAACGGAGATCTCTTCTTCACCAAACAGGGACGACGTGATGGTTACGGCATACCTTCCCTTAACCGGCCCCCCAAAAAGAACAGATCCCGCACGACTCCATTTATACGTGTACGCGGAGAGGGGCATGCTTGAGCCGTCGTCAACAACAGCGACGAGTTTCATTGGGGTGTTGTGTGTGGGGAGGCGGCGACCTTTGTAGAATGTGGGAACGTACGAATCTGTTTCAACAACAACATCCACGACGGAAGGTGTAAGGGTAATTTCTTTTGAGAGCGAAGGCGCTCCCGTTTTTGTGAGGACGACACGAACGGAAAGTTTTTCACCCACGTCACCCGTACGAAGAGAAATGGAGCGTTCGTTCTCAAGGTCAGACCGCCTTTCTCCGTCCACAAACCATGAAACAGTCGCACCTATCGCATCTACCGAATAGTCATCAAGCGAAACAACGACAGTTGAGTGGGGGGCGGGGTACGATGGACGTGTGGTGAGCTGAACCCCAGCGCCGCCCAGTGCGGCAAATTGCGCATGGGCAGGAGAAAAGGAAACAAGAAACAAACCGAAAGCCAACCCAAAAAACCATAGAGAGTGAAGACGTTTCATGTTCCCAACCATATACAGTAAGTGTATCACGCTACAGACATTCTCTGCTTAACTAATAAACAAAAGAGAGTTATTCCCAGGGTAGTCCTCATTACCGCACAGCCTTTGTATTTTTGCTAAACAAAATATAACACACCCAAATAACAAGCCACGGAAAGAGATTTGTTACAGGGAAGATATTAAGCGCTAAACAAACAGCGGTCACAAATGTTGTCATTGTTGTTGCTAGGGGGTCAATTTCAAACAAATAAAATACAAACATGTAACAAATGAAAAGCACAAGAGTCATAACAACAACTACAATCCAGAGCGCATACCCGAGAGGTTCAAAAAACAGCCAGTCTTGGAAATCAAACATCTTTCCAAGAAGTTTTCCGTACCACGTTTCATGTCGCACATGCAATACCACGCCATGGAGACCAAAACCAACAAGAGAACCCAATGCACAAACCAACTGGATGACGTACGCAAACAGAATTATTGAAATTGTAAAACGAAATGCTGTTTTCGTAACAACGCCAGCCGGTTTCATTTTTTTGGTAAGACTCCTTTTCAGGTTTCGTCTAACGTACTCATTCTTTGCCACACGAAGCGCTTCTGCCGTTTGGGACACAGTCCCCTCGGTACGTTCACCAGGTTCTTCCACAGGAATTTCATTCGTTTCAACACCCCTTTCTTTTTTTTCCCAATAATCAGCAAGGAGGCGTTCGTCGGTTGTTTGGCGTGATGGTAAGGAAGAAACCTTCTCATTCCAATCCTTTTGCTTGGCTTCATCAATATGTGGCATAGTGTCTATGTACTACCTCGTGCAAGTTCCGCACGCGCTTGCTGTATCTGGAGGAGTTGCGATGGGTCGGACGTGATGATTTGGTCTTCCGTGTATGACGCCATGACCTTAATCGCGACGTGCTTAAGGCCGACGAAGAAGATACCCTCCCCCACCCCTGACTCTAAAAGCATGAACTTTTCTTCATCGGTGAGGTTGAACACGCTCTGGAGTGTGTCAATCGCCGTCGGTGATTGCTTCATGAGAAGCTGAATGGATGAATTCGTGATCATCGGAACGCCGTACGGTGAGCGAAGGAAATCGTCCACGTCTTGTGTGATTGTTGAGAGGCCGAGGTAGTACTTTCGTCCGCGCTTTGCGACATTGTGGAGAAAGGCGGCCGTGTCGGGGGATTTGAGCATCCACCACGCCTCATCAATGACGAGGAGGCGCTTTTTGAGTTCACGACGAACCGCACCCCAGATGTGGTTCGTGATGATGTACATGGCGATGGTCTTCAACTCCTCCTCCATGTCACGGAGAGAGAAGACGATGAACTTTTGATTGATGTCCACATTTGTCGGTTCGTTCATGAAGCCCGCCCACGTACCCGATGTGTACTTTGTGAGGCGTTGTACCAATGATTCGCTCCCCTCCATTCCCGCGAGTACCATTTCAAAATCCGAGAGGAGGGGTGGCGGGAGGTCGCGATAGTCACCGTTTCCCGTGATGTCCTTGAGGGCATACACCTCGTGAAGCGCCGCATCAATGATGGCGTCTTCTTCCGGCGTGAGTCCGCCGAGCATGAGACGCATGAGCCCCACGAGTTCAATAATGTGCGAGCGGAGAAGTTCCTTCGGATTTTCATCGGCTTGCGGTACGGGGAGATCAAACGGATTGATGTGGTGACTTGAGGAGAGCGAGATGTTGAAGAAGCGACCACCGGTTGCTTCCGCGAGGTACTCGTACTCACGTTCCGGATCAATGACGATGACTTCCGTACCGAACATGAGCGAGCGGAGAATTTCCAGCTTTGTCGTGTACGACTTTCCCGCGCCGGATGTTGCGAAGGTGACCGAGTTGTAGTTTGTGAGCTTGAAGCGATCAAAGAGCACGAGGGAACTGTTGTGACGATTGATGCCATAGAGAATGCCGTTGTCCGAGGTGAGATCAAACGAGGTGAACGGGAAAAAACTGGAGAGTGGCGAAGAGTTGAACTTCGTGTGCACGAGGAGCATGTCGGAAACGGTGGGAATGACACTCAAGAACCCCTCTTCTTGCTGGAAAAGTGCCGGCTTAATGTAGACGAGCCGTGCATCAAGAATACCCTTTACTTCAGTTTCCATTTTGTTGAGAGTCGCCTCATTGTCGGCGTAGAGCGCAATGTAGAGGCCGACGTTAAAAAGCTTCTCTTCCGCTTGCTGAAGTTTGTCACGGAGGTCCTCAAGGTTGCGGTATGCGGCATCAAGTTGCGGGTCGCGAACCATCCCCTTCTCGGCACGCTCATTGATTTGGCTCTGAACCTCAGCGACCTTTTTTTGGAATTTCTTAAGAGTCTCTGTCGTGTTGATAGGGTGCACAACGATAGACACATCAATTTCCCGCTCAAGGTTGAGGACAGGTTCAAGCCACCCGTCATTGAGGTACCGCGGGTACGACACCGCAAAAAAGACACGTGAGAGGCGTCCGCTCACATTGAGACTGCGCGGATTTATACTTATTGCGGACGGAGCAACAACATCGGTGAGCGAGAGCGGAGTGTTCGCCGGCGTTGCTTCTGTAGCATCTTTCTTTTTTTGTTGTATAAAATCAAAAAGACTCATAGGTGTTACCGTTGCGGTGCTTGTGAAAGGTCCTCGGGATTAAAAATGTGGTAGTACAGTTCGGTGAGTTCGTCTGTTCCCAGAGGCGCGGTACGGATGCCGATGCGCGCGAGCCCCTGCTCCACGACAGACACGCGCTGTTCCAACTGCATGCGGTCTTCAAAAAATTTATCTGAGACACCTCCCCCCTTTTTTGTTTTCGGCTTAAGGAATTTCCCTATACCCTCAACCTCAAGCGACGCTGACCTATACGGCACAATGACAAAGAAATTCTTTGTCATAATTTCCACTTCGCTCGTAAAGGTGGTAATGAACTCCATGTACTCTCGCAACTGAATGCGCATGAGGTCGTTGTCTTGATGCGATTCTCTCTCTTTGAGGATTTCTAGGTACGGCCGTATATCAAGACGTCGCGACTGAGCGTATATTTGGAGAGAAAAGTCCACCGCATTAAGAAATGCCTGAAATTGAGAGAGAATCGCCTGCTGTTCTTCGGATGCTTTGAGCGCAAAGTTTATGGAAGAGGCGAGGAGCACCATACACATTTGCCCATCTTTAAGAATGACGACATCATCGTGAATGTCTGCAATGGGAACAAATTGTTGCGTTGCGTTTTGTGTTGTCATAATTAACGTTCGGTTTGATTGAGCTCAAGTTTTTTAGTCAGCGCCGAAATGGAATTTTGGTGAACGGAAGAAAGATCTGATGTTTGCTGGGCTTCTTCCCCGTAGCCGTTTGTCACCGTCTGTGAGGATTCGCGTTTCCAAAGGTACAGTTTATTCTTTGTCGTATACCGCGCCGCTGACTCAAGGAAGAGTGAGAACGGGCGATTGTTGACGCGGTGAAATGCGAGCGAAAAAGAGAGGGCGGCAATCGGGAGGCCAAAGAGAATCGCCAAAATAAAAGGAGCGCTCAAAAAAAGAATGACGAGGATGCCCACTCCACCGGCGAGGTACACGAACTGGCGCCACGTAAGGGGGCCAATAACCTTGTCTTCAATCTCAATGAATTGAGGAACCTCAAAGCGCATATATCAGTATTGTACCTTATCCGCACGCCCGCTCCCCCACGGGCGTGCGGATAAAACTACTCACCCGCCCTTTTCCCCTCCTCGTATGCTTCGTACCCTCGTACGGGAGAGGAGGCACCGGACTCGTCTTTGATAGACGCAATATCTTTTTGCATGGTGCGTGTTGGCGCAATTGCCCTAAGCACCTCTTCGCGTGTGAGCGGACGCGGGCTATTCTCGTTTGTACCACTCGCGTTCTCAATTCCTTCGGGACGGAGCTCAAGTTTTTCACGAGTGTCTTTATTTGCACTCGGTAACACAACTGTTTCAGCAGTAGCATTCAGCGAATTAAAAAAGACACCAATAGTTTTTTCAATTTCAGGTATATGCGCAGAATCAATTCCCAAAGCAGAAAGTTCATTTTTAAAATCTTCAGGCGACTTAAAACCAAGAATTGTATCGCCAATTAAGTCAATGAAAGCAAGTCTTTTTTGCTCATCAAAATTATTTTTTGTTACCAATACACCAATAACTTCTCCTAGCTCTAGGCTACCGTATAGATTTTTTACCGGCACACTAGCATTTCGGTATGCAAGAAGCCTTTTTTCAGAGGTGATAGTGTCGTTCATATTAGAATCTTGAACCTGCCGGAGTACTAAAGAAATTATTAAATGCGTTATTCCCGTGGATCATTTGAACATTTCGTTTAATGTTCGCTCTCGCCGTGTCGTCAATTGAATCATTATCAAGTATTTTTGTGAGTACATTTGCGTTTAGATGCTGCGCTGCTTTAACATCAGTAAGAATTTGAACAGGAAGATTTGCTCTCTCAGAATCATTACGAATTCTTCCAAACAAACGTGTTGCTGAAGCGGGGGTTGAAACACCTGCGGGCGCAAATTCTGTAATAAGTGAAGTGTTTCGGGCATTTTTGAGAACAGATTTTTCGCTGGGGGTGAGGTTCTTCATGTCGTGGATCTGTTTTGATGTCAAGTGACCGGCATGTTGGACAAGTGTGTTGAAGTCCATTGCATCAAGATCACTTGCATCTGCTTTGCTAATATTCCCAGCATTTCCTCCTGCGCCTCCCGATACCCCATGTTTATTTTGAACGTGAATTGAGCGAGCAGAGCGTAATTTCGCTTTCTTCTCATCGTCAAGGTCTTCAGACTTTGCTTTCATTAAGGATTCAAACTGAGAAGAAGACATATTTTCCACGAGAGCATTATATTCGGGAGTTCCCTCTTTATGTTTTTCAAGAAGTTTCAAAAGTTGTTCATTTGAAGCGTTTGTGATGGAACGTTCCATGTCAATTCTTTGTTGGCTTCCAGTAGGTGCCGAATGACCTGCGGCAATATTGGCACCAATATTACTGACTTGGGCACTTTGTGCCCTAGCTCTCTTAATTTCTTTTGTTTCATCTTTTTTGTCCTTGAATGTTTTACTGCCACCGTAATTACTTTTCGCCGCTTTTGTTGCAACTGCGTTTATTCCAGTGGCACGCATAGCTAGGGCACCAATTTGCGCGCCTCTAGTATTGCTTTTGCGTAATGAATCCTGTTTGTCGGCGACCCACTGACCAGCACGACCAATCGTGTTGCGTCCCATCCACCCGGTAGCACCTTTACGAAGATTATCACCGGCGCCAATCATCATTCCCGCACCCTCAACCCCAAGCTTCTTTGCCACGAGTAGAGATTGGATGAGGAAGAAAATGATGACGGAAAAGTTTAGGAACATGTAGTATGAATCCGCCTGTTCCCCATTGGTCATCGCTTTCATGAAACTTCCACCTGAACCAATAAGGTTGAGCCCACCAATGAGTGTGAGTGAAATGAGTGTGAGAAAAAGGTAAATTGGTGCGAAAAAAGCTTGTGCAAGCAGTTTTCCCCAAAGTGAGGACGCCATGCTTGCCGTTTTTGGGAAAATAGTTGCGGCAAAAAGAATCGGTGAGGCAACCATAATGAGAATGAGAATCACAAACCGAATCACGAGCAGTACCGCAGCAGCGAAGAACACAAATGCCGCAATGAAGAGAACTAATGCGCCGAGAACGTAGAACCAAACCATGCCAGCTTTTGTTACGTTGTTGAAAGTGTTCGGGTCAGGTGCTTTGAAAATGGTTGTAATTCCAAGACGATCAGCAACAGCAGCGGAAATGGTACCCCCCCCGTCTGTCATGGAGGTATAAATTTGGTATGAAGTATAGTTTCCGAAATCAACAACAAATTTCACAATGAAGAGACTGAAGTTGATGAGGAGCGCACCGATGATGATGCGTGAGAGTGTTTGCTTTATAAAGTGACTATCCGGGTCAATAATGGCTCTGATGCCGAGGTAGATGAATCCGAAAATAAAAGCCAGGTTTGCAAAGTCACGAACGAGTTTCCACGCGTTATCTATCGCCAAACCAAATGATTGTGTATTGACCATGTCGCCCATACCAAAAACAAATTTTTGGAGTGCAGCATCAAGAAGCGTCCCTCCTACCCACGTAAACGCGGACGCCATTGTGAGAATGAGGTTACCGATGTACTGACCAACTTGTGACCAAAAACCACCGTCCTCTTTTTTCTTGTCTTTCGCTGTAGCAGCTTGGTTTTTTGCTTCCGCTTCTCTCCGCACCTCTTCTTGCCACTGTTGGTTGAGGGCGTCGTTTTCAGCCTGTCTTTCATCATAAGTCTGTGTATCGTTTTGATCTGCGATAGCGCCAAGATCTACATTTGAGGTATCAACCCCTTGAGTATTGCCGCGCGTATAGTCAACAGCAGTAGGATCAGCGTCTTGAGCAAAACCAACACGCACCATTCCAAAAAAAGAAAAGAGGAAAAGAAGTGCAATCGCCAAAAGGGTTGTTCTCTCCCCGAGCGTATTTTTTTGTTGATGCAGAGAAGTCATATTAGAAATTTGTCTCCTGACATGCGTTATCAATGGAACCGGTGAAGGACGAAATTTCGGTTTGCAAGTTCGGAATGGTTTGCAATTCAACGGACACGAGTTGTGGAGCGGAATGCAAATTATTTCCGTCGCGGAACGCCATAAATCGTTCCATAATACGTGATTGTGCTGCGGGGATTGATGTTGCATTGTACTTTTCAAGGAGTGAGTTTATCGTCGCACCGGGAGTTGATGAATTTTCCAGTGCAGAGTAATCGGCGAGCCAGACGTTAAGTGTTGCAATAACTGTTTGCGCTGAAGCAATCGCAGTTTGCGCTGAGCTCAGTTGACTTTGGAGCGACGAGGTGAGGTTGCCGGGGGTACAGACCTCGTACACCTCATTTCCGCTATCGTCGGTTGTTGTCGCTCCGGGGTACACTCGTTCTCGGTACGTTGAGGCATCAGTGATGAGATTGACAATTTGTTGCTGAAGACCGAGGTAGCGTTCCTCATTTGTTATGGCGGTTCTCAGTGCGGAGTTTGCACCCTCAGAAGCACCGGTAACATCGGTTGAATCTTGCATTGGCTCATCACGCATTCGGTCAAAGTAATCTCCGGAAGAACCGTTCCCCGGTTCGGTGAGACCGAGGAGCCCACCGACACCACCTAACGCTTCACCTACGAGTTGTGCAAAGAGAGCTCCGACGAGCTCATTGATCTCATCCGCGGCAGCAATTCGTTGGTTCGTAAGACCCAGAGCACTGTTTAATTGGTCTTCAATAACAGAACCGGGAGTGATAATGTTTCCATAATCGTCTTCCCTGGAGAGAAATCCCTTACCAAACTCAAGAAGTTTAATTTCTTGCCCCTGCGCATTGCTGATGCTTGCGTACATTGCCGTGTTTGCCTCAAGGTATGCACTGTATGGGTTGTTCCCCGGCATGAGTGCCATTTCGTACCACCCATCCCAGCCACCCGCGAGGAAGTTTCCGTTCATAAAACTTTCCATATTGCTCACGACGCCACTCAGCGTACATTGCGCTTGGTAGTTGCGACGTTGGTTGTACTGCATCTGGAGTGCAAGTTGAACGTTAAGCTTAAACGGCGAACAGAGAAACTTGAGCGGTGAACCCCAAATGAAATCACCCGCTACTCTGTCAGCGATATTCATGAGGAATCCCTCAAGGTCGGTCACAAAGGCGGGGCTCCCCTGAAAGCCCGAGTTCACCCACTTGGTCGTACTCTTGATCATTTGTTGAATAGTGAGGTTGACGAGTTGCCACGCGATTTTATCAAGGACATACTCCTTTGTCGCCAGACTTTGAATGGAGGCGGACGTTATGGCATCAAACGCCGCGGAGATTGCACTTTGCACCCACGCGCCTATTTCTCCGACGATATTATCATCAAACGAGTGCGCCTTTTGAACCGTTAACGACTGCGAGACCGGAGCAAAAACAAAACTTGAAACAAGAACAAAGGAGGTGGCGATGAGGGTTACTTTTTTAAGAAATGAAGGCGACATCATATGTCAAAAAGATAAAAGAACGCGCCGAGTTCGTCGTTTGCATAGGTAATACCGTTTTCACCGAGAGCTTCGCCCATAGCCTTGAAGGAATTTGCCATAGCGGTTACATCATCATAGTACTTTCGTACGCGCGCGAGGGCGTAGAGTGGGTCATCAAACGCCTTTTCCATTGCTTCTATGTCGGTGAGAATTGCTTCGTACGCATTGAGGAGCGCGAGGTGTTCATTGACGAACGAATCCGGCACGCTCATTTTAAGCATGTCATTAATCATGCCGACGTACGCCTCGCGTATGGGTGCGAGTTTTGCGAGCACGGCGGGGTCGTTCGTATCAAGCGCTTGTTTTAAAATTGTCACCTCATTCACCCCTCCCGTTTGATACTTCACGACGATTTCCGGTATGCGATTTCCATACTCGCGCATCGCTTCAAAGGTCGCAGGAACGATGGTGAGTTCAAGACGAGAGCGACGTTTGCTCTGTGTGTTTTCTTCAATGGCGGTGACGGCATTCCCGACGAGCAGAGACGGGTCGCTGAAATCTTGACCGTTTATTTTCCCCTGAAGGTAGTCTTGAAAAAATGCTTCAGAAAATTTTCCCGTGAAGGTGGTTGGTTCCTCGTACGGTTCCGCACCCTCTGCTTCATTGTTTGGCGCGGGTGGCGTTATTGCTTTGATACCAAGACTTTCCTCCCAATCTTTAATGCCATCATTGTCCGAGTCGGTCGCTTCAATATACGTTCGTTCGGGTGCCACCGCGACGACGACTTGTGCTTCCTGTGGTTGTGCCGTCGTCGCATTCACGTGCAAAGCGCCAAGGATGATGACGATCCCCATTGCGACTGCTCCTCCTATACGAATACTCCCTTTCACACGAAGGTGGATTACTCATGTAGTATAGCAAGATGTGTGTAAAAACATGTGATTTTTGTGCACACAACGTGTGGTTAACTCTGTGGAGAGAGAGGTTGATTTTGATGTGTGTAGAGTTTGTGCGCGAGCGCGAGCCACTTCTCAAGAGGAACGTCTTCCCCGCGGACGTCTTCCCTAAGGCCGAGTGTGGAAAAAGTGGGGGTAAGAACATCGCGCGCAACCATACCGGAAAGATTTCCAATGAGTTGCTTCCGCCTTGACTTGAACCCACAGTGGAGCACCGAGAAGAAAAATTCCTGAAAAGAAGGTGTCTCCCCCGCATTCCCTAGGGTTCCCCTAGGGAATGCGGGGGGAGACAGGCGGTCTTTTGAAATGTGCTGAACTGCGAGAATGGCCGAATCAATCTTTGGAGGAGGCATGAAATTGCCTTTTGTGACGGTTTTTACGTACCGTGGTTCACCAAAAACCTTTACAGAGAGCGACAAAACCGACTCCTTCTCGCTTCGTGCAATGCGCTCGGCGACCTCTTTTTGTACAAGAAAAACGAGAGTTAATGGGGGTATGTCATGCTCAAGAAAATGGCGAAAAAGAAAGCCGGAAATGTAGTAGGGGATGTTTGCTATGAGTTTGTAGGCACTCGGCCGAAGGCCGAGTGCCCCGAGGTCAACATTCCGTACATCATCATGCACAATAACAAGCTTTTTAGCCGTAATTTCCTCCTCAAAGGTTTTTTGAAGTGCTTCAACGGCACGTATGTCTGCCTCTATGGCGACAACATTTGCCCCACGAATGAGAAGTTCACGAGTGAGCATGCCGGTCCCGGGGCCTACCTCAAGCACTACATCACCCCTTTTTACCTCTCCCGCTTCCGCCATTGCCTCTGAAATACGGGGATTTTTGAGAAAATGCTGCCCCAAAGACTTTTTTGCATCAATCTTTCCTATCCTTTTTTTCATAAAGACAGTATAGGTGTAGGGATATCAAACTGCAAAACATAAACGTAAGCTCACTTCCGCCGCTTATATTATAATTCCCCATGGGGAATTATAATATAAGCGGCGGAAACTAATCCAAGTACACCGTCCGTTCATAGCCGGATTCGCTCGGGTTTGTACTCTCAAGGAGTTCTTCGCGGATGTCGCGCAAAAAAGAAGACGGGGCGTTGACGCGTTGGCTTCCAAAAATAGTACGCATGTGCGCGTAGGAGAGAAAAACCTTTTTTTGCGCGCGCGTGAGCGCAACGTAAAAGAGGCGGCGCTCCTCTTCTTCATCAACACCCTCGTCACTCAAGCGCTCGTGTGGGAAGAGACCATCTTCAAGTCCGGTGATGAATACGTACGGGAACTCAAGACCTTTGGATGCGTGGATGGTCATGAGACGTACCGCGTCCAGTTCGTCCTTGTCTTTGAGTTCATCCTGGTCGCTCCCGAGTGCGGAATCTTCAAGGAGGTGCTCTATCGCTTCTTCGGGTTCATACTCGCAATACTTCGTTCCGAGGGAGACGAGTTCGCGTACGTTTTCAAGACGTTCAAGCCCCTCTTCTCCATTCTGTCGATACTCCCCCTCCATCCCCGTTCGTTTCATGATGAACGCGAGCGTCTCGTGGACGGGATGACCTTTCGCGTACGTCGCGATTTCATCTATGAGTGCATAAAACGCGTCAACTTTCTCACGCGTTTTTGCAGGAAGATCATCGCGCTTCCCCTCCACCACCTTGAGAACGGTTACCTTGCCTATGCCCCGCGGAGGTGTGTTGATGATACGTACCAGGTCCCCCGTTCCTTCCGGGTTGAGCGCAAAGCGCAGGAACGCGAGAACATCCTTCACCTCCTTCCGTTCAAAAAACTTCGTGCCGAGCATTTGGTACGGCACATCGTAGTTGATGAAGGCTTCCTCAAGCGCACGCGACTGAAAGTTGGTACGGAAGAGAACGGCGATGTGCGAAGGAGACACCCCTTTTTTTATGAGGTCCTTTGCGGTCATGGCAACGTACTCCGCCTCCTCCTGTCCTCCCATCGCGGCGTAAAGCGAAATGAGTTCCCCGGGGTGATTTTTTGTAAACACTTTTTTCAGAGGGCGGTTCACATTCTTTCCGATGATGTCATTGGACGCCGCAATGATGGTTTGCGTGGAGCGGTAGTTTTCCTCCAGCATGATTATTTTTGCCTGTGGAAAGTGACGTTCAAATTGCAAAATATTTTTGATGTCAGCACCCCTCCACGAGTAAATGTTTTGATCCACGTCACCAACGACGCAGAGGTTTGCGCGCTCTCCCACAATGAGCCGTGCAATTTCATACTGGACACGGTTCGTGTCTTGGTACTCGTCTATGTGGACGTACGTAAAGCGATCGCGGTACTCGGCAACAATTTCGGGGTGACTCTTGAGCATGGAAAGCGTCTTTGCGAGGAGGTCATCAAAATCAAGTGCGTGTTCGTCTTTGAGAATCGTGTCGTAGTGCGCCCACACTTCCGCCGCCACACGCTCAGGGTACGTGCGGCTTTCTCCCGCGAAGTCGCTACGTGTCTGTGCGTCTCCCTTCGCGCGTGAAATAATGGAAAGAATTTTACGCGGTTCAAACTGTTTTGGGTCGTGCCCCGCGCGCTCCATCGCCTTTTTTATCGCACCTATGGAGTCACTGCGATCGTATATGGCGAACTGCTTTTTGAGTCCGAACACCCCATGGTGCTCTCTGAGCATACGAACGCCGAGAGAGTGGAAGGTAGTCACGAGGGGGACACCGCCATCGGTACTGCGTGCGCTCCCGTGAAACACCTCTATAAGGTGCATGACACGTTCGCGCATTTCTTTTGCCGCTTTGTTGGTAAAGGTGACGGCGAGAATTCGCTCAGGTGGTATACCGCTCAGTATGAGGTGGATGATGCGGTGCGTGATGACTCTCGTTTTCCCTGAGCCGGCACCCGCGAGCACGAGAAGCGGACCCTCGGTTGTCATCACCGCATTTTTTTGTGCCTCGTTGAGACCTTCAAGGTGTTTTTTGGAAAAAGTGTCGTCCATTCGGCATCAACTATACCACGGGGTCCTCAGGGGGAGATTTTGTGGATAAAAGAGAGGGAGAAATATTACACAATAAAAAAACACCCTGTAAATACTCCAAAAATGCTTGTTTTGAGGGCTTAAACTACCCTCACCAGCGCACTGTGGAAAAGGCAAAAAAGCAAGGTTGACCCCCCTTCTCCCTCCGCTATCATGGTAATCGTACCCTCAAATGAGGATACCGCATGGAGCGTCAATGACCGCTCTTTTTGTTTCAGGCAGACGCCTCACACTTCGCGATACATAATAATGTGTGAGACTAAGCTTCCCGATTGACCGTAGTGGATGAATTGCGGTGAGACCATAACACACGTATATAAAACAGTTTTTCAAGGACTCTTTTTCACCAAGGATACAAAATGGTGAAAGGATGACATACATTCATACTCCGTGGTTCGCTCTGGAACTCGGAATTTTTGCTGTGGCGGTTGTTCTTCCCCTCTCGGTCTCGGCTGGCTTCCTAGCCCCATTCTTTGGTACGGCGTCAGCAGATACTGAGGAGTGGGCTCCGATGTCTACTCGCACAAACTCACAAACGGTACCCCTCCTCCGTGCCGCACTCAACATTGATCCGAATCCTGCGAAAGGAGGGGGTGACATCATCATTTCAGAGGGTGCACTCGTTGCGAATGGTGACATTGACGGAGTCGGTGATGTGGCAAACACAAAAACCATGAATGGCGAGATTAGCGTGTACGTTGTTCGCGAGGGAGACACGCTCTCGCAGATTGCGCAGATGTTTGATATCAGTTCAAAGACGATTCTCTGGGCAAATGACATTTCAAATCCCTCAAAAATTCGCCCCGGCGACTCACTCCTCATCCTTCCGATTACCGGCGTGCGCCACGTGGTAAAGAAGGGAGACACTATTGCATCAATCGCGAAAAAGTACGAGGGTGATGTGGATGACATTCTCGCGTACAATCAGCTCGCGTCGGCAAACGATGTGAGTGTTGGTGACACGATCGTTGTTCCGGGTGGTACGATTGCGACTCCCGCACCAGCGAAGAAGACCGCGCCATCGTACGCGGGGAGCAGGATTGTGGCAACAGGAAACGGTAGTTCGGGATACACACATCCACTCCCAGGAGCGGTACGCACCCAAGGGCTCCACGGATACAACGGTGTTGATTACGGGGCGCCTGCAGGCACACCTATATACGCAGCTGCGGATGGAGAGGTCATCGTTGCAAAAAATTCGGGATGGAATGGAGGGTACGGGCTCTACGTTGTCGTGAAGCATGCGAACGGCACACAAACCCTCTACGCGCACAACTCACGAAATGCGGTCGCCGTAGGAGAGGTTGTCTCGGCGGGACAGGTTATCGGATACGTCGGAAGCACCGGTAAGTCTACGGGTAATCATCTCCACTTTGAGGTACGTGGTGCGAAAAATCCTTTCTAAATCCGGAAACGCCGCGGCTTCACCCACGGCGTTTTGCTATTTTTTGTTCTGAATAAAAAACAGTGCGGTGGCGGTTACGGCACCGAGCGTATCGGCGAGCATGTCTTTCTGCGCGTCCCACATGTCGCCTTGACTTCCGAGGTACGCCGCGCCAAGTTCAGGTGCGGCGTTTGCGGCATACAGCCACTCTATGAGTTCGTATCCCATCGCGATTGTCGCAATGGTGAAAATGGGATAGGTAAAGAGGAGAAAACGATTCGCAACAAGTTTCTTTACAGAGAGCCACTCGGCAATCGCGTACGCATAGAACCCAACCGAAAAGTGCGCAATCCGGTCAAAGTGGTTTCGCTCAAAATCAAAGAGGTCGGTAACAAAGCCGAAGGGAACCTGTGCAAACGTCCAGTGCCCGCCGATGGTGTGGAGGTAGATGAGCACAAACATGAGCCCGTACGCCGCCTTTGAAAACGTCACACCGCGCGCATAGAGAATCAAAATAATTCCGACGATGATCCACACCGTAAGATTTTCAACAAACCACGTCGCGCGGTCGGTGGGGTGGAATGCGAGAACGGTAAAGAGAATAGAATAAATGATAAGCAGTGTTCGTAAAAAAGTATGTTGAAGCATGCTTGTAGTATATAACGCCGCCAGCCACTTTTTATAATAAAACCGCAAGCCATTCGGGCTTTTTCTTTTTCAACGGTCAGTACTTTCTCTCCCAAAAAATTAGGAAAATCACATTTATACCATAACGCGCATATGCGCGTTATGGTATAAACGGTGGTTACGGGAGTTTGATATGTTTTGGTTTCTCAAATTCCCCGCGAGTCCGTTCCCAGAGTATCTCAAAGATGTCTTTCATTGCGCGGGCGAGCTTTTCACTTTCAATAATGAGTGCTTGCTTTGAACCTGGGATAACAATGCGGACTCCCCATTCAAACATCTCAAACGAAGTATCTGCCGCATAGAGATTTGTTGGGAGAAAGCGTGCAACTATGCCACCGTCACCGGTGAGAAATTTTTCATACGATGCAAGCGAGGCGTCATCAGGAGTAAAGGCACGTACCGCGATGTTGTGTTTTTGCTTATATTCATTCCACGGTAAAAAAACAGATTTCTCAAGTTCAACATCAACATCGGTTGCACGTGCAAAAAACCCGACGATTTCTTTCCCGTGAAATTCTTTGAGGCGGTAGTCGTATGCCTGCTTGAGACCATCAGTTCCCTCAAAGTAGAGGATATTCGGCTTTTCACTGGTTTTTCGTTGAAGCGCCATGAGTTCCGGAAGTGCGCGCTTCACCGAGCGGAGTTTCTGTTCGGCGTCCTCAACATACGCTTCCGGTGATCGTGCCATGTATAGTTTATTTTTCTCTCCGGTCACCTGTATGATGAGTCCTTTCTCAACAAGTTCCTCTGCGATGACGTAGGCGGTCGGCCGCTTGAGCCGCGCACGCTTGGCGATTTTATAAGGAGTTGATGGACCAAGTTCAAGGAGCGCGAGGTACACACGTGCCGCTTTATCACTCAAGTTTAGATTCTTCAGTTGTTCAACGAGATCTTCCATATAGCGCACATGGTACTACAGAGTAATATTATAGTCAATAAAATTGACAAATACAAACTAAAGCACAAATTATCCTTATGATAAAACAAAAAATAAAGAAAGCAGATAAAATAGATAGTCAGATATATTGACGAGAATGATACCGTGTGGTAGTATATACGCAGATGATACGGAAGTATCAAGAACTTTGAATCCGCGAAATTCTTCGCACCGCACCTCGGGCACTGGGGTAAGGAGAGACAAATGGATATCTACTTGGTAAGGAATACATACGGATGGGATGGCGCCGAGATGTGGGGGCGAACTGTCGGCGATGTGGCACACGGACCTGTTGGTGTGTTTTTCACCCCAGAACTTGCCGCAGATGCCTGCATCGCCATGAGAATGAAATTCGTTTTCTCCGGCGATTGGTCATATCCCGAAATCCGTCCTGAATGGAAAGATTGGTTTGACGACAAATACCATAATGTTTACATAGAAAAATGGAACATTATGGGTTCGTAATCAATCTTTCCACGCAGACCCCAGTCTGACTGCGTGTAATAAATGAATGGGACGCTCGTAGAGAATACAAGTACGAGCATGGTGGGGCATAAAAGACCGAACCCCTTCCAAAAGCTTTTCCGGTAGATACGCTTAGACTACCCGTTCGCCCTTACGTGAAAGTGGTCTGGCGAGTTGAGTGAATTCACCTCCTCGCCATCTTTATACAGTTTTTAAGGAAACTTGAAAACTTTTAGAGATTTGTTCCTTCAAAATCAACCTGAGGAGACGAACATGAGTGAACAGCAACCGAGAATGAGCGTTTCGGGAACCATTGTTGAGGTTCTCAACGAGGGGCTTGCCACCTTCAAGGTGAAGACGAAACTGGGTTTCGCATTCGTCTGGGTGTGGGAGGAAGTTGAAGTGAACTTCCGCGTCGGTTCGGCCTTTGAGGTCACCGATGCGCCGGTCACATTTGACGGCGGCTACCCCATAGCGACAATCAAGCCCGGTACCATGTTCTTCCTCAACGGAACGAGGTACGAGACACATGACCCCGAGGCCTAACATGGAGCAGGTTCCGAGGCGACCTGAACAAAACGTCTCAAACAACACGCCCGAATGGTGGAATCACTTTCACCCTTCGGGCTTTTTCTTTTTGGGCACGTATACCATAAGTTCCGATCGGAACTTATGGTATAAATATTTTTTGTGGAATCTTAAGTGCAAACCGTTACACGTCCCGCGTATCCTACGCACACCCGTATGTCTATTGACGGTAATATATAAATTTGCTACACTTTATATACAGTAAATTCATATATTTATGAAACCAATAATTAAGCGATTTTACACGAGCAAAATCAATTCCCTTCTTGAACCCGGCAAGGTGCTTGTGGTGTACGGACCGCGTCAGGTTGGGAAAACGACACTCATTCATGGGTTCCTTGAGGGGTATGAGGGAAGGGTGTACCAAGGAACCGGCGAGAACGCTCCTCTCGCCGAAGTGCTTGAGTCACACGACGTGGCAAAGATAACGTCGTATTTCAGTGGGTACGACCTCATCTTTATAGATGAGGCACAACGGATAGAGAAGATCGGTCTCGCACTCAAACTCATTGTCGACCATCTTCCTCATGTGCGTGTCATCGCGACCGGCTCATCGTCGTTCGAACTCTCAAACAAGATTGGCGAACCACTCGTTGGAAGACAGCGCATTGTCACACTGTTTCCGCTCTCCGTCATGGAACTCGTCGGACATTTCGGCGGAGCATTCCCGCATGAACGGCTCGGTGAGCTTCTCGTTTTCGGCGCGTACCCTGAGGTACTCACCACGCTGTCGCTTGAGAAGAAAAAAGAAACCCTCGCGCTCCTCCGTGACGGGTATCTGTATCGAGACATTCTGGAGCTTGAGAATCTGCGCAACAGCAAAAAGGTACTCGACCTTCTTCGACTCATCGCGTTTCAGATCGGGAAAGAGGTGTCAATTCAAGAACTTGGAACGATGCTCGGCATGAGTCGGAAAACGGTTGAACGGTACCTGGATCTTTTGGAGAAGGCGTTTGTCCTGTTTAATGTGCGCGGATTTTCAAGGAACCTTCGCAATGAAGTGACGAAGACATCGCGGTACTACTTCTACGATATCGGCGTTCGCAACGCGGTGATTGATAATTTTAACGCCATCAACGTTCGCTCGGGTGATGATGTCGGCATGCTCTGGGAAAACTTTGTCATCGCTGAGCGCATGAAAAAAAGAATGTACCACGGCATTCACGCCAACATGCATTTTTGGCGCACATGGCAGCAGCAGGAGATCGACCTCGTGGAAGAGCGCGATGGAAAATTGTTCGGATATGAACTGAAGTATGCAAAACGTAAAACAAAAATTCCGCCACAGTGGAGGGAAACGTACCCCGCCGCCTTTTTTGAAACAATCAGTACGGACAACTATCTTCCGTTCATTACGTGATGAGGGCGAACGATGTTTTGAAACGTTCTAGAACTCATTTCAAACCCCATCTGCTTTGTTGCGTTCGTCGCTCAAACACTCATCGTATATTGAATACGCCTCGTGTTCTCGCTTCTCCGCGTCTCGCATCTTAGGTTTTGAAATGAGTTCTAGGTCTTCATTCTGAAGCTGGGCGCTTCAAGCACGTGTGACTCTTTCAGTGCATCGGATTCTTCAAGGTCGGCTATCGTGAGAAAGTCCGGGGGACTTTCGCAAGAGGTTGTCGACAAATTTTGGTTTGTGTAAACCAAAATTTGTCATACAACCTGAACAGGTTCTGTAAGAAAGATAGCCGACCTATGTTTTGGCGCGATAGTGGAGTGCTTCAAGAACGTGCGCTTCCTTGAGGTCGGGCGAATCGTCCAAGTCAGCGATTGTCTGCGAAACTTTAATGAGGCGATGGTAACTTCGCGGGGAGAGTCCAAGTTTTTCTGCTGAGCGCTTGAGAAGGTCGCGAACCGCGGGTGTCATGTGCACGCGTTCATCAATATCACGTGACGACATTTCTCCGTTTGCGTTGATGCCACTTCCCCTGAATCGCTCGTACTGGCGTTTGCGCGCGTGCATGATTTGTTCACGTGCACGGTCAGTTTCACCACGAGTTCCAGGAGAGGATACCCTCTTTTCCGTGAGCGTATTGTAGTCAACGTGCGGTACCGAGAGCCAGAGATCAATACGGTCAAGAATTGGCCCGGAAATTTTGTGCTTGTACGTTTGGAGCATCTGTTGCGTGTAGTCGCCGCGCTCATCGCCACCGCGAGTTGGGTTCATTGCCGCGACGAGAATAAAATCTGCGGGAAAAAGTGCGCTCGCCTGAACACGAGAAATGGACACGACCCTGTCCTCAAGCGGTTGACGGAGCGCATCTATCGCACGTCGCTCAAATTCGGGAAACTCATCCAGAAAGAGCACCCCCTTATGGGCGAGGGTCACCTCTCCCGGACGCGGGTGCGTACCGCCACCGACGAGCGCGGTGTATGACGCGGTGTGATGTGGTGCACGAAAGGGCGGGCAGAGTGAAACGCTCTCCCCAGTTCCTGCAACCGAGTGAATGGAAGTCACCTCGAGCGCCTCTTCGCGCGTGAGTGGCGGAAGAATTCCTCGGAGTGCTCTCGCGAGCATCGTCTTCCCCGTCCCCGGTGGACCGACCATGATGACGTTGTGCCTCCCGGCGGCAGCGATCATAAGTCCGCGCTTCGCAGACTCTTGCCCGCGAACGTCTTCAAGACGGACGGCACTTTCACTCCAGAGTGTCTCAATTTGGGTTGGTGGTATTTCGGGTATGCGTGCGTGATCATCACGCGTCGTATCAATGTGCCTGATAACCTCGGTGAGCGTGCGCGCAGGCGTGATGCGTATTCCTGAAATGAGTGCCGCCTCCTCTCTGTTCTCATAGGGGACAACGACTTCGGAAAAGTGTGCGGATAGCGCTTTGCGCACAATGGGGAGGACACCGCGTACCGGGCGGAGTGTACCATCAAGGGAGAGTTCACCAATGAAGCAGATACTTGAGACATCGGCGCGCAGTTCTTCTTTCGCCATGAGGTACGAAATCGCAATGGGCAAATCAAAGAGAGGACCTTCCTTCTTGAGGTCTGCGGGAGCGAGCGAAATAACCACTTTGTGATTCTCGCCCTTTGGTGCGGAGAAGCCGGAATTCTTAAGGGCGCTGTTCACCCTGTCGCGCGCTTCCTCCACCGCCTTCCCCGGAAGACCGACAATGGTAAACGCAAACAGACCTCGCGAGAGGTCTGTCTCCACCGTAACGATGTCGGCGCTCGTGAGCGAAGGCTGTGCGGAGTGAACACGTGCGATCGCCATACCCTTTTACTACGCGAGCGTCCCCTCTTCTTCGCGGTGCGCGATGCACGTGCGCGCAGTAGGATTTATCATGAGACGCTTCTCTTCAATTGCGCCTCCACAAATTTCACACGCACCGAATTTCCCCTCTTCAATTTTTGCGAGCGCGCGAAGGATGCCGTTGTATCGCTTCTCAAGCACCGCGACGAGTGCGGTGCGTTCATCCCACGCCTCCACACTGTCGGCGGCGAGATTTTGGTCCGGCTCTTCCGCATCCAATTCTTCGGGAACCGCAATCCAGTCGCTCGGATTTTCCGGGTTGTGAATGCCAATGACGGAAAGTTCATTGGTAATGTCCGCAAGCATTCCTTGAAGTTGTGTTTTGTAGTCGTGTGTACTCATGGTAAAAAGTATACCACTTTTCAGAATCTATTAGAATCGTTCTATGATTTCTGTGAGCGCGCCACTTCCCGCTGTAATCACAACGGTGTCTTGGTTAACGAACGAGTATACGACAACCTCGTTCCCCACGTCGTCATAGAGGACGCGGGCGGGTTTGTTGTTCACAATCGTGTCCCTGAAGAACATGCTCGTAATCGGCGACGAGGAGGTAAAGAGCGGCGTGAGGTCGGCAAACATGTACTTTTCCCACGTGAGAAGTCCCACAAAGAGTGCGTCAAAGTTGTACGATCTGATGACGATGAACGGAACTTTTTCATTCATGGCAACGCCACCAATCATGAGGGCTGGTTCAAGTGCGCGTATTGTTTCTTCACTGAGCCGTGTCCCGAGGAAAGCAAACAACTCCTCTGCAGTCGCAACGTGTGAAACGGGATCACCCATCACGACCGGGTAGAGTTGAACCGACGCGTGAGAAGAATGCGCAACTTCATTTTTAAGTGCGGTGAGAAACGAAACAGGGTCAGATTCAAGTGCGATTGAAAGTTGCTCCTCGGTTTTGAAAAAGGCGGGAATGGTGAGTGTCTCTTGTGCACCGTCACCGGTCTCACCGCGGAACAGCATGACGGATACGCTCGCGCCAATCGCGAGAATAATTCCCACAACAACGGCACCCCCGAGCATCATCCATGTTGTTTGGGAAAGTTCAAGGCGTGGACGTGACACGTCGGCACCCGGTGCTTTGGAATCAAAAGGTTCCGTGGGTTCTGTGGCGTTAGGAAGTGCACTGACACCGTGAAACACCGGAGGTACACTGACATCTTCCGCGTCGCGCGGTTCGTATTCGTGCGGTGGAGTTTCAAACACTTCCTCTTGCTGTTCCGGTTCCACAGGTTCCGAAGTCGGAACAACGGTGCGCACTTCGTACACCGGTTCAAGATCGGGTACGGGTGGAGGAGTCTCTCGCACCGGTGTGGAAATCGTTTGTGGCGCGGACGCGATCGCCTTTCCTTCAAACACCGATTCACGGACACCGATGACGCTCTCATGAGGAGTTTCTTTTTTTTGAGGTACCGTATCGGGAATACTCATGTACCCAACCTGCACCGGGGACTTTTTTACCATTCCCCGATCCGATTGCGAAGGTGGAGGTGTTTGCTTTTGTGGCGTGTAGCTCGCAATACTCTTTTTAATTCTCTGTTCAACACGGGGAGCGATTGTTGATTGGCGAAGGTCGGGGATTCCTCCTGCGGGGCGCGGAGGGTGTGACTTTGGAGCAACGGCCGTTTCTGGCGTTTCGCTTGTGTACGTCCACGAACCTTTGGCAGGTGCTTTCACCGGTTCCTTGATTGTGATGCTCGGCGCACCCGTTACCCGTACCGTGTCGCTCTGCAATGTACGTATTTTTTCAATAACAATACGGTGGTCATCTCTCGGCGCAAGCTGGCTTTCCTTAACCGCCTCTTTGACCGTTTCCGCTCGGGTTTCCGCTCTTGCAACTTCCGGTTCCCTCTCGTTGTACTTTTTTAGGGCTTCAGTGGTTCGTGTGACGTTGCGCTCGGTCTTTCTCCACCATTCGGAAAAAGCGTCTTTGAAGCTATCTCCGATTGAGGGGCGGAGGTGCTTTCGGTCAGTCACGATGGTTCCCGTTTCTCCGTGTGTGCTCGTAAATGCTTTTCCCACATCAAAGACATCACCGTGATTACTGAGGTGTGATGCGTTTGTTTCTCGTACAGAGGCCTCGTGTGCTTCAGTGGCGACCGCGGGTGCATCGCTCGGATTAAAATTGATGCCGAGACCTGTATCGTTCTGTGGTTGTGGTGAACTCATAATATTTTGTGTACGCACACATAGTGTGCGTACACAATTCACAATTAGAGTACCTTTAGTATCTCATGAATTCACAAAAACGCGCCCACCCTGTGTGAGTGAGCGCGTGCTTGGAGAGTGATGCTATTTTCGTTCAGGTGCCTTAAGGCCTTTTTTGTTTCCCCATTCGGGGTCCGCCTTCTTAATGGAAAGACCCACTTTCCCCTCTTCCACCTTTGAGACGACAACGGGGACAACGTCACCAACCTTGAGAATGCCGTCAAGATTTTCAAGTCGCCATGGAACGATTTCTGAAATATGAATGAGCCCTTCGTTCTGTGCATCCATACGTGCGAATGCCCCAAAGGTTGCAATGCGAGTTACCTCGGCTTCGCAACGTTCACCCACCGTGTACACTTTTGTGAGTGCTGCGATGCGCTCGCGCGCCTTTTCCGGAGCGTCACCTTTTCCGGTAATGAACACGGTGCCGTCGTCTTCAATGGTAATCTCGCCAACACCGGTTTCGTCCTTAATACCATTGATGGTTTTTCCTCCCCCACCGATGACGAGGCCGATTTGGTCGGGCTGTATCTGCATGACAATAATTTTTGGCGCACGTGGCGAGATGTCGGGACGCGGTGCACCGATTTCCGCTTCAAGCGTTGCGAGAATGTGGAGTCGCGCAAGGCGCGCTTTTTCAAGCGCTTCAGCAAGAATACGTACGGGAATACCACCAACCTTCACATCCATCTGAATTGCGGTGATACCTTCCCTAGTGCCGGCAACCTTGAAGTCCATGTCGCCGTGCTCATCTTCTGGGCCCTGGATGTCGGTGATGAGTTGGTACGCTCCCCCCTCCTCCATCATGAGTCCGGACGCAATACCGGCAACCGGTCGCTTGATAGGCACACCGCCATCCATGAGCGCGAGCGTGGATGCACAGACCGAACCCATGGAGCTTGAACCGTTGGATGCCATCGTCTCTGACACGAGGCGGATGGTGTACGGAAACTCGGTTTTCGGAGGAATGACTGCCGAGAGCGCCTTTTCTGCAAGCGCGCCGTGTCCAATCATGCGGCGATTTTGTCCACCGACGCGACCCGTTTCGCCAACTGAAAATGGAGGAAAGTTGTAGTGGTGCATGAAATGTTTCTTCGTTCCGTTTTCCTCAATGGAGTCAAGTATTTGTGAGTCATCGGGACCTCCGAGTGTGAGCGCGCTGAATATGTGCGTTTCGCCACGGTAAAAAATGCCGGAACCATGAAGTGCTGGTGAAACGCCACCCGCCTGTGCGTACAGAGGACGCACCTCATCCATGTCGCGTCCATCGGGGCGAACCTTGTCGTGAATCACTCCGCGGTGAAGTTCCGCGTCAACGGCGTGCTCGTAGTATTCTCCCGCGAGACTCTGGTTTGCTTCGGGGAGTGCTTCGCGAAGGAGCGAGAGCCACTCCTCTTTGAGTTCGTAGAGGTGCCCCTTCCCCGATTGATTTGAGAACACCACTTCCGTAAGGCGAGGCGCGATGCGCTCGTTGAAAAGCGCGATTGCATCGTCACCGAGTGTTAGGACTTGTACGTCACGCTTCGCTTTTCCGATGTCCGCAATAATTTCTTTTTGGAACGTTTCAAGTTGCGTATTGATACGCACGGCATGCTCAAGTGCATGGATGACTTCCTCCTCAGCTATTTCAAATCCTGACGTTTCTATCATGTTGATGGAACCGTCTTTCCCGCACGCGAGTACCTCGTAGGTGAGGACGTCTGTCTCACGCTCAGGGTACGTCGGGTTGATGATGATTTCTCCCGTGCCACGTCTCTTTCCGATGCGCACCGCACCCACGGGACCTCCCCACGGGATGTCAGAGACGGAAAGCGCGAGCGATGCACCGATGACCCCGAGGACGTCGGGGTCATCTTCGCCGGTACCGAGTACGGTCACGACCACCTGTACCTCGTTGCGTATGCCGTGATTGAAGAGCGGACGAATGGTGCGGTCAACGATACGAGCGGAGAGAATGGCACCGTCGCTCGGCTTCCCCTCGCGTCGTTGGAATCGGCTTCCCAAGATTTGTCCCGCCGCGTAGAAGCGTTCCTCAAATTCAACCGAGAGCGGAAAGTATGACGCACTCTCCGAGGCGCGCTTGCTCATGACTGCGGTGACGAGGACAACTGTCTCCCCCATGGTGACGAGGACAGATCCGTGTGCTTGGTTTGTGAGGTTGGTAAATGTCGCTGTAAGTTTTTTCCCCTCAACGTCGGTTGTGTAGACCTTCTTTTCCATATGGCTATTGTGTGTGAGCGGGGCAATGTTTGAATTTCAAACACTACGCTTGAAACCCACTGCGTTGCCACACTCGTTATTCGTAATGAAGAAAAGTGTAGCACTCTTGGGTACAAAAAACACCCCGCGCGCCCAAGGGGGCGCGGGGTGTTTGAGTACTCTAAAAATTATCAGTGTCCGTCCCCACCACTTTTCGCGCGTGGCGCTTCGGTTTGCTATTTCCACGAACGCCGATGAGGAAGTTGTGCGGGGTGTCGTCCATGTCAATGAAATCGTCAACGGACTCGCGGAGACGAGACGAACTGGATTTCCCGAACGCGATGCACTCCACCTGACACCCCTGTGAGCGAACGTACTCAACGAGGGGCACAAAGTCGCCGTCACCCGATGCGAGTACGATTGCGTCCACCTTCTGCGAATGCTTGATTGCATCAATCGCAAGCCCCACATCCCAGTCCGCTTTTTTTGCACCTCCAAAAAATATCTGGAGGTCTTTGGTTTTTACTTCAATACCAATCTTTGCGAGTGCTTCAAAGAAGGATTGCTCCTCACCGCTCTCCGTTGTCACGACGTACGCGATGGCGCGGACGAGTTTGCGGTCACCCAAGGCCGCCTTCACGACAGCATCAAAGTTTACTTTTGCGCGATAGATGTTTTTTGCACTGTGGTAGAGGTTTTGCGTGTCAATGAAAATGGCGACACGTTGTTCCTTATGTTTGATAACAGACATATTTAAAAATAAAAATATAGAAAATAATAAATTTTAAAAACTTCAAAGAACACTACCGGTTAGTATAGCAAATTGAGAGGAACGAAACATGCGCCACACCCTGTGGGGTGCGGCGCATGTGCTTCTTTCTGCGCTCTACTTCTTGAGGTCGAGTTTCTTGATGAGCGACTTATACGCCTTCTCATCCTTCTTTTCCAAATACTTGAGGTGCTTTCGGCGATCCGCAACCATCTGGAGGAGTCCACGACGTGAGTGGAAATCCTTTAGATTTTTCTTGAGGTGCTTTGAGAGGTCATCAATTTGCTTTGTGAGTATCGCAACCTGTGCTTCCGGTGAACCGGTATCGCTGTCATGTCGGCGAACTTCCTTGATGGCATTCTCTTTCTTTCGTTTTGTAAGCATAGTGTTTAAAAATGCGTCACGGTGCTTAGATAGAACACGCGGACGCCGTTAGAGGTAACCTGCGAAGGTTATTACTACTATATCACATATTGACAAAATGCGCAACCCCTCGTCTAAGATGCGAGAGGTACTGGAAAAACAATATTGTGCGACGCTTCTCGTGTACTATTATATATACGTATGACACTCACCGAACTCAAACGCGAATTTTTGGAATACCTTGAAATTGAAAAAGGACGAAGCATCCACACGGTTACCAACTACGACCACTACCTTTCGCGATTTTTGGAGTATGTGAAACACGATAATCCGCAAAAACTGTCCGAGAGTGAAGTGCGCGAGTACCGCCTCTGGCTCAACAGGCAACCGGGTACAAAAATTGGAAGAAATGTTGAAACGCTGAAACGCAAAACGCAGAACTACTACCTCATCGCTCTCCGTGCGTTTCTCAAGTATTTGCGGAAGCGTGGCATTGAATCCCTCAACCCCGAGCGCATTGAACTCGCGAAGGTGCCCGAGCGCTCTCTTGATCTCATTTCATCGCAAGAATTGGACAGACTTCTCTCTGCACCCGACGTGCACAGCATACAGGGTCTCCGCGACAAGGCGATTCTTGAACTCCTCTTCTCTACCGGCCTCCGCGTGTCCGAACTCTGCGCACTCTCGCAAGAAGACGTGGATCTCTCACGCGACGAATTTTCAGTTCGCGGAAAAGGTGACAAGGTGCGCGTGGTGTTTCTCTCGGACACCGCGAAACAGGCGATTCGCGCGTACCTCAAAGGGCGAAAAGATTTTGATGATGCGATGTTCATTCAGTACGGAAAGAATGCGAAACGTGCGGAAACAAAAAACGATGAACTCCGTCTCACGCCACGCTCGGTCCAGCGCATCATTAAGCGGTACGCAACCATCGCCGGCATCACACGCAAGGTGACCCCGCACAAACTCAGGCACTGCTTCGCAACCGACCTCCTCCACAACGGTGCCGACCTCCGCTCGGTGCAAGCACTCCTCGGCCACGCGAACATCGCAACGACGCAGGTGTACACCCACGTCACCGACAAACACCTCCACGACATTCATAAGCGGTTTCATTCACGAAAATAATGTGCGACGTCGGACGTCGCACATTATTACCGGCCAACTTTTTTAAGTTCTATGAGCATCGCAGGGAGTTCCGCAAAAATTTTTTCCGCCGTTTCCTCGTTGTACGTGTGTGATGCGAGGTTTCGCATCTCAACCATCTGGAGCCACGCCGCTTCATTAGTAATAAGCGATTGCGCAAATGCTTCCCTAAGGCACCCCTTTGGGGAAGCGCACTCTATGCCATGCACTTCACGAAGCGTTTCTTTCATGAGTTTCCATGAGAGATCAAAGCAAAATTCAAACCGCTGAATGGCGGAATCTCTATAGATGGTTTCTTCGCCTAGATCCGGCGCGCGAAAAAGCACATCCTCAAGTGTGCTGAGGGCTTGCCCGTACTGTTTTTTAAGTGCTTCAAGTTTTGACATGGTTTTGTGAAGGAATAGGAATTGTGTGTGCGAGCGCAACCTCCTTAAAATCCGACGAAGCGCCACTCACATCAACAACGTCAATTGTATAGAGCGTATGGAGAGAATCAAGTGCGTTGCGGAGTTTGCCGAGTGTACCGAGTGGAATGGGTTCACCGGTAATGCCAACGTCAATGTCAGAGGTGTCACGTGCGGTCCCCGTCACCCGTGAACCAAAGAAAAAAGCCGTGTGGGTGGTGAGGTCAATATGCTCGCGAATTACGCGTTCAATATCGTGTTGCAATGATTCAGAAATTCCTTGAAGCATTGGACAATTATACTCCAAAATACGCTATAAGAAACAACCACATTTCGGTGCTTAATCGGAATGTACACCTTGAGATGTTGCAGATATTTCACCCATCTCTAATACAAGTTCCTTATATGCGGCAATGTGTTCTTGCATATCCTCTATATGACGCATTAGGATATCTCGTCTCTGGTTGAGCATTGTACGCGCGACCAAGTTAACGCTTTGAGTGGTAAAGATTGTATCAATTCTATAAACTTGCCCCTGCAATCTTGCCAACTCCTCAGACAAATCGTTTATTGTATAAATAAAATACTCAAGATCTTCTTTAGAACTGAAGTGCGGATTAATGAATTGTTGCTTAATGTTTTTTGTGTTCTGTATTGATGTATTCATATTTTGAAAAAATTTCTCTACAGACCCACCACCGTGTGATGAACCTGATAAAGGTGGCGAGCGGTGTGTTGCTCGCCGAATGATTTTAGAGCGGTCCACGAAGCGAAAGATCATACTTCTGTAATGCCTCGCGCACTTTTTGCACCGTCTTCCTCCCGACGTATGGCATCTTCAGCAGGCCGGTTTCGGTTTTTGAAAGGAGATCACCGATCGTAAAAATATCGTTTCCCTTCAAGCGTAGTGCGTCTCGGTGTGCAAGTCCGAGAATGTCAATTGACTCTTTGTCATGACACACACGGCGGTGAGGTTTACCGAGAATGGCGACAATCGCCGTCGCATCTTTTTCCGCTGATTGGTGGGTGGTGAATTGAATCAATTCCCATCCGACAGACAGCAGCTCGTTAACAAACCCTTCCGACTCACCGTGACAGATCACGGACACGAGGTCGTTTTTCCCTGCTGCGGGCATGGACGGATTTGTCCCCACTCGTATTGGAGTCAGTGGTACCAACTTCACTTCTGAATATTCCATCAACCCTCCTTGTTTTTGCGAACGAACGTCTGTTTCGTCGTTTCCGACTCATCAGCACGAGCACACACTCGTGGACAGAAACCTACTACACGCCGCAGGTCAGGGCGAAGGAGTTTTGTGTCATCCTTGGGACAGCGCCGCATATTTTAATTCTGTGTGAAGTAAAATATGGCGCCAAGAAGCATCAGAAGCACGATGACGATGGTAATCGCCATGACTTTGATGACTTCAAGGACGAGCACGAGCCCACCCTTGGCGGTTTCCACCGCCCTGGCACGGTCCCCCGAAGCGTACTGGAGACCGGCGACGACGCCGACGAGTACCGCTACGAAGAACGCCGGCAAAACTAAAAGCTTGAGCATGACTCCCCCTTTGAAAAAAATTAAAAGAACTACCCTCTAACAATTCCCGAAAATTCAGAAACTGTATAAAGATGGCGAGCGGTGTGTTGCTCGCCGAGGAGAGGTACGTACTACAGTCGCTCAGTCACGACTCGCACCTCCTTGATAATGTCGTAGTGGCTGAAGCCGAAAATGTCTCGGCCGGCAGCGTCCTGCCCCACCACTTGTGCGCGCCCGTCGGCGCCTCGCGTGAACTCGGCACGGAGGATGTGGATACCACCAAGCTCACGCTTGGCCTGGACGAGTTTGGCGAGCACCGGAACCGGCGCCACCACCTCCAGAGCAACGACGTTTCCGCCGTGCTTGGCAATGAGGTTAACCACGGTTTTCACCGGGTCGTCGCCGTACGGGACATCGTCATCAATGACGTTGATGTCCACGCCGTAGGCACGTTGGAGCGCCGTCAGGCGACCGGCTTCGATCGGATGACGGGTGATGCGAATTACTTTGTTCATAACTCCTCCTTCTAAAAATAAATTGAAAAGAACTACCCTCTAACAATCTCCGAAAATTCAGAAACTGTATAAAGATGGCGAATCAGAACGATTCGCCAAAGCCGCGATTGCGGTGTTTGGGATGACGGCGGTAGTCACTTTTCTTGCTTTTGTGACGACCGCCGCCGGTGTTTTCTTGCAACTTCTGCACCACGCCAACCGGAAGGCGTGGGGTGAATTTTTGTTTTTTCACATCTGTCTCCTTAAAAAATTGGAAAAGAACCCATCTCCACAGACCCACCACCATGTGATGAACCTGATAAAGGTGGTGAGTGTGCGAGTACGCAATCACTCACCAATTTCTGTGACATTTGTCTCGGTGTCAGACCGGAGGGTTCTGCTCCCCTTGGGCTCCACGAATAACGGCGTGGACAAACGGGAGGGTTCTGTTGCTACGTAACTCACCTCCAACGCCTACGACGTGCCCCGCTAACGTGGGGGCTTGATAGCTACGTACCCGGTTGACCAGGAGTAGTAGTACCAACGGCCGTTTTTTTGTACGAGCATGGTGGCTCCTCCCCTCAATACCCGAGGTCCGGTGTGGCGGGATGCCACAAATCTATTTTTTTTCTCGTGTACACGCGCACGAGGACGCGGAGTGGTTTTGAGTCGTCCTCGCGACAGGGCGCCCTTAGCGGATTCGTACACACATACGCGTGTGCCGGAAATTCCGTGGAGCTTGACGCTCCAAAGCGTCGTGCAGGTTTTTACCCAGTTTTTCAACCGGAACCAGACGTTCCTCCGTCTGGCCGCACGGGCTCGTGAACTTAATCACGGCACTCGCTCCCTTTCGCCCCAGTACCCGAGGCGTCCACCCAGCGTGGGCAAGATGCACCCACGAACACTGTCCAAAATTCATTTTCTCCCCCTTAAAATTTTTTGAATGAACGAACTGTTTCGCTCTTTTGAGCTCATCAGCACGAGCACACACTCGTGGACAGCAATCCGTATCGTGGATTAGTCGCCATAGGGTAGTCATGCCTATGGTGGTGACATTTAGTTCCCTTGTCGGGAACGTTGACGCGTCGGCGACATTGCTGTCATCCTAGCGGTCACCTTAAGGTGAAGAACAAGCGGACGAATAGCCATTCAGTCCCGTGAGCGCTTTGCCTCTAGGCCTTAGCACGTTGTAGAAATCACAACGAAGCGCTCTTTCTAACTGGATTTTGGCGTCCAGCGCACCCCACGAATGTATGAGCGTGGATTTTTTTACGGTGTGTGGTTTAGCATTGCCACACACCAACATTCTTCGTTTTTAACGTGAGGAAGACGACTCACGGGAAATTTTGGAGAATGATCGTTTGTTCGCATCATTCTCCATGGAATGAGGTGCCACGGACTAGTCAGTTCTCGTGGCGTGTGAGCGTTTGTCGTTCCCCGGGAATTAGCCGGAAACACCGTTGCACGGTAGCTCACTTTGACCGATGGTTCCGTGCTTCCACGTGTACCAACAACCCTAATCCGAGAGAGGCTTATTGCACTCCACGCTGGCCGGCGCTTCGTGCATGACAGGTGCGTTCCCTGTCTCCCGCTAAGCGGTTTGGCCCAACGCCTTCTCTCTTACCCATGTCTTCGCGTCACCCGAGTTCCCTTCGTAGGGATCCACAATGGATGATAGCGTTGTCAGTAACATGAGGTGACTTCCCCGCAGGCTTGCGACCCGCAAGTACGTCAACTGACTTTCCAGTCCGACCTAGCGTTGGCGCGCTAGCGACCATCTGACTACCAAGTACCCGCCAAGGCACCTGGCTGCACTCCTTCTGGTGATCACACGGGTGTGGACCCGCCACCAAAATTTATGCATGGAGATTTCGATACCCTTTCGGCTACCGAACAGTAGGTCGCTATCCCACCATTTATCAAGGGTTTCCCCTCTCTCGCACTCTCCACAGCGCCGAAATGTCCAAAAATATCACTTGTGGGCATTTCGGCGCTGTGGAACTCCTTTCAAAGAACTCATATACCGCCTTCCGGTACCTATTCGGCCGCTGACATTCCTCAGCAGCCGATACATACTAGAAACTTTACATTTGGTCAGTGATGACGTGGCTTGGTGCCCTTACGGAGGCAACCACGTGTTTATCAACTCTGACACAGGTAGTATACACCCATTGAAATCTTTTGTCAAGTACTTTTGACAAGAAAAGGGTCTTAAATATCAAAAAACCCACAAAATATGGGCTTTTTTCATATAAAAATGATGTTGTTAATCAACAAAATGAGTATAAAAATGCATCAAATTTGACACATCAGGTTAATGTTGCTTGACAGAATATATTGGTTGGTATATACTTTCTATACCTTAACTTTTAAGGAGACCACTATGGGCACGTAGCCCGCCCTAAAATAATTTCAGTGAGATTATTTTAGAGTGGGTAAAGTGCTTTATGGTAAGGTTTTCTTCAGGGTTAATTGGTTTGTTCATTTCTTTAGGAAAGGAGAAAAAATGGGATGCAGCTAATTTACAAATTCGTGCTGCTAAGGATCTTCACCTCACAAAACGAAACTGTTGTGGTGGAGGATGTCTCGGTGAATGGCATCCGCGTGAATCCGAGGCGCTTATGGGCAGCGACATCGGTTGGGATGGATACGTCATGTATATGATGGAGAACGCCTAACTTTTCTGTCTGTTGGTTGTAATACAAAAGGGCCTGTTATTGAAAAATGACGGGCCCTTATTTTGTCTGTTTCTTTGCTATGTAGGTAATGAGAGCAATTAGAGTATTTGCGATGTCTCCACTTTTGATAAGAAACGACGAAATGTTTTTACCTAGCGTTGAAATAACAACACTGTCATCAATAATTGCGATGTCACACGTAATTGGATATTGGTTTCCCTCAAGACGAATCGCGATTTTGTTTTTATCAAATGTTTTTTCACCATCTTTCCTGTTGTAAACAATAGTAGTAGTGATTTTTTTATTCTTACGAAGTTCTCGGAACTGTGCCATTTCTTTTTCGGTAAAAACCTCAGCGAGGAGATCGCTATTGATTACGTAATACCCATCCTTTTCAGCGGTATTGGAAAAATTATAAAACTCGGTGTATGCGCTGATTGCCCCATCTCTTCCCTCAAAGAGTTTCACAATCGGTCGCTCTCCTTGCTCGCGTTGGATTGATTTGATTTGAGGAATGACATCTTTGAGTCGTGCCGATCGTTCTTCAAGCACAACTTTTTGTCGTTCAACGAATGTTTCAAGACGCTCCGGCGGCGCCGCTTCGTAATGCACCTTTTTATCCACCTGCACTTCGCTCACGAGCCCCTTCTTCTTGAGTGACTCAAGCACGGGGTATACGGTCGTTCTGTTAATTTTCGTCTTTTGCGAAATATTTTGTATGGAATCTGAATCAACCTGCACAAGTGCGAGGTAGACCTTTGCCTCCTTTTCCGAGAGTCCTAATTCTTCCAAGAATTTTTCAAACATATAAAAATAGTATCACACTAAAAAAGAAAAAACTCGCCGAGGGGATCTCGGCGAGTTTGCGGGTGGGAGGAACGTGTTTTTGGAGTGCGGTGTAGTTGGTGCGCGTTTTGATGAGGTAACTCTCCACGCGACCCTTAATGGCAAATTCGCCATGTGCCCCGCGAGCAACCCACCTGACGGCCGCTATCCTACACGGTGCCGGCGCATGGTGCCCACACGCGATAACCTTTACGAGTTCGCTCGGACGCTGTGCAACACGCGCGAGCGTCGTGAGTTCCTTAGTCGTTGAGTTTCGAACGACCTTCGCAAGGTTATCAATCGCGAGGAGCCATGCGGCGCGGTGGTGCTCGTGGTTCTTGAGTCGTACGACCGACCCCGGAACACGCTTCTTGCTGAGTGCGCGGTTCGCTTTGGAAGCGCCGCGCACCTCCCTGCCGTCGTTGTAGAGGGCGAGAGACGTGAACTGATAGGGACCAAATGATGCGTACCCGTCGTTCACCGCAGGAAGGAGTTCAACATACTCACGTCCCGCATACGTGAGGAGAAAGGTGAGTACGGCGACGTTGAGATTCCCATCACGCTCACTCGGCATGAGCTCAGTGAGTGAGTACGCGATGAGTTCGCGCGCACCGACCGCTTTCATGAGTGTCATGAGCGTCGCCTTCTCCTGGCGGCTCAAACGATACTCCGCACCAATGATATCCCAATCGGTATCAGCGTACGTCTGAACGATCTCTCGCTCAACAACCTTGAGGTAGTCGGCAAGCGACATTCTCGTCGGGCGTTGCGGGTACTTTTTTACAACATCACGTGCGAGTGCCTTTGCCGATGGCGTGCACTCGTTTTTTCTGCACTTCCTTTCCCACGCTTTTTGGAGGAGCGAGTGAAAATCAATGCGCGCACGAGCCGGTACCGTACCTTGGAAACCGGTCCATACGGCGTAGAGCCCATCCGGATTGAACTTTCGTCCCGCGAGATCTCCCGTCTCAACACTCACCGGTGCGGCGAGAAGAAGCGAAGGGAAAAGTGTGACGAGAAGCAGTAGAATGTTTCGCATTTGTTACTCCAAAGTCAAAGAACGTGTTCAATTATATCACAGTATAGGTCAACCTGTCAAGTCCGCTCTTTGGCCTACTGCACCTGAATGTTGAGTTCGCCGAAAGTGACGGGGAATTCCAGAGCATTGTCGTGTTCGGGGAGACCGGACGGGTTGTCTTTGCGGAGGATGATTGCGCCACGGTCGTAGGGTGTGTCGGGCGGAATGGTGTACGTGACGTTTGCAGTGAACGGGACAAATTCCTCTGTCATCCAGTCATCTTCGGCGGTTGCAACACCCTCTCCGATAATGAGCCCATCCCAGTTGACGATTGAAATGGGGAAACTCGCCTCAAAGAACCACGAGCCACGAGCAACGCCCTGTACGGTGACCGGAGACAAGATTGGTTGGTTTGGTGTCGGTGCGCTCACCAGAATAAGATTTTTAATGCTTGCTTGAGATCCCGGACACGGAGAAAATTCGCACGTTGGTGCGACTCGCCCGACCGAAGTTCCATCAGGACACACACGTGCATCCATCGTACAAGCAACCATAGCGACACCACTCCCCTCTTGTGGGGTTTCTGTCACAGGACACGGAGAAAATTCACAGGAGGGTCCCGTTCTCCCGACCGAGGTTCCGTCGGGGCACGCCTTTGCTTCCATTGTGCACGCAACGGGCAGTGGGTGTACTTCAGATGCGGTGAATGTGAGCCAGAAGTACGTACCGACGAGCACCACAATAACGATAATGAAAATGCGCGTTCTCATGTTCTCAGTATACATCGCTCTCCGGAGTACGAACGGAAGTTATTCAGCGAGCACTTCTTGCGCAACCTGTTCCCTTCTGAAGAAGCGGCGAACGCGCTCCGTAAAAATTATTCGGAGGCCGAGGATTTCAAGCCCGACAAAAAAGAGGAGTCCACCGGGGGTGAGCGGAGTGACGAGTGCAAAAAAACCAAACACGACGAGAAACCACCCAACTATTTTTCGGAGACGCGGGCGGAGGGTGGTGTAGGTGTTGAATCGCTCGTACATACTCCATGTGACGTGGGATGGTGTAAGTTCTTACACACAAACCCCGCGCGCCCGAAGGGCGCACGGGGTTTGCTATCAACCTTTCTATTCCACTATTTCAATCTCCGCTTCCGTACGTAGTTTCGTGATGAGTTCCGCAACAACCTGCTGTTGTTTTTGGTTGAGGATTTGCGCCTCAATTTGCGGACGAATCTCTTCAAGAGGTGGTAACTCTGTTCCGCCTGTACTGAGTGCTTTGACGAACTCATCAACCTCGGCATCTGTTACGGAGAGTGTTTCTATATCCGTCACCGACTCAATGTATTTGTCGGCGAGGATTCGTTCTTCAATGTTGCTACGAAGCTTCTTCTCGGTGAGACCCATTTCTTTCATCCGCGCGAGGAGCTCTTCTTCTGAGCCGAGTTCGGCAACCAGCTCGTCGTACTTCGTCTGTGCATCTTCGGGTGTTACCGTTATGCCCGCTTCTTCTGCCGCACCGAGGAGCATGGTGTTGTTGATGAGGATTTCCAGTGCTTGAGAACGGATTTCCAATTGTACTTGTTCGTCCGAAGGATCTATACCTTGCTGTGCGGCTGCTTGCTCAACGAGCGCAATGCTTTCTGCGAGTTCGTCCTCGTAAATACGATTTCCATCAACCACCGCAACAACCACCGGGGCGTAGTAGACGTACCAGATTGCTCCCGCAACAATGAGTACGGAGAGGAGTGTCGCGACAAGATACGTTTGATATTTTTTATAAAAAGAAACTGAAGCCGGTGCTTGTGGTGGCGCATGATGTTCACTGCCCTCGCTCGGGCATACAGGAGGCGTCGTTTCCGCTACGGTTTTTTCGTGTAATGAATCCATGGTTATGAAATCGTTATCAATAAGTTTTGTATAGACTAGCACGCATCTCAACCCTTGTCGCTGGAATGGATAATATGTGCAATAAATTCCTTGAGTGGCACCTTAGCACCGGACGCGTTCCTGTGACCTCCACCCCCCAATGTCATCGCGAGCGTGAGTGCTGAAGGTTCGTGATGTTCGTGAGAACGGAAGCTGATTTTTACGTGCGCCCCAACAATGGTGTAGAGTGCAACCACAGCGTCATTTTCTTTGGAGAGCGTGTTCCCACATGCAGACTGGTGGTCGGTGATGTTATACGCGAGGACATCGTGAGAACCAATACGGAGGGTGATTGGTTCAAGGAGGATAAGTTTCCCAACCTGCGTGTGCGCGTACGAGGTTATCATCCTTCCCTTCTCCGTGATTGACGCAATAGGTTCTCCCAAAAGTTCGGCAACGGTATGCGGGTCGTTGTTCCACAGCGAGAGGTAATTAACGACATGTTCGGTGTCTTCACCGAGTGCTTTCTTCCAAAGATCGTTGTCTTCCACGTGGCGTATGAGCATGGGCACTTCGTCATTGGGGAAAAGATACGACCACGCAAGGGACGCGCCTGATTTTTTGTTATCAAAAATATACGTGAGGTTTACGTGTGTGTGCGCCACTTCCTCCATGCGGGTATGCTCACTTACGTGGTGGTCAATGACGGTTATTGCGTACCCTTGGGGGAGGAGTTCTGCGAGTCCGACGGTCGTGTCTACTATATATATGTGCGCGTCACGGGGCGCAAGGTCAATAATGGTATCTATTTCTTCAGGAGCATACCCGTGCGCGATGGGAAATACGTGCGCGTGCGGGTACTTCTTCAGTACAACTGCCGCCGCCGCCGTTCCGTCAACGCAGTCCTTGTGATGTATGCATACGATATTTTTTTCCATTGCATGATAATACGGGAATTATGAACTCGTGCAAAGAATATCCCCGCCACACGAAGTGTGGCGGGGACTGAAAACTGCATTATTGGTTTGGGTGTGTGGGGAAACGCTCACGCGCTGCGTACAACTTTTCGCATTTCTTTGAGCACGTACCCCCACCGCGCCACCTTCCATACGGTGCCATGTACAAGCCATGGCACTCAAGGCACTTTTCGGTGAGGCAGGAGGTGGGTGCGTGCCCCTCGGTGTCAGACGACGATGTTGCCATTGTGACTCCCTTTTGAGAAAGAACGGAATATGCCCACACACTCTATACCCGTTTCCCACGAAAAACAATGACAAAAAAACGGCCGGCGCTCGCGCGCCGGCCGCCAGAAAACTATTTCTTTGCGTTCTTTTTTGGCTTCTTCTTTTCTTTTTTATGTGCGACGCGTTCTCCCATAAAGATTTGGTTCTTGTTATTTTGAATAACCTTCCTCTATAGCGTATCACGAACAGAAGCACTGACGATGGATTGTTGTTGACACCGTGTACCACAAGAGATACCGTACTATGGTCTTTGTTCTTTTGGAGGGCATTCTTATGCCAAAGTTAACTGTTGTATTCTTTTCCATGCAGCCGGGGGCGACAATGGAAAGTTTTGATAAGGAGCGATTCATAAATGAGGCCGTGCTCCCTATCCGAGACATTCTTGCGCCGCCCTGCTTCGTAGGATCAATCATTATCGTGACGCTTTCGTCGGTAAAGTACAAGTTTGGAGAAGTTTTTGTCCGGCGCCTCTCATCAGAAGATGGCCCGCCACCACACCTATTTTCTCCAACATCTGATGCTGTATCCAAGCACCTTTCTGGACCGATACGAGAAGGAAAGGTGACATACTTTAACCTCGAGCACCTTTCAGAAGAATCGGCAATTGACTACATGACCGACTTTGCCTTTGCTGGTGGCGCACAACAGGTCATTGTCTTACGCCACGGTATGCGACTTCCTCCACGAGGAATGCTTCGCATACTTCATGAGAAGATGCTCATGGACGAACGGCGTTCCATCGTCTGTCAGACGCCGGAACAACACCTCACACCCGCTTAGGCGGGTGTTTTTTATGCAGGAAGTGTTGACAGTGCTTTGCTGTGGCGCTACCGTAGCGCAGGTGCTGTTTTTTATACAAGGGGGTCATCATGAAAGTGAACACCAAACTCTACGTCGTGTATCCGTATCTGCAACCGGGAGCGACAATGGAGAGCTACTGTACCGCCAGTTTCTTGAGCAACGTATATCTTTCACTCGTTGAAGCGCTTGAAAAAATACCCGAGATCGCACAGGTAATCATCGCGACCGGTACGGGGAAAGAACCGTGGCGAGGGGAAGCGGTCATTGAAAATGGGAGGAATGTGCTCGGAGAAACAAGGTACGCGTCGCCCACGTCAGTCGCAGTAGAACGGTTCCTCAAGGAATTGGTAGCGCAGGGGAAGGTTGACACGGTCGTGCTCCCTAAGGACTCGGAGCACTCACTCATTGAGCGCGGAGCACAACTCGCGATTGAACGCGGGGCGGAACGAACCATTGTTCTCACCGAAAATGTTCGTTTCCCGCAGTTCCGTGTACTCCGATGCATTTTAGAGGAGATGGTGCAAAGCGGTGAGGTTATGCACGTGTGCTCCTCACTCGCTGAACAATCAAGGATACGCACGTAAATGTTCTTTTCACGCCACCGGTTTCGGTGGCTTTTTGTTTTTTCTTCACCCTGTTACACTCTGTATAGTATGAAAATCTACTCGTGGAACGTGAACGGCCTGCGTGCAGTCATTAAAAAGGGCGATTTCATGCGTTTTATTGAAAAATATCAACCGGATATTCTCTGTCTCCAAGAGACGAAGGCACATAGGGGGCAGGTTGAGGTTGATCTCCCCGATTACGACGAGTACTGGAACTCAGCAGAGAAAAAGGGGTACGCGGGCACTGCAATATTCACAAAGCACGCACCGCTCAACGTCATTGAGGGAATTCCTGATGACATTGCGAAAAAATACACACTTTCTGATGCCTACGGCGACACGACAAAGGAAGGGCGCGTACTCACCCTTGAATTTGAGCCGTTTTTTGTGAGCACCGTGTATACGCCAAACGCAAAAGACGATCTTTCTCGCATTCCCATGCGGGAGCAGTGGGATCCTGCATACCGCGAATTCATGTGTTCACTTGAAAAGAAGAAACCGGTCATTTTTTGCGGGGATCTGAACGTTGCGCATACGGAGGATGACCTTGCCCGACCAAAGGAGAACGAGGGCAACAAGGGATTTACGAAGGAGGAGAGAATGGGGTTTGATGCACTACTCAATGCGGGATTTGTTGACACGTTTCGCCTCTTCACAAAAGGGAACGGACACTACACATGGTGGTCACATTGGGCACAGGCACGCGAGCGAAACGTCGGGTGGAGGATAGACTACATCATGGCATCAAAAACAATCACACGAAACATAATTAAGTCAAGTATCCACGCTGAAGTGCTCGGAAGCGACCACTGCCCCGTTTCAATTGAAATTGGCGTTGAATTTTAAATGGCTTAAAAAAGCCATTTAATAGTGTGTGTCCTTTATAAAGGACACACACGCGTGTGCTATCCACAGTTATACACACGAATGTCCTTTACACTCTTTTGTAAAGGACATAGTATATATGCAGGCCCAGAAAGGGCGAGCAGGAATCACTCTTCGGAGCGAATCCCCTTAAAGAGAACATTATAAAATTGAGTTAATACCTCCAAAAAAACTCTAAGTACATCACTAGGTGAGGGCTGGATTGAATCACTTTGATTCAGACACGAATCACCACACTACACGAGTCAAACTTAGGACAGAGAGCATCTTGCTCGTCCACTGGAACCTTATGTTCCATCTTGACTCAGACCACCCCACATAAAAGCCCGTTGGATCGGGCACCGATTCCACACCACATCGGTAACCGATCCCACGGGCTTTTTTATTGCATGAACTCTTCACAGGTATAGAGAAAACCGCGGAAATGTTGAATTCCCGCGGTTTTTTGTTATTTAGTGTACAAAACATCCGGCTTAGTCGCCTGTTCGTAGATACGATCCACGATTTTGTCCAAAAGATCCGAACCGTACTCCATCCAGTTTCCAAGAGAATCACCAGGTAGAAATTCCATTTGTGCCGCTTCTTTTTTGGTGATTTCTCCATGGAGGCATGCGTACCCGATTGCTTCCCCTGAGTACGTGTGGCTTGGCGGTATTCTGAGCGACACATGGTCCTCAAAACAACGTCTGCCACATTTTACGATGCCTACATGAATCGCAACTCGCATCTCATTGAAACGCATTCTTCCCACCTGAACGTGCTCAACGATTGCGCGTGCATACGCCGGCTGTATGAGAATAAGTTCTCCAAAAATATGATTCCCCGACCTCAACTCACTGAGGATCGTAAGGACGTCGGTTGCTCTCAGTCCCATGTGAACCTCCTTATCGTGTGTGGTGGTGATACCTTCTGTGCCGAGTATACCTATTTGAGCGAAAAGTACAAGAAAATCTGCGGAAATGCTACAGTTACCAATACAAAAAGTGACAAATGTCATTAGTTAAGACACGTATATATATTGACATACAACATAAAAGTGATATAATGTTAATGCGTTCTGTTTTTGATTCATTGTATCTATCGTCCTAAGGAGGAATTGTGAATAAAAATGACCGCGATGTTCTTTTCAACACCATCAATGATGTAATAAAGAAAACGTGCCCGGACGAGGATTTTGTTGTCGTTCATCGACCGTGTGGCAATCCTATGATTGTGAAGATAAAGGTAAAGTTTTTTGTTTTCGGCATAATTCGTTACGTTTCAGTGACGAATATTTTCGCGTTCTCGGGTGTTGTAGAGAAGGATGCAGAGGTTTTTCTTCTCTTTCGTGGCTACATCGGTGGTCGGAAGTTTCGAAACCTAATAGCACCACTTACACTGAGTTTCGCACGTCAGCATGGTTTTTCTGGTACGCACACTACAAAATTTTGATTCTTGGTGTCTACAAACCATCATTTTCAAATGGCTGTCCTCGTGGACAGCCATTTTCATTGATATGTGAGCAAGTTACCCAACCTTATGTTTTTTGTGTAGTTCCGCTACCGCTGAACGTTCTTCTTCATCTCGCTTCGTTCTCCCCTGTTCACCAAGTACCGCGAGTTCTTTCTCGTTCATCTGCATGAGTTCAAGTGCTCGCTTCTCAAGATACTCGGGAGTATTTTTTGCAGGATTATCAAGGACTTCTTCCAGAAGTGCATTGAGGGTGTGACCGAGTTTAGGACTTGGTTTTTCACCTGTAATTTCCATAATGCGCGTACCGTCAATTTTTAGCATTTTGACAGAAATGGGGTCGCGAAGTGCTTCTTCTACCATCGCTGTGTACTTGCGGAGGCGAAACGGCTGTTCCTTTGGTCTCCCAGTACCGATACGGTCACACCGACGAACTTGCAAGAGTTCCCAGATGTTTTCTTTGCCAACATTTGCAATGGTGCGACGTACCGCGGAGAGTGTTACTTCGTCGGGGTCACTGAAAAACATGTGCCACCGAATGAGCGTCACTACCTTTTCAATGGTTTCGCGAGGAAAACGAAGGTCCTGAAAGGCCTTTTTTGCAACTTTCGCACCGACGACCTCGTGCCCGTGGAATGTCCAGTCGTTTTTCTCTTTTGACCACCTGCGCGTTTCCGGTTTTGAAATATCGTGAAAGAGTCCCGCGAGACGAACATCAAACGACCACTTCTTATCAGCTGCGTGTTGCATCGTACGGAGGAGGTGCTCGTACACGTCGTACGCGTGCGCCTGATTTTGCTCAATGCCGATGCCACGGAGCAGGTCCGGCGCAACGAACGGAAGGAGTCCGAGTTTTTCAAGGAAGACAATTCCCTGCATCGGTTGATCGGAATTGAGGATGCGAATAAATTCATCGCGGATACGTTCCTTTGAAATACGACCAAGGTTTTGACTATTTTCAGCAATCGCCGACATTGTCTCGCCCTCAATGACGAAATCAAGTTCAACGGCGAGGCGTACCGCACGCATCATACGGAGCGCGTCCTCCGAGAAGCGCTCGGTCGGATTTCCCACCGCGCGCAATCGCTTTTTCTTTATGTCCTCTTCTCCGCCAAAGAGATCAACAATTTTTTCATCCTTGAGTCGGTACGCGATTGCGTTTACCGTAAAATCGCGGCGCTTGAGGTCTTCTTCAAGTGAAACACCAAATTCCACCGTGTCGGGACGTCGCGCATCGGTGTATTCTGATTCGGTACGGTATGGCGTCACCTCAATCACCTTGAGTGTTGGGTTTTCTGACTCCGTAACGACCCCAACGGTTCCATAGTCGTTGTTTATGTACGTCTCCGGAAACAAACTCTCAATCTCTGTGGGGTGTGCGTCGGTCGTCACATCCCAGTCTTTTGGCGTTTTTCCGATGAGGAGGTCGCGCACACAGCCACCGACGAGGTACGCTTCAAAGCCCCGATGCTCAAGCGTATCGGCGACGTGCTGTACTTCTTTTGGAATCTCACTCCTTACAATCATGCGTTGATTGTAGCAGAAAATCGTTGCAAATTCCCGCCCACAAACGTATGATACAGAACGTTCACTGCACCCGTGGTGAAGTGGATATCATTACTGTCTTCGGAACAGTCGTCGGGGGTTCGAGTCCCTCCGGGTGCACTTAAAATAGAAACACCGGCCTTGAGCCGGTTTTTCTATTTTGAGTCCAGGGACTCGAAGACCTTTCGAGACATTTTTGGAGGAACGAACAAAAATATCCGAAAGGTGTACTGAACATGTAATGTTCGAGTTCCTCTGGGTGCACCAAGGTAACCAAAAAATCGCTTTCTTGAGAAAGCGATTTTTTGGGTTAGAAAGCAAACTGTTTTGCTTTCGTACCTTGGCGCAAAGCGGAGCCATGTTTTTGCTATTCCTAATGCAAAAACAGGCGAGCTCGGGGAGGAAGTTCTTAACGAACGTAGTGAGTTTAGAAACTTGACCCCACAAGAAACTGTCATACAACCTGAACAGAATTCGTAGAATTCGAGTCCCTCTCGGGAGGAATCGTCCCGCTTTTTCTAATTTCGCTACGCTCACAAGAACGCTGGACGCGGCTCGCGATTTTGGCTCCTTGTGGTCGCCAAAATATCGCTACGCCGTTCGATTCCTCCCTCAAGTCCACTCACTACGCTCGTGTCCTCTCGGGAGGAATCGGCGTCAAGAAGTAATTCGCTATGCTCATAACTTCTTCCTGCCCGCGGTTTTTTGGTTCGTGGCATTAGGAATAGCCACTCACATCAAAAACCGTTCGATTCCTCCCTCAAGTCCACTCACTACGCTCGTGTCCTCTCGGGAGGAATCGAACCCCCGTCGTGGGTACCGGAAACCCACATTCTATCCACTGAACTACGAGAGGAATCGGATAATCATACAAAATGTGCGCACCAATAACCAGTACGCACACGTAAATCAAAATTGGTACCGATAAAATGTGCAAAACGCATTAAAAAGGACGAATGGAACTGTATACTATATACAGTTACTATGATACGCAAAACAGCGCAGCACGAGCAGGCGAAGGAATTACGTAAGCGCGAATTTACGTACGAAGAGATAGCAAAGATCGTCGGCGTCTCAAAAAGTACCGTAGGGCTGTGGTTTTCACGTGAAACGTGGTCAAAAAGTGTCACAGAAGAGAACAAAAAAAGAGCATCACGTGAAAATAGTAAGCGCATTTCCCTTCTCAATACCTCACGAAGCAATCAATTTAAGAAGATATATGCAGAGGCAGAACGTTCTGCTGTTACTGAGTTCAAGCATTATAAACAGAATCCACTATTCATTGCCGGGCTCATGATATATCTGTGTAATGGAGATAATTCCGTAAAGCATCTTGTGCGTATTTCACATTCTCAAATTGATACACACCGAATTTTTATATCGTTTGCAAAGGAGTATCTCGGTGTTTCACGTGAAAAGATACGATTTTGGGTTCTCCTCTACCCCGACCTTAACCCACTCGCCACATCTCGGCACTGGTCGAAGGAGATTGGAATACCACTTTCTCAATTTCACAAATACCAGGTTATCAAGGGTAAAGGTAAAAAAAGAACATTGCACTTTGGGGTCGGAAATACTATAATCGGTGGCACAGTTTTGAAGCGAAAGTTGCTGAAATGGATTGAGTTGGCATTCAAGGAACTGTAAAAACATATTGCGGCCATGGTTAAGTGGTATAACGCGACCTTGCCAAGGTTGAGTCGGGGTTTCGATTACCCCTGGCCGCACACACAGAAAAAGCCTCACTTGGGGCTTTTTCTATGTGTGCGACCATCGGCGCATCTTTTACAAATGCAAAAGGAGCAGGAATCGGAAACCTTTTGAGATATTTTGCAAATAAATATAAAACAAAATATCCAAAAGGTGTACTGAAACTGGATGTTTCGATTCCCCCTGGCCGCACACCAAACTGCGTGATGCCGGTGTCATGGTTTCAGATAAACTATTCATAAAGGACATAACGGCTCATGTAAAAGACATCATGCGCATAATCCACAAAATTGGGGATAAACGAGGGGATATGTGTATAAAGGACACAGTATCAACGTAGAAATGTCCTTAAAAGGTGGCTTAAATTAACATTATTCCTTTCATTTTCCTGAAATTTATTATTCAAAATACGTTCCACGTGAAACATTTACGAATTTTGGCCCCTAAACTATAGTTTCATATGAAACAATATGGCAAAGCACAATGAAGTTGGGCGAATTGGAGAAGATATTGCGGCCAAATGGCTTATAAAAAGAAATTTTTCAGTAATTCAACAAAATTATCTTAAAAAATGGGGAGAAATTGATATTGTTGCACGTGGAACTGATGAAAAGGTGCATTTTGTTGAAGTAAAGTCTGTTTCATATGAAACAAAGGAAGATCTTCAGTGTGCAGTTTCACATGGAACGTGGCGACCAGAAGAAAATGTGCACACGCAAAAGCAAAAACGTTTGTCGCGTGCGATTCAAACATGGCTGTTAGATAACAAATATTGTGAGAAATGGCAGATAGATATTATAACAATACGAATAGTTCCACGTGAGAAGTATTGTCGCTTAAAATTCATAGAAAACGTTATTTTTGAGTAGTTTCATGTGAAACGAAAAATCAATGTTCCACGTGGAACAAATTAGATACTGTGATTTTCACAGATAACAATGCCTGTTAGTAGTTTCTCACAAAACTGTTCAATTGTGGTGCAAAAGTTGCTATAAACTTTGCACTACATCAAAACATAGTTTGCCGATTCTTTTAAGTGTCTTCGTCCTGAATTGGGTCGGGGAACCGGGAATCGTCCTGACGGTTCGTAATTCACTTCGTTCATAACGACCGCGGGACACGGCTCGCGATTTTGTCTCCTTGAGGTCGCCAAAATATCGCTCCGCTGTTCGTTCCCGGACGCACGCAAAGCAGTTTGCGTGCTCTCCCCGACAAATATAAATAACGCCAGTCATTGACTGGTGTTATTTATATTTGTCGGGGAGCCGGGAATCGAACATTACATGTTCAGTACACCTTTTGGCTATAATGCTTCATAAATTCGCATTCTAGCTCAAAAGGTCTTCGATTCCCTCGGACAAAAACGAAAAGAACTCAGGAAAAACCTGAGCTCTTTTCATTTTGTCGGGGAGCCGGGAATCGAACCCGGGCCACTTGGTCCCAAACCAAGTACACTACCATTATGCTACACCCCGATGTAGCGAGAGTCATGAAATGGAAAGGCATTCACTCTCTCCTACTTAAAATCAAAGTTTACTTGGATTTTAAGTAGGAGAGAGTGAATGTGCAAGCACTGCTTGCTACATTTCATGACCGAGCGAAGAGGAAGGTGAAAGCTTCGCTTACAACCCCTTCGTTGCATTTATTGAGGAAATGCGAGAGTGAATGTGCAAGCACTGCTTGCTACATTTCATGACCGAGCGAAGAGGAAGGTGAAAGCTTCGCTTACAACCAATACCGAGCCGTTAGGCGAAGACATGCTCCGCTTGCTGCTTAACAAAACCAGAATTTCCGATTTCGTGCCCCAGATAATACCACCCTCTTGAAAAAAATGCGAGATTTGGAAGGCCAGATACGTTTTGCACAATTGCACCTTCCTCATTCATTTGATATACAGTGGGGGATGATTACCCACTATTTCACGTCAGATCCAAAAAGAGAGCGAGAAGTGCTCAGTGAGCCGAGAACCGGCGTATGGACACATGTTGTTGCACCGACAGCGGAAGAATTGGATTTGCTCATACATGAATACCGTCTTGATGAAACAATCATAGAAGACATTAAAGATGTGTTTGAAGTTCCGCGCTTTGAGCAGGATGGCTCCACATCCTATTTTTTTACACGCTACCCCTATGACGTGAAGGATGTTGATGTAGATACGGCTCCAATACTCATTATTTTAGGAGAAACGTTTCTTATTACAATAGCGGAAGCGGAAGATGTTCCCTTTCTCGCACCGTTTAGAGTGGGGAAGCGTGAGTTTGCGACAACACAAAAAACGACGCTTTTTCTTGAGTTTATGTACGAACTCGTGGGAACGTACGAACGTAAGTTAACGCGCATCCGCAAGCGTGTGTATCGTGACATGGGTCGTGTGAGAGATATCGGAAGTCGCGATATTCAAAGACTGGTTTTTATGGAACAGGAACTCAACGAGACAATGTCTGCACTCGTACCTACGTTCGGGTGGCTGCAGCAACTCACAAAAGGGAATTACATTCAAATGTTCAGTGATGATCGAGAATTTCTTGACGACGTTCTCATCGCAAATACGCAACTCATTGATTCTACAAATTCAATTTTGAAGACCATTCAAAACATTAGGAACGCCAGTGAGGCCATTCTCACACAAAATTTGAATGCTACCATTCGTCGACTAACGGCTTTTACCATCGTGCTCACCATCCCGACACTCATTTCCTCAGTCTTCGGCATGAACGTGCCACTGCCTCTGGAGGGAAATCCACACGCCTCTCTCTACATCGGTGGGTTCATTATTGTTGTGGTTTTTGTCACCATTTACTTTTTTCGCAGTAATCGTTGGATTTAGACTCATCCTAAATCGGAATTCCATGAAAGAAGTGGGTTTTTGAGCCGTCATAGCATATAATGGTTTCCAAATGGGCTCAAAAGAACCGGCACATAGGAAGACAGACAATAACTCCATCGTGGAGAGCCACGAGGAGCGTTTTTTGAAAGCATTTGACGAATATGCGGACGCACTGTTTCGCCATGCGGTGTACCGGCTTTCCGATCGTGAACGTGCGATTGAGATTGTTCACGACACATTTACCAAAGTGTGGGGGTACATTCGTGGAGGGCACGTGATAGACACGTACAAGCCCTTCCTCTACAAGGTGATGAACAACCTCATCATTGACGAGTATCGGCGACGCAAGGAACTTTCACTTGACGCCATTCTCTCCGAAGAGGGAGTAAACGAGGGTTCGTTCCCTGAGCTTTACGAAGGTGGTGTTGAGGAGATAACGTTTTCACTTGATGCGAAGCAGGCAGGAGAACTCATCGCCGAACTACCGATTGTGTACCGTGAGGTTATCACACTCAGGTACATTGATGGGCTTGGACCCAAAGAGATAAGCGAACTCATTGAAGAATCGGAAAACGTCGTATCAGTCCGCATTCACCGAGGACTCAGAACACTGAGAGACATGATTACACAGAGAGAAGAGGAAGCAGAGTCAAAGCGCTTGAAATAAACACGTATGAAATCATTTGATACCGACATAAAGAAATACGCAGAAAAAATACGCCTCAAGGCGTCTGAACGACGCGAGCTTCGCGAGCGTATTTTTGCGTACATGGAATACCACCCTCTCAAAAAACAATCAATTAATGCACGTGAATTCACTGCCGATACCCTTGCTGCAGAACCTTTCATAACACTCCACTTCAACGCATTCTACGCGCGTATTGCGAGCGGTGTTGCCGTGCTACTCCTTGTCGTTGTTTCGTTTGTCGCGGAGAAGGCTGTGCCCGGAGACGTTCTCTACCTTGTAAAGACAGGTATCAATGAAACGATTCAAGGACAGCTCGCGAACTCCCCTTACGAGAAAATAGAATTTGAAACAAAACTTATGGAGCGACGCATCGCGGAAGCCCGTGTGCTCGCAACCGAGGGGAAACTTACTGAGGAGGCAAAAACACAAATTGCCGATACGGTGAAGGAACACACAGTCGCCGTTCGTAAGGGTCTCACAGAACTTCGTGAACAGAACGCAGACGAGGCGGCTCTTGCGGAAATTGCATTCAATAGTTCCCTGGAGGTACAGTCTGCCGTTCTTGATGCGGAAAAAGTGAAAGGAAACGCAGGTGATACGTCACTCATTGAGACAATTATTACCGTTGTCGGTGAGGCGCGAGAAGAGGTCGCATCAAATCAGGTAGAGAGCACGCCTTCATATGAGGGTCTCGTCGCCCGCGTTGAACTTGAGACAACCCGCGCATATGAATTGTTCACAACCGCAAAACGTTCAGCAACTGAGGAAGAGATTGCCGACATTGATCGTCGCTTGAGCGACATTAATCGCCTTACGTCGGAAGCAAAACAAAAGCACGAAAAAACCCCTGAAGTTTCTAAGAGCGACATTGCTTCCGCACTCAAACTCACCCAAAAACTTATTATGTTCATGACCGACATTGATGTGCGCGAGACAGTGACACTTGAGAATCTCGTCCCCGTTGTTTTGAGCGACGAAGAGCGTATCGCGATAGTGCGAGGAGAGATTGAAACACTCGGAACCGTGCTCATGCAAGAGGTTACCGCACGAGTTCCTCTTCTTGAGGATGAGGGGACACGCGAAAAAATAGAAATGGGGCTCGCGAGCGTCAATGAACTACTCCTTAAATCAAATATAGCGCTTGAAGCATCTGACATAAGCAGTGCTGAGCATGCTGTGCGCGAAGCACGGGCACTTATGACCGACATCGATGTGTTGACACAACCTGTGGAAGAAACGAAAGAAGGTGAGACGGAAGGAGAAGTGGTAATTCCAGAAGAAGGTACGAATAGCGAGGGAGAAGGTTCAGAAGTGGAAAATGGCACAACAACTCCCGAAACGGTCTCTATAGAAACAGGGGAAGAAACAACCGGAGTATAAAGTGTAGAGTGAAAACCCCCGCGGCCTACGGCCGCGGGGGTTTATTTTCATTCACTATCCCGCAATTCTTCCTCCAAAATTCCTGCAAGAAATGGAACCATCGCCTTTTTGAATATGGCACCGCGGAGCGCGACGTCCCCCTGCGTGTTTTCTATGAGCGAGTATCCGGTTTCTTCAATGATGGTGCGATCAATGTATGAGAGCGTGAGTGCGCGGAGACTGTGCTCGCCCTCGGTTGCGGGGTCGCCCTTTGTCACTATGAGCCCGATAACGTCCCCGGTGTTATTCGTCACAACGGGCCCACCCGACGCACCTTGTTCTCCCACAGGCGAATCAGAAATAGAGAAAAGATCGGCGTAGTTACTTCCGAATGTGTAGAGGACGCCGAGGATGGTCTCCGCAACAACGGGGGTAAGCTTCGCATCGGCTCCATAACGAAAGAGCGCTTCCGCGGGGTATCCGGCAGTCGTTACCGTCGTGCGTTCAATTCCGCGTGCGAGAAGCGCTGTGCTTACCGAGATAGCGGGAAAGGTCGTGGGGAGCGGTGCACGGTCAAGTGTGCGCGCAACGTAGAGGAGTGCATAGTCACGTTCACCCGTTCCGCGTGGCGCCTCCTCGGTGATAACTTCAGAATTATCAAAGACCCACTTTGGAGAGATGTAGAGGAGGTCTGCTTCATACTGTGGAGTGGCGGGGTCACCGGTACGGATAACGCACTCCACATCATTTACAACACCCTCTGTATTTTTAAGGAGGAGAAATTGCGCGACGTGCGCGTTGGTGAGGATGACTCCTTTTTGGTTGATAAAAAAACCGGTACCGGTCGTCGTGCGAATGTACGTATCGGTTTTGTACTGACAGAAGATGTTCACGAGCGCATTTTTTACAACGTCACTAAGTGGAAGAGCGTCATTCTCGGGTACGGCAACTTCATCTCGTGAGCGGGCGACAACCGCCGCGCGTTGAAACTCGGCGTGTGTCCGGAGAAACGTGAACGCGCCATCGCCTTTTTTTGTGATTGAGCTGAGTGTGTTTTGAATGGTGTGCGAGTCGGGGGCTTGTTCCTCTGTGGTGGGTGGTGTTTCTTGTGGAGAGGGAAGTGCGGAGGTAATGAAATCGGCGAATGTATTCGTGAGCGCGAGGTACCCTGTAAGAATACCGACAATAATTTTTTGTACAAACGTGAGCACGACCATTGTTGCTTGATTGTAGCACGTGTGTATTCACTAACATGGTGTGCCCGTGGAAGAAATTTCGGGGTTTCACGAGCACGTTCAGTATGCTAGAATCATCCGGTACAAATTCGCGGGCATAGTTTAGTGGTAAAATGACTGCCTTCCAAGCAGTAGATTCGGGTTCGATTCCCGGTGCCCGCACAACATACAAAAATGCCCTGAAAGGGCATTTTTGTATGTTGAAGAGCGGAAGGAAGGTGCCTGCGCACCTTCCGTGGTAATCGAAACCGCCGGAGCAATATTTCGCCTATTCAAAATGGCGAAATGAGCGAGGCGTGACCCGCGGCACTTATGAGCGAAGCGAATTAGTGACCGCAGGTTTCGATTACCTCCGCCCGCACTTACAAGACACTTATAAATCGCTTTTTTTATACCGATGCAGTACCATTGAAGCAATGGTTTGGTTTATTTTGATTGGAATTGGATTAGCTGTTGGTGATTTATTAATGAATCATTGGGCAGATAATGGATCAAGATTCACAAATCAAATGGTGTTTTTCTACCTTTTTGCACTCGTCGTGTATGTGGCAAGTTTGACGCTCTATGCATACCAACTTAAAACAACGCAGTTAAGTATCGCGACTATCGTTCCTGTTCTCGTTAATATCACACTCATCTTTACTATAAGCACGTTTTATTTTCATGAAAAAGTGAACGCATACCAACTCATCGGCATCTCTCTCGCACTCGTTGCGATTGTCTTTCTCTCTCGTCAGTAAAAACATCCCCTCGCTATCCACGCGGGAGAGCCCCGAGGCATTCTGCGGCGAACCAGTAAAAACGTCCGCCTCGCTATCCCTCGGGCTAACGCCCGGGGCATTACGCGGGCGGAGTCGGGGCGTTTTTGCTCGCAGAAGAAATGGCTCCGCCATTGCTATGTTACATGTCCATTCATCCCCGCCCTGACGGGACGGGGCATTCTGGACGAACGAGTAAAAACAATCCGAATCGTTTCAATGGGAAATCCACACGCAATGGTACTTTTGACGATGAGCCGAAGTACACTGATAGGTATATGACCATCAAAAAAAGAATAGAAACCATTTTTGAAGACCCGCATAATCCATACTTTTCAATTACGAATGACGTCTTTGCGATTGCGACGATAATCTCGGTTCTCGTCATTGTGTTTGAGACCGTCCCGTCATTATCTGCGTACCATCGCGCGTTTCTCGTCATTGAATGGACGACCGTCGCCCTTTTTACGTTTGAATACGTGCTCCGATTCTGGGTCGCACGGCCGAAGCGGTCGTACTATCTCAGTTTCTTTGGCATCATTGACCTCGTTGCCATTCTCCCCTCGTTCATGGGGCTCGGCAATTTCACATTCCTTAAATCAGCACGTGTCGTGCGTATCATTCGGTTCCTCCGTATTGTCCGCCTTGCAAAACTCTCTCGCATCCGCGCGAAAGACGCGGAGGAAACATTCGGTATCCTCGGATTCAACATCGCTATCTACGCCTTTGCGCTTCTCTTCATCATGCTCCTCATCGGGGTACTTCTTCACGTGTTCGTAAATGGTGGCGGTGCCTACTGGAGCATTCCTCGTGGTATGTATTGGGCGTTTTCGGTGTTCCTCGGAGGTCTGCCGGCACCGATTCCACCGGGTACCGCGGGAACAATCATATTCATCATTGCAAAATTCTGTGGCATGGCACTCTTCGGGCTCCTCGTCGGTATTGTGGGGAAGATGTTCAATGATTGGCTTTTAGGGAATAAGAAATAAGGAATGTTTGAGAGTGCTCTTGAACAATTTAATTGGGCGATTGCACTGAGTATTTTTTTCGCATACATTGCCACCGACGCACTCTATGCGTACTACACGCTTGCGGTTGCTGAACAACGGCCACTTTCCGCTGCAAACACCGGTGCCGTACTCCACCTTCTTATTGCGTTTGGAGTATTGAGTTACGTTGAAAATTATCTTTACCTTATACCGATTGTCATCGGCTCATGGGTCGGTACCTATCTCCTCGTAAAATGGAGCAAAAAACGCTGACACACAAAAGCCCCGATCGCGCGGGGCTTTTGTTGTGGTGAGACATAGAACTAAACATTCTACTCTCTGTATACCGTTACTCGGTGTACATGTAGACCGAGTTAATACCTCCGGTACATGAATAGTATATCACCTCAAATAATTTTTTGTATAGTGTGCACAGAAAGTGGATAGTAAAATCCCCGCTACCGTAGGTAGCGGGGATTTTAAACAAGGAGTTATTACTTCACTGCCGACTGAACGAGGGAATGACAAAGCGTTTTGTAATTCCAAGCGAAGGAAGGCAGAAAAATTTATTTTACTGCATCCTTAAGTGCTTTTGCTGCGCGGAACTTTGGTACACGCATAGCAGGAATGTCGATTGACTCGCCAGTTCGTGGGTTACGACCTGTGCGAGCGTTTCGTGTCTTCGTTGCGAAGATACCGAGGCCTGCGATTGATACTTCCTCACCCTTCTTGAGTGACTTTGCAACACAGTCAATGAGCGTCTCAACCGCTCGTTCTGCGTCTGCGCGAGTTCCTCCAACAACCTCGTGGATCTTCTCAATAATATCTGCCTTATTCATAGATGTATGAAATTTGTACGACTAGGCGTAAATAATAATTGTGCATTGCACGTGATGCCAGAAATATGGCTACAAACAATTATATAGGAGCAATTTCTATGCGCAAACACTTCCGTGGTGGAAAAATGTGTGTTGTAATTTAATTATGTCACGGAACTCTCCATGCTCCTTCATCAATATAACTTGCCACTTAAGATTTCCGTTAACGCAGAAAGGCCTCAGGTGCGCGAAGGTGCGATAACTTGAATGCGAGGCGTATTTTCATACGACGAGCACACAAGTTGATGCAACCGACAAAGCAGATGAGGCCTTAATGTGTTAACGGGCGTACTCGACAGCACGTGATTCCCGTATAACGTGAACTTTAATCTCTCCAGGATAGCGGAGCTTCTCCTCAATATCTGTTGCAATGCTTCGCGCGAGGCTGTGCGCCTCAAAATCACTGATCTTTTCCGGGTTAACGATGACGCGTACCTCGCGACCCGCTTGAATGGCGAACGCTTTCTCAACGCCGGGCATCTTCGTTGCGATTTCCTCAAGTTCGGCGAGACGCTTGATGTAGTTCTCAATGGAATCGCGGCGGGCACCCGGGCGACCGCCCGAAATAGCATCTGCAACTTGCACGATGATGGATTCAGGTGTTTCAAACGGATATTCTTCGTGGTGCGCGCGCATTGCGAGAATGACTCGCTCATCCACACCATACTTTTGGAGAATACGAATACCGATTTCTACGTGTGTCCCTTGCACCTCTTGGCTCACCGTCTTCCCAATGTCATGGAGGAGTGCACCGGCGCGCGCGACCGCAACATCCGCACCGACTTCTTCAGCAATGATGGCGGCGATATGCGCCATTTCCACGGAGTGCCAGAGAACGTTCTGTCCGTAACTTGTACGGAAGTGCAGACGACCGAGAATCTTCACGAGGTCGGGGTGGAGGTTTGTGACATTTGCTTCGTACGCGGCTTTTTCTCCCATCTTTTTCACTATCGTACCAACTTCTTGACGCGCTTTCTCAACAACCTCTTCAATCTTAGCCGGCTGAATGCGACCATCGGCGAGGAGCGTTTCCAATGCGACTCGTGCTATTTCGCGACGGACAGGATCAAATGACGAAAGGGTAATGTGCCCGGGGGTCTCATCAATGAGAACGTCAACACCCGTTGCGCGCTCAAACGCACGAACGTTGCGGCCCTCTTTTCCAATGATTTTACCTTTCAGTTCGTCTGAGGGCAGTTCAATCGTTGAACTCATGATGTCCACACGAAGGGAATTGCCGATACGGTGAATTGCCGACGTGATGATGTTGCGTGCCTGTTCGTCAAACTGTTCTTCTCCACGGATGTGGAGCTTTTGGATGCGCCCTGCGAGGTCGCTCTCGTACTCTTTTTCTACGTTTTCAAGAAGACGTGCGTACGCCTCTTCACGTGAAAGCCCCGCGACAGCCTCAAGTCGTTTCGCGATATCCGCCTCGCGTTCATCAAGGCGTGCCTTCACGTCCTTAATTTGTTCAATTTTTTCACGGACCGCTTCAATTTGTGAGTCGGTGTCTATTTGACGCTTGTCAAGAAGCTCTTCCTTCCTGATGAGGCGTTCTTCCGTTTTTTCTAACTTCTCCTCTTGCTCCTTAAACTCCTGTTTTTTCTCTCGTTCCAGTGACTCGGCTTTTTCTTCAGCTTTCTCAATTATCTTTATTGCCTTTTCTTCCGCTTCAACAACACGTTCCTTGATTGAAATTTCAATGGATTCCTTTTGGCTGAGCGCGTGTATGTACCTGAGATAATATCCTAAAGCGATGCCGAGTACTCCTGCGCCCACAAGCGCGAATACTATTTCTAATGGCATACGGTTGTGTATGAAATGGCCAATCGGAATGAAGGGAAGGCCTATTTCGTACGATTACTCCTTACAATAATTCGACTAACTCTACAGTAACAAAAGAACGGGGGAGTGTCTAATTTTAGAAAAAAGCCGGCGTGCTTTGCACGCCGGCTTTTTTCTTTGCCACCCCGTTACTTAAGAATGGTGTCAACGATGTTATACTTCTTCGCCTCTTCGGCGGTCATGAAGAAGTCACGGTCGGTATCTTTCTCAATCTGCGCGAGCGGTTTACCCGTTGCTTTCGCGAGCATCTTATTCAAGGTCTCACGTGTGCGGAGAATGTGGCGTGCGGTAATTTCAATATCGGTCGCTTGCCCCTGTGCGCCGCCCCACGGCTGGTGAATCATAACTTCTGCATTGGGGAGAACAGCGCGCTTTCCCTTCGCACCCTGCGAGAGAATGATGGAACCCATGGATGCCGCGAGGCCGACGCAAACGGTCGCGACGTCGGGCTTAATGTGGTTCATGGTGTCTACAATACCGAGACCGGCAGAGACGGAGCCGCCGGGGCTGTTCACGTACATATAAATATCCTTCTTCGGATCTTCCGCTTCAAGGAAGAGGAGTTGGGCAACGATGAGATTTGCCATGTGGTCCTCAATGGGCCCGGTGACGAAAATGATGCGTTCCTTGAGAAGACGAGAGAAAATGTCAAAGGCACGTTCTCCCCCTTGCGTCTTTTCAATAACCATCGGAACGAGATAGTTGTTCATTATTGTTTCTTTTTCCATATGGTACTGATACTAGCAAAAAACGAGTTTAGTTTCTAGTTGTTATTAAAGAACGCCCGACACGATGATTCGTGTCGGGCATGATGTTGCTACGCGACCTTCAAGTTCTTTGCCTGCCTGAGCGTGAGGCCACGTTCGGTGAGCGCCTTCTTGATAGGCGGGAAGCCGTTCGGTCCGAGGTTTGAAATTTGCTGAACTTCCACCTCGGTGAGTTCCACGAGTTGTCCGATGTACTGAATGCCGGCCTCCTTGAGACAGCGCATGATGTGTGAACTGAGTTCGTTCGCCATGCTCTCCACAGGAATCGTGGCAACCCTCTCTTCCTTGTTATCAAGGGCGTTCTTAATGGTTCCGAGAAGTTCCTGAAGGCGCTTCGCCGCC
>CAZBMV010000001.1:153110-235732 GCA_964493145.1 uncultured Candidatus Saccharibacteria bacterium
TTCGCCGCCGTGAGTTCCGTGATGAGCTGTGAGACGTCAGTAGACGCTTCAATGTTTGTGACCATGTATCCTCCGATGGTTGTGGTAGGGAGCAAGTAACCGTTGTGTACCATACCACGTTTGTACCGGGAGTCAATGTGACGTATAAAAAACACCCCGTACGTCGGTAGGCGTACGGGGTGTTCTCATTTCTCGAATGTCTATAATTACACCTCCTCCAATTTCTTCATCACCGCGTCATTGGTGAGGACGGAGGTAACGTAGACGCGAACACGTTTCTCATCAGCGTCTTTGTAGCGCTCCAAAAGGTGCGACACCTCGTGATCAACGAGACTTGGATCGGGAACGATTGCTTCCTTCTTCGCAATTTCATTGAGGACGAGTTGCAACTTTGCACGCTTCTCAGCGCTCGGTGTCCACTCCTTTGTGAGGTCTTCTTTCGTTTTCTTGATGTGAGCGAGGTAGTCATCCATTGTGAGTTGCGCACGCTTCAGGTCTTCTTCCATCTGTGCGAACATTTGTCCGATTTCAGCGTCCACCATGACCTGTGGCAGTTCAACTTTTGTTTTCTCAATGATGGCGTCGGTTACCTTTGCGCGGTGGCGAGCATCAACATCTCTCGCTTTCTCCATGGTGAGGTGTTCGCGGATTTTTGCACGAAAATCATCAACACCCGCAAACTGCCCGTCTTTGCCGAGAGTCTTTACGTACTCGTCGGTGAGTTCGGGGAGGGGAATGTCTTTCGGGTCGGTAATTTCTTTGTTGTCGTCGCACTGTTCACACGTTTCGGCATCGGTGTGCTGGTATTGCGCCTTCGCCTGAAGTCGTTCGTATGCAACTTTCTGACGGAGAATGTCATTAATCTGTTTTGTCACGTCTTCATCGGACACCTCCTTGGACTCCTTCTTCGCGTTAATATCTTTTGCGATGGCGACGTAGTCGGGAAGTGTTACCTCAGGTACTACCGCAACCGTGATGACAAACCCAAGAGGATTCCCCGGTGCGATTTTTGTAATTGAAATCTGCGGATACCCGATGACGTCAAGTGCGTGTTCTGCAACCATTTTTGGGTAGTGCTCGCGGAGTGCGCGTTCCGCCATCTCTGTGAGAATGGACATTTCACCAACGGTTTTCACGAGAATATTCTCCGGCACATGCCCTTTTCTGAACCCGTCTATGTGCACATCTTTCCCGAGCGCCGCAATTGCAGGTGCGCGATGCTTCGCAAGTTCTTCAAATGGAAGTTCGCCGGTAATGGAAACCTGTGAGCCGGCCTTTTTTTCAATGATGATGTGTGTGTCCATTTCGCTATTGTGTTACGTGTACTGTTGCGCCCTTTCGGCTATGACACGAGATGTATAACCGCACCAGTGTACACGGATTTAGTGCGAGCGCAAGAAAACCGCCACGCGGTGCGTGGCGGTTTTCGTACTGCTACTGTGCCTATGAACCGAGTTCCGCGTCTATGGCGGTCATGTCGGCATCAAGAGAGTCCAAGTTGGTGCTTATGAGGTCTGCCTCAATAGCGTCAAGTTCATCAGAAGGACTCAGCGTTTCAAGGATTTCCGCATCTGCTGTTGCGCGCGGTGTCTCCGGTTCATTGTTCACAATTGGTGTTTCTGTTTGCGCTTCTTCTTCCGCAAGCATGCCACCCCAGAGGTAGAGACCGCCCAAGATGATGACGAGTGCCATAACGAGAATACCGAGAATCGGCCCCACATGACCGTGGTGCGTTTCGTTGAGATCGCGTGGCATGTTCATGTGTGTGTTTTGGTTGTCGTTCATGGTGTTACGGTTATACAAATAAATTTATTCTGCTTCGGAAGACACTTCTTCGTTTGCACGTACCGCATCTGAAACCCCACGATTAAGGTCGGCATTCCGAACCGCTTCCTTGAGGAGCGCAACCGTTTCAATGAGGAGGGACCGCGTCTGCTTTATGAGGTCGCGCGCTCCCAGGAACTGTGTGCGTACCATCGCAAATGAATCACGGGGTGTGTCGCCACGCACCACTGTTTCAACGGAGCCGAGTTCCTCAAGAACATCCTCAACGGCAAGGAGTGCGTTTTTCGCCTCAGTAAGTTTCGCTTCCGCTGGTGCAGTGTCAACGCCGAGCGCCTTCAATTTTTCTATGCGTGTCTCCAGCCGACCAATGATGCTGCTCATCCGTTCGGTTGCAGATGTGAGGCGTGTGATGACATTCTGTGAGAGGTTGATAATTCTGTCCTGCGCGCTGCGCGAGATGGCAGACCGACGAAGTTCCCGATTTTCTTGCCGCTCTGATGCCTGCATGGTGCCGCTTGCCGGTGTCGTGGACTCCTCCGCACGTGTAAGTGGTGCGAGTGCAGAGAACGCGATGAGCAAAACAATTCCTACAAACACGCTCGTACTGGTTAGTGAAGAACTTTTCATACACAATGAAAATTAGAAATATTAAAGTGTGTGCCTATAGTATAAAACAGCCGCGACAGAATGTCGCGGCTGTTTTATACAACTCGGTTGGGTTCTTAAGACTTTTTCTCTTGATACATCTCTACACTTCGTGCAAATGCCTCGCGCGCGCCGTCCTTACCATGCCACTCACCGACAGAAACTTCTTTGTTTTGAATTTTTTTGTACGTCTCAAAGAAGTGCGACATTTCCTTAATGAAGTGCTTGTTGAGATCCGGAAGGTCCTGAACCTCGCTCCAGCGCGGATCATCAACGGGGACGGCAACAATTTTGTCATCGCGGTCTCCACCGTCCGTCATTTCCATGATTGCAACGGGGCGTGCCTTCACGAGGATGCCCGGCATGAGTGGGTACGTCGTGAGGAGGACGACATCAAGTGCATCACCATCATCAAAGAGTGTCTGTGGAACGAAGCCGTAGTCAAACGGGTAGTCTTGCGCGGTGTGCATGACGCGGTCAAGCGCAATCATGCCGGTCTCCTTGTCAATCTCGTACTTGTTCTTTGAGAATTTTGGAATCTCAACGATGACGTGCATGACGTCAGCGGTCCCCGGAGTGATGTCGTGAAGTAAGTTCATGATATTTTCTACAGTTAGTGTGTAATTATTCCTTCTCCGCTGTTTCGGACGTTTCTTCTGCCTCATTGTCGTGTGCAGAAACAATATCTATTTTCCATCCTGTGAGTTTTGCAGCGAGACGAACATTTTGTCCCCCACGTCCGATGGCGAGTGATTGTTGATCGGGGGCGACCGTGACAATCGCGTGTCCGCGATTGTCATCATCGCCTTCACCCGCTTCACTCTCAATCTCTACAGAGAGAACCTGTGCGGGGGAGAGGGCATCTTCTATGAATGCGCGAGCATCATCCGACCACTCAATGATATCAATTTTTTCGCCACCCAATTCACTCATGACGGTGGAAACGCGGACGCCGCGTTGACCGACCATGGAGCCGACAGGATCAATGTGGTCATCGTGTGCGCACACCGCAACCTTTGAGCGTGATCCCGCTTCTCGTGCGATTGCCTTGATTTCTACTGAACCGTTCTGGAGTTCCGGCGCTTCTATTTCAAAAAGTTTTGCGAGAAAATCAGGATGCGAACGGGAAAGTTTGAGGAAGATGCCACGCGGTGTCTCATCAACGGCGAGGAGGAGTGCGCGAATGCGCTCTCCCGGTCGAAATCGCTCGCCTGGAATCTGTTCGTCATACGGCATGACACCCGTCACGCGACCGAGATCAATGTAGAGGTTACCCCGTTCAAAACGTTGCACGTGTCCAATGATGACGTCGCCTTCTTTCTGTCCGAACTCTTTGAGCGCAGACTCTTTTTCCGCTTCGCGGATTTTCTGAATAATGACCTGCTTCGCAGTCTGTGCGGCGATACGACCGAAGTCGTCTTTCGGTTCAAGCGGAAACACGAGTTCATCACCCACCGCAACATCCTTCTTGATGAGGCGCGCAGATTCAATGAGAATGTGCTTCTCGGAATCAAAACGCACGCGGAGATCACCATCAACGGTGGGACTTTCTGTGTCATGGCCATGTCGTTCATCACCCTCTGTCTCGTGATTGACTGGCTCGTCCATGCGGACGGTCGTTTCATCGGCGACAATTTTAATCTGGCTGAACGACGTGTTACCCGTTGCGATATCAAAATGCGCACGGATAATTTGCCCGCGCTTTCCGAATTCCTTCTTATATGCGGTCGCGAGCGCTTGTTCAATGGCGTCAATCATCTTTTCGCGTCCAATGCCGCGCTCCTCTTCCATTTGGTCTAGGACCGAATTTATTACCTTTAAATCAAACATAATTTTGGAGTATTCTCCTTATCTTTTCTAATATTTTGCAACAAAAATGCCGGCTGGTAGAGCCGACACTCAGTCAATACTCCGAGTATATAGGAATGACAGTAGATGTCAAACAAAGACAACACACTTTCTAAACAGTTGAATGTGAGACTTGTCGTCGCAGAGTGATATACTTACGTACATAGGAGCTCTTTTGGAGTGAAAAATGCTGGGAGCATTTTGCAAGACCTTGAGCAGCTTCTGCGAAAGGTGTACAGCATCTGTAAGATGTTCGTGTAACTGTGCGTATACAAGATACACAACTTAAGCGGTTCATTATTGATTCGGGATTGGTTTCCCGAAAGGATATTGACGTTGCGGAAAAGGTCGCACACGATGAAAAACGAACACTCGCGGAAGCGCTCGTCTCAAGCGGGTCTATGTCGGAGGATGACCTCCGGAGAGTAGAGTCGTACGTGCTCGGCGTGCCATTCCTTTCCCTCAAGGATATGAAGATACCCTTTGAGGTACTCACACTCATCCCCGAACCTGTCGCACGAAATCACAACATTATCGCGTATCGGAAAGCGGAGGATTCGCTTGAAGTTGCGATGCTAGATACCGCCGATCTCCCCGCCATTGATTTCGTAAAGAAGAAGGTGGGGCTCAAAATTCTCCCCCGCCTCACGGATACTGATTCCATGAGACAGGCACTCCTCCAGTACCAGAAAACGCTCAAGGATGAATTCGGTGACCTCATTGCGAAGGAATCTTCCGCACTGAAAGTACTCGCTGAGGACAGCGGAGAAGAGGCATCTGAAGAAGACCTCAAAAAAATGGCGGAAGATCTTCCGGTGGTGCGTATCGTGGATACACTCCTCCGGCACGCGATTATTCAGGGGGCATCCGACATTCACATTGAGCCCATGGAGAACGAACTCCTCGTGCGGTACCGTATTGACGGTATCCTCCATGATGCGATGTCCCTCCCGAAGCACGCGGCGGCGACGATTTCCGCACGCATCAAGGTGCTCTCAAATCTCAAACTTGATGAGAAGCGCCTCCCACAGGACGGACGATTCAAGATGGAAATGGACGGACAAAAAGTTTCATTCCGTGTGTCAATACTCCCGATTTTCTTCGGTGAGAAAATCGTCATGCGCCTCCTTCGTGAAGGACGTTCAGGATTTACACTGGAAGGTCTCGGATTCCACGGCCAGGCACTTGAACGCATTCACGCCGCGACAAAACAGACGACGGGGATCATCCTCGTCACCGGTCCGACAGGTTCAGGAAAGACGACGACCCTGTACACCGTCCTTGATATTTTGAATACACCGGAGGTAAACATTTCCACCATTGAAGACCCGATTGAGTACCAGATGCCACGGGTCAATCAAACGCAGGTGAAGCCGGATATCGGCTTTTCATTCGCAAACGGACTCCGCTCACTCATGCGGCAAGACCCTGACGTCATCATGGTGGGAGAGATCCGCGATCAGGAAACAGCTTCTCTGGCTATCAATGCCGCACTCACCGGACACCTCGTACTCGCGACCGTGCACACGAATTCCGCGTCAGCAACCGTCGCGCGCCTCCTTGATATGGGTGTGGAAACGTTCCTCCTCGTATCAACCCTACGTGTTGCTGTCGGGCAACGACTCGTCCGTCGTATCACCGAAGAGAAGGAGGCGTACACACTCTCTGCAAATGAACGTGCCGACCTCGGAAAGCACGTTAACCTTGACCGCATCCTTGAAGAACTGAAAAAAGAGAAGATTGTAAAGGAGAATGCAACGTGGAGTAGTGTCCCATTCTATAGGCCGAAAGCCGGTGTGGATGCGGAAGAAGGGTACAAGGGGCGCATTGGTATCCATGAGGTGCTCCACGTGTCGCCAATCATAAAAGATATCGTCATGGCGTCGGGCACTGCGGATGCTATTGAGGAACAAGCGCGGAAGGAAGGGATGCTCACGATGATTGAGGACGGCATCTTCAAGGCGGCGCTGGGGCAGACGAGTATTGAGGAGGTGCTTCGCGTCATCTCAGAATAACGTATGGCAAAATTCACGTACACAGGATCCACAAAAGACGGCGTAAAGGTCGTTGAGACCGTTGAGGCCGTCGATAAGTATGCAGTTTATGAAATTGCGCGCACGAACGGTCACGTGGTCACCCGTGTTGAAGAAGCAAGGAGTTTCTCCTTCGCAAACCTCATCAACATGGAGAAGATCAACTACTACCTCGGTCGTATCAAAACCGATGAGATAGTTACGCTCACGAGAAATCTCTCTTCCATGCTCACTGCCGGACTCCCGCTCACGCGCGCACTCTCCGTTCTTGAGCGACAGAGCGCGAACGTGCGTTTAAAGCAGACGCTCAAGAGCGTGCGTGAAGATATCAACAAGGGCCAGCCGTTTTATGAATCACTCGGAAAATTTCCGAAGGTGTTTTCAGATTTGTACGTGGCGATGGTACGTGCAGGTGAGGAGAGTGGGCAACTTTCAGGTGCACTCAAAACACTCGGAATTCAGATGGAACGAACGGCGACACTAAAAAAGAAAATTAAGGGCGCGATGATTTACCCCTGCATCGTCATTGTCATCATGATGCTCATTGGAGTCCTCATGATGATTTATGTCGTTCCATCAATCACGGCAACATTCGTGAAAATGAACGTTGAGCTTCCCATGACCACAAAAATCCTCATCGCGGTGAGTGATTTCATGAGCACGCACACGGTCATTGTGCTCGCGGGTGTGGTGATGAGTATCGTTGGCTTTATGTACCTACTCCGTACTCATATCGGGAAGAAGGTTTTTCACTTCGTGGTGCTTAAAATTCCCGTCATCGGTGTCATTGTGAAGGAGGTAAATTCGGCACGAACCGCACGAACCCTCTCGTCGCTCCTCATGTCCGGTGTTGATGTCATCAATTCAATCAACATCACCGAAGATGTTGTGCAAAACATTTACTACAAGGCAATCTTAAAAGATGCGGCACAGCGCGTGGAAAAGGGAACGGTACTCTCGGAAATTTTTATTGAAAAAAACGATTTTTACCCGATTCTCGTCGGCGAGATGATTGCCGTTGGTGAGGAAACGGGACAAATTTCAAACATGCTTGAGGAACTCGCGCGTTTTTACGAGACGGAGATAGACCAGAAGACGAAAGACCTCTCAACCATCATTGAACCGATACTCATGGTGATTATCGGTGCGACTGTCGGCTTCTTTGCCCTCGCCATGATTGCTCCCATTTACTCCATCTCAGACAGTATCAAGTGATATGCGCATTCTTTTTAGAAGAGAACGTCGCGGATTCACACTCGTTGAACTACTGGTGACTATTGCGGTGTTCGGGCTTGTGTTCGGTGGTCTCATCGCATCAATACAGTTCACGATGAAACTCATCAGCATCTCAAAGGCAAAGACGACCGCGCTCTCGCTCGCGAACGAACGTCTTGAGTACATACGTTCGCTCGCGTACGACGGTATCGGCACGGTGAGCGGTATTCCCGGTGGTCCCATTCCGCAAAACTCTACGACGACACTCAATGGAATTACGTTTCACGAACGTGTGCTCATTCGGTACGTTGATTCGCCGGACGACGGAACGGGTGCGAGCGACATAAATGGAATCCTTGCCGATTACAAAGAGGTGAAAGTTGAATACTCATGGCCATCTGCAACGGGAACGAGCACCATTTTCCTCCTCACAAATATCGTACCCAAAGGAATTGAGACGACTGCCGGAGGCGGGACACTTACCGTAAATGTTTTTGATGCCGGAGTTCAGCCGATACAGGGTGCATCAGTTCACGTATACAACGACACGACAACGAGCACTATTGATGTCACCCAATTTACGAACGCGGACGGCATTGTGATGTTTTCCGGCGCACCCGCGGCGGCAAATTACGAAATTACCGTGACGAAAGCAGGATACTCCACGGACCAAACATACGAAGCGACCACCACGAATCCCAATCCGGTAACGCCGCACGTTGCGGTTATTGAGAGCACGGTCTCCACCATGAATTTTCAGATTGATGAACTTTCAAATCTTCGTGTGCGCACCATTGAGCCCGTCACCTACGGCACGTGGAGCGACTCCTTTGATGACATGAGTAAAATCGGGAGTATGGCTGATACGGTTCTTGCTTCGGGGAACGTTGAACTCGCGGGAGGTGCGGGAGCGTACGTACCTCTCGGTACCGTGTATGCGACGGGGACCACCCCATCTCCTACTATCGGATGGCATCACGCGGAGTGGTCTGCTTCATTGCCCGTCGCAACCTCGCTCACGGTTCGCGTGTACGCGGTGGATGCGGGTGGGGGGTACACCATCATCCCCGACAGTGCACTTCCTGGGAACAGTGCGGGGTTTACCACGAGTCCTCTGAGCCTCACATCTGTTGACGCTGGTGCGTATCCCACACTCGCCCTCGTTGCAGAGTTGACCTCCTCTGATGTGAATGTAACGCCCGCACTCCATTCGTGGAGCATTACACACGTTGCATCGGAGAACGTTCTTTCGGGTATCGGATTTTCATTTATCGGTAATAAAATTATCGGCACAGACCTTGCGGCGATGCCGATTTACAAATATTCACAATCTCACACCACGGACGGTTCAGGTGAGATTGCTCTCTCAAACCTTGAGTGGGATTCGTACACGCTTGAGCTCACGAGTGGGATGTATGATATCAAGGAAGCGTGTGCCGATATCCCCTACGTACTCAATCCGGATGTCAATGAAACTCTCACCCTCACACTCGTTCCTTCGGTCTCCGATACCATGCGGGTGAGCGTCATTGATACGAACAATAATCCGGTTTACGGCGCGAGTGTTGAATTGTCTCGTCCCGGGCTCAGTGAAACGGAAATAACTTCTACCTGCGGGCAAGTATTTTTTAACTCAGGACTCAGCGCGGCTTCAGACTATGAAGTGGAGGTGCAGAAGAGTGGGTACGTCACACAGACCGTCACACCAATAGAGATTGACGGTGATGAAATACTCAAGATTGTTCTCATCGCTTCGTAAGGTATATGTGTAATGATTTTCACAAAGGCGTACATGACACAAGGGGGCTTTCACTCGTTGAGACCGTCGTTGTCGTTTCACTCTTCACGATTGTCATGGGGGCGGTGACACAAGCAATTTTCAGTTTCTATCGTCTCAACGGATATACCATCGCACAGTCGTATCAGGTAAGTCACGCGAGACAGGGTATGGAGCAACTCGTTCGTGATTTACGTGAGATGACGTACGCGGATGATGGTGCGTTTCCCCTCGTGGACATGGAAGAAAACCGCGTCAGTTTTTTCAGCGACATTGATCGCGATGACAGTGTTGAATACGTAGAGTACGTTCTCGGAACGACGACGCTTGAGAAGAGAATATTCAATGCAACGGGGTCACCGCTCGCGTACAACACCTCGGGTGCCCCCGATGTGTCCGTTGCTGTTTCGGAGTATGTGCAAAATGACGTTCAGAATATACCGGTGTTCGTGTACTATGATGAGAATGGAAATGAGGCGACTGCAACGACGACGGTGGCGGACATTCGCTACGTACAGGTAACACTCATTGTGAACATAGACCCCATTCGTGACCCGGGAGAATTCAAACTTCGATCAAGCGCGGCACTTAGAAATCTTAAAAACATAGAATGAGCGTACGTAACACACAAAAATCAAAATCCGGTTACCTCCTCGTCCTCGTCCTCGTCTTTGGTGGCATTTTTTTTATGATGGCAACGGCATTCATGGGGTACGTCATCACGCAATCGCGTGTCGCACAATACAAATATGACAAGGAGCGCGCGTTGGATATTGCAGAGGCGGGACTGGATTACTACAAGTGGTTTCTCGCGCACTACCCAGGCGACGCGACAAATGGCACGACAACACCGGGACCGTACGTACACCAGTACTTAGACCCTGAGGGTGGGCCAATAGGAGAATTTTCACTGGAGATTGGGAGTTCAACCGCCTGCGGAGACGTGTACGCCATTGACATTACTTCAACGGGGCATACGTATGAGAATCCGAGTGCGCAACGTGTCGTGTATGGGCGACACGCAAAGCCAACCATCGCTGAGTTTGCGTACATTATAAACTCAAACGTTTGGGCGGGAAGCGATCGCGTTATCGTTGGTCCCTATCACTCAAACGGAGGTATTCGCATGGATGGAACAAACAACTCAACGGTAACAAGTGGACAAAGTACGTGGTCGTGCACTTCGTCATACGGGTGCAGTCCCACAAATAACAGTGCCCCCGGAGTTCTCGGGAGCGGACCAAATAGCGAACTGTGGTCGTATCCGGCACCACCGATTAACTTTACCGGCATCACCGTTGACCTCGCGCAAATGCAGCAGAAGGCGCAGACGGGAGGCGGCTTTTATCTCGGCCCATCGGGGAAGGCGGGGTACCACATTATTTTCAAGGCAGATGGAACTTTTGATGTACGACGCGTAAACTCCAAAGAGAACGAACCGAACGGGTATGCGTGGGGGAGGTACATGAACATTCTCAAAGGGACTTCACTTATCGGTAATTACCCCATTCCTTCCGGGTGCGCCGTCATTTACGTGGAAGACCAGGTGTGGCTTGAAGGTGTCGTAAATGGAAAGGTGACCATTGCAGTCGCGGATGTTGATACCACCGGCGTTGATCCGTCCATTATTCTCAACAACAATATCACCTACGCAACGGCAACGTCCGGCCTGTTGGCAATTGGCGAGTACGACGTTCTCATCGGGCTTGTCGTTCCGGATGACATGGTACTCAATGGCATCTTCATGGCGCAGAATGGTCACTTCGGGAGAAATCACTACGACACGTCTATGCCAAACTCTTGGGAAGAGTACATTAAGCGAAACTCACTCACCATGAACGGCACCATTGTTTCAAATGGGCGGGAGGGAACGAAGTGGGTGAATGGCTTCGGACAGTACATTTCGGGATTTGCAACACGATACAACACGTACGACCGCGACCTTGTCACCGACCCACCACCGATGACACCTGAGGTGTCGGATACATACGAGTTTATTGAGTGGCGCGAGGTTGAGTAGAGCGTGTCCTGAAACCCCAGATACTTTGTGGCCAGAAATTAAGGAGCGTCAGCAACTATAATTTCTGAGTCCGTCACTTCAATGCGCCTTGCATCTGGGGCTTTAAAATGAACTCTGAACAAGTTTAATAATATGACTACAGCACATCTGATTATGCTAGAATGGTAGTACTATGAAAACAGGCACGCGTCCGCTCGTTATCGGGAATTGGAAAATGAATCCGCTGTCGCCTACACTCAGTGCAAAACTCGCAACCGAATTAAAGAAACGGTTGAGTTCGTGTACCGACGTTGATGTTGTTGTTGCGCCACCCTGTATCTTTTTAGGTGATGTTGCGCGCACACGGAATAGCAGTAAGGCGTACATGCTCGGCGCACAGAATGTACACTACGCAAAACTCGGAAGCTTTACCGGTGAAACATCCATTCCAATGTTAGGGGGGTACGGGGTGTCACACATTATTCTCGGACATTCGGAACGGAGAGCACTCGGTGAAACAGATACGCTCATAAACGAAAAATTAATCGCGGTCATTAAAGCGGGGCTCACGGGGGTTGTGTGTGTCGGTGAAAAGAAACGCGACCAAGGCGGGCACTACCTTTCACACATTGAGGACCAAGTGCGAAAAGCGCTCGCAAAAATATCACGAGGAAAACTGGAACAGGTTGTCATTGCGTATGAACCGATTTGGGCCATTGGAACCGGCGACAACGCGACGTCAGCCGATGTGCACGAAATGAAACTGTTCATTGAAAAAATTCTTTCGGATATGTACGGAAGAAATTATGCGCAGAAGGTACGCATTATTTACGGAGGTTCGGTGAACGGAAAAAATGCGCAAGAACTATTTGAAGGAGGAACCGTTGACGGCTTTCTCGTCGGTGGCGCGAGTCTCCACGCAGACGAATTTGCAATGATAGTTAAGGCGACGAAATCATGAGTACAAAGTCTCTCCCCTCAGTATTTCACATGCCCGATGTCAAAGGAAAGAGGGTCATTGTCCGTGCATCGTTTGACGTTCCCGTGCACGATGGAATTGTTGAAGATTGCTTTCGCCTGCGCAGAGGCATTAAGACCATCACGCACCTTAAAGAGCAAGGAGCAAAAGTTGTGATACTCACCCACATGGGACGAGACCCGAAGAATAGCACCGAACCGTTGGTTTCCGCTCTGAAGAAATACGTAGATGTAAAATTTGTCCCCCACGTGTGTGGAAAGGAAGCGGAAAATGCAATTCAAGATGCTCCCGAGGGAACGGTACTCCTCCTTGAAAACCTTCGCCGTGAAAAAGGAGAAGAGGAGAATGATGCGTCATTCGCTCGCGCACTCATGGCACTCGGCGACTACTACGTGAACGACGCATTTGCGGTATCACACCGCGCACACGCATCTATCGTCGGCATTCCCGGACACCTTCCACACTTCGCGGGCACCACGTTCCTTGAAGAGTGTGAGGAACTTACGAAGTCTCTCACACCGAGGTCGCCGTCACTCTTCATTCTCGGCGGGGCGAAGTTTGAAACAAAAGAACCGCTCGTTGAGGAATACGCAGACAACTACTCGCACGTATTCATCGGGGGAGCGATTGCAAATGATTTTCTCAAGGCGAAGGGGTTCCCCGTCGGCGACTCACTCCTCTCCGACGTTGACCTTACGGGGAACCCCATTCTCACGAAAGAAAACATCATTCTCCCCGTTGATGTTGTCGTGCTCGGTCCCAATGGGAAGCGAGAAGTGCTCGTTGAGCACGTGGAGGGGGATGAAAAAATACTTGATGTCGGTCCGCGGACGATGGAACTTCTCGCACCGTACGTTGAGCGTGCAGAAACCATTCTCTGGAACGGGCCACTGGGGAACTACGAGGCGGGTTTTGACGATGCGACGAAGGTGTGCGCAGAACTTGTCGCGAAGAGCGACGCCTACTCCATTGTCGGCGGAGGTGATACCGTGACGGCGATTGACTCTCTCGGCCTCAACGATTCATTCAGCTTCGTCTCCACCGCCGGTGGTGCGATGCTTGATTTTTTGGAGCATAAGACACTTCCTGGCATTCAATCCCTCCTCGCAAAATGAACTACCCTGTGGCATAAGCCCAGGGTAGTTCATTTATATTATAATTCCCCATGGGGAATTATAATATAAACGTATGTTTGCGAGTCTATTACGGAATAATGGAATCCAGGGCTTAAACCCTCAGGATCTTTTAGGTGCTGATTCTTTTTCTTAAAAATTATGGTTGTTGCACCGCAATCTTGAGTTTTTCTGCGAGGTCAACGCTCTCACTCCCTTCGTACACTTCGTGGTTTGTGATAACGAATGCCTCATCGCGAGCAAAGCGAGGAATGACGTGTATGTGCGCATAGGGTACGTCTTGCCCCGCCTCATGTCCGTTGTTCATGTGCACGTTCACCCCTTTTGCGCCAACGGTTGTCACGAGCGCTTTTGCGATTTTTTGAACGATTGTCATCATGTATGCGATGGTTTCCGCATCACCGTCAAAAAGATTTTCAAATTCCTTTTTTGGGACGACGAGCGTGTGCCCCTTTCTGATGGGGCGAATGTCAAGAAATGCAATAACGCAGTCATCCTCGTACACAATATCTGCGGGAATTTCCTTTGCAATAATCTTCGTGAAAATGGTGTTCATGAACGTATGATAGCAAACGACGCTTACGGTGCAAACTCAAAAAGGGAGGAAGTTTATGTTACGTGCTAGAATCACACAACATGAGTACGAATGAACACACACGGGGAGGTGGAGAAAACGGTGAACTTTCGGCGTACGATTCTCTCACGAGGCAACTGCTCACGAAACGCGGCATTGCGACCGCGAAGGATGCAGAACGGTTTCTCAACCCGAGTTACGACGACCACCTCCACGACCCATTTCTTCTCACCGACATGGAGAAGGCGGTATCGCGTATCCTTCGCGCAATTGCCGATGGTGAACGTATTGTCATTTACTCTGACTACGATTGCGATGGTATCCCGGGTGGCGTGCTCCTCCATGATTTTTTTACTGCGATAGGGTACACAAACTTTGAAAATTACATTCCGCACCGTCACACCGAGGGGTACGGTTTCAATGAAGCGTCGGTACCACCATTCAAAGAAAGAGGCACAAAGCTCATCATCACCGTTGATTGCGGTATCACCGATGTTGCGGCAATTGCGCGTGCACAGAAGGAGGAGATTGATGTCATCGTTACCGACCACCACGAGCCGGGGGAAACGCTCCCACTGGCGCACGCCATCGTGAATCCGAAGCGAGATACCGCGTACCCGTTTCAGGGAATTTGTGGTACCGCAGTCGCATACAAACTGGTACAAGCGCTCCTCATTCGCGGAAAAGAATCAGGCGCGATAACACTCGGAGAGGGACAAGAAAAGTGGTGGCTTGACCTCGTCGGACTCGCGACCATTGCCGACATGGTACCGCTTGTAGATGAGGGGCGAGTTTTTGCACGGTACGGGTTACAGGTCCTTCGCAAATCAAGACGTCCGGGGATACAGCACCTTCTTCGTAAGGCGGGAAGCGATCAGCGGTACCTCACCGAGGACGACATCGGGTTTACCATCGCGCCACGCATCAACGCCGCATCCCGCATGGATGATCCGGAAGACGCGTTCCACATGCTCCGCACGAAGGACGAGGGGGAGGCAGGCGCCCACGTTCTCCACCTTGAGAAACTTAATAACGAACGAAAAGGCGTCGTCGCGAGTATGGTAAAAGAGGCAAAGAAACGAATGTTGCAACACGAGAGTGCGCCACCGATTATCGTCATGGGTAATCCGGAATGGCGACCATCACTCGTCGGTCTCGTCGCGAATTCACTCGCTGAAGAGTTCGCTCGCCCCGCATTCCTCTGGGGACGTGACGGGAACGGCGTCATTAAAGGTTCGTGTCGGAGTGATGGAATGGTGAGCGTCGTTCGCATTATGGAACACGCGCGCGACACGTTCATAACGTTTGGCGGGCACCACGCGTCAGGTGGTTTCTCGGTCGCACATGAAAACGTACACACGCTCGCCGAGGTGCTCACGAATGTCTACGAAAGAATCAAAGACGTGTCGCTCGTGCCGAGGGACACATCATCCGTTGATGCAACTCTGTTGCTTGATGACGTTGATGAGAGACTCATGCGAACGTTAGACCAATTTGCGCCGTTTGGCGAAGGGAATCAAAAACCCATTTTTGAATTCAGAGACGTTGTCCCGGTTGAGGTTAACGTCTTCGGAAAGGCGCACAACCATACGAAACTCCGCTTCATGACCGAACGAGGAACGCGTGATGCAATAGCATTCTTTAGGCTCCCCGACAGTTTTGTTGTTGTTCCCGAGAAGGGAAAACCTCTCACAGTACTCGCGCACGTGGAACGGTCGTACTTCATGGGGCGATCGGAAATTCGTCTCCGCGTCGTTGATATCGTGTAATTACACTTCCATTTATACCGTAAGGGTATAAAAGAAAAAATCCCGCGCTTGGTGGCGCGGGATTTTGTGTAGAAGGAACATTCAGCGTTTCCCGTTTGTTCGTTGGATGATGTACATGATTATCCCCGGTGTTCCCTTCGGAAGAGGTACGTAGATGGGACTTCCCATCACGCGCCATCCTCCTCCGACGACGTGGTCAAGCACCTTTTCAAGATCATCTTCATTCGGCTCTCCCCTTGCGTCGAGTCGGACGGAGAGGTTCGTGATTTCATTTCCGGCCATGAGGGTCTCCCTTGTTGTTTGAACCAACTGCAATAGTATGCGCCGGGTGCGCATTGTCAATGGTATACTCATTTTGTATGAAACAAGCGACGGCATATGCGGATGGAAGCGCAATCGGGAACCCTGGTCCCGGAGGGTGGGGGGTGGTGATTGTTACTGAAAATGACGTACACGAACTTGGTGGAAAAGATACACACACGACAAACAATCGTATGGAGCTCACCGCAGCGATTGAAGCACTCAAAAAAATAAAAAGAGGGCGAAAAGTTATCGTAAAAACAGACTCAAGGTATGTCATAAATGGCATTACGAAATGGGTCTATGGGTGGGAGAAAAATGGGTGGCAAACCAAGGAGAAAAAAGAGGTACTCAACAAAGACCTCTGGCAGGAACTTGTGAAGGAGGTGCGTGTGCGAGATGTAGAGTGGGAGCATGTGCGTGGACACGCGGGGATTGCGGGGAACGAACGCGTTGATGTTATCGCGAATGGGTGTGCGCGAAACGAACACGTAAAATTTTTTAAGGGAAACAAAAACGAGTACAAAGAATTTTTAAAGGGGATGCCCAAGGCGCGTGTCGTTTCCAAGTCACCCTCAAAGTCCAAAAAGACCGGACCCGCGTACTCGTACGTTTCGCTCCTTGAGGGGAAAGTGCTCACGCATAAAACGTGGACAGAGTGTGAGAAGCGCGTGAAGGGGAAGCCGGCAAAGTACAAAAAAGTGTTTTCCGCCGATGAAGAGCGCGCCCTCATGAAACTCTGGGGTGCGTAGTATGCGCGGTATCATTTTTTACACAGCAGGTGTCGCATTCACGAGCGGGATTTTCTTCCGCTCGTTTTTTGATTGGGGATACGCAGGCGCACTCCTTTTTGTACTCATTGGAGTGTCACTCCTCCTCGCATGGCATTTAAACGTACGCAAACGCACATCACCTTTTTTCATTATTGCCATTGCGTTTATTGCGTGTGCGTTTGGCATGTTTCGGATGGAGTACGCAGAATCTCAAGTTTCCATGTTTCGTGCATACGAAGGGGAGCAGGTGATGCTGTATGGCACCGTTCGTCGTGAACCGGAATTCCGCGAACGAATGCTCCACCTCTACGTTGATCCCAACATTGAAGGTCACGACGAACTCGTGCTTGTGACAACTGATGTTTTTTCTTTTACAGATGACACCATTACGTACGGCGATACCGTGCGCGTAGAAGGCACGCTCAAAAAGCCGGAACCGTTCACCGCTGATGGAGGGCGTACCTTTGATTACCGCGGGTACCTCAAAGCACGCGATGTGAACTACATGATTCAGTACGGCGAGGTGCTCGTAGAAGGGCGCGGTGCCGGATTCCTCACCGGTCTCTATGATAGGAAACACAAATTCATGGACGTCATTGAGCGTACAATTCCCGAGCCGGAGGCGGGGCTCGGAGAAGGGGTACTCCTCGGCGTAAAACGAGCACTCGGCGATTCACTTGAAGAAGTTTTTCGTGCGACTGGTATCATCCACATTGTCGTACTCTCCGGCTATAACATCATGGTTGTCGTTGAGTGTATTACGTACGTTCTCGCACTGTTCTTTTTTCCGCGAACGCGCATGTTTCTCGGCATCGGCATTGTGATTCTCTTTGCGCTCCTCGTGGGATTTTCTGCGACCGTGGTGCGTGCGTCACTCATGGCAGTGCTCCTCATCATTGCGCGGAACACGGGACGAACGTACGCTGTTCTCCGTGCGCTCATGATTGCACTCGTCCTCATGCTCATGTGGAACCCGTACCTCCTCGTCCACGATACGGGGTTTCAACTCTCGTTTCTTGCAACACTCGGACTCATTCTCTTTTCTCCTCACATTGAGGAGCGACTCACCGTGGTGCCTCGGTTTCTCGGAGTACGCATGTTTGTGACTGCAACCATCGCGGCACAACTCGCCGTCCTGCCGCTCCTCCTCTACCACACGGGGCTCGTCTCTGTCGTTTCACTTGTGGCAAACGTCCTCGTACTCCCCATGGTGCCCGTTGCCATGGGTTTCACATTTCTCACGGGGACAATCGGTAGTATTTCAGGAACACTCGGTAGCATCATCGGGTTTTTTGCACACCTGTCACTTGAATACATTATTGTGATTGCAAAGGTATGTGCGTCGCTCCCGTTCGCGTCATTTTCAATCACCGCATTCCCTTTTTGGATTGTGATAATTTCGTACGCACTCATGGGGATGTGCTATGCGCACATCGTCCGTGATACAAAAAAAGTTGACGAAGAAAATCCCTATGCCGACTGGGTGATAGAGGAGGAGAAAGAAAAACCCGTACGTGAATCACCGAGTGATTCACGTACGGGTTCACCGTTTCCCTTCCGATAGTTTATCCGATTGCTTCGTACCTCTCTGCAGGAACACCCCAGTTCACGTTTGCGAGGAACGAGTCAACGTAGTTTTTCTTTTCTGCGGGGAGGTAATCAACCATGTACGCGTGTTCCCACATGTCCATGGCGAGGATAACGGGGAGTCCGCCGAGTTGCCCGAGTTCGTGGTCAGAAACCCACGCGGTGTGCACGGTGCCACCTTTCGGGTCTGCGTAGAGAATCGTCCACCCGATACCTCTGCTCATGCCGACCTGTGTGAAGTGGATGATGAATGCGTCCACTGAACCGTACTTCTCGCACACCGCCTTTGCGAGGGATGATTCTTGATTGAGCTGCTCTGCGCCACCTTCAAACTGCGTGAAATAGTACTCATGCATGCGCATGCCGTTGAATTCAAACCCAAGCCGACGCCGGATCTCCGCAATGGCATATGCATATTTTTCTGCATCAAGCGTGGTGAGTTCTTTAATCTGCTCACGGAGAACGTTCACGTGCTTCACGTACCCCTCGTAGAGTGCGAGATGAGCTTTGATTTGTTTTTCTGAGAGACCTTGGAGCCCTCCGAGATTAAATGTTTGTGGTGTGTATGTGTGCATAAAAAAAGCTAAATACTATAAACTATAAAGTTATAGATGAACTGGCGTAGTATACCATTTTAGAGTTGCGCTAACACATCCTCCAACTATTCCAGTTAACTGGAATAGTGAGAGAGGATACTGGCTGTGTGAATAGGATACTGCGTGTCGTGAGGTAGAATGGAAAAATGGAAAAAGTGCGATTGCCACTCATTGCGGGGATGCTTTCTGTTTTCTTTCTCGCTACATACACTGTGTTCGATTCGATTACCTCTACGGATGAGGGTGCTCTCCATGTCACCTTTCTTGATGTCGGGCAGGGGGACGCGACCTTGATTGAGTCACCTTCGGGGGCGCAGGTTCTCGTTGATGGTGGAGCGGACAGTCGTGTTCTCTCGGCGCTCGGTGGCGTCATGGGATTTTTTGATCGCGACATTGACATGATTGTTGCAACGCATCCCGATCAGGACCACATCGGTGGGCTCATTGATGTGCTCATTCGCTACGACGTGAAGGCGGTACTCATGACTGAAAATATGAACGACACTCCCGTGTACGACGCTTTTGTTCGCGCGGTTGCGGAAGAGGGCGCGGCGGTGTACTACGCGCGTGCGGGACAAACGTACGATCTCGGTAGCGGTCCTGCAGGGAGTACGACGCTTACAATCCTTTTTCCAGACTACGATCCGACAAATCTTGAGAGCAATACCGCATCCATTGTGGCGCGACTTATGTACGGTGCAGGCGGGTACCTCCTCACCGGCGACTCCCCGAGCGAAATAGAAGAATATCTCGTTCATAAACTCGGCTCACGTCTTCGGAGCGACGTACTCAAGGTTGGTCATCATGGGTCGCGGACCTCTTCATCAGAGGCGTTTGTGACCGCGGTTCAACCAACGTACGCGATTGTTTCTGCGGGGAAGGACAATTCGTACGGACACCCACACAGTGAGGTAATTGATCGCTTGATCTTACATGGCAGTACACAAAAAAATACCGCCGATCTTGGCAGTATTTTTTTAGAGAGTGATGGGGTCTCTCTTTGGTTTAGATAAGCCCCGCTTTTTTGAGTGTTTCGTAAGCGCCATTTTTTGCGATGGTGCGTAGCGCTTTTGTTGAGACGTTGACGAGTACGGTTTTTCCAAGTTCAGGTACAAAGATACGGCGCTTCTGAAGGTTCGGCTGACGGCGCACCTTTCCACAAGGATTGAATTGTGTCGCACGCGTACGGTTGCTGTAGCGACCGCCCACCTGAGACTTTTTTCCGGTTATTTCACACTGCTTTGCCATATGTGTTGATTTATGTGACGCCAATACTAGCACGCTCCACCAAAAAAGCAACAAATTTCAGAAGGAGTACAAAATCAATTGTGCGAACAGGTGACAATCTTGTACAATGGTTCGTATGCTTGAAATCACCACACTCGCAATTCTCATTCTTTCCATTGTGCTCCACGAGGTGGCGCACGGGTACGCTGCAAATTGGCTCGGCGATCCCACTGCACGCCTCGCGGGGCGCTTGAGTGCAAATCCGCTTCCGCACATAGATCCCGTTGGTTCGGTCCTCATTCCCGCCGCACTCTACATCATGCATGCACCGTTTCTCTTCGGGTGGGCGAGGCCGGTTCCGTACAACCCATACAATCTTCGGAACCAGAAATGGGGAGAGGCGATGGTCGCCGCCGCTGGCCCGCTCGCGAACCTGTTTCTTGCCGGTGTTTTTGCAATTCTCATACGATTTTCAGACGTATTTAACTTTACAGAGACATTTACTGAAATGCTTGGGTATGTCGTGTTCATCAATGTGCTCCTCGCACTCTTCAATGCAATACCATTTCCACCGCTCGATGGTTCAAAAATCATCACCCCGTTCCTCCCGTTTGGACTTGAGACGAGGTACCGTGCACTCGCAGGATACATGGAAAATCTTGGATTTGTTGCACTTTTCCTTTGCGTATTTATCTTCATGCAAATTCTCTGGAAGCCTTTTTCCACACTTGTTTTCCTTGTGTACCAATTTTTGCTTACCTTCCCGAATTAGACACCGACTTGCGCTGTTTCAAAAATTGTGTTACCGTCCATCCAGTAATCAGTAATGAACTATGCCTGAGGCATACCCCCTCGTGGTCGGATGGGAAGGGCCTCGGGCATACGCAGCGCCCCTTCCGGCCATTTACGGCCACCGCGTTTTCTCCCTTTACGCGGTGGCCCTTTTTTATTGTTGTGCGTGTCAAAACAAAAAGACCGTAGCGGATGCCACGGTCTTTTTGTGTGTACTATGACGAGCAGGTTGGTGGCGTTGCCGCAGCTTTCGCCATTGCGGAGTCCATAATGCGAAGTGCAAAGACGAATATAATGAAGAGGAAGAGGAGGAATGAAAGTGGGGGAAGGGGTACGAACGACACAAACCCGAAAAATTCGGGAAGGTGTGGCCAGTCACCCATATCCGCCCACCCCTTGTATTTTACCGATCCAAAGTGTATCAAGGTAACGATGAGCGCTACATACCCGAGTCGTTGTGTTGCGCGCCACGCCACTTTCGGCATGAATTGTGCAACACTCTTGAGAGAGGTGACGGCGACTAGGAGAAAGAGAATGAGCGCGAGAGTCCCCGTCATGAGGAAAAGCATTGCATTCAAGGTGAGCGTTTCTCCGTGGAAGAATTTTGGGTAGTACGCCGGTGTGAGTGTCGCGAGACCCCAAAAGACGTGAACGACGATAACACCAAACCCTACCATACCGTAGTATTTACGAAGTGTCGTACCGTTCCCAAATACTCGCGGGACAAGTCGTGCAAGCGGCCCCATCGCGTACGATAATGAGAGTAAGAACGTCCCGGCAACCGCGAGACCTGCAAAGGATATCTTGTACGCGACATCACCAAAGGGCATACCCCACCTCCGTGCCCAGAGGTATCCTGCTGAAAGTATGAACACAAGTACTCCTGCAAGGATAGCGTGTGCCCAGAGTGTCCATTCACGTTGTTGATTGGTTTCCATACTAATTTGTTACGTTACTCCTTTTAATTTTACGCATCCACACAATGGTGACGGTGAGCAGGATGATGATAGTGAGTGCTTTGAGCGGATGAGCGATGAGGAAGAGTGGCCCCGGTCCGGTAGGGAACTTCGGTAATGAAGCGAAGTCAGCCCATGCGGCGAAGCGACCGATAGCATTAAAGAGGGGCGCTTGTGCGGTCGTGATTGCAAGAAGAAATACGAGATTTGGCTTTCCAATGTCACGGAAAAGACGCCCACCAAAAACGAGAAAGATGAGGAGCCAAAAGATGCCCGCGTGTGCCCACGATGCCGGACTGAGGTGAAAATTCTCAAGTCCGCGCGGAGTGCCCTTGTTTGGAGCCGTACCCGGGTACGCGTTTGGATCGGGGTATGGGCCAACATGGTTTCCGAATTCGCCGCCGTTTGGTTGGTTGTACGAAACGGTTACATCGGAATTAGTTGTGTATTTGAGTCCAATGTATGGTCCCATCAGGATGAAGAAGAAGAGAAATCCCCAAAGAAATATGAGCGAACCCCGTACGAAGTCAAAATGCATTTCAGTGTTTTGGCGTTTCCCAAAGATACCGAAGAGTGCGAGCCATCCGAGGACGAGATACGCAAAGTAAATGAATGCGGGGACAACCCACGCCAAGCTGTGGGTTTGAAAGAGAAGAAAAATAACAAACCCGACAGTTGTCGCCGCAAGCGAGAATTTCCCAAAATGCTCCATCAGTTTCACAAATACGTCACTCGTGCCGATAGACTTCACAACCATGATTGCCATGAGAAATCCGATGGAAAAGAACCCGATGTGTGTGTGAAATTGGACCAAACCAGCAGGCGAAACAGCTCTGTGCTGAATTGCGAACTGAATGAGTATGATGATACCGAGAAAGATGGCGAGGAGGAGGAATGTAATGTAGACACGTATCGTATTCCACGGAACGGCGACATCGGACAAGATATCCATTCGCGAAGTATCTCCGGATGAATTCGTTGTTGTGAGGAATGGAATGGAAACACCGCTTGCGAGGAATGCGATGAGTGCGGTTGTTGCAAAAAACGAAAGTTCAAGAATGAACGCGAGGCCACCGAAGAGGGAGAGGTAGTACGTTCCGAATACTCCGAGTGAGAGGGTAAATGGGTCCACAACCATGTAGTGGATTACCATAAGTGTCACATAGAGCGGAATGGTAACAAATGAACTCCATATAACCCACTGTTTAAAGCATCGTTTGAGGGGAAGCGCAGGTACGAGGAGCGCGTTAATGAGGATAATGAGAGACCACCACGCTGCGTGCGCGTGAAGTACCTTGAGGTATCCGGGGACAATGTGACCGGGGACGATGTACCCCCAGACTCCCGTGAGGCCGAGTATCGGTGCCCCGAGGAGGATTGCAACGAGCGAAGCGCAGAAAAGCGGGACGCTGAGACCGAGAGTGTGCGAACGTTCTTGTGTTTCCATACGTATAATGTGGTGCTCTTAAAATATGTAATAAACGGCTGGTAGTAGCCAACCTTGTTGCCTACAAGTGTATCATGAACCACTTGCATATTTTGGTATCTAATAGTAGAGTGTGCGGACAAATTTTATGGCAACAATTAATCAGTTAACGAAAAAGGGAAGAAAGAATCCTGGATCGCGCACAAAGACGGGTGCGCTTCGTTCCGGTTTTAATTCAATTACGAACCGTCCGAATTCGTACAGTTCTCCCTTTAAGCGCGGTGTATGTACTCGCGTAACCACGAAGACTCCTCGCAAGCCGAACTCAGCCATTCGTAAAATTGCGCGCGTTCGCCTTACCAATCACCAGGAAATTACCGCGTACATCCCAGGTATCGGGCACTCACTTCAGGAACACTCGGTGGTTTTGGTGCGTGGCGGCCGCGTGAAGGACATCGGTGTTAACTACACCATCGTCCGCGGTAAGTACGACGCAACCGGCGTAGACAAGCGTATGCGTGGACGATCACGTTACGGCGCAAAGAAGCCGAAGGGAGGAAAATAGATCTTGGAAATTTGGTTCTGAGTCACAACTCGGAACCCTGTTTCTCAGATATATAATTTGAGAGAGGACAATAGTTTATATCCGCTATAGATCATTGCATGGAACATATGCGGAGAATGAGTTTGGCGTAGCCAACACTCTCAAAACAAGCAAACGACAGGAATTCTACCTGACCTCATTTAGACGAAACGGAGGTTGGTCTAGAAATTTCTAATCCATTATTCATTCATAAGAAATTTTACAATGCGACGACCAATCAAAAGACGACCAACGGTAACAAAAGATGAACGGTATGATTCAGTGAACGTATCGCGCCTCGTTAATTACGTCATGGTTCGTGGACAGAAGGAAACCGCACGAAAAATAGTGTACGCGGCATTTGAAGAAATTAAGAACGCGAAGGAAGGCGGGGGTGACCCGGTAGAGATTTTTGAGACAGCAATCAGGAACGCTGGCCCACAGATGGAGGTTCGTTCACGACGAGTTGGCGGTGCGAACTACCAGGTCCCACGCGAGGTACGCCCGGAACGACGTCTCGCACTCGCGCTCCGATGGATTATCACCGCGGCACGAGGTCAGAAGGGAAAGCCGATGTTCAAAGCGCTCGCAGACGAAATAATGCTCGCCGCAAAGGAACAGGGTGCGGCGGTAAAGAAGAAGGACGATACGCACAGGATGGCGGAGGCGAACCGCGCATTTGCCCACTTCGCGTGGTGACCCAAAATCAAGGAGCGCAACGACTATGATTTTGGAGTCCGTCTAAAAATTCTATCTCTAATGAATTTTTAGACGAACGCGCTCTCAAAATTCAAAGAACTAAACATTTCAAAAAAGCCGCTCATCGTACACATGTACGACTCGCGGCTTTTTTGCTACCTGCCTCGTATCTCATTCAAATGTGCGTTTCTACACCATCTTTGTGCACGTGGTACAATTTCCCCATACAAGATAAATCACACAACCATGCAGGAAGGATTACCGCACGAACGTAACGAGGAGACGCAGACACCGCAATTTGAAAAAGTTGAATCACTGCGCGATGTGTCTGAGAAGGTCGCTGAGTGGGGTGATCGTTTTGCGCGCATGTTGGAAAAACGGGGAGAGAGAATAGACCATGTCGGGACGGTCATTGGAGAATTTGTTGCGTTTATAAAAGAACGCAATGATGAGTTTGTACGTGGTGCGGAACTAACGGGGGACTCTGAAACGGAACTTATCGTTTCGCGTATGGCAAGATTTAACGAGCGGCACATTGCCGAGATGGAAGAGGTATTGGATCTTATAGAAAACGATCCTGCGTCACTTGAAAACTTTATGAAGACGTATCCCGCAGTCCGCGGAGTGATGGAGTGGGCACAGACGTTCATCACCGATACCGAAAAATAGTTGCTTTTTTACAAAAACATTGTATAGTATAAAAAGAAGCCCTGCACACGGCAAGGGTCATTTTGAAGGAGGTACGATATGAAGGTGCATAAATTGTTGAGTTTGCTCGGATATGAAAATCCCGAACATGTCCTTGTGATGCTTGGTGAAGCTGAGGTGAAAGCGAAGCTTCTCGAGATACTTTCAGTACTTGAAGCTCTTTCTTTTCCTCACGAAGCGCGTGCTGTCAAGGAGTACTTCAACCTTGAAGGAAATGGTCCAAAATCTTTGGATAAAATTGCTAAAGGTTTCGAGAGGCCAGTTACGCGCCTTCGTGTTACGCAGAGGATTTGTAAGGGTCTTGGCATGATGCGTTGTGATCCACAGCGTCTCATACTCTTGTCCGCGTACGAGGATTCATGTGGGAATCGAGACAGTCCTGAGATCCGGGCCTTATTAGGCAAGATTAATAGAATTACCAAAGAACTTGAAAGGATGAATAAGGTTAATGGGATTTGCAAGAATTTGCCACCTGAAGCGTACCCTAAACACCCACGTTCGGTCTGTGCACTCGGTTTGAGTCGACAAGCGTTAGAAATCTTGCGCTATGCCGAGATTTACAGTATCGATGATCTTGTTCTGAGAAATGAAGAGGAAATCTTATCGCTAGATCGTATGGGGCTGAAGCGTCTTGCTGAAATCAAGAAAGCGCTCGCTTCCCGTGGTTTGTTCTTACGAGCATGATTTACCTGTGATCCTCTCAAAGAGGCGCGACATCAATCGCGTCTCTTTTTTATTTCGTTTGCCCTGTACTGCGCTAGAAAAAGTCGGTTACCTAATCCTTCACAACACCAGTTCATTTATATATTGCAAAATGCGAATTTTGTGATATAATACGAAAAGTTTGAAGTTCTCATTTCAATCGCGAATTAAAGAATCAGGAGGATAATATGGCGAAACAGAAAGGTATTTGTGCTGGCGGGAAAGTGACAGGAAGCCACACAACAGTTGTTCCGGCAGCAAAGAAGGTGGTGGAAATCGCACATAAGTGCGATTGTGTTACAAAAATCGTCCTCGGATACATCAAGGCAGGACTTCCTTCAGCAAAAGGTCTTCGGAAGGTGAAGGTGTCGGAAAAAGAAGCGTGTCTTCTTTTCTCAGTGCGCGACAATACGACGCACCAAGAGATTTACGTCTACGGGAATAACCTTGTGCAGGCAAAAGAAGAAATAATGCACAATGTCCAAAAAGCGGGGTTTAAAATTCATTGAGTAGCAACCGGTGGTGACGTTTTTGTCACCACCGGTTTTTTAGTACCGCGGACGGCGACCATATCGTCGCGCAATGCGATAGATGAGAAATACGATACCGATGAGAAACACGAGCTCAATGAGAGCCGGTTGCCCGAGCGCGTGAGAGACAACCCAAAGTACAAACGTCCACAGGAGTGAAAGGATGGACGCGACACTCGTGACAAATGCGCCGAGAATGCTCTGTTGCGTTTCAATCCTAGAGCGCGTTATGGTTGCGGCATCATTTCCTCCCACCGCACTCGTTGTTGCGATGCTTCCATTCGCCTTGCTGCCTATCGCCTCATTGCGCTCACGACGATACTCATCAAGCGCTGTTTTTGCATTCTCAATCTTGTCGGTCGCATTTCCGAGAAGTGTGTCTGTCGTTCCTGCGGCAAGGTAGCGTTCAAGCCCGCGCTCCGGTTCGGTCAGAGACGTTTCAGATTTTGTTTTTACTTCAGCAGGTGCTTCCTCCACCTCTTCTTTTTCCGGTTCTACTCTCGTAGCGGTTTGCGCGACGAGAGGATTGCTCCCACGCTCCCTCTCATCTTCATCCGAGACACCGTCGTTGTCGTCGTCAGTGTCGGTCATGTTTCCCACACCGTCTCTGTCGGTATCGGTATCAATGGAGAGCGAATCGTCAATTGTTATTCCCGCGACATCAAGGGGCTGCGTTCCACCGCCGATGATATGGAGTGTCGCATCGGTTACCTGCGCGGTGATTGCATGCTCACCTTCCGTCGGTACCCAATCCACCCACGCCTCAACGAGTCGTCCCGAGAGTGCGCGTATCTCAGATGAACCGATACGCTTGCCGTTGTCGGCAAAACGAACGGTTCCGGTGAGGTCGTGCGGTGTGTTGTTGCGTACCGCTACGTATATACGCGTGGGGACACCGGTAAACACCGGTTCGGAAGAATACCAGAGGCCTTGTACGAATCCCGCATTGAGTTCACTTGAAAAAGCGAGCGCAGGGAAGAATAGTAAAAGCGCGAAAAGAAAAAAGGTCTGTCGCATATCTCTATTATCTCATACGGAAAAAAGAAAACACCTCGGAATATTCCGAGGTGCGTGGTATGTGTCGTGTTACATCATGAGCCCTCTCCCGAATGGGCTCTTTTGTATATCCAGCGCTTCTTTGGGGAGCGGCTTAATCCACCGTTCCCAGTGCTTTTTGACCGGGAGTAGCACCGCTTTGTTTTTACAGTTGACTCCGCGAGCAAATTTTTCACCGTCCTTCCACCAATATGTTTGCCCGGATGTATCGTGGGGGCACGGTGAGTTTGCGGTGAAAAGCAAGTCCTTTCCGACCGTGATGAGCACGATTGTCTCGTGTCGTCCGACCCCCCTGATCTCAAGAATCCACGAGTGGTCGTTTATCTGCTCCCACGGGGAGTCATTTTTATTCACCTGTGCTGTTGTAACTCCTGAAATGAAAAAGAACGTCAGAAAAACAAAAAAGCGCCAACTCATGGCAACCCCTCCTTAAGTTATCACGGACAATGCAATCTGCATTATACCATATTTTATATAGTTTTCAAACCAAGACCTTTTGCGCGCAATACAATTGCTTCGTGAGAATAAATATCGTATAGTATCCGCCATTAGGCCGCATCGGCCTTTTCTTTTCTTGTCTTGGCGGTTTTCCGCACGCGAAAAGGGGAGATCAATCAAAACGTATTATTCATTTTGGTTTTATTAATAACATTCTGATTTCAGAACATATCCAAGATTCTGGTCTCAGTATTTAACATTGACATTCTGGTTTCAGAATTCATTATTTAAGATTCATATTATGGCCCGGGCATTTCCATTACATAAACTTCGCAACTTCGGTATCGTCGCGCACGTGGACGCAGGAAAGACGACGACGTCTGAGCGTGTTCTCTTTTACACCGGCATGAGCCACAAAATTGGCGAGGTGCACGATGGCGCTACGGTGACCGACTGGATGGAACAGGAACGTGAACGCGGTATCACGATTACCGCCGCCGCGATCTCATGCAACTGGACACCATCCCTCATTGCCGATCGCAACAATGATGAACTCAAGTACACGTTCAACATTATTGATACCCCCGGACACATTGACTTCACCGCAGAGGTAAAGCGCTCAATGCGCGTGCTTGACGGCGCAGTCGTCGTCTTTGACGGCGTTGCGGGCGTAGAGCCACAATCAGAGACCAACTGGCGTTACGCAGACGAGGCGAACGTGCCACGTATCTGCTACATCAACAAGATGGACCGTACCGGTGCCGACTTTGAGCGTTCGTACGCGTCAATTCTCGCACGTCTCTCACCAAAGGCGGTTCGGTTTCAGATTCCATGGGGATCGGAAGACCAACTCAAGGGTGTGATTGACCTCCTCAAGATGAAGGCGTACACCTTTGAAGGTGAAATGGGAATGAAGGTTACCGAACATGAGATTCCCGAAGAACTCAAGGCAACTGCAGAAAAATACCACGCAGAACTCGTTGAGCGGATTGTTGAGCACGATGATGTACAGATGAATGCGTACCTTGAGGGTACGATTCCGAGTTACGAAGAACTCAAAGCAACGCTTCGCAAGGCGGTTATTGCGAACCAGATTTTCCCCGTTATGACCGGTTCATCTCTCAAGAATGTCGGAGTTCAACTTATTCTTGATGCCGTCGTCGATTACCTTCCGTCACCCGTTGACCTTCCTCCGGTGAAGGGGACAAATCCCGATACCGACGCAGAGGAGACTCGTGAAGCATCCGACGACGCACCGTTCTGTGCTCTCGCATTCAAACTTCAAACCGACCCATTCGTTGGTCAGCTCACCTTCTTCCGCGTGTACTCCGGTACGGTGAAAGCGGGAAGTTACATTTACAACGCAACGACAGGCGAGAAGGAGCGTCTCGGTCGCATTGTGCGCCTCATGGCAGACAAGCGAACAGAGATTGAAGAGGTGTACGCAGGCGAAATTGCAGCGGGGGTGGGACTTAAGGATGTGAAAACTTCACATACGCTCTGCGCTGAAGATAAACCAATCATTCTTGAACAGATCACCTTCCCCGAACCGGTGGTGTCAATGCGTATTGAGCCAAAGACAAAGAACGACCAGGAGAAGATGGGTATGGCAATGAAGAAGCTCTCAGATGAGGACCCAACGTTCAAGGTATCAACAGACGAAGAGACGCTCGAGACTATCATTTCAGGTATGGGTGAACTTCACCTTGAGATCATCGTTGATCGCATGAAGCGTGAGTTCGGCGTTGAGGCAAATGTTGGCAAACCACAGGTGGCGTACCGTGAGACCATTCAACGTCCTGCTGAGGCGGAGTACAAGTACATTAAGCAGTCAGGAGGTAAGGGTCAGTACGGTCACGTGAAGATTCGCATTAAGCCGATGGAACCGCTTGAACTTGAAGAAGGAAAATCAATTCCAAAGAACATCACCCGTGAGGAACACTTTGAGTTCGTGAACAACATCAAGGGAGGTGTTATCCCGAACGAGTACATTCCTGCGGTCATGAAGGGGTGTAAGGAGGCGATGGCACGAGGATTTGTTGCCGGCTACAAAATGGAAGATATCAGTGTAGAACTCTACGACGGTACGTACCACGAAGTGGACTCATCCGAAATCGCCTTTAAGCTTGCCGCCATTCACGCGTTCAAAGAAGCAGCAAAACAGGCGGGTGCGGTGCTCCTTGAACCAATTATGAAGGTTGAGGTTACGACACCGGAGAAGTTCATGGGTGACGTGAACGGCAACATTAGTTCAAAGCGAGGACTCGTGGAGGGTATGGACGATCGTGGTATGGCGAAAGTCGTTCACGCGAAAGTTCCGCTTTCAGAAATGTTCGGGTACACGACTGCACTTCGCTCTATGACCGAAGGACGTGCGTCCATGACGATGGAATTTGATCACTACGATGTCGTCCCACCAAACGTCGCCGCAGAAATTAAAAAAATGCGTGGCGTAAAGGAGGTTGAGGAAGAATAAAGAAAGGTATAAGCAAAAACAAAAAAAGAGTGTCGCAAGACACTCTTTTTACTAGTTCGTCCAGAATGCCCCGTACCGTTAGGGCGGGGATGAATGGACATGAAAGTGGTAATGGCGGAGCCATTTCTCCTGCTAGCAAAAACGCCCCGGTTCCGCCCGCGTAATGCCCCGAGCGTGAGCTCGGGGGTAGCGAGGCGGACGTTTTTACATACTCACAAATCATTCGTTTAAACGAATGATTTGTGAGTATGTATTATAAAAAACACCCGCGCGAAGCGCGGGTGTTCGGTGTATTACCTAGTGGTGTTCCATATGGTGCTTGTGCTTGAGGAGCGTCCCCTTAATGCTGAAGACCACCTCAACGCGACTGTACTCACTGATTCTGCAAACCTCTGGCAAAAACATGACATTCTTTGTACCTTGTGGCAGGTACCTGCCGGCCATTCCTACGAGTCTTCGTTTACACAATTTTTCCAAATCGTGGATGGTGTCTCGTGTGAGACTCATACTCGGAAGATCGTCAACATTAAACGATTTGCCACTTTCAGTGCTTACTCGCAAGCGAACAGCCACTTCTGAAATATTTAGATTTACATCATGTTGGTGTAGTGGTGACGTGGGTTCAACCCACACCTGAACGAAGTTGATGTTATCCAAGAACATGCGTCCAAGGAACGGAACAGCATTGGTATTCATTCAAAATTTCCTTTCAAGGTTACAAATCTGCGCATACCATACCACACGGAAACATAAAGAAAAGCCCTGCGTACACGCAGGGCTTCCAAAAAGAACTCAATCGTTTGCACCGTCCTCATGTCGCTGGTGCCTCCGCCAGAGCTCACGTACCTCGGCGACGAGAATATCCGGTTTGAGCGAATGTTCCGTAATGTCGCGGACAAGGCCATCGGGACCGAAGAGGTCTCGGTGACCGATGCAGAAGAGAACCAGAGGCGGGGTAATGCCGGTATGGGCAGGTGAAAATTCAAGTTCAAAAACACATTTTGCATCATGGGCAGTCAGTTCCGGAAGAAATTCCGTGATGATGTTTTGCGTGTTTTCAACGATGAAATTGATAATATCGCCGATACCCTTTCCCGAGGCGTGGTACTCATCCCACGTGGTGAAGATTTTTGCCGGTGTCGCAATGAAGTGTTTGAGGGGGAGCGCGCTCCTCCTCCGCACCATTGCAACCGTTTGGCTTTCTTGCCATACACGAATCTTAAAATCTGCGTGATTCATGTGCCCCAAAGGAGCAACGTCGTTTTCTTTGGACTGCATACGTCCTCCTAAAAAAGAACCACTCATGCCAACCATGAGTATGTGCACACAATACAAAATCGTGCTCTCCTCGTCAAAGAAAAAGACCCGCCGAAGCAGGTCTTTGTGTGTGACGAACGTTCAGTGAACCCTCGTGATGGTGAGCTCCACGACGCGAAGCAACTTCCCGTCAGGAGTTGCGCTCCGTGGGTCTGACACGAACTTGTGTCCTCGTGACGTATCAATATACTTCGTGATACGGAACTGAAAACAGTACCCGTTCTCCACGACCGTCGCCTTTGCGTTGAGGTCGCCCCCAACCGCACCTCCGAGAAGGGTAGCAACACGACCGAGGAGATCAAAATCGTTCGTGGTGCGTAGAAACTCACGGCGTCTGTTGCGGTCGTCAACTTCGTTTCCGCATTCTCCACGCACATCAGTGTGCACGTGGAGGATGCCGTACGAACCGCTTGCGGTTCCGAGCCCGTAGTGTACCGGCTGTGTAAAACTCTCCACCAGCACACTATGGAACATGTCCTCCATGAGCGCATGTCGTACGCAATCAAGAAAAACCTTCTTGTTTTCTTTTGCTATTTTTTCAATGCCCACTCAAAACTCCTTTCGTTTTAAAGACCAATACTTCTCGGCGGAAATTTCCACCGAAGCCGCTCTAATTAACCAGATAAGATGTTGTTTGTCAACAGGAGCATTATCTTGCAAAAAATATACCGTTCTTGTACTATTGCGGTCACCGCACCAGAGTCTTCGTGATTTTGGTTGAGGGAGTTTTTGCTCTTTTTGACATGCAACTCCTCGGCACATAGAGGTAAGGCGGCGTTCTCGCGCCCTTTCCCCTGCGTACCACAGGAGTGCTTCTTTTATTTTCATATAAAGGGAGTCGCCGTGTGCGGAATATTATTACTAGTATCATAGTACCAAGCACTTAGTACTTAGTTTTTCTAAAGTGAAAAACCACTAAGTACTTAGTACTAAGAACTAACTAACTAATTTTATTATGGCAGATTTTGATCGTTCAAAGCCGCACGTAAACGTCGGTACCATTGGTCACGTTGACCACGGAAAGACGACGCTCACCGCGGCGATTCTCAACGTACTCCATGCCAAGGGCAACGGGTACGGTGCAACAACCAAGGGTGTCGATGAAATCGACAAGGCTCCGGAGGAGAAGGCCCGCGGTATTACCATTTCACTCTCGCACTCTGAGTACGAGACACCAAACCGTCACTACGCACACATTGACGCGCCGGGTCACGCCGACTACATCAAGAACATGATTACGGGTGCCGCACAGATGGACGGCGCAGTACTCGTCGTTGCCGCAACGGACGGCGCGATGCCTCAGACTCGTGAACACGTGCTCCTCGCAAAGCAGGTGGGTGTGCCACGCATTATTGTATTCCTCAACAAGTGCGACATGGTTGAAGACGAGGAAATGATTATGCTCGTTGAAGAGGAACTTCGTGAGCTTCTCACGAAGAACGGCTTCGATGGCGCAAATGCACCTATCATCAAGGGTTCAGGTCTCAAGGCGCTTGAGGATCCTTCATCAGAGTGGGGTCAGAAGGTTCTTGATCTCGTAGATGCAATGGACACGTACTTCCCGCTTCCGGAACGTGATCTTGATAAGCCATTCCTTATGCCTATTGAGGACATCTTCTCAATTGAAGGTCGTGGTACGGTAGTTACCGGTCGCGTAGAGCGCGGTATCCTTAAGGTTGGTGATGAAGTTGAGATTGTCGGTATCAAGGATACTGCAGTCACGACGGTGACCGGCGTTGAGATGTTCAACAAATCACTTGATCAAGCACAGGCGGGAGACAACGCAGGTATTCTCCTCCGCGGTACAAAGAAGGAAGACGTTCACCGTGGACAGGTACTCGCAAAGAAGGGTTCGGTAACACCTCACACAGAGTTTGAAGCGGAGGTGTACGTTCTCTCAAAGGATGAAGGAGGTCGTCACACACCATTCTTCACCGGATACAAGCCACAGTTCTACGTTCGTACAACAGACGTAACGGGAGATGTGACGCTCGCAGAGGGTGTAGAGATGGTTATGCCGGGCGATAATGCAAAGTTCAAAGTCAAACTCGTTGCACCTGTTGCACTTGAAGAGAAACAGAACTTCGCGATTCGTGAGGGCGGTCGTACCGTTGGTGCGGGCGTTGTTACAAAGATCATTGCGTAGTCATAAGTCAATTAGTTAGAAACACGAAGCACCATGACAACAAAATCATCAGCCGAGCCAAAAAAGGCTAAGCGGGCGAGTGCCCAAGGAGACGCCCAAAAACTTCGGATTCGTGTTCGTGCGTACGAGCACAAGATTCTTGATACGTCGGTGAAGCAGATTATTGACACCGCGATGCGTTTTGACGCAAAGGTTGTCGGTCCCATTCCGCTTCCAACCGAAATCAAGAAGTACACTGTGAACCGCTCAACATTCGTTCATAAGGATGCGCGAGAACAGTTTGAGATGAGAATGCACAAGCGGGTCATAGACATCCTAAACCCGGGCGCAAAAGTTATTGAGGCACTCACCAATCTCTCACTCCCTTCAGGAGTCAGTATTGATGTGAAGATGGTCTAACCGACCACGTACGTTGTCAGGTTCTACAAACCGCGCGCCCTACGGGCGCGCGGTTTTCGTATAAAAAGAAACCGCACATGTTTATGTGCGGCGGTGTTCACCATTTGTTACTTCTTCTGCATGGCGTGCGCAATCGCGCCCTCATATTCCGGCTCTTTTTATCAAGCGGGTATGGTGTTCTTCCTCTTTTTCCATTCGCTTTCCTCATTATAGTTCCGACGTGGCGAGATGCGGGCAGTCCGGCAGACAGTACGAATGTGAGCAAGAAGGAGTGAAACAGCGGTCGTCGAGGCATATCGTTTCTCCGTGTGAACAATCCGCGCATGTTATAGCAGAGAATATGTCATTGGGAAAGGGTGGGGTTATTCAACATATTGCATTTCCAATCATTTCCTGTATACTCACGCGAGCTTTTTAAGACCTACGTACCCGTACAAGGCCGGACCTTGTACGGAGACCAATGGGCACAAAACCGCGATTTTTACCTGCGGACCTTGTGTCTGCGTATGTGAAAATCGCGGTTTTGTTTTTACCTCGGTCATAAAAGCATTTATTAGTTAGTTTCAAGATAAGTGAAATTTATTTTAGGAACGAAGGAGCGCATGACTCAAGTGTTTGATACACGAGGTGTTGCGCACCCCGTCACGATTCTCCGTGTCACTCCTGCAAAAGTCACGCAGGTTCGCACGAAGGAGAAAGACGGGTACGAGGCCGTACAGATTGCTTCCGGTGCTCAGAAGAGCCACCGTGTGACCAAGGCACAAATAGGTCACTTGGGCGGAGCGTACCAAAATGTTGTGGAATTCAGGCCGCGAACAGGTACGGATGAATCTGTGTCAGGGTTCACGAAGGACGCATCACTTGACGTCTCTGTCTTTGCAGAAGGGGACTCGGTTTCTGTCTCTGCAATTTCAAAGGGTAAGGGTTTTCAGGGTTGTGTGAAACGCCATGGTTTCGCCGGAGGCCGTGCAAGTCACGGTAACAAAGACATGCTCCGCGCACCGGGTTCTATCGGTGCCACGGGCGCACAGCGCGTCTTCAAGGGGCTCCGCATGGCGGGGCGCATGGGGGGCGAGCGCATCACGGTGAAAAATTTAACGGTTGTCGCAGTCAACAAGGATGAAAACATCCTCCTTGTGTCGGGTGCGGTGCCGGGTCGACGAGGAACATTAGTAGAGGTTCGTAGCGTATAAACAACATGAGTACAAAACTTGAAGCGAATGTCTATTCGCAAGAAGGGAACGAGGTTGCAACAATTGCACTTCCGGAGAACGTATTTGGTGTGGAGTGGAACGCTGACCTCGTACACGATGTCGTCGTCTCTATGCAGGGAAACGCGCGCTCAAATACCGCGCACACGAAGAACCGCAGTGAAGTCCGTGGCGGAGGTAAGAAACCATGGAAGCAAAAGGGAACGGGACGCGCACGTCACGGTTCAACACGCTCACCTATTTGGGTTGGCGGCGGTGTCGCACACGGCCCTCGCAATGAACGTGACTACTCACGTAAAATCAACAAGAACACGAAAGCGAAAGCACTTGCATCGGTACTCTCACACAAGTTTACCGAGGGTCGTGTCATCTTCGTTGATGCACTCACGTTCAAGGAACCAAAGACCGCTGATGCACGAAAGGTACTCACGGCGTTTGGAAAAATTGAGGGTGTGAAAGATATCAGCACGAAGCGAGCAAACGCAGCACTCATTGTCCTCTCCGGTCGTGACAGTGGTGCCGAACTCAGCTTCCGCAACATGGGGAACGTTCACGTGGTGAATGTAAAAGATGTAAACCCCGTTGCTTTACTCACGTATAAGTATGTCGTAGTCGCAAAACCTGAGGAATCACTCAAGGCACTCGTTGCCCGCGTGAGCACCAAAACGGCACGTAAGGCTATGACCCAGTCATAATATGGGATTGTTTGGAACAAAAAAGACTGACGCCACCACAGCATCTGAGGTGGTTCGCATGGCACAGGCACCGAAGGGTCCTGTTGCACCACGGAACATAGGTTCAGTTATCATGAAACCGCGCATTACCGAAAAGGCGGCGCTCCTCGGAGAACAGAACGTGTACACGTTTGAAGTTCAAAAGGGTGCGACGAAGTTTGAGGTGCGCGATGCAGTAAAGGCACTCTACAATGTGACACCGGTAAAGGTGCACATGGTACACAAGCGTCCTCGCCATTTCATGTCGCGTTCACGCGGTCGAGACATGATGGAACACGGATTACAAAAAGCGTACGTCTACTTGAAAAAGGGCGACCGCATTGAACTTGTCTAGTAATACTTATGAGTGAAACGAATTAGTAGCACTTGACCCAGTGAAATACACAGCAAAGCTGTGTAGCGAGCAGAGCTCGCATTTCACCGGGTGTAAGAATTTCTAGTTCATCTCCATTCACAAGAAATATCTAACATGAAAAAATACAAACCAACATCAGCAGGACGTCGCGGCATGACTGTTGTGTCATACGGCGAAGTTTTGACGAGTACAGCAAATGCGCCCCTCAAGCGTCTCACGAAGGGAGCGCGAAGCACGGGTGGACGTAACAGCCAAGGTCGTGTTACCAACTTTTACCGTGGCGGTGGACACAAGCGAACGTACCGAACGGTTGACTTCACGTACAACAAAAAGGACATTCCTGCAGTGGTAGAGTCCGTTGAGTACGATCCGTTTCGCTCAGGGTTCATCGCGCTTGTCCTCTACAAGGATGGTGAACGACGCTACGTACTCGCACCGAAGGGACTTGTGAAGGGGAGTGAATTTGTTGTTTCTGAAACAGCGAAAATCCAAGTTGGAAATCGTCTTCCCCTTAAAAACATCCCCGTCGGTACGTTTGTGTTCAACGTTGAACTCAAGCCCGGTGCCGGCGCACGCATTGCACGTGGCGCAGGAACGTACGTAGAGGTTGTCGCGCAGGATGCCGAATACACACTCATCAAACTTCCTTCATCGGAAATTCGTCGGGTACTCGGCACTGCATGGGCAACGATTGGTGCGGTCTCAAATGAAGAGTACCGTCTCATTACCTTGGGTAAGGCGGGGCGTGCACGCCACCGCGGTCTTCGTCCGAAGACGCGAGGAAGTGCGAGAAACGCCGTTGACCACCCATACGGAGGAGGTGAGGGTCGCGCACCACGGGGACACAAGCACGCACGAACGATGCAGGGTCGTCCGACCGGAAAAGGTCAGAAGACACGTCGTCCGAAGAAGTATTCAAACGTCTTTATCGTTACTCGCCGAAAGCCAGGAAAACTCATGGCGAATTCGGGCAAATAGGCAAATAACAGAGAGTATACTTTGGAATACAAAACCCGCGGCCGTAGGCCGCGGGTTTTGCGTTGTAGAGCACACGGTGGTGCTGTTGACTTATTTTTGGACTTCGCGTACTATAGCCCTCGTTCAGAACCCTCGCGACAGAAACTCCTCTGGGATCTGTCGCAAGAAGTTGTGAGTATTTCGTGTGGCACTGGCCGTTACCTGTTGCAACACGAGGTTCTCACCACAGTTTAGGTGGTAACCCGTATGCGCACACGCGCTTTTTAATTCATATGTCACGATCACTTTACAAAGGGCCATATATTAATGAAAAAATCCTGAAGAAGATTCAGGGCAAGAAGCCTGAGAACACGGGCGAAATTAAGGTGTGGGACCGAGCATCGGTCATTTCTCCGGAAATGGTCGGATTTACCTTTGGTGTCCACAATGGAAAAGCCCACGTTGCAGTCTTTGTGACTGAAGAAATGGTCGGACACCGCCTTGGTGAATTTTCTCCGACGAAGAAGTTCCTTCGCCATGGAGGAAAGATGCAAAAGGAGCTTGAGACAAAGCGAAAGGAAGCTGAAGTTGCAGCAGCAAAGGCGGCAAAGGCATCTCCCGCTGATAAAAAGTAGTCACCCTGTGAAATTATGAAAGCAATACTCAAAAATTATCGTCAGTCACCGCGCAAGGTTCGTCTCATCGCCGATGTTGTGCGTGGAAAGAAAGTTGAAAAGGCGCTTGAAACGCTCTCGTTCATGAACAAGCGCGCCGCTGTCCCATTTACAAAACTCATCAAGTCAGCCGTTGCGAATGCACAGTCACAGGGCATTGACACCAAGTCGCTCATTGTGAAGACGGTCGCGGTTGACAAGGGGACTGTCCTCAAGCGGTTTATGCCACGCGCCCGAGGTTCTGCGGCACGTATCAACAAGCGCAACAGCCACCTCAAGGTTGAACTCGGCACTAAGTAATCCATTCATTATTATTGTTTTTGAATTTTAGATTAACTATATGACACACGTCGCACACCCATACGTTCAGCGCCTCGGAGTCATTCGTGAGTGGAAGTCACGATGGTTTGCCGGTGACCCAAAGAAGTATCGCGAGTATATCCGTACCGATGGTGCCGTTCGCGCATTTCTCGCAAAGAAACTTCGCAACCTCCACGTTTCAAATGTTGAAATTGAGCGCAACGAGAAGATTTTTCGTGTCATCATCAGCACGTCACGACCAGGCCTCATCATTGGCCGAAGCGGTGAGGGTGCAACGAAACTCCGCAAAGAAATTGACATGCTTCTCCGAACACTCAAACTCACCGAGAAGCCGGAGATTAAGATTGATATTGAAGAGGTACGCTCACCAGAATCCAGCGCATCAATCGTCGGACAGATGGTTGTAGAGGGACTTGAGAAGCGTATGCCGTTCCGTCGTGTCATGAAGCAGACAGCTGAAAAGGTAATGGCGAATCGCGACGTAAAGGGCGTGCGCATCATCAGTTCAGGTCGTCTCGGTGGCGCAGAAATGGCACGCAAGGAGGAAATTAAAAAAGGACGCATTCCGCTCCAGACACTCCGCGCAGACATTGATTTTGCGCGTGAGAAGGCAATTCTCCCGTATGGTTCAATTGGCGTAAAGGTATGGATTTACCGTGGCGATATTTTTGCAGACCGTCGAGCGAAGGCAGAGGAAAAGGGTGGCGAGTCAAAGGAGCGACGAGCACCTCGTAATCGTGGGTAATTAATTTTTGCATATGTTGTTTCCTAAGAAAGTTAAACACAGAAAGTGGCAAACGGGACGTAAGCACCCTGATCGCCTTAAGGCACCCGAGACACGCGGTACTGAAGTTTCCTTTGGCTCATTCGGCCTCAAAGCACAGTCACAGTCACGCGTGAAGAGTAACCAAATAGAAGCGGCACGCCGTGTTATCTCACGAACGCTCGGTAAGACGGGTAAAATCTGGATTCGTATTTTCCCTGATAAGCCCGTAACGAAGAAGGCGGCAGAGGTTCCGATGGGAAAGGGCAAGGGTGATCCGGACCACTTCATCTTTGAGGTGCGCCCCGGTCGCATCCTCTTTGAGGTTGATGGTGTGCCCGAGGCGACAGCGCGCGAGGCGTTCCGTAAGGCAACCGCAAAACTTCCGGTAAAGGCGAAGGTCGTTAGTCGTGAAGAAACGCGCGTGTAATGAGTATGCATATGTCTGAAATACAAAAAAAGAATGATGCTGACCTCGTAAAATTTATCAGCGAGAAGCGCACCGAACTTCACAAACTCCGATTCGGACTCACGGGAAGCGGCATGCGCAACACACACGCAATCAGGAATGTCCGTCGTGAGATTGCGCAGGCACTCACCGAACTTAGTACACGGAGTAACAACGCATAAGGAGCACTGATACATTATTATGACAACAGAACACACAACAAACGAGACAACAAAGGGCGGACGCGTTCTCCGCGGTACCGTTGTTTCTACGAAGATGCAGGACACCATCACGGTCGCTGTTGAGCGCTACGTTATGCACCCGAAGTACAAGAAGTTCATGCGTCGTACCAAGAAGTACCTGGTGGACGACAAGGGCAACACCGCAAAAGACGGGGAAAAGGTCGAAATTCGCGAGACAAGACCCATCTCAAAGCGCAAACATTTTGAGCTCGTTAAGGGGTAATCACCTAAATACACACGTATGATTCAAGATCGTTCAATCGTTAAGATAACAGACAACTCAGGCGGTAAGATTGGCCGCGTATTCAAGGTGCTCGGCGGTTCAAAGAAGCGATATGCGGAGCTAGGCGAACTTGTTGTACTTTCAATTCAAACCGCAGAACCGCGAAAGCAGGTGAAGAAGAAGGATGTCGTGTACGGTGTGGTTGTTCGACAGGTGAAGCCATTTCGTCGCAAGGACGGTTCATACGTCAGTTTTGACGATAACGCCGTCGTGTTGGTCGACAAGGAAAAGAAGGAGCCAAAGGCGAACCGCGTATTCGGCCCTATTCCACGCGAACTTGCAGAAGCCGGATACCAGAAAATCGTCTCACTCGCACCTGAGGTCGTGTAATCACCACTAATTTTTTGTATATGAAGATTAAGAAAGGAGATACTGTCATTGTGACGACAGGAAAAGATAAAGGAAAAGAGGGTGCTGTCGTACGCAGTTTCCCAAAGCAGAACAAGGTTCTCATTGAAGGTGTCGGTGTGGTGCATCGCCATCAGAAGTCAAAGCGACGCGGTTCACAGGGGCAGATTGTTGAAAAGCCAATGCCAATTTCTGTTTCAAACGTTGCCCTCAAGGATGCAAAGACGGGTAAACCGACACGCGTCGGCTACATGATTGAAGGCGAGGGGAAGAATGCAAAAAAAGTTCGTGTTGCACGCGCGTCGGGTGAGAAGATCAAATAGTAATTTTGTAATCATTTGATCCATATGAAAACAATGAAAGAAACAGTACAGGGCACCTACGAAGCACTAAAGGGTACGTTTGGGTACACGAACAAGATGCAGGCACCTCGGATTGAAAAGGTGGTTATTTCTACGGGTACGGGTAAGATTCAGGACAAACAGAAAATCAAACTCATTGAAGACCGTCTCGCGCGCATTACCGGACAAAAGGCGATTGCACGTCCTGCGAAGAAATCTATTGCGTCATTCAAACTTCGTGAGGGCGACGTCATCGGTTTCCAAGCGACACTCCGTGGCCAGCGAATGAATGATTTCCTCTTCAAACTCATCCACCTCGCACTCCCGCAAACTCGTGACTTCCGCGGGCTCAAGGTTGACGCGATAGACGAAATGGGAAACTACACCATCGGTATTCGTGAGCACACCATTTTCCCTGAAACGGCTGACGAAGAAATTAAAGATGTGTTCGGACTTTCGGTGACCATTGTGACGACCGCAAAGACTCGCAAAGAGGCAGAGGCATTCCTTCGCCACATAGGTCTTCCACTAAAGGCGGATACGGTGAACAAAACCAAGACAAAAAAATAACCAGGAAAAAATAAGTGAGTACGAAAAACTGTACAAATAGGCAACACTATTGTTGCCCACAGATGTGCTATTTTGAGGTGTTGAAACGCTTAAGCAAGGTTCTATAATACCATAAGTAAGGTATTATTTCTAATTAATTTTTTATGAAAAGCACAGTATCTGGATTTTTCTGTACATTTGCTATAGCGATGCTTTTTGCATTACCAACTCAAATACAAGCGCAAACGGTTGCGACACCAACAATTGAAGAACTACGACAGCAAATCGCTGATTTGACTAGAATACTTAACCATCTTCTCTCAAATCAGTCCAAACAATCAAATTCAAGTGCTACGATTTCTACCACACAGGGTAATATGTGTAATTATGCACGCTCTATTACAAAAACTCTCGCACAAGGAATGGTTGACCCACAAGTGACAATTCTTCAAAAATTTCTTAATCTGTCTGGCATACCTGTGGCAGTAAGTGGGCAGGGTTCGTCTGGGAATGAGACAAACTACTTTGGTCAAGGAACGAAATACGCTGTGCAATTGTGGCAAACAAAAAACAATGTGGTTTCCAGTGGTACACCTGAAACCACTGGCTATGGTGTTGTCGGTATGAGGACAAGGACAGCAATGCAAACGGTAAGTTGTAATACAGTTCCACAAAATGATAATGACATCGTGTGTACCACAGATGCACGACGTTGCCCAGATGGTTCATACGTCTCGCGCGTCGCACCTACGTGTGAGTTCGCTGCATGTCCTGCAATTCCAACAGCATCAATCACAAGCAACCTTACTGCAACAGTAAATAAAGCAAAGATTATTTCAGGTACCGCTACAAATGTTAACTCAGTTTACATGGTCATAACTAGGCCAAACGGAAGTGTTATTAATACCGACATTGCGGTAGCAAATGGCTTGTGGTCGTATAACTATCCAGCAAGTACGTTTACTGTTGCAGGTAATTACCTTATAACTATTCGCGCTAATACGTACAACGGTACCATACTCACTACTGGTACGTTAGTAGTAAGTAGTGATGACATCGTGTGTACCACAGATGCACGACGTTGCCCAGATGGTTCATACGTCTCGCGCGTCGCACCTACGTGTGAGTTCGCTGCATGTCCTGCAGGTTCCGGTAGTTCCGGTTGGTAATTACGGTATATTCTGAGGATGTAATAAAATGTTCCCAAATGGGTTGTCTGTTGAACGTATGTCATCTACACGTGACTCTGTTCAGTGTATGTAACAGGAGCAATTAATTCTGAGCGTAGCCAATTATTATTTAGCGACTAGTGCAAATAACTCTACAGTACTTTGACTTTGTTCTCGTTTTCACGTATATTTTCACCCGTAGCGATATTCGCATACTCTCGTGTATCCCATAGGGAAACTTGAGACGCGCCGATCCACCTTCCCCTTACGGGGAACGATGGTAAGCGAGTTTTTCTGAGTATTGCGTAAGGAGAGAACGGTCACCACATCTTGGTGAGACCACTTTCATTCCGATGGTAACGCTTCCTTTATCAACCATATGCCCGTTTTCATACGGGCTAACGTACAAACTGTGGCAAGAAAATCAGTGAAGTTACGAGCGGTTCGTCCGCCAAAGTTCAAGAGCCAAGTCGTGCGCCGATGCTTCAAGTGCGGTCGAAAGCGTGGGTACATGCGAGATTTTGACATGTGCAGAATCTGTTTCCGTGAGGCGGCTCACGAAGGACACATACCAGGCATTAAGAAATCATCATGGTAAACGATCCGGTAGGAGATTTCATCATCCAGCTTAAGAATGCAGGGATGGTAGGGAAAAAGTCAGTGAGTATTCCGTACTCAAAGCTGAAGCACGCTATTGCGAATAAGCTTGTGGAAGCGGGTTTCATTGCAAGCGCGGAAAAGTACGGCAAGAAGGTAAAGAAAACGCTTGATGTCGTTCTCAAGTACGAGAATGACGGTACGCACGCAATCAGAGGCGTGAAGCGGGTTTCAAAGCCGGGTCGACGTCTGTACGTGGGGGTTGCGGAAATTTTCCCCGTGAAATTCGGAAAAGGAAAGCGCATTCTCTCAACGCCGGTAGGAATCCTCACCGGTGAAGAAGCTCGCGAGAAGAATGTCGGTGGCGAGGAACTATTCATCATTTGGTAATGCAACAATTATGAGCAGATTAGGAAAACAACCAATTCATATTCCCGCACAAGTTGAGGTGACCTGTACAGATGGCACGCTCACGGTGAAGGGACCGAAGGGTGAACTCACGCGACAGGTTACGGGGGATATTTCTATTGTCGTTGAAAACGGCGTTGTCACCGTCACGAAAAACAAGGATACACGAGAGTCTCGCGCACTTTGGGGAACGTACGCCGCACACCTCCTCAACATGGTTGAGGGTGTTACACAGGGGTTCACAAAAATTCTTGAGGTAGAGGGTGTCGGGTACAAGGCGGATGCGCAGAACGGCAAGATAAAACTTTCTGTGGGGTTTTCTCACCCCGTTGAACTCGTCGCACCGAAGGGTGTGGAGGTTAAGACCGAGAGTGGCGTCATTACCGTGAGCGGCATTGATAAGGAAGCCGTCGGACAATTTGCCGCAGACATCAGAAAAATGAAGAAGCCGGAGCCATACAAGGGCAAGGGTATCCGTTACCGTGGCGAGTACATTATCAGAAAGCAGGGTAAGAAGGGTGCTGCGTAATCGCGCGCTTAGAAACGTACTATGAGTATCACATCACAAAAAGTAGTAAAGCGAACTCGCCGTCACGCGCGCATCCGTTCCAGAGTGCACGGTACCGCAGAACGTCCACGCCTCGCTATCTATCGGAGCAACCGCTTCATCTACGCGCAACTCATCAACGACGAGACGGGAACAACGGTTGCCTCTCTTGATACGCGTAAGGTAAAGGGGGACACTGCGCTCACTCGCGCAAAGGAAGCGGGGAAACTGCTCGCGGGAGAGGCAAAGAAGAAGGGAATTACGAGCGTTGTCTTTGACCGTGGCGGTTTCCAGTACCAGGGTGCCGTCGTTGCACTTGCCGAAGGTGCACGTGAAGGAGGACTTACATTTTAGTCAGCATTTATAAATATACATGAACGAAAAAAATCAGCAGGAAGCTACAATTGAGACAGAAGTCTCTACAGAGGTAGTCGGAGAAAATACCGACACTACCGCCGATGCACCTGTCCGTGATTCTGAAGTGACCGTGCCGAAAGGTGACGCACGTACCACATCAGCGGATGGTGGACGTGGCGGTGATGCACGAAGGAACCCACGTCGCGCACGCCGTGCCCCACGCAGAGAGGAGCGTGTCCGTTCTGAATTTGATCAGAAAATCATCAGTATCCGTCGCGTGACGCGTGTGATGGCGGGAGGCCGACGATTCAGTTTCAGCGTCGCCATCGTCATTGGGAACAGGAAAGGAAAAGTGGGCGTCGGTCTCGGAAAAGCGGGCGATACGCAACTTGCGATAGAGAAAGCGGTGCGGAGCGCACGAAAAAATTTGATTGAAATTCCACTCAATAAGCACCAGCACATTCCACACGACGTGCACACAAAACTTGCATCAAGTGAGGTCATGATTATGCCCGCACCGGGCCGCGGACTCGTCGCCGGAAGTTCGGTGAGAACCGTACTTGAACTCGGAGGCGTGAAGGACGTGACCGCGAAGATTTTTTCACGAAGCAAAAACAAACTCAACAACGCCCGTGCGGCGATTGCGGCACTTAAGAAACTCAAAGGCTAGTAATTTTACAAGAATTAATGTAACGTGCAGAGTGGCATTTGAGAGTCAGTTCGTCATTTTGAGGCGCTGGGAAGCGCACAAAATGACGGCTAAGATTTTCTAAACTCACTACGTTCGTAACAAAATCTAAGCATGCAACTTCATCAATTACAACCGAATACGATTCGCAAGACCATCAAGCGCATTGGCCGTGGTGGAAAGCGTGGGAAAACGTCCGGTAAGGGAGGAAAGGGTCAGACCGCACGCGCGGGTAATCGTCCTCGTCCGGAAATGCGTGACATTATTAAGCGCCTTCCAAAACTTCGCGGTTTCGGAAAGAATCGCGCACGTACGGTACATAGCGAGCGTGTGCTCCACACTGTGGTGAACCTCAGTGTGATTGAAGCCACATTTGACGCGGGAGATACCGTCTCACCACAGTCGCTCCTCGCAAAAGGCGTTGTCTCGCTTTCACGAGGAAAGATGCAGCCTGTAAAGGTTCTCGGTACAGGTACTCTGACCAAAAAAATAACCCTTTCGGGTTGTACGTACTCAGGATCAGTAAAGGAAAAGATTGAAAAGGCGGGCGGACAGGTTATTTAGAAGGAACACCCGCCTCGTTGAGGCGGATGTTCCTTTGTAGTACTATTGTAAGGCTCAGTTAAAAGGCATAACTCTAACGGAATGGATACTTTTCTTCAAAAACTAAAGATTATTGCAACAGAAAAAGCGATTCGCGACCGCGTGCTCTTTGTACTCTTCGCGCTCGTCATATTCCGTGTACTCACCGCGGTACCTATTCCGGGCGTAGACATAAACGTACTCAACCAGTTCTTTTCAAATAACCAGTTCCTCGGTCTCCTCAACATCTTCTCGGGAGGTGGACTCACCAACCTCTCCATCGTGATGCTTGGCGTAGGACCATTCATTACCGCGTCCATCATCATGCAACTCATGACGGTCATGTCACCCAAACTCAAGGCGATGTACTCGGAAGAGGGAGAAACGGGTCGTGCGCGCTTTACCCAGTACTCACGTCAGCTGACGCTCCCACTCGCCATTCTTCAGGCGTTTGGTTTCCTCTCGCTCCTCAAGTCGCAGGGGGTCATCACAGGCCTCTCGCCATTTGAGTTCATGCTCAACATCATTATTGTCGTTGCGGGGTCAATGCTCCTCCTCTGGCTCGGGGAACTCGTGACCGAGTACGGCATCGGAAACGGTGTGTCCATCATCATCTTCGCGGGTATCGTCGCGACACTTCCCGCGTCACTCTCGCAACTCCTCTTCAGTTTTGACGCGTCACAGATCCCGCTCTTCGCCGGCTTTACGCTCGCGGCGATCGCCATCATTTACGGTGTCGTCGTCATGACACAGGCGGAACGTCAGGTCCCGATTACGTACGCAAAGCAGGTGCGCGGCGGGAAGACGTACGGTGGCACGACGAGTTACCTCCCACTGCGACTCAACCAGGCCGGCGTGATTCCAATCATTTTCGCGCTTTCTATCATCCTGTTCCCGCAGATGGTTCTCAACATTCTTGCTTCGTTTAACGTACCTCACGTAGCGCTCTGGTCTGAAAAAGTCATGGCGTTCTTCAACAATCAGGAGCTGTACGCCGTGGTGTACTTCGTCCTCGTCATTCTCTTCACATTCTTCTACACCGCAGTCACCTTTGACCCAGACGCAATGTCCAAAAATCTTCAGCGGAACGGAGCGTTCATTCCAGGTATCCGTCCGGGAGGTCATACGTCAGAGCACCTCGCAAAACTCATTACGAGGCTCACACTCGCCGGTGCCCTCTTCCTCGGTGTCATTGCCGTTTTGCCAATCGCGATGCAGATTCTCACCCACGTGACGACGCTCGCCATCGGCGGTACCGCACTCCTCATTGCAGTGTCGGTGGTCATTGACCTCGTTCGCCGCGTTGATTCGCAGGTGTCATTACGGCAATACTAACAAAAACTAAAATCACAAAAAAGAACACACAAACCCGCGCGGCCAAAGGCCGCGCGGGTTTGTGTTATGCGGTATTTATCCACCGCACCGACTCCACCCCCCCCCGCAAGACAGGGTACACTGTACGTATAGTTTAATCACACGAGTACATTTTATGAAAAACACGCTCTTTCGCACCACGTTCGTTACCATCGCCTCATTCGTCGTGGTCATCACCGTCGTCTCCGCGTGGACTGCGCCAACTGCAGCGCCACCGAGCGGTAATGTAAGCGCCCCCGTGAACGTCAGTGGCACATCACAAGTTAAGTCGGGTGGCCTTGGCGTTGGTTCGTTCAATGTTACAGCGGGTTCGCAGTTTAACGGAACCGTGAACATTGGTTCGTTGGGTACGAGTAAACAAGTTTGTCTCAACGGCGCATGTATTACTGCATGGCCGAATGGAGGTGGTGTCGGCGACAATCTCGGCAATCACATTGCGCTACAAAACCTCAATATGAACAATAGAGCAATTACCAATTTACCTCTTCCTGTGAATGGAGGTGATGCGACGAACAAAACGTACGTAGATGGGAGAGTTTCTAATATTTCAATAACAAACTATAATCAACTCCCCTCGGGGGCGGTTGCGGGTTACTGCGCTGAAATCGGTGGAATTAATCCGATGCCACCGCCAACGAGGGCACCAGCCACAAAGAGAAGGGGTGTTTATTGTGAATGTCCTTCGGGATGGGCACGAATAATGACAGGTCATGAAAGAGGTGGGGCGGCCGAGGATTCTTATGAACATTCTTACTATTCCTGTATTAAAAACTGAAGGTAAAAAAGACCGTTTAGGCCACATTAATTAATGTATGTTCCCCACACTCCTCCCACTCTTCACAAAGTATCCACGCCTCGCGCCATACAGTTGCATCGCTGTCTTCATCCTTGGTACGCTATTATGGGTTACCGTGTTTGAGAGTAATCTCCCACGATATAGTGATATACAATCAATAGAGACGAAAACATGTAATGAAGAGTGCGAACAAATGAAACAACTCGCGCTCCTGGAGTCACTCAAAGGAGAACCCACCGCTACGAAAGAAGAAATCATTGCCACACTGGAAAGTCTTATGTCCGTAGAAAATACCCTCACAGAAGAGGAAGTTCTCGCAACGTTAGAGAAGCTCCGTTAAATTATAAACATATGAGACACATTACTCGACGTTCCGTACTTTCCACGCTCGGTGCGGTCTTTCTTGTAGCTTGGATCTTATCGCTTTTCGCGTTACATACCCCAAAAGCGGAATCAAGCCCGTCTGATAACCTCTCCGGCTTTGCATGGAGTGAGACAATCGGGTGGATTTCTATGAATTCCACAAATGATGGCTCTACGAATTCGTACGGTGTCAACGTGGCGAGTGACGGCACAATATCCGGTTATGCATGGTCGGACAACATTGGGTGGGTCAGTTTTAACGAAACGACAGGATGCCCCGCCGGAGCGTGCAGACCAAATTTCAATAAGACAACCGGTGAGGTTACCGGCTGGGTACGTGCACTTAGCGCACCCGCAGCAGGAGCGAATGCCGGTGGGTGGGATGGTTGGATTTCACTTAGTTGCTCAAACACTGGTTCGTGCCCGATCTCAAACTACAAGGTTTCGGTATCAGGATGTTCTTGGAGTGGTTGGGCATGGGGTTCTGATGTTGTTGGATGGGTGAACTTCGGTGGGGACGGTGGTACGGTTATTGGTACTGGCGATGCGTGTGGCGGTCCCGCTCTCACCCTCTCCGCATCCCCAATTTCCATTAACGCTGGCAATTCCTCAACCATTCAATGGACGGTGACCGGCACCGCAGACTCGTGCTGGGCATCGGGGGGATGGACCGGCTGGAAAACATTTTCAGGAACTGATAACGAGATTGTTTCGCCGCTCATCACCACCACGTACAACCTTGAGTGTTGGGATTCCGGTGTCTCAAGCGGGCAGAAGAGCGTAACGGTGAACGTTGTGCCGTACGCATGCACCTCAATCCCCGCAAACACAACGATGTGCCCGAACGACGACAGCGGACTCACGGGGAATACGGGAGCGACCCTCATCGCAACGCCCTCCTCGTGTACCATACCGACAGCGTGCGAGTACTACTGCTCAATCGGGTTCAAGAACCAAGGCAGTACGTGCATCCCCACACAGTGTAACGATGGCATAGACAATGACGGGGACACATTTACCGACGGTGGAGACCCAGGGTGCACAAGTATTGCTGACGATAATGAAACGAACGTTGTGGGAGCGCCAACCATCTCTGCGAATCCTCGGTACGTTGAGGTGGGTCAGCAAACCACACTCACGTGGGACACAAACGGCAACAGCGGGTGCACACTCACCGCGAACGACACCATCGTACCTGCCGTGGATCCAAATCTTGTCACCATGCATAATCCATCCATCAATGCACGAACGACGTACACGCTCATATGCCCACCTTACGATCCGGCATCAGTCATGGTGGAGGTTGTTCCACGTCAATTTGAGTCGTAGTTTTTTTATCTCGTACTCAAAACGTGTTCACATAATCCATTTTTCACGCAAACAGGTGTATTTAATGCTTAAACGAAAAACCGAGAGGGACTCTACTTATTACTTGCTTCCAGTTCGTTGAGGTGAGCCACTTTTTGTACGTATCAAAGATGGTAAGTGCGACCGTCTGCGGGCTATGGCGAGACGTATCTATGACGAGGTCAAAGTGCTCAATGCTGTATGGATTGACTCCGTAGAGTTTTTTAAAGCGAGTGCGTTCATTTCGCATGCGCTCTTCCACCTGGTCGGCGACATCGGACATCGCAATCCCGCCCTCACCCGCATCACTCCGAAGCGTGTTGAAATTTGCATCTTTGAATATGCGTGCGATTGCGACATCACTATCAAGATCAAGGTACACTTTAAACGATTCCGGTATCCAGTAGAATGCGAGTCGTGAATCAATAACGATATCTTTCTCATCGCGCAAGTTGCGAAGATCCTCGTCAATCCTATGGTCTACATCCGGATGTGTTTCCGCCCACGCATTGAATTCTTCAAGGGACATTTTTTTCTTACGGATGAGTGTCCGCACCGATTCACCGGATGAGTACCGTGTGTACCCGAGCATTTCCGCCACGCGGTCAGCGGTTGATGATTTCCCGCTCCCCGGCTTCCCTGTAAGCGTGATAATGTGCGGTCGTTTCATGCATTCAAGTGTACCACAGAGAGAGGGGTGCACAGAACTACTGGTTCGTCGCAGAATGCCTCGGGGCCCTGCCCCGAGGATGAATGCGACATGAAAACGTATCGTCGGCGGATGTTTTTACTCCTCAAGCCACGCCATATACGCGGCATAAATTGCTCCGGTTACCTCGTCGGGGGTTTTCCCATCCGTGTCAATCGTGAGCGTGTAGCGTGTTTCGTCGTAGGGGTTTACATCATAGAGGCGCGTGTACCGTTCAATGTGGTTCTGGACTCGCTTTCGTGTTTTTGAAAACGCTTCCTCAAGTGTTGCCATTGTTTCGCCGCTTCTCGCACGTGTTGGTGAGTTCGTATCGTTGAAGATACGTTCCGCTGAACGTTCGGGTGTGATGAGGAGGTAGACTGAAAATCCGCTCGGGACAAAATGGAATGCGAGGTGGGAATCAACGATGTAGTTGTCCTCCTCTGCCTCAATGCGTTCAAGTTGCTCGTCAATGAGGCGGTCAAGAGATGCGTCACGCGCGATGAGTTCATTGAATTCCTCCAGCGTGAAATTCCGCTCATGCGCCATTTGGCGTACGAAATCACCGGTGGAAAATGTTTTGTACCCTAACGTGTCGGCGAGGAGGCGCTTGACGGTTGATTTGCCGCTTCCGGGGAGACCCCCGAGCGTAATAATGTGCTTTTTGAGATGTGTGTGTGCGTGCATGCAGGGTACAATACCACAATTTTTTCGGAGAAAAAATTGTGGTGTAAACCGAATCACAGTCATGGTACTATGGACACATTACTCAGAAGGAGAAACAACAAAAATGCAACCATTCACCATACTCTTCATTGGCCCTCAGGGGAGCGGAAAGGGGACCCAAATAGAACTTCTCACGAAACTTTTTCGTGATGCAGACCCTTCTCGCAGGGTGATTGATGTTCAGACCGGTCGCCGTTTTCGCGCATTGGCGACAAAGGGTGAGGGGTTCACCGAACGCAAGGTTGGTGAGACCGTTGATTCGGGGATTCTCCAACCTCTCTTTCTCTCCGTGCTACTCTGGGGGGATGCGTTTCGTGAGCATGCCGACCCCGATTGCCACATACTCATAGACGGGTTTCCCCGCACGAGAGCAGAAGCGGATGTCTTTGAAAGCGCGCTCTCCTTTTATAAACGTGACCACCTCGTTGTTATCAATTTGGAGGCGAGCGAAGACATTGTCCGCGAGCGCATGAAGAAACGTGCACGTTCCGACGACACCGATGCGTCAATTGAAGCACGGCTCGCGTGGTACCGAGAAGAGACTATCCCCGTACTCGCCTACTACAGAAATCGGCCACATACAACGGTTGTTGACTGCGATGGCACCGCCTCAATCTCGGAGGTGTTTGAGCATGTAAAGGGCGCACTCGGACTTGCGTGAACAGCGCGGGTACGTATTTTTTGTTTTAGTATCCAGCAGTACACTCCGATCTCAGTATTACCATTTTAAATTTCTACGTATGGCACTCATCAAGACCGAAAAAGAAATAGAATTGCTGCACACGGGAGGGAAAATTCTTGCGCGAATCCTCCGCGAGCTTTCTGCGTACGTGAAGCCGGGGGTGACGACTGAGGATATCAATGATTACGCGATAAAACTCACCGAAGAGTACGGTGTTGAGCCGGTTCTCTTAGGGTACCACCCCGAATTCGCACCACACCCGTACCCCGCGGCGCTCTGTACCTCGGTGAATAATACAGTACAGCACGGTATACCTCGTGAGGATGAAGTGCTCAAAGAGGGGGACATTATCAATCTGGATATGACGATTGGGTACAGGGGGATGATTGTTGACTCGGGCGTGACAATCCCCGTGGGAAAGATTGATGAACGTTCACAAAAGCTCATAAACGTGACCAAGGAAGCACTCGCAATAGGCGTAAAGCAAGCGAAGGCGGGAAACCACATTGGCGATATTGGCCACGCGATTGAGACGTTTGTGAAATCACGTGGATTCAGTGTCGTGGAAGCACTCTGCGGTCATGGCGTAGGGCACGCGGTGCACGAAGAACCGCAAATTCCGAATTTCGGTCGTGCCGGCACCGGACCGCGGATTGAGATTGGCAACGTGTTCGCCATTGAGCCTATTGTGAATGCGGGTAAAAAGGACGTTACCTTTGATGACGAGGGAGACGGGTACAGTGTCTACACAAAAGATGGTTCACGGAGCGCACACTTTGAACACACGGTCGTCGTCACGAAGAGCGGCCCCGTGGTCGTGACGAAGGAGTAGGACTGCGCGGTATTCACTTGAATTACAGCCGTAGTACGGTATACTCACCGGATATTTTTATCAAATTCATACGTACCCACGTTTTCTATGGAAAGAAAGCCACATCAAGAACGAACATTCATTATTCTGAAGCCCGACACCGTTCAGCGTTCACTCATCGGTGAAGTTATAGGCAGGTTTGAGCGTACGGGGCTCAAGTTCACGGCAATAAAGATGTTTGTGCCAACTCGTGAGCAACTTTTGACGCACTACAACAAGAATGAAGAATGGTTCTTGAAGAAGGGGAGCCGCATCATTGAGGATTTGAAGTCGCAGGGGCTTCCTGTTGAGAAGGATGCGATGGCGTACGGGCGTGCAATCATTGACACGATTGTGGACTACATGACCGCCGCACCCGTCGTCGGTATGATCCTTGAGGGAAATCAGGCGGTTGCCGTGGTCACGAAACTCGTCGGGACGACAGAGCCGTCAACATCCGATGTGGGAACCATTCGCGGTGATTTTACCGTTGACTCGTACTCGCACTCTTCGTATGAAAATAGGGCGGTACGTAACCTCATTCACTGTTCAGAGTCACCGGAAGAAGCGGAACGCGAAATCAAGGTGTGGTTCACCGATGAAGAAATCATGAAGTACGTCACCGCACAGGAACGGATTATGTATGACGTCAATTTTGACGGCCAAAACGAATAAAACATCACAAAATAAGCAATCTGCGTTCACTTTCACTCCTCTACGCTGCACATCTGCAATTTCGTAGCGTTCTTATGTGAAGGAGAAGAGAGTTGTACACAGAGGATAGAATGCGCGCACCTGTAGGGTGCGCGCATTCTGTTATACTTGAATATGGAGCCACGGTTACGCATGTTCTTGCTTATTCAAGATCAAGGGATGCTTGTAGTCACGGGTACAGATGAGAACTCGACGCGACGAGATTTCAGAAGTGCCTGGAAAGAGCGCCCACCTGAATTTTATTCAGGATACATGCCCCGTTGCTCCCTAAAGGAACGCACCTCGTGTGCGTTTTTTTTAGACATGATTCTTGATAATACCAAAACCGTCGCCTGTTTGAGCGACGGTTTTATGATTTCGGCCCCCGAAAAGTTTCTTTAGCCCCCGTATATTGAATACGTCTCACATTTCCTCACACGTGCTCCTCGTCTCTGAGGCTCCAGGACCCGCTCTCACAATGCGGTGCTGAGTGAGATGTGTAGATCAACAATCCGTGACGAGAAAGGATTGTTGTTCCTAACGAGAGAGAATTACGGTGTGCTACCATAGAACGTATGACATTTCGTATCGTATTGCTGTTTTCAGTCCTCGTTACCATCGCTCTCGTGCACGTGGTGGCGCTTGAGTTTTTCCTTTACTGGAAGTATCTGTGGCTTGATATTCCGATGCACGTTCTCGGTGGTGTTGCGTGTGCACTCTTTTTTTCAATCCTCCCCTTTTTTGGCATACGGATGAGCGAGCGCTACGGCACGGTACAGTGGTACCTCGCCTTCACACTCGTCGTTGGCGTTGCGTGGGAACTGTTTGAAGCTGTCGCGGGTATTTCATTAGGGGAACCCGGATTTATGTTTGATACCGCCACTGACCTCAGCATGGACGTACTCGGTGCGTGTATCGGTTTTGTACTTGTGAAAAAAGGACTATGATGACCGTCTCTTTTCATGGCGGGGTGGGGAATGTAACGGGAGCGAACTTCCTCTTTGACACCGGTGCAATAAAATTCCTCGTTGATTGCGGACTCATTCAGGGAGACCGGTTTGCGCCGGCAAAAAATTGCGATGCCTTCGCGTATGACCCACACTCCGTCTCGTACCTTCTCGTTACCCACGCCCACGCCGACCACATTGGGCGGATTCCCAAGCTCGTCCGTGACGGATTTTCCGGCACGATTTACTCAACGCCTCCGACGAGAGATCTCGCCGCCGTCATGCTCCAAGATGCGTACAAGGTGATGCTCTATGAAGAGGAACGGTACGGCACGCCTCGCTGCTACGAGCAAGAGGATATCACTCGTGCACTCGCACTTTGGAAAACACACCTCTACCACACGCCCATTACGCTCGGTGACGACGTCACCGCCACCTTTACCGACGCGGGGCACATCCTCGGCTCAGCGATGATTACCTTTGAGCGAAATGGAAAAAAGTTCCTCTGTACGGGCGACATAGGGAACACCCCCCAGCCACTCCTCAATCCGCCTGAGGTCGTGGAGGGGTATGACTACCTCCTCATGGAGAGCGTGTACGGCGACCGTTCGCACGAGGAGGTGCGCGAACGCACGGACCTCCTCCGTATGTACATTGAGGAAACGACGAAGAAGCGCGGTACGCTCATCATCCCCGCCTTCTCGCTTGAGCGAACGCAGGGCATGCTCTATGAAATCAACAACCTCTTTGAGCGCGAGGGGCTCACCCCTATCTCCGTGTTCCTTGATTCGCCACTCGCGATTGCGGTTACCGATATTTACCGCCGGTACACCGAGTACCTCAAAGATTCGGTTCGTATACAAATTGAACAGGGAGATGACATCTTTGATTTTCCAAAACTCTCCTTCACTCGTTCGGTGAAAGATTCTTCAGAAATTGGGGATGTTTCGGGGCCTAAGATCATCATCGCCGGTTCCGGCATGAGCCACGGCGGTCGCATTTTGGAGCATGAGCGAACGTACCTTGAAGATTCAAAGACAACACTCCTCCTCGTCGGGTACCAAACGGTCGGAAGTCTCGGACGTCTCTTAAATGACGGAGCAAAGAAAGTGAGGATATTGGATACGGACGTGAAGGTGCGAGCGAAAATAGCGCGCATACGCGGGTACTCGGGGCACGCTGACAGAGACCAACTCATAACATTTGTAGAGAGGGGCGGTGCGCAGGCGAAGCAAATTTTTGTCGCCATGGGCGAAGAGCGGTCCTCACTTTTTCTCGTTCAACGGCTCCGTGACTACCTCGGTCAGAATGCGGTTGCACCACACGAAGGAGAAATGATAGAGGTTGATTTTTAGAACCCACCTCACAAGAAAAAGAGCCGATGTAATCGGCTCTATGTGTCAGAGTGACACGTCTACTTGCGTCCCTTTTTGCGACTTCTGAAATCAGCCCAGCGGGCTTTTTGGGAGGAGTGCGGAACGTAGAGATCCACGTCGTCTTCCGATTGCTCCTCATGCAGTATGTGCAAATCGTGCTCTCCGTCGTGTGCGAAGGTGAGTATGTTTGACGTGTTGTACACGGCAACGTCACCACCTTCGTCCTCCATCGTTTCTCCACTCTCTTCTTCATCACCGTTTGCCATAGTGGCCTTCAGTGGTCCAAGGTGGTCTTCCTGAAGGAAGTCCAACTTGTCAATGTGAAGCGGGTCCCTGATGACCTGATCCGCGGGGACGTACTCGCCGCTATCGCGGTCAATGAGCATGCCACCGCAATCCAGACACCCCCACGCCATCCCCTCTTCCAGCACCGTTTCAGTTCCTGCTGTCATGGTGTGACCTCCTCTATGATTTAGGTTGAAGAACAAACGAAATGCTACCGATGAGTATGGCATCTCCTGAGAATGATTTCAACTGCTGTCGTTGAAAAGAAAACACCCCGATGCCGTTGGCATCGGGGTGTTTTCGTTAAAATTTATCCGACTTTTGAGAGGAAACGTGCGAATGCCTCGGGACGCTCATCGGCAATGAGCGAGAGCATCTTGCGGTTGAGAAGAATGTTCTTCGTCTTGAGGTCCTTCATGAATACGCTGTACTTGAGACCTGCCGCTTTGAGACCTGCATTAAGACGGGTCGTCCAAAGTCTGCGGAAGTCATTCTTTTTGTCCTTGCGGTGTGCAAAAGAGTGAAGTTGCGCGTGGTGAATTGCCTCAATCGCTTGCTTCTTTTTCTTTGAGCGACCGAAACGGTACCCCTTTACCTGTGAGAGTATCTTACGACGGCGTTTCATTGCCATCACTCCTCCTTTTACTCGTGCCATAAAATAATCTTAAATGTTAAATTCTGAAACCAGAATGTGAATGTTAAATACTAAGACCAGAATGAATGTAATGAATACAAAGTGAAATTTATGCATTCAAGAGAAAACGGTTCTTGTTGCGTGACGTTGTGCTGAGCACCTGTGTGCGACGACGTTCCTGGCGGGTACGACCGGACTGCTTCGCATTGAAGTGGTTTCGTCCCGGTTTGCGCGCAATGAGCTTGCCGTTCTTGGTCACCTTGATGCGCTTAGTGTAAGACTTATTTGTTTTAATCATAATTGTGTGTAAATGACTGTCGCTCAGCCTCCTTTCTTTCCGGATACTCGCTCCAGTGTTGTACTAAAACCCTTTGGACTCCTCTTTATTTCGTCGGCTATTTTATACTCTGCGGGTATTATTTTCAAGAACCGTTCAAGTCGTTCTTTAAGGAATGACTCCTCCATGCCCTTGTAGCGTCCCCAGAGAAAGAGGTCAACCTTCACCCGATGACCTTCCGTGAGCCATTCGGCGGCACGTTTCGCTTTCAGGTTTAGGTCGTGGTCGCCCGTACCGATCTTCACCTGAACGCTTTTGGTCTCGGTGACGTGTGATTTTGCTTTTATTTCCTTCGCCTTTTTGTTGATTTCGTACTGGTACTTTCCGTAATCCATTATCTTCGCAACGGGGGGCTGTGCCGTTGGAGAGATTTCAATGAGGTCAAGATTCGCTTCTTCCGCTAACTTTAGCGCATCTGCGGTAGGGAGAACACCAAGATTCTCGCCCTCTGCGCCAATGACTCGGAGCTCTTTTGCTCGTATTGATCGGTTGATACGTACGTTGTCGTCTTTCAAGGTTATAGAAACTATGCAAAAAGAGAGCAACGACAACGTCGTTAACCCTCTCGGATACCGAAAATGTACCACATGTGATGGAAAAGAGCAATAAACCACAGGTTCTCGCAATGCATGACGGGAATGGTATACTATGTGCACATGACACGACGAAAGGTGACAGGAGAACAATCGGAAAGGCGCGGGAACCCGTTCATGTTTGCGGGTGGTGTTGTTGGTGCCGGCATTGTGGTCATGGGACTCGCCATTCTCATCGGAAAATCCGACAGTGGGCAAATCAATGTCGCCGCGACGATACAGGAATCAAACCAGGCGCAATCGGAAAGTGGTGGTGAACAGGTGAGCTCAGTACCTCAAGCCTTTCAAAATATGCCGAACGGAGGTCTCGTACCTCAAGAGAATCAGGTGAACACACCTCCGGCGCCTGAACCGAGTGAGGCAACCGTAATTGACGACACGGCGAGCACGACACAAACTGAAGGAGATGATGTCGTTGGACAGGAAACAGAAACCTCCGAAACGGAATCAACTGATTTGTAAAACGAGACGAGTAGCTCCGTGGATTTCTAACGCATGTATTTGTGCTCGTGCGGTATAATGCAGTTAAATGCACACGCACATTGAAACATTTCTTCGCGCGGCGAACTATCTTTCCGCAATACAAATCTATCTCAAGGACAATTTTTTTCTTGAGAAACCACTCCGACCCGAACACATAAAGGAGCGTCTCCTCGGACACTGGGGAACGTGTCCGGGTATCAATTTCGTATACGCGCACCTCAATAGACTTATTAAAGCGCACGATGCCAACATGATGCTCGTCGTTGGTCCCGGGCACGGGTTCCCCGCCATTCAGGCAAATCTCTTTCTTGAAGGTACGCTCACGAAGTACTACAAGGATGTTCCCCGTAATGCAAAAGGACTCGCGTACATGGCGAAGCAGTTCAGTTGGCCGTACGGTTTCCCCTCGCACAGTAATCCCGGTGCCCCTGGGGTCATCCTTGAGGGTGGGGAACTCGGATACGCACTCTCTACGTCGTATGGTGCTGTTCTTGATAATCCAGACCTTATCGTCACCGCACTCATTGGAGACGGGGAAGCGGAGACCGGACCAACAGCAACTGCATGGCACGTAAACAAACTCATTGATCCCGCAAAGAATGGTGCGGTGCTCCCCATTCTCCACCTCAACGGGTACAAAATTTCCGGTCCGACCATCATGGGACGTATGACTGATGAAGATCTCGTGAGTCTCTTTCGTGGGTACGGGTACGAGCCGTACATTGTTGACGCGTACGTAGAGGCAGACATTCATGAAAAAATGATTACGACGCTTGATGCAACACTTGAACGCATCAGATCTATACAGCGTGACGCACGAGAAGGAACGGGTGATTCATACCCGCGGTTCCCCATGATCATCCTCCGTACTCCCAAGGGGTGGGGGAGTATCAAGGAACTTCACGGCCGTCGCATAGAAGACAACTGCCTGTCGCACCAGGTTATCGCCGACATGGCGCGAACGGATGCGGAAGAACTCGTCGCGCTTGAGGCGTGGCTCCGCTCGTACGCGTTCAATGAGATTTTTGATGGAAAGAAATTTCATGATGAGGTGGAGGCGCTCATTCCAGCGGAGCACCGCCGTCTCGGTTCAAATCCGCACAGTTTTGGCGGAGCGCCACACTACAAACCGCTCGTCATTCCGAATGTCAACGACTACACGAACAAGGGCACCTGTCGTCCTGAAGGAGGGAACTGCGGTGAGGAGAGTAGTATGAATGCCGTCGCACAATTCCTCCGCGATACACTGAAGGTAAACGAGGGTACACGAAACATTCGCGTCTTCTCTCCCGATGAGACCTACTCAAACAAACTGGATCCGATTTTTGAGGTGACGAAGCGCTCATTCATGCTCTCGCGCATGGAGTGGGACCGTGACATGGGACGCGACGGGCGGGTGATTGAGATGCTCTCCGAGCACACGCTTCAAGGGCTCATGCAGGGGTACGTGCTCACGGGGCGCCACGCAGTGTTCGCTTCGTACGAAGCATTCATGCAAATTGTTGCGAGCATGGCCGACCAGTACGCGAAGTTTCTCTCAATCGCGCGTACCATACCGTGGCGCGGTGACGTTCCCTCACTCAACTACATCCTCACCTCGGGTGCGTGGCGACAGGAGCACAACGGATTTTCTCACCAGAACCCAGGCTTCATTGATGACATGCTCCAGCGCCAAGGGCACTTCGTGAACGTTTACTTTCCCTCTGACATGAACACCGCACTCAAGGTCATGGAGCGCTCCCTCAGTTCAAAAAACGAGATGAATATCATGGTGCTTGAGAAGCGACCCGTCCCGTGCTGGCGAACGCTCGCCGAGGCGGAGAAAGACGTCGCTGATGGAATTTCCATTTGGGACTTTGTGAGTGACAATGACCCGCACATCGTCTTCAGCGCCGCAGGAGACTACCTCACCAAAGAGACGCTCGCCGCCATTACCATTGTGCGCGAGGAGATTAAAACGATGCGTATGCGTTTCGTGAATATCGTGTCACTCTCCGCGTACGGTCTCGGGAGTACGACGTCAAACATCGCCGCACGCGACATAGACTACTACTTCACGAAGGATCGACACGTGGTCATCAACTTCCACGGGTACCCGCAAACCATCAAGCAGGTGCTCTTTGACTACGGGTGCGATGCGTCGCGGTTTACCATTCACGGGTACGAGGAGCAGGGCTCAACGACGACGCCATTTGACATGTTCGTCCGCAACAAAACCGACCGATACCACCTCGCTATGGAAGCGTTTGCGGTTGCGGAAAACGAGGGGCTCATCACCGTAAAGGAAAAAGAGAGACTCACCGCCAAGTACACCGAAATGCTCGTGAAGCATCGCATGCACGTTGCCGAAAACGGCACCGACCCGCAGGGGATAACAGATTGGAAATGGACACCACGCTCATCGTAAATCCGGGGAGTTCTTCAAAAAAGTACGCACTTTACAAAGGTGGTACCGAGATTTTTTCCGTGCTCTTTGAAAAGACGGAAAATGGGTTCGCGCAGTGTGTTGAGGTGAACAATGTGCGCCAAGCGTGTGAGGGGGTTACGGCTGGAAAATACGACGACGCACTCGTGTTTGCATTGGAGCAAGCACGTACGCTCGGTGTACTTGATAGTTACGCACGCATACAGCGTGTCGGAATGCGCATTGTTGCCCCGGGGACTTTTTTTACCGTACACCGCACCATTGATACTGCGTACGTACGCAACTTGACCGCCCTTCGTGATGCGGCACCACTCCACATTCCGCACCAACTTTCCGAACTCACCCTACTGCGTAACATACTTCCACACGCACGTGCGGTTGGTGTCTCTGATAGCGCTTTTCATGCAACAATGCCACCCCACGCACGCAGGTACAGTCTCCCAAAAAAAGATGCTGAAGCGTACGACCTCTACCGGTTTGGATACCACGGGCTCTCGCTCTCATCGGTGGTGAGGCAGTTGGGGGGTGAAATGGGGAGAGTGCCCGAACGAATCATTGTGTGTCACATAGGGAGTGGGGTGAGTGTTACCGCCATTAAAGACGGACGGAGCATTGATACAACTATGGGCTTTGCGCCAACGAGTGGACTCATGATGGGCGCACGTGCCGGCGAGGTAGACCCATCAGCGTTTACGTACCTCTTCAGGCGACAGGGGAATGACATGGATCGTACCGAACGGGCGGTGAGCGAAGATGGAGGTATCAAAGGGATGCTCGGGAGTGGGGACCTCCGCATTGCACTGGACAGAGCTTCGCGTGGCGACCATGAAGCGGTGGTTGCCGTCAACATGTTCGTTCATGGGATCAGGAAGGCGATTGGCGCTATGTCTGCCGTTTTGGGTGGAATGGATATGCTCGTTCTCACCGGCACTGCTCCCGAACGAAATCCATATGTTCGTGCGCTCGTTACCACTGACCTCGCGTTTCTTGGGATAACGATTGATGAGGAAAAAAATGAAAAACTCGGTGAACGAGCGGGAATTTTCAGTGACTTCACGGGTGTTACTGCGCGTGTCATTCACACGGATGAGCAGTATGAGATTGCGGCAATCGCCACCGTGCTTTAGGATTCATTTTAAACCCCATCTACTGTGTTGCATTCGTTGTTCAAACACTTGTCGTATATTGAATACGCCTCGTGTTCTCGCTCCTCCGCGCCTCGCATCTTGGGTTTTGAAATGAGTTCTAGAGAGAACGTTTTAGTTTTTTGCACAAGGTACACACCTGCACCCACGCTTGTTGATGTGCTCGTCAAAGTACTCTTTGCCGTAGTCGTAGGTCACCTCGTCTCCAGGCATGATTGTCCGCTTCGCAAAAATGCGGATTTTTTCTTCCTCTTCATCAGTTTCGGCTTCCGCGTTCGGCCGACAGGAGTGGTTGATGTACCGTGCGAGATTTTCTCTCCCACGACCATCAATGACAGTAGCGTCCGAGAGAATGAAGAGGTATTTCCCCCCGCGCACATCCGCCTCATCGTGCGTAATGTGCTCACCGGTGTACTCAATGATAAAGTCACCGCGTACAAATTTCTTGCGCGCAAAGAGTCCGAGACCGGCACTGCTCCGCTTCACCTCAACCGCTACTCCGTTGTATTTCATACGCGAGAGTATAGCAAAAACTTTTTGTTCTGTACGAAGGAAATGCATTGCACTGTGTAGAAAGTGACGGTTACTCTGATATTATGAGTGTGTATGCAGACGCACACATATAGTACGTCGGGGACGTTCCCCGCAATCGGTACGGGTATAATTCTCCTCGTCGTGTTTGCGGTAGTTCTGAATAGTGGTTGGATTTCGTACGACCGCATGCGTGAAGCGTTCATTGTTGCAACTCTCCTCACCATCGCACTCCTTGCTCTCGTCGTGCGCTTTTTTTTCACGACGCGCGAGTATACGCACCAAGTTGCGCAGAGTATTGCGAAAGAAATGTTCACACACTCTCAGGAACTATCCACCGAAATGTACCGAAACAGTCCGGTGCCCTACATCATCATAGATGAGAGGGGTAACATTGAATCAGCCAACCTTGCCGCGGTGCGCCTTTTTAATGTGACATTGGATGCGCTCAATGGACTTGATTTGTTCCACTTCATTGAATCTGAAAACGAGCGAACGATGGAACTTATTCCCGAATACTACAAAAAGGGGCGCGTGGTAAACGATGTTGAAGTACACGTTCGTCGTCCGGACGGCGTATCACGTTGGGCAACGCTCTCACTCTTTCCGTTCAAGGATAATCATAGGCAACGTAAGGGGCTTCTCACACTCGTTGATATCACGAAGCAGAAAATGGTTGATAAGGCAAAAACGGAGTTTGTCTCGCTCGCATCTCACCAACTCAGAACGCCGATTTCCGCGATGCGTTGGAACATTGAACTCCTCATGACCGCTACGGGCGCCGAACTCACCGAAACGCAACGTTCGTACGTTGAGAAAGTGAGCGGGGGGCTCAAGCGGATGGATGCGCTCGTTGAAGATTTTCTCAGTGCGTCAAAACTTGAACTTGGAACGCTCGTTGCGCAAAAGAAAGAATTTGATCTCGCTGAGTTTTTTGCGAGCGTCCTTGAGGAGTACACGGTCACCGCTGAGAAACGAAACATTCGTATTGTCACCAATTGGAACACCGTTCAGGGGATGTACCTATCAGACGCGCACCTCCTCAACATGGCGGTGAGCAACATTCTCGGTAACGCCATAAAGTACACAAAGGAAGGTGGTGAGGTGCGTGCAATCGCAGAGTACACCGAAAAGGGGTTCATTATTCAAATTTCCGACACTGGTATCGGTATTCCCGAAGATGAGCAGGATATGATTTTCTCAAAACTTTTTCGCGCCTCAAACGCTCAGACGAAAGAAACAGACGGTACGGGTTTGGGATTATACATCGTGAGAGAGGCGATACGTATCCTCGGTGGAAATGTCACGTTTACCTCACAAACGGGCGTAGGGACGACATTCACCATAGCGTTGCCAGCCGTGTGATTTAGCGTATGCTTATACAAAACTAAAATATCACCATGAACACCACACCAAAAAAAGTCCTCGTTGTTGAAGATGAACCGGATTTGCGAGAAGCGTTAAAGACGATTCTCACACAAGAAGGGTACGAGGTCGCTGTCGCAGAAAACGGTGAAGAAGGGCTCGCACGAGCACTTGAAACGAAGCCGAACCTCATTCTCCTTGACGTCGTAATGCCGAAAATGGATGGACTCACCGTTCTCAAAACATTACGCGAAGATGAGTGGGGGAAAAAGGCAAAGGTCATCGTCATGACCGCACTTGATGACATGGAAAAAGTTGCCGAAGTGGTTGAGGCAGGAGGCAATGGCTACTTCGTGAAATCACAGACACCGCTCAATGTCATCGTGAGTAAGGTAAGGGAAACGCTCGCGTAGGAGGCGATAAAGACAACACAAAACCCGCGCAAGGCGGGTGTGTGTTGTTTTGTGGAGGTGCGGAGATTTGAACTCCGGTCCGAGAGTGGCCGTACGTACGAATCTACAGTGCGTAGTTCTCCTTTACATTTAGACCGTGAATCGTAAAGGTGAACGAACATATTCACAGTCGAGTTTCCAAGAAATTCCGCACACTACGGAAACGAGGTAGTGTGCCACAGTCTGATGTTTATTTCACTACGACAACCGTATCAGACGTAGGGTTGTGTAGCGTCGCGCGAGCGAGCGTATAGTTACGCTACAGCTGGTGCGAATCCGAACGCGTGAGCGTAAGGACTTGGTACGCTATTCTTTGCACGTACTAGTGAATGAATTTTAAGGAAGTTCCATTCAACTTCCGCACTGCACGTACCGTGCGGGGCAAACCGTCTAAGCCTGTCACCCCCGACATTCCATGTACAAAAAATTGTGTACATGAGATGTCGGGAAGGACAGTTACCGGTGCTTCATTTCGCGCTCAATGTCGCGCTTCACATCACGTGCCTTGATACTCTGACGTTTGTCCGCCTTTTTTTTACCGCGCGCAATCGCAATCTGGAGCTTTAATTTTGAACCTTTATTATACCACTTAATAGGGACTATTGTCAATCCTTGCCGCTCGCTCTTCTGCTCAAGTTCCCGAATCTCTTTTTGTGTGAGGAGGAGTTTTCGTGTACGCTCCGGGTCGTACTCTCTTGCATTCGCCTTTTGGTACGCGGGGATAGACGCACCGGTGAGGAACGCCTCATTACCGCGAATGATGACGTGCGCACCATCAAGTTTCCCCTGTCCGCTACGGAGAGACTTCACCTCGGTACCAAGGAGAGATACGCCCGCATCGTACGTTTCAAGGATTTCAAAATTGAGAGTCGCTTTTTTATGTCGCGCAAGTTCCGCCATAAAAAATACTATAGCACGAAACAGCGGTCCGCTATCTCTCGCAAACATCGTCGTTTTATGTATAATGCTCGGGTATGTCAACACCACACGAAGAGCCAAAAAATACAGAGCACCAGGGTGCCCCCGAAGGTGGGAATCAAGGAAAGCGTGGAAAGCAAAAGAAGCGTACGCCACACCTCAAAATGCCGGAGAAGTTGCCTGTGGGCCCCGGAAATTTTTGGAACAACATTCTCTCTACGGTACTCTTTCTCATTGCGCTCTCGTTCCTGTACTCGTACGCAACCGACACGACGGGGAAGCCGGAAGAGTACTCCATCTCGCAAATTGCCGAGCAGGTGAAGCGCGAAGAGGTGCGTGAAATTGTCGTGAAGGGGACGACGCTTGAGGTGTACTACAACGACGAAACGCGTACGCAGGGGATTTCAAAAAAGGAAAACGACGCGGCGATTACCGAGACACTCACAAACCTCGGCGTGACCGTTGATCAGGTGTCTCGCGTTGCCATTAACGTACAGAATGAGACCGGGTTCAAGTACTGGCTCTCAAACCTTGCACCGTTTCTCTTCCCACTCATTCTCCTCGGGTTCATTATCTGGTTCTTCACGCGCTCGGTGCGCGGTGCGGGGATGCAGGCACTCAACTTCGGTTCTTCAAAGGCGCGAATTATTGATCCGAACGACCAGACGCAGAAGGTGACCTTTAAGGACGTGGCGGGAGCAAAGGAGGCGAAGCAGGAACTTGAAGAAATCGTTGACTTCCTCAAGAATCCGAAAAAGTTCTTGGACATCGGTGCGCAGATTCCGAAGGGGGTCATGATGATGGGGGCTCCTGGGACAGGGAAGACACTCCTCGCGCGCGCTGTTGCCGGAGAGGCGGGAGTGCCATTCTTCTCAATCTCCGGTTCGGAATTTGTTGAAATGTTTGTCGGCGTCGGTGCGTCTCGTGTACGAGACCTTTTCCAGATGGCGAAGAAGGCCGCCCCCGCAATTATCTTCGTTGATGAGATTGACGCGGTCGGACGTGTGCGCGGTACGGGTGTCGGTGGCGGTAATGATGAGCGTGAGCAGACTCTCAACCAGATTCTCGTTGAAATGGACGGATTTGAGCCAAATGAAAAGGTGGTCGTCATGGCGGCGACGAACCGTCCCGACGTGCTTGATCCAGCCCTCCTTCGCCCCGGACGATTTGATAGACGTGTCACCATTGACCTCCCCGACAGGAACGACCGCAAGGAAATTCTTGAGGTGCACGCGCGAAAGAAGCCACTTCAGGAAGACGTGAATCTGGATATCATTGCACAGCGCACGCCGGGGTTCTCCGGAGCCGACCTCTACTCACTTATGAACGAGGGAGCAATTCTCGCCGCACGTGAGGACAGGAAGAAGGTTGGGCAGTTTGACCTCATCCGTTCCATTGAGAAGGTAATGCTCGGCCCGGAACGTAAGAGCCACGTACTCTCAAGACGTGAGCGTGAGATAACTGCGTACCACGAAGCGGGTCACGCGCTCGTCGCATCGGTTCTCCCGTACGCAGACCCCGTGCAGAAGATTTCCATCATCTCACGTGGTCGCGCGGCAGGGTATACACTCAAACTCCCCGATGAGGATAGACGCATGCAGTCGCGAAAGGAATTCTTTGACGACATCGCGATGACACTCGGCGGGTACGTAACGGAAGAAATGATTTTTGATGACCTCACCACCGGTCCGTCAAACGACCTTCAGGTTATTGCAAATCTCGCGCGCGACATGGTGACGAAGTACGGCATGAGCGAAAAGTTTGGCCCTGTGGCTCTTGAGGGAACGGGTGGACGACTCATCGGTGGTGGTCTCTCCGAAGACCGTGGCTACTCACTTGAGGTTGCAAAGCAGATTGATGACGAGGTACGCCACATCGTAGATACCGCAAAGGAACGCGCACGTGAGATTCTCACGAAGCATCGCAAAGCGCTTGATGCCGTCGCACACCGCCTCCTTGAGGTGGAAACACTTGAACGGGAAGAGTACGAAGCGATACTCAAGGTGCAGGGAGTGGAGATAGAGGACGCGTACAAGGAGATGCGTGAGAAAGAGGAACGCATTGGCGACCCTTCAAAATCACTTGAACTTGATGGAGGAAACATCGCCGTTGACGGAGGGAAGTAACGAAATACAAAAGAAGAAAACCGCGTGGCCTCGGCCACGCGGTTTTTATAAAAAAAGACCACCGATGCGGTGGTCTTAAAAAGGGAATTTTAGTGCCCGTGTAGGGTGCCGAAGATGCGTTGGAGTTCACTCCACGGAATGAGAATATTCTCTCTCGTCACAAAACGTCGTGCGCGTTCGTGGGTCAATTCCAATTCCGGGTCAGCGTCCCCGTTCTCATTGAGGATGTTGATTGCATCTTCAAGGAGGATGAGTGCCGGAAGCGAAAAATCATCACGGAGTTCACCGAGTACGTGGTGACGCTTCAGCAGTTGAGCGTGTGCACAGTAGAAGACAATTGCGTCGGGCTTTTCGTAGTCAAACTCTCCATGGGCGTCGCGCTCGTATCCGAGCTCATACATTCCCGTGTATCGACTGAACGTGAGTTGAGAATGGTCGCCACACCATGTGCGTGAAAAACAGTGAAGAAGGCGCATATTTTCTTGCCAAATTACTCTGTCACCACGTGATGCTCGTTCAAGGTACGTGAGAAAGCCAGGATGGATTGTAAACATGAATCCTCCGACAGTGAGGTTGTAAGGAACCTGCTAGGGGGAGTTTAACACAAAGCGCCTATAAAAAAAGCATTAGCGGAGGCGATCCTCACCGACAACGCGCCCGTCTTCCATGCGAATGATGCGATTGCAGTACTTTGTGTACTCATCCTCGTGCGTCACCATGACGATGGTTTGCCCTTTCTTGTTGAGAGCCCCGAGGAGGTCGATGACTGCGTTTCCGGAAATAGTATCAAGATTTGCGGTCGGTTCATCGGCAAAGATAATTTTTGGATTTCCGGCGATGGCTCGTGCAATCGCGACGCGCTGCTGCTCACCACCGGAGAGTTGCGAGGGGAGATTACTGTCTTTTTCCGGAAGCCCGACTGCATCAAGGGCGCTCTGTGCAGTATAGCGCGCCTCATCCCATGAACGCCCCTTCATGAGAAGTGGCACCATAATGTTTTCAAGCGCGCTGAGATCTGGCACGAGCGCGTAGTCCTGAAACACGTAGCCCAATGTATTGAGACGAAATTCTGTCTGTGCGCGCTCGGGAAGTTCTTGGATGTTTACTCCATCAATGGTGATTGTTCCCGAGGTCGGATGGTCGAGAACCGAAAGTTGGTACATGAGTGTTGATTTGCCTGCCCCTGACTTTCCCATGATGGCAATAAATTCGCCCTGCGATACCGAAAGAGAAATGCCACGAAGCACCTGCGTCATGAGCGTTCCCTCACCGAATGCTCGTTCTACGTTGTGTGCAGTAATAAGTTCCATACTATTTTCTACCGAGGATTGAGTTAAGGGTGTTCTGTCTCGTAATGAGCCACGCGGGGAGGAACCCGGCAATGAGTGTCGTAATGAAGAGTGTGACAAATTTGTAAAAAGTGGAAAGGGGATCGGCGACTAAGATGCCGTCACTGAAGGGGAAGTGAATTGGATTTGCATCAAAGTATGGTATGAGCACTGCGTACGTGAGAATGGCACCGATTGCAGAACCCACGAGTGCGTAGAACGCCGCTTGGAGCACGTAGGCGATTTCAATTGCACGTTCGTCAATACCGATACCTTTTAAAATACCAATGTGTCGTCTGCGTGAGATCGCATTCACAAAAATGATAATGAAAATGGTAATGGAGGCAACGACGATGCCGATAGAGCCGATGAAGGTTCCTAAAAGGTTGAAGGTATTTTTGATGTCGGTGAGAAACTTCGGGACACCTTCTTCAAATGTCTGAATTTTTGCGAACGTATCAAGGTTGCTCCGCACGAGTGACTCTTTAATTTTTGCATTATCCTCCGGCTGTGCGAGGCGGGTGACGATGAGGTCTGCGTTTTGGTCAATGCGACCGAAGAGGCGACGAAACTCGCGTTCGGGGATGTACGTGTTGAGGTTGATGTCGTCCACCTTTGACTGCAGGACACCCTTCACGGTGAATTCTTTTGATACCTTGCCTGCAGTAAGGCGGACTGAGTCGCCGGGGTGCACGTCCTCAATTGTCTCAAAGATGTCACCGTAGAGCTCTGCGAACTGACTCAGGTAGTACGCACCGATGAGAATGTACCCCTCTTCGTTCGGGTCAAGGTACTCTCCCTCAACGACGTAGTCGGAGAGGTACGTCATGCGGTCTTCGGCGACGACATCAATGCCGGTCACCTTTACCGCGGCGATATCGCGCTCTCCACCGAGGTCCTTGCGTTCTTTGTAGTTTGCTTCCAGTTCACCTCCACCGCTGTAGCGAACGGAGTACGTGGTAATTTCCGGGTACACAGAAAGTTCGCGGAGCATCGCACGGGTATCAAGGATGTGGTCTTCGCCGTCCTTCGCGGAAATGGTGAGGTCACCGTACGCGTTCTCCCTGACGGCGCGCTCTGCACCAACGATGAGCCCGACGAGCACGCCGGAGACCGCAATGAGATTGAGGAAGGTGAACATCATCACGAAGATGATGAGGAGTGTCGTCCACGTACTCGCACGCTGTATTTGGCGGAGTCCGAGGAGAAGCCCGATACGAAAGGTGCGCATACGTGATTATGGTGCGACGACAGAATCGCCCTCATTAAGTCCCTCAATGTGCGCGTAGCCGTCATTGCCCTGCATGACAACGGTGACCGGTACCGAGCGTGTTTTCTTCTCATCGGGGACGAGTACGGAATACGTACCGTCGTCAGCCTCAACGAGAAATCGTTTTGGAATGCGAAGGACGTCTTCGTGTTTTTCAATAATGATATTGATGTCGGCGTTGAGTCCACCGCGCACCCACGGCTTTGGATCATCAAGGATAAGCGTCGTTTCAAAGTACGAAACGCCGGCAATCTCAGTCGCAACAGGTGAAATGTGGATAATGGTTGCGGTGAGGGGTTCTGTTGGCGCCGCGTCAAACACGACGTCCGCCTTTTGCCCCACAGCGATTTTCGTAATATTTATCTCGGGAATAATCGCCTCAATCTCAAAGTACCCTTCGGACACCATGGTGAGCACCGGCTCGGTAGTGACGATTTCTCCGGGTGCGAGATCAAGGTGGGTGACGGTACCGTCAAACGGCGCTCTTAAAATGTGATCTTGTATCTGCGCACCGATTGAAGCAAGTTGCGCTTCCGCCTGCGTGACTTGCGCTTCTTTGCGGATTACCGACTCCTCCCGTGGATTTGCGATTGTGAGTGTTGCGGTCTTTTCGGCGAGTTCAAGCGCCTGTGTTGCCGCATGGATTGCGTTTTCACGTGTGGTGACGGCGAGGTCGTAGGCGTTTTTGTTGGTAACGTATGACGTGCTTTCGGTGTTCGGTATCGCAATGTGCCACACCGATCCGCCGTACGAGACTCCATCCTCAAATTGGATTGAGAGACCACACGCGCCCATGGGAGCCGGTGACTCCGTGTACGCGGTGTAGGTACCACCTTCAAGTCCGGAGAGTCGGTACGAGTAACCGGATTTTGCGCCCGAGCCGAACACATCAAGAATGTACGTACCTTCCCCGCACGTGTACGTACCGTACACTGATGGAGGCGTGTCCGCATTGCTTTTATCCTTAGGGCGTGCAACGAGGTCTGTTGAGAGGAGTGCACGGTATGCGGTCGCCACCTTTTCATTTTGCTCGCGGGTAATACGCGAGAGGTCATCCTTCGCTATTTCCACCTTAGTCGTTTCAATCGCACGCTCTTCCGGTCTGATGCCGGTGATGAGTTCCGCTTGGTCCGCTTTCGCGATGACGAGTGCGCCGTACGCGTTTTGGTACTGCGCGCTGAGGTTGTCGTGCGCGAGTTCTGCGAGGACAGTATCCTTCTTTACGAAAGCACCCTCCGCAACCGAGAGCGACTTGAGTACTCCGGTGATAGGGAAACTCAGGTCAGCATTCCGGGTTGCGTCCACGGTACCGGAGACGGTGATGCTCGTCGCGACCGTTCCATTTTCCACTTTCCCCAAAGTCCACTCAGGCTCACCGTTCTTTGAGCGGACAATGGTAACTACGATAATAAAAATTATGACCGCCGATACGGTGGTGAGTATTTTCCTCTTCCGGAGGAACGTGATGATCTTTTGCATACAATGATTATAACAATAAAAGAAGCAAAACGAGAATTTAAGCCAATCTTCCGTTCGTTCGTTTAAACGAACGAAATCAAGTGGTGTTTTTGTCCGTCCTCTTGGACTCGAACAAAGGACCACCGAGGTATATAAAATTAAAAAATCCTTTGTCCGCCCGCTTGGACTTGAACCAAGGACCACCGAGGTATAGAAATTCAAATTTTTGTCCGTCCTCTTGGACTCGAACCAAGGACCGCAGAGGTATAAGCTCTGTGCTCTAACCAACTGAGCTAAGGACGGACAAAAATTTTAATTTATACAAGTTTCTCTCGCTCGGTTATGAAAATAAACTTTTTCATAACGCTCGCTCGTTCACTTGTAAGCCGAACACCTGCATGATTTTCTCACACAGGCGGACACAAAAACTATAGCGTAGTGTTTCTTCAAAAACAACAGGATACGAGAAAAGGCCGACGCACAGCGTCGGCCTTCCCAGATACAGGATCACCCCCTTTCGTTATCAGGTTTCTTCGCAGAGAAATATTTTTTGATCACGATGGCACCTCCTGTATGCTGGTTGAGAGGGAACTGCTACGTATCAGCGTAGTATTTCAACTCTCTGAAGTCAAGGAAAAAGCAATGAAAAAAGCCGACCAGTGTCATATAGTCGGCTTCGTAATCTTTCGCTCGTTCAGGCGTGTGCCATCGCTTTTTCCCTCGCCTGAGCGTGCCGCTCGGGAAGCATAAGCCGGTGGCAGTGCCTCCTGTCGGCAAGCTCCGGCGTATTGGGAGATGGTGGCTTCTGCTGCTTTTTGTGAATGAGAAGAAAAAGAGCGAGTTGCCAAAGATCATTTCCGTGATACTCCATGACAACCTCCTTTGAGATTGTGTCCACATGGGCACAGCTCAATAATGCTAGTGTTTTTGGTGTGTGTCAAGGTAAGAGAAAAGGCCGAGATGCGCGCATCTCGGCCTTGGTTGATGTATGTACATGTGCCACGTGCACAGGTCTTTTGACCTGTGTCCTAGATCACCTAGGGCGGTTTTCTTATGGGCATGGCGTCTCCTTGGCGAAGAACAGATGCCGGGGTCGCCCCCCGAAACTTCCGGTGGCGACCCCGCGGCGACCGCGGCACCTCTTATCACGGTGACGACGGGGTGCGGGCGCGCTCCACCGACGGTGGCGGATGCGGGCCCGAGGTGCCAGTGTTGCGGGCTTGGCTACCGGTGCCGATTAGGCGCCGATAACCTGGCCGATGTTGATGCCGATGAAGTTGGTTTCCAGACTCTCGTCGTGAATCTTCTTCACTGCAACCCTCCAAGAATGTATCCACATGGACACCCTTTCATGGTACCATATCCAAAATTTCTGTCAATAGCAAAAAATGTGTTGAAATGTATGGGTTTTAAAGCCGGCGCCCGAAGGGCGCCGGCTTCACTACTCCATGTGGAGTGTCTCAGTGAGACGAAGTGCTTTTGCACGAATAGGTGCGTGGTGCGAAAGTTCGGGGTCATACTCTACGAGCGTGTGTGCCTCATCACGCGCCGCCTCTACTAATTTGATGTTTTTGATTGCCTCCATGCCGAGGTCGGTGAGTCCCGATTGCCGAGCGCCGTAGAGTTCACCCGAACCGCGGAAGGCGAGATCGTACTCGGCGAGGTCAAAGCCACTCTTCGCGGTTGTGAGGGCGGTGAGGCGCTCTTTCGTCTTCTCACTTTTACTCTCCGTTACGACGAAGCAGTACGGCTGGTGCGTACCGCGGATCACGCGCCCGCGGAGTTGGTGGAGCTGTGCGAGCCCGAAGCGTTCCGCACCTTCTATGATGATGTCGGTTGCATTGGGGACGTTGACGCCGACCTCAACGACAGACGTTGCGACGAGGATGTCGGTTTCGTGTCGCGCGAAGGCGTCCATGACTTTTTCCTTTTCCGTCGGTTTCATTTTGCTATGCAAAATTGCAATGCGGTGTTTCGGGAATACGTGTTCCTTGAGGCGCTTCGCCTCGGCAATGACCGATTTCGCATTCACCGCCGTTTCTTTTTCCGGGTCGGGTTCTTCTATGCGCGGGCAAATGACGTACGCCTGTCTCCCCTCGGCAAGTTCTCGCCGTACGTGCTCGTACATGGCGTCTTCTTTTCCTTTAGTGACAATCGTCGTGATGACCGGCTTTCGTCCCTTCGGCATTTCATCAAGGAGCGTGATGTCCAAATCACCATATATGGTGAGCGCAAGGGTGCGGGGAATGGGCGTTGCGGTCATGGAGAGGAGGTGTGGCATTCGCGCGTCCTTTTTTGCGAGCGCTTTTCGCTGGTTGGTGCCGAAGCGATGCTGTTCGTCAATAATGACGAGCGCGAGGTGCTTGAATTCGACCGATTTGTACATGAGTGCGTGCGTGCCGATGAGGATAGGTATCTCACCATTCTTCACCCACTTTACGAGTTGCGCTTTTGATATCTTCGTTGCTTTCGTTGGATCGGTTTTTGAGGGGAACTTCATGCACCCGCTTCCCGTAATGAGACCGATTTGGATAGGGAGGTGCTTGAAGTACTGAATGAACGACTCAAAGTGTTGCTTTGCAAGGATTTCTGTAGGAGCCATGTAGGCAACCTGGAGGTTTCCAAATTCTAAATTATCCACTGAGTTGCCCGAGGAAAGACCTCGGGCAAGGTTTTGTTGTTGTGGGCGGGAGGTTGCTGTTGCGTACGCAACTGTCGCGGCGACGGCTGTCTTGCCACTTCCGACGTCTCCCTCAAGGAGTCGCGACATGGGGCACTCACCGTTCACGTCCTTAAAGATGTTTGCGATGGCTTTTTTTTGCGCGTTCGTGAGTGGAAAAGGGAACCGTTCCGTGAATGCAGAAATGTGTGTGGGGTTGGTCTCAAATGTGTAACTTTGTGCGCCACGAATATGAGCGCGCGAAAGCGCTTGCGCCACCTGAATGTAGAAGACCTCCTCAAAGGCGAAGCGCTTTCGCGCGCTCATCGCATGATCCGCCTTCTTCGGCGTGTGAATCCACTGGAGTGCGGTGCGGAGCGTGGGGAGGTTGTACCGTTTCAACATACTCTCGGAGAGCGGATCGTCCATGCGCTCAAGGATTCCATACTCAAAACATTTCAGTATCGTGTGGTAGAACCACTTTGAGGTAATGCCCTTCGTCTCCCGATACACGGGATAGATGGTCTCGTCGTGCGCACCGGTACCTTTGAAGATTGAATCGTGCCTATCTATGGGAAGCGTATCAAGTTTCTCCACTTCCGGATTAGCGATGTAGAGTTTTCCTTCGCTCCCCGTCACCTTGCCGACGAGCTTGACGTACATACCGTCGGTGAGCATTTTTGCGAGGTACGGTTGGTTGAACCACATGATTTTGATGCGCGCGGAACCGTCTTCTATCCACCCTTCAGCAATAGGCACCTTACTTCGCCATGCCTTCCGCGTCTTGAGTCCCCCCAATTGACCAAACACGATTGCATCTTGCCCCTTTGTGAGGCCGCCGACCGACTGAATGTCACTTACGTCTTCGTAGCGCTGAGGAAGGTGATAGAGGAGGTTTTCAATGGTTACGATGCCAAGCCGAATGAGCGCTTTTTGGTGGGTGGCATCAATGCGGAAATGTTTTGTGAGGGGATCAGAGGGGTGCACCCCATTAAACGGTCGCTTTGAATGTTTGTAATCCCGTTCTTGTTGCATGCGAAATCATATCTGCCCGTTTAACGGGACAGGTCATTCATAATAGTAACAGAAACATTGTATACTGTTAGTTCATTCACTTCGTACATCATGAAAAAAGAAAAACAGCAAAAGAGAGATTACGCAAAGATGGCACTCGCGCTCCACAAAAAAATGCATGGGAAACTTGAAGTTGTCTCCAAGAGAAAATTGGTGACACGGGATGACTGGAGCACCATGTACACGCCGGGGGTTGGTGCGGTGTCGTCTCACTTGGCAACCCACCCGAAGGAGGTTCGCGAGTACACGATGAAGCGAAACACAGTCGCGGTTATCAGCGACGGCTCCGCGGTCTTGGGGCTCGGGAACATCGGCCCCATTGCGGCGCTCCCCGTCATGGAGGGGAAGTGCGCCATCCTCAAGGAGATGGCGGGAGTGGACGGTTTTCCGATTGTGCTTGATACGCAGGATACCGAAGAAATTATCAAAACCGTCATCAACATCGCACCCGGCTTCGGTGGTATTAACCTTGAGGATATCAGCGCGCCACGATGCTTTGAGATTGAGGAGCGACTGAAGGAAAAACTAACAATGCCGCTCATGCACGATGATCAGCACGGAACAGCTATCGTCGTACTCGCGGGGCTCCTCAATGCCGCGAAGGTGGTGAAGAAAAAATTTGAAACACTGAAGGTCGTTGTCGTTGGCGCGGGCGCCGCGGGACGGGCAATCACACTCCTCCTCATAAAGGCGGGAATTGGAAACATCATCGTGACTGACAGCACGGGGATCATTTATCGTGGAAGGAAGGGTATGGCGGAATACAAGAACAATCTTGCGAAGGTAACAAATCCTGAGAACAAGAGGGGAGTGGTTGCCGATGCGGTCACGGGAGCCGATGTCATTATTGGTGTGTCGGGACCGGGGACCATCACACGTGCGCACGTGGAAGCGATGGCGAAAGATGCGATTGTATTCGCGCTCGCAAATCCGATTCCGGAAATTAAGCCCGACGACGCACGTGCCGCAGGTGCGCGCATCATTGCGACCGGCCGCTCCGACTATCCGAACCAGGTCAACAACTCACTCGCCTTCCCGGGTATTTTCCGTGGCGCGCTTGATCGGAACGTCGCAAAAATTACCGACGACATGAAACTCGCGGCGGCAAAAAAAATCGCCGGCCTCGTGAAGAAACCGACGGTGGACGAAATCGTTCCAAAAGTGACAGTGTCCGGACTCGTGAAAGCGGTCGCGAGCGTTATACGGTAATATTTTCTCCACGAAAAATGCCCCGTGTGGGGCATTTTTCGTGGAGAGCCATTCTCACTACACAATATGTAGTACGTGGAGAAGGAAGTACCCACAAAGTGCGATTGTTGAAAGGAGCGCTGCGTAGAATGCCTGCCATACCGCACGGGAGGCACCGGCATTTTTCGTGAACGGATACGTCACGATGGTGGTGACAATAAAGAGTGCACACGAGAGGTAACTCTTTCCAAGCCAGTGGTGCGAAAATGTATTCTTCAGCCAATTCTTGAGCGGTGCCCATTCTTCACCAACGATGGTGAGGAGTGCGACGAGTATTGAGACGGCAATCGTGCCGTATGCGGTCGCGATGATGAGACGGGTGAGTTTGTCGTTCATGGTGATGAAAAATTAACGGACGGCGCCGGAGATGATAATGCCGGATGCGGTAATGAAGACTCCGAGGACGAGCACGAGTGCACCGAGGAATGCGAGCGCCCGCTTGAGCATGGGATTCTCAGCACGACGGAGCACGTGCACGCCGAGCGCGAAGACGACAACAAGGAACGGCATGAGAATGAATACGTGCTCCTTTGCTTCCATAAAGAAGGAGTGTGCCCACGGGTACTCGCTCGCGAGGATGCGCGGTTTCACCGCAGTGCCGTAGTGGACGACGTAGTAGTACGCACCGGTCACCCATGAGGTGAAGAGGAGTACGACCGAGACCCACGCCGCTCTGATGATGAGTGTGTAGGGTGGAGTTCTACGAATGAGTTGCATGTACGCGAGGTGAAGCGCAATGAGGCCCGAGAGTCCGATGATGACGTGGGACACGAGCATTGAGGAAAGTAACGGAGACATACTTATGCGGTTTTATGTGGTACGTACTTTGCGTGAATGGCGCGAAGTACGAAGTAAATAATGACGATTGACGCGACGTACGTGAGTACGACGCCCCATACGGGGTAGGCGTTGCCGCGGAGGACTCCCAAGATGAGCGCCGCGTACCATGAGGTGAGCGCAATGGCGCTCCCCCAGAGGAGCGGAATGGCGCGGAGTTGAATGAGCGCGGCATTCAGTGCAATGATTGCGACGATACTGAGTTTCACCCAGAACTGTGGCGAGTAGAACCACTCATTGTTCTCGGCGATACGCGCGAGAATGAGGAAGCCAAACCCTGAGAGAATGAGGACGTAAAATGCGATGCGGAGCACGTTATAACTAATTTGCATCGTCTTTCCTTCATCGGGGTCCATGACTCCGTCTCGTAGTGCATTAATAAAGAATATTTCTATGAAGGTCGCTCCACCGACACCAACCGCTGTCCCGATGATGTGGGTGAGGACCAGAAAATCGTACATTGACATACGTATGTATTGTGCGCTTCTGAAAACCGCTCCGCAATGAGTGCGTGTGCATAGAAACCAAGAGAACCCGCACACGTGCGGGTTCTCTTGTGGTTTGGCGGTGAGTGTATCACCTTTGCGCGAACCCACTTCGCACGCGCCGAGCGCGTGGTGGCTCGGGACTAATGCGTACGCTCCGATTGCGTGGTCTGCTCCGCCACTTCGTCCTCCAAAAACTCCGAAAGGTCGCAAAGTATCTATTGCTCCCAATCTCCGCTTTCTCCGTCCTTGTGGCGGCCCGAGGCGCTCCCGTAGCGAACCTGCGTGGTATCTATAGCGTCCGCTCACACTTCGCCGCGCCTCGCACTGGCCGCTCACATTCGTTCGCGATGCCTGCTCGGTGCGGCTTCGTGTTCGCTCGGCGACTTCGGTGGAGTTCGTTGTGCCTCTAAAAGGCGGATTGTGCCAAACTCACGAATGGCACAAGCAAATCATATTGCGCTTGCCCCAAACCCTCCCATGCGCGCGCAAGCCCGTCCGCTACGCGGACGACTCCCTCAACAAGACATTGAGTATGTTACGTAAACAAAAAGCAACACGTAGAATCCCAGAAACAGCCATGGTAGTTTCTTTTCCACCACAGTCAATTTCGCATAAACTTTTTTGTCTTTGCCATTCTTTAGTTTCTGCCACTCGTCTGTGTAAACTTTCCACGGTAGCTTTTCTTCCATTTCGTGAATTACAGCATATTTTGCTGAATTCAAACTGCGATAATTTTTGATAATTGATGCCCATACTACGCAAAGCAGCCCACCAAAAAGAGCGATGAGTAGATGAACTGGCGAAAAATCACTTTGAGTCGCCAAAAAAGCGAAGATAATAGAGTTGGCAGACAGAAAGATTTTATTCGCACCCTCTCGTCGAGCACTGATTCTGTCGGCCATCTCTACGGCCAGCTTGTATTGCTCAAATAAAATATCCTTATCTTGCATGTTTAGTCCAATTCACGGATTGCTGAAATGATAGGACTTGCGTTCCATCCGACTATCTTATCTGCATTATCTTTCACAACAGTTGATGTCTTCTCGCTACCCCAAGGCTGTATAGCAAGAATCGGTTTTGGATTGGTAAAACCGCTGTTTGCCAATTGAATTTCTTTGTTTATCCATTTGCTGTATGTGGAGTAAACTCCTGCCAAGATGACTATCACATCACAGAACTGCATGCGCTCTTTGATCGCCGCCAGTAACTCTTTGTCGGTACCAGCTTTATGAATCGGGTCGTCCTTCGGTACGGAGTAATTTCGATATGAGAAACGGGAATCACCATCAAGCATTTTAACCAACTTGTCGTATGCGTCGCCGTATGCCCATGAGTGACTGATGAAGATGTTGTAGGTTTTCATATTAGTTTTTGTGTTGCTCGTTAAATTTAGGGCCTTCTTTTTTAATTATCTGTTTTTCTACTTGTAGCGCCCGCGGCTTATCTTTAACTTGGGCGATTTTGAATTTGGTTCCACCAGGGATGTGGTCTTTCTTGAACTTTAGATGATCTGTAAGACGTTGTTGGACATTCCCGCGACCTGCGACACCCGTGTATAGATTTTTTCCAGCGCCATTTGTAATTTCATACACAATCGCCTTGTTTTTTGGTACGTTTCCTACGTTGGTCTTATTGAATTTCTGAGGACGATTGAACTTTGGCATGGTATTTATGTTAGCGAATAAATATGTGGATAAAGTATACTTGCTCCTGCATGATGTTTCAAGTATACTCAAATTGTATTTGAAAGAGATTTGAAAGTCAACCATATGATAACCCCAAAACAGAAGCAAATATACGACTTCATTGTTTCGTATTCCAAAGAGCACGGTTCCTCGCCCTCTTTGGAGGAGATTGCAGGCCATTTTGACTTTCTACAATACCCGTCATCGGCGCACTACCATGTTAAGAAGCTCCAAAGTGAGGGGTATTTGGAGCGCGAATCAAACCGACCACGTTCTATTGGTATCTACGCGGATAAAACGGTCAAGACACCGATCTTTAGGAAAACTGGAATGGACGCGGTGCGAGTCCCGGTACTCGGTGCGGCAAACGCCGGACCAGCAACACTCTTTGCGGAAGAGAATGTAGCCGGTTACTTAAAAGTGTCTCGTAGTACGCTCAATCGCCGCGACGGCGTTTTCGCGTTGCGCGTTGAGGGCGACTCTATGAACTGTGCAAAGATTGATGGAAAGAATCTTGAAGAAGGCGACTTCGTGCTAATTGACTCAACGTACCGAACGCCAAGAAATGGAGATTATGTGCTTTCCGTTATTGACGATTGTGCGAATCTAAAGAAATTTCAAAGAGATCCGAAGACTGGGAATGTCATGCTTGTTTCTGAATCAAAAAATCCCAAACATAAGCCAATATATGTTTCGAGTGATGACGATTATATGGTCAATGGAAAGATCATTAAAGTGATAAAGAAATAATGTATAATAAAATTATGGGCAAGAACAATTTTTCAATAAATACCATCTTGCACGGTGATGCTGTGGAGATGATGAAAAAAATTCCAGACAATTCTGTTGATTTGGTGGTAACTTCACCTCCATATGATACCCTCAGGAATTATACAGGGGACCTTACATTCGATCTGCATGAGACAGGTGTTCAAATTAAGAGAATTTTGAAAGACGGGGGCATCGCTGCTGTGGTTATACAAGATCAAACTAAAGATTTTGCAAAATCGCTAACCTCATTCCGAATGATTGTCGATTGGGTTGATAATGTTGGTTTACGTCTTTTTGAAAATGTCATTTATCGCAAACATGGTACAGAGGGTGCTTGGTGGACGAAGCGTTTCCGTGTAGACCACGAATACATGCCAATTTTCCTAAAAGGTGCACGTCCTCAATATTTTGACAAAGAACCACTGAAAATACCCTCCAAGCATGGAGGAAAGGTTATGACAGGAAGCGGTAATAGAAGGACGGACGGGACGACCACAAAGACAATTACCAGACCAATAAACGCCATGAAGTGCCGAGGAACAGTTTGGGATTATTTAATGGCGGGAGATAAAGATCCGCTCAAGCGACAACATCCGGCAGTCTTTCCAGATAAAATACCGTATGATTTTATTCAGTGTTTTTGTCCTCCAGATGGTGTCGTATTAGATCCGTTTGGTGGTTGTGGTTCTACTGCTGTTGCAGCAAAACAACTTGGTAGAAAATATATCGTCATCGACATCGCAAAAGAATACTGCGATCTTGCAGAAAAACGTCTCGCAACCGTATCTCCGTCGTTGTTTACCCCCGTCTCGTAGTTACTCGGTGGTGTATTCAACTCTATTACTTGCAGTCATTGCGAGAGAGAACGGATTTCGTTCCAAAAGTTCGGTATAAGTACGATTATTAAGGTTGGGCGAATTATTACTATTGTCGCTAGATAACATTCCTTTTCGGAAAATCGTCGCACGATAGTTACTCCATGTCCATTTTTCTTCTTGATAGTGCCACCCCATCATTTCAGCGATTTCTCTGATGAAACCTCGCACCCTGTTTATTTCATTTTCATGCAGAGACAGGTTGCCGTCACCGTTCTTAACTAGATTTATGGGTTCGCCTTTACTATTTGTAATTCGTACATTGTGACCGGTGCGCATATTGCGTCCTCCGGGGACAAAACTATCTCCATTGTAATAACCATTGGCGTTGTATCTGTCTCGCATTTCATAAAATCTCTCAAGGTACTGCATCGCGGTATAGAAATTAAAATCACTCTCGCAAAGAAACCGATGCAAAATATGCGTTGGTTGATCTACGCGCATGTATCTCAACCAATCGAGACAGTTCTCTGGGTATCCAAACAAATTATTGCCGACGCCATCTGCAAAAAGTAGCGGGCTAATTGCAGAGTCCGGCAAATCACGCACGATGTCAGCACCACCCAAAATACTAAGTAATAGATGAATCGTACCGAATGGATATTTTCTTTGGAAGGCCGTCCTGCCATCAAAACCACGCAATATATTTGGTTGTATGCATTGGTCGAAATTTCTTTCTGGCAACTCAATACGGTAGCTGTATTCCACAAGATGATTCCCCATACTACTTACTCCAGGACGGTTTATTTCCATGTCTAAGAAAGTACAGTCGCGATAATCTATACCGTCTTGCAGCAACATGATCTTACCGTCATAAAACCCAACAATGTTCCAGTTTAGATAGTGAGACATCGCAAGTCCACACAAAAAACCATCACTATCAGGACTGAGAATACAATTTCTATCCCTTTCCGTAATCCATGGGAATCTTCCAACGATTTCTTTGTAATTTATGAGATCGGCTTGCGCTGTTGTGTTAGACATAGTTATTGTATGAAAAAATCGAATGGTCTCTTGTAGACCTTCGCAAACTCCTTCAACTGCAAGACATCAAACCGACGCTGACCGGATTCGATTTTGGAGACATAGGACTGCGTCCTGCCGAGCTTTTCTGCCACTTCGACCTGACCGAGACCAGCGTCAAGACGCGCCTGTTTCAGGCGCTCAACAATTTTCTGATGCTCATCTTGATATAACCCTCGTGGCATATTGTTTACATGATAATATTCCATTGCGCTATATGCCAAAGTGCCATATTATGTATGTACGCTCTTCGACATACCCACGCCCATTTCCTTTTCCATTCTGCGGTGGAGGGGGATGGGGGGGGAGCCGCAAAAAATCAGGAAAGGAAAATGGGCGCGGTCTGCGGCGCGCGAAGCGCGGCGGCCCTCACGACCGAGGAAGTTTCAATTTGCGGAGAGTGCGGGATTTGAACATTACATGTTCAGTATCCGTTCAGGATATTTTTCGCAATCTCAAAATATCTCTGAACAGCTTCAAATCCCCACACAGTGCCCCGCACTGTGTGCTCTCCTTAACTCACTTCGTTCGTTGCGGAGAGTGCGGGATTTGAACATTACATGTTCAGTATCCGTTCAGGATATTTTTCGCAATCTCAAAATATCTCTGAACAGCTTCAAATCCCCACACAGTGCCCCGCACTGTGTGCTCTCCTTAACTCACTTCGTTCGTTGCGGAGAGTGCGGGATTTGAACCCGCGAGGGCTTTTAGACCCTGCCACGTTAGCA
>CAZBMV010000002.1:0-2279 GCA_964493145.1 uncultured Candidatus Saccharibacteria bacterium
TGAGAGTCGTAGTGTAACAAAGTTTTCTTTGGTTCACTATGACCGAACGACGAGGGACTGTATGCGACATACAGCCCGAATGAGGAAGATTGTATCATGTTTTCTGTATATGATTTTGACTTTGATATCACTTAAAATTTTCCTTAGAACCCATCCCACATTGAATGGCGAATTATCGTGGTCAAAACACGAGCGAGAGTGGTTGGCGCAAAACGAGGCATACTGATGTACGACGAGTTTGAGCCGTTACCACTCGTAGCCGTTGTTTTGACCACGAGAAACACCAAACACTCACGCACATTAATCATTACTCTGTGTGGTTCAATGTGAGATGGGTTCTAAGCACCTCGTACGTATGTAGGTGGTTTTTGACAGGGAAGGTATCAATGACACCGATGACTGTTTCATCATTTCCACCGGGAAACAACGCATCACCAAAATAGACGCAATCCTCCTTTCTCCACCCCATGCGGTCAATCAAACGCATGACATTATATCCCTTGTGTCTCCCTTTTTGAAAATAGTCAAAACAGGTCGTGCCACCAATCTTTACCTCAAGTTCATCCGAAATGAACGGAGCACGCTCAAGAAGTGAGAGCCGCACCTGCCTGTCGGGATCGCACTTTTTCTTATTTTCAAGATCCTCGTGGTGTCCTATGAGACTGTACGATATTTGCGCACCGCGATTTTCAACGAGGTCATCTTCATTACGTACGGAACCCGTATACATTTTTTTGAGTTTCTCTACGTGAGTGAGCACTTCAGAAACCTGCTCCGGCGTAAGATATTCAGTCCACAAAATCTCATTCTTCGGTCCGACAGCCTGATTTCCATTTTGACCGAGTCTAAACACAGGCAAATGGTGAATTTGGGTGTCAATTTGACTCACCTGTGCACCGGAGACAACGACGATGTCTTGTGAGAGTGACGCGTACAATTCATAAACTTCGGGCTCCATGAGAGTACGAGATGCGGTTACGGTGTCATCTAGGTCAAAAAAGAGGTGTTTTTTGTGATTCATATGAGCGTGTGCATGATTATACCAGAGGGAGTATACTAATAGTATTACATATCTAATTTCTCAATATGAAAGGACCTGAATCATTTAATAACGACCTTGATTTCACAGGAGAAACAGTAAAAAGAGAAGAGCGCGAATTGGGAGACCTTGACTTCACAGGAGAAAAAACCCTAAAGGACACGTCTGACGAGGAAATTGAGAAAATGGCTGCGGAAGTTGAAAAGCGTTACGACGGAACACCGTATGATAGCGTGCCACTAGAAGCAAGAAATATTCTTGATGAACGTATGACACGAAGGAATGCCAAGGGAGAAGGATACTTTGCCGGTTAAAATAAAAAACTGCACGCATACGTGCAGTTTTTTATTTTAAACGTACTATAAATCTGCGCGGGTCTAGGCGTTACTGCTGAACACTAATGTTTACCGATGTCCCACTTCCATCTCCTGCGACGTAAATTGCAACATTCTCGGTTTCACTCTTCGTGCCGGAAATGATGGTTCCATCGCCTGTAGAAACAACCCCTTGGATGCTCCACCCGTTTGATTCAAGTTCTGATTTATAGTACTCGCTTACGTCTGAAACTTTCTGCGATGTGGTAAACATGACCGATGTACCACCTTCACCCTCCGCTCCCATCATAGAACCCGCGTATGTAATTTTTGCACCACTGATGATAGGAACTGAAGCAGGCCAGTTATCCGGTAGTGAGACATCTTCACCTGCTGACACGTTGTAACTCTCACCATCTTCACCCTTAAATTGCACATTCCCATTGCGATCAATGTCAACATCAACCACTCCTTCAGACGCCTGCTCAATCGCACGTTCAAGAGCACGCTCCGGACTCATGAATGATCGGAACAGAATAAACACCCCAACGATAATAATTCCTACGATAATCAACTTCCTAGTGTTGTCAGACTTATGTGTGCTCGGTGACGTCTGCACATTTTGTATGTCGTTCATATAAAAATAACGTTAGTGTTAATGATACTCTAAGTATATAACAGAATTGTACTTTGAGTACAAAAGCAAAATCCGCCGGATGGCGGATTTTGCTAGCACATTACTATGCATGGTGAGGTGCCTCAGTTTCCAATTCATTACACAGTGGACCCGAGAGGATTCGAACCCCCCACCTCCTGAGTGCAAAACAGGCGCTCTAGCCAAATGAGCTACGGGCCCACTCTGAAATCAATTGAACCCGAGTATAATACGCATTTTGTGCCCCTCGGTCAACAGCATTGTGCACGTA
>CAZBMV010000002.1:2379-12852 GCA_964493145.1 uncultured Candidatus Saccharibacteria bacterium
GAACCCGAGTATAATACGCATTTTGTGCCCCTCGGTCAACAGCATTGTGCACGTACGCAACCAACACCAATTCCTTTCTTTTTATGACGCCTTTTGATATTATGCCGGCAAAATTATGAATGTTGCATACGCGGCAGAGGAGGGAATTGCAATCCACTTAAGTGCACCTGTTTTGGGGCACGTTTTTGGTATTCCACTCACGAGTACCATGGTTATGGTGTGGCTCACAATGGTGATCCTCGTCATAGTGGCGATCTACTTCAAGTACAATCTCACACTCGTACCAAAAAAAGCGCAAATTATTGTAGAGACACTCGTTGGAGGCGCTTTTGACTACGTAGCCGAAGCACTTGAAAATCGTAATCACGCGCGAACATTTTTTCCGCTCGTCATGACCATATTTGTTTTCATCCTCGCACTCAATTTGCTCGGTCTTCTTCCCGGTGTTGATTCCATTGGCATATTTAAGGAATTTCATGGTGAACACGCTCTTGTTCCATTCCTCCACCCGGCAAATACCGACCTCAACATAACCATCGGACTCGCTGTCATAGCATTCGTCTGCATTGAGCTTTCGGGAATCATTTTCCTCGGGCTCTTCAAATACGGTGGAAAGTTTATAAACTTTTCGTCACCGCTCGCTTTTCTCATTGGCATTATTGAACTTTTTAGCGAAATGGCGCGCCTCATCTCTTTCTCATTCCGTCTTTTCGGCAATATCTTCGCGGGGAAGACGCTCATTGTCATTGCAATGTTCTTTGTTCCGTTTATACTGCCCGTACCACTGCTCGCATTTGAGATGTTTGTCGGGTTTATTCAGGCATTCATTTTTGCCGTTCTGACACTTTTCTTTATAAAACTTGCGATTGCGGAACCACATTAGTGGCGAGTTGAGAGCCCGCACACCGTGTCGGTTCTCAGTTATCCATTAATAGTAAATCAGATAACACCATTTTCATCATATGGAAAACTTAGAAGCAATGAAGGCTATCAGCATGGCGCTCGTCGTAGGTCTCGGCATGATTGGTCCGGGCATCGGTATCGGCATCCTCGTCTCAAAGGCACTTGAAGCAATTGGACGAAATCCGGAAGCTGCAGGAAAGGTGCAGACAACAATGTTTATTGGTATCGCCTTCACTGAGGCGCTTGCTATTTTTGCTATTGTAGTCGGCTTTATCGTTAAATTCGGATAATCATTTTAGAATGACGACCTGCTTTGTTGCATTCCTCATGAAGAGTGTCATCGTATAGTCATACGCTTCCACTCTTCATTCGTCTGCGCCTCGCATCTCGCCATTCGTAAAGATGATTACGTTTATTTCCTAAAATTATTCTATGCAAGAAATACTACATGCGTTCGGTATTGATTGGCGACTCATCGTCATTCAAATCTTCAACTTCAGTATCCTCATGGGTCTCCTGTGGTATTTTTTGTACACTCCCGTTTTAAAGCTTCTCGCAGAGCGTGAGGCAAAGATTAAGAAGGGGGTAGAGGATGCCGAGCATGCCGCGACAGTGCGTGCTGATGCGGAGAGTGAAAAAGCAGTCATCATTAAGAATGCACACACCGAAGCGGGCACTATTTTTGCACGAGCAACGGCACAAGCAGAAGAGAAGGAGAAAGCACTTGTCGCAGAAGCGCAAGAAAAGATTTCACGCGATCTTGAGCACGCACGTAAAAATGCCGAGGAAATGAAAGCGCAAGCGCTCAAGGAAAGCGAAGCGGAGATTGCAAAATTATCAGTCCTCGCCGCTGAAAAAATTCTTAACACAGAACTCTCAAAGTAACGTATGCGCGCAAAGGACTACATTGATGCAACGTACGAACTTCTTTCACGAGGGATGTCTGCGGATGCTGTTCTCAAAAATTTGCGTGCCATGCTTGAGCGAAAGGGATTGCTGGCGATGTACGGAAAAGTTCTCCGCGGTCTTCTGGACAGAACAGTTCGCAAGCACGCTACGGAGGGAACGAAGGTTACCGTTGCTCGCCAGGCTGATGTGGCACGATATGCAGAAGCGATTAAGGGGGCAATTTCCGACATCGGTGGTGGCGACACGCACCAAATGAATGTTGACCCACACCTCATCGGAGGATTTGTTGTTACCCACAACGGGAAGAGAGTGGACAAGAGTTACAAGAGCACCTTATTACACGTATATCAAAACATAGTTGAGTAATGTATACCTGTCCCGTTAGTGTCGGACCAATAATTGACAAGCGGGCAACAAAAAATAGAATTCAGACATTGTTTTAAGTACACCATTACAAGCACATAAATCTAACTGGGATGAGCACAATAATTGAACGAATTAAGAAGGAACTTGAAGCGATAACCCCAACCACGAATGTGGAGGAAGTGGGAACCGTTGTTGCCGTTGGTGACGGTGTTGCCGAGATTGAGGGCATACGTGACGCAAAAATGATGGAAATGGTGCTCTTTGATGATGCGGAGGGTACGTCACTCAAGGAGAGTATGGAACACACTCACGTGCTCTTCGGACTTGTGCTCAACCTGGAGGAAGAGTCGGTGAAAGTGGTGGTGCTCGGTGACTCTCATCGTGTTCGCGAGGGAATGCTCGTGAGGCGAACGGGGAAACTCCTCAGCATCCCCGTCGGAGAGGGTATCATCGGACGTGTGGTGAATCCGCTCGGCGAGGTGCTTGACGGAAAGGCGATGTACGCGAGTGAGCGTGAGATGCCAATTGAGCGTGTTGCGTACGGCGTCATGGAGCGTTCGTCGGTGAATGAGCCTATTCACACGGGAATCAAGGCGATTGACGCAATGATTCCGATTGGTCGCGGTCAGCGAGAACTCATCATTGGTGATCGCGCGACAGGAAAGACGACAGTCGCCATTGACACCATCATTAACCAAAAGTACGAACCGGCGGAAAAGCGTCCCATCTGCATTTATGTCGCTGTGGGTCAAAAGGAATCAAAGACGGCACGCATCGTTCAAACACTCAAGGAAAACGGTGCACTTGAGTACACCATCGTCGTCTCAACGTCAGCGGCTGATCCATCACCGCTCCAGTTCCTCGCACCGTTCGCCGGCGCCGCCATTGGCGAATTTTTCATGGAGCAGGGAAAGGATGCGCTCATTGTGTACGATGATCTCTCAAAGCACGCAGTCGCATATCGACAAATGTCACTCCTCCTCCGTCGCCCACCGGGACGTGAGGCGTATCCGGGTGATATCTTTTACCTCCACTCACGCCTCCTAGAGCGAGCCGCTAAGCTCTCGGAAAAACTCGGCGGTGGGTCACTCACCGCGCTCCCAATCATTGAAACGCAGGAGGGTGACGTTTCAGCGTACATTCCTACGAATGTCATTTCCATCACCGATGGACAGATTTTCCTTGAAACCGACCTCTTCAATAAGGGCATTCGTCCTGCGCTCAACGTTGGTATTTCAGTCTCACGTGTGGGTTCGTCGGCGCAGACGAAGGCGATGAAAAAAGTCGCAGGAAAGATTCGCCTTGAACTCGCGCAGTTCCGTGAACTTGAAGCGTTCATGCAATTTGCGGGAGACCTTGATGAGGACACGAAGGCACGCATTGAGAGTGGTCGTCGGTACACGGAACTCCTCAAGCAGGATCAGCATCACACGCTCCCATTCTTCGTTCAGGTGATTTCCATTTTTGCCGCGAACGGCGGAATCCTTGATGGCGCGCCGGTTGCGAAAGTTCGTGAAGTTGAACGTGAGTTTATTGCGATGATTGAGCGTGATAAGACGGACATCATAAAAACCATTGAGAGTGAACGAGCCCTATCCGATGAAATTGCGGAAAAGTTGACGCAAGCAATCGCTGAATTCAAAACATCGTACGCGCATCTGTACCAATAGCACACTATGGCTCTCAAGCAGATTAAAAACAAAATAAAGGCGACACAGCGCACGAGTAAAGTTACAAAGGCGATGGAGGCGGTCTCTGCGGTGAAAATGCGTAAGAGTCAGGAGCGCGCTCTCAAGGGGCGTCCGTACGCAGAAGCGTCGCTCCGTATTCTGGAAAACATTTCACGCAGTTTGGATGTGAAGCACCACTCCTTCATACGCGGAGGAAACGGTAGTCACGATTGTGTGATTGTAGTCACCGCAGACAAGGGATTGGCGGGAAGTCTCAACAGCAACATTCTCAAGGAAGCAACTGCACACGTAGCAAAAGGGCAAAAGGAAACAACCGAGGTGATTTGCTTTGGGAAGAAGGCGTACGAGTACTTTTTGCGACGAAAATTCACCATTCCGATGCACTTTCTCAATGTGAGCGATGAGGTGAGTGTCGGCGACATGGAGGAAGTTGTCGCTTTTCTCGTAGACATGTTCAAAACGGGAAAGTACAAAAATGTCTACGTCGTGTACCAAAATTTCAAATCTACATTTGAACAGCGCGCAGTCGTTCGTCAAATACTCCCCATTGATACGGACACGGTACGCACGATGATTGAAGACATACTCCCAAAGCAGGGTAAGTACGCGGAAAAGCCGGAGCACGGATTCTCATCGGTCTACACCATTGAGCAAAATTACGAAACACTCTTTGACTCCATTTTCGGTTCGCTCATTGAGATCATGCTCTACCACGCGCTCTTGGAATCAAAAGCGAGTGAGCACTCGGCACGCATGGTTGCAATGAAGAACGCGACCGACAAGGCGCGAGATGTCTCTCGCATCCTCACGCTCGCGTACAACAAGGAGCGACAGAGCGTCATCACTGCGGAAGTTTCGGAGATTACGGGAGGCATAGAGGCAATGAAGACTTAAGTGCTGTTTTTGGTAAATTTCTTTGTCATGTTTGAGAAAAATTTTGTTCATCATATACAGGATATGTCTCGCAAAATTTTTCTCACATTCCTCGAACTTTACTCAAAAACAGCACTTAAGGAAATCAGGGTTACAAGCATTATCAAGCATAGCAATTAATTACAAAAATATGAGCACAACAAACACGAAAGGTACGGTCACCCAAATTATCGGTCCAATCATTGACGTTCACTTTGCGGAAAATATTCCCGCAGTCGGGCACGCACTTTCGGTTGCCGGTGAGAATGGTGTGAAGGTAACACTTGAGGTCGCACAGCACCTTGGTGGAAACCGTGTTCGTACTATTGCTATGCAAGATACCGCCGGTATGACGCGCGGGTTGCCTGTGGAAGACACCGGCGCACCAATCAGCATTCCCGTGGGAGAGAAGTCACTCGGTCGTCTCATGAATGTACTCGGTGAGACGCTTGATGGTATGGAGGAAATCAAGGATGCGCCAAAACTTCCCATTCATCGCAAGGCACCTCACTTCACCGAGCAGTCCACAAAGACAGAAGTGTTTGAAACCGGTATTAAGTCAGTAGACCTCCTCGCGCCATTCATCAAGGGAGGGAAGGTTGGTCTCTTCGGAGGTGCGGGCGTGGGAAAGACGGTGCTCATCCAGGAACTCATCAGAAACGTTGCCACGGAGCACGGCGGGTACTCGGTGTTTGCCGGTGTCGGTGAACGTGTGCGTGAGGGAAACGACTTGTATCACGAAATGAAGGACTCGGGGGTGCTCGCAAAGACCGCACTCGTCTTCGGACAGATGAACGAAGTCCCTGGAGCGCGTGCACGTATCGGACTCACCGGACTCACCATGGCGGAGTACTTCCGCGATGAGGGTGGAAAGGATGTCCTCTTCTTCATGGACAACGTTTTCCGCTTCACACAGGCGGGACAAGAAGTGTCATCACTCCTTGGTCGCGTTTCTTCAGCAGTGGGCTATCAGCCAACGCTCGCAGAGGAGATGGGTCAGATGCAGGAGCGCATCACCTCAACGACGAAGGGTTCCATCACCTCGGTACAGGCGGTGTACGTACCTGCTGACGACCTCACCGACCCGGCTCCCGCAACGACATTCTCACACCTAGACTCAACGGTTGTGCTCTCACGTGCGCTCGCGTCACTCGGCATTTATCCCGCGATTGACCCACTGGAGAGTAAGTCCTCTGCGCTTGACCCGTACGTTGTAGGTCGTGAGCACTACGACGTCGCACAGGGTGTAAAGCAGGTGCTCCAGAGGTACAAAGACCTTCAAGACATCATCGCCATTCTCGGCATTGAGGAACTTTCCGATGAGGACAAGCAAACGGTGTACCGCGCGCGAAAAATTCAACGCTTCCTCAGTCAACCGTTCTTCGTCGGTGAGGTGTTCACCGGTACCAAGGGTGCGTACGTTCCGCTCAAGGAGACCATACGCGGATTCAAAGAAATTCTTGAGGGAAAGCATGACGATAAACCCGAACAAGCCTTTTATATGAAGGGTGGTATTGATGAAATTGCATAATGGTCATGAAGCACGAAGCAACATTCACGCTCACCATAACGCGCGTTGACGAACGTCTCTTTGACGGTGAGGCGTCATCGGTGACAATCCCCGGCGACAAGGGACAGCTCACGATACTCGCACACCACGAACCTATCATTGTTTTGCTCAAAGGAGGTATAATTTCCGTTCGCACCTGTGACGGAGAACGCGTATTTGAAATAGCGCGCGGTATGTGCGAGGTGAGCAACAATCAGGTCACCATTTTAGTTCAGAGGTAACGTACGAAATACTATGTTTGAAAAAGCAAAAGGGTTCATGATGCGCAAACTTCTTGAGAAGCAACTCAAGAACGCTCCCGCCGAACAGCGTGAGCTCATCATGACGCTCATGGAGAAGAATCCAAAGCTGTTTGAAAAAATCGCCGGAGAAATGCAGGCTGAAATTAAAGCGGGAAAGACGCAGATGGCTGCAGCGATGAAGGTGATGCCGAAGTACCAGAATGAGTTGCGCGCACTCATGGGAGACAAATTTCCACAGCAGCAGGGAGGAAACGTGCGCTTCAATCCGAACGGTTCAATTCACTCATAGAACTGTGTAAAAACGGTCAGTTTGCGTATTCTACGTGGTAGTATTTTTGTATATGAATACAAAAAAGATACTCGTTTTCTTAGGAAACTCCGCGTCCGATTCTTTTACAGCGGGAATCGCCGATGCGTACGAGGAGACGGCACGTGGAGCGGGATTTGAGGTGGAGCGCATTAACATCGGAAGTCTCTCTTTTGATCCGATTCTTCACAGGGGCTACAAGGACATCCAGCAACTTGAACCCGACCTCATCATGGTTCAGGAGAAAATGAAGTGGGCTGACCACATGGTGTTTGTGTACCCGAATTGGTGGTGTTCAATGCCGGCCCTCTTCAAGGGTATGTTTGATCGCATGTGGCTCCCCGGCTTCGCATTTAATTTTGACAAGGAAACAAAGAAACTCATTCAGCGACTCAAGGGAAAGACTGCGCGCGTCATCATTGTTGCCGGAACGCACAGTCCATTCATGACGTGGTGGAAGTTCGGAGATTTCACGAACGAAATATCACACGGCATCCTTGAATTCGCCGGTATTAAAACAAAGGTAACAGCATTTGGTCCCGCAAATAAAGTTGAACGCCCTGAACTTGAGCGGTGGATAGATAAAGTTCGCACACTCGCTAAGAAGGGAATCTAACGTATGAACATGTGGTTCAACACGAGGACAATCATTACGGTGATTGTCCTCGTGCTCGTACTCATTGCCGCAGTCATTACCATATGGAATGAAGTGGCGTTCAGGCTTTCCTCCGATGTGTCAGAAGATTCTACATACGAGTACGATGAAACGTATGAGCAATCACCGTACAGTGAACAGTTGTGCAATGTTGCGGGGGTCCCATTTCATGGGACACTCACGACGTACTACGTGGATCCGACACTTGATTCCACATACGCCGACACCATCTCCGCAGACACGCTCATGTACTACCTCGCTGAGGCGGAAGCGTCCCCCAACATTAAAGTCATTCTTCTTGAAATTGATTCATACGGTGGACTACCCGTCGCAGCGGAAGAACTCGCACACTACATCCAAAAAAATATTTCAAAACCCATCGTTGCGCACATACGCGGTGCGGGAACGTCTGCGGCGTACTGGGTCGCATCAACGGCGGATGTCATTTTTGCATCGGCACTCTCCGACGTCGGGAGTATCGGGGTGACCATTTCATACACTGACAACGGCATTGCAAATGAGCAGTCGGGGTACACGTACAATGAGTTGAGTTCCGGAAAGTTCAAGGACATGGGAAGTCCGGACAAGACACTCAGTGCAGAGGAGCGAGCGCTCTACATGCGCGACATTCAAATTACGTACGACGCGTTCGTTGAGGCGGTTTCAAATAATCGTGAACTTCCACTTGAGAACGTGTACGAGATTGCTGATGGATCATCGGTTATGGGAGGAAGAGCTCTCCAACTGGGACTCATTGACCGCATTGGAAATAGCACAGAAGTTGAAAACTATATACGAGATACGTACGCACTTGAACCAAGCATTTGCTGGTAGAAAATCACACAACATTTTAGTGTGCCATGGAACTGGACAAAAAGATGTTGTATTTTATAATCATGAGCAACTAACGTAGGGTGAGCAGAGTGTAGGTGTATCGGTCGGACAATTAATTCTAATGTTGCAGGTAGTTGACCACACGCAGGCTGGCGTACGGACAACTGGAATGCGCGTGTTCATATTGCCCATATGTATGCAAAACCGGTAAACGCTGGCGCATCATACGTATAAGCCGTCAGTAGCCCGGTGACGTATATCTAACACATACATGGAGGTACCACGAGACGAATTTGAACGCTACGTTCATGATGGTGTTGCTGATTTACCTGATTGGGTAAAGGCAAAACTCACCAACCTCGCTTTCGTCGTGGATGATACCGTTCACACGAGCGGTGATGAATTGTTGTTCGGTCTCTACGAAGGTGTCCCGCTCACCGAGCGTGGCGATGATACTCTCTCTATGCCGGACAAAATAACAATTTTTATGCGCACGATATGTGATACGTACGATTCTCCGAATGATATTCGCGAGTGCGTGAAGAACACTATCTGGCACGAGGTTGCTCATTTCTTCGGACACGATGAGGCGTGGATTGAATCCGAAGAGCTCAAACGCGGCAAAATTTTATAGTCCTCTTTTTAAAACTGCGTAAATCTGATAGTCTTATGCACTATGTCACTATCTGTGGGTATCGTCGGACTTCCGAACGTTGGTAAATCAACGCTTTTTAATGCACTGACAAAAAATTCCGTTCCGGCTGAAAATTATCCTTTCTGTACCATTGATCCATCGGTCGGCGTTGTCGCGGTGCCAGACAACCGACTTGCAACACTCTCAGCAATTTCAAAGTCTGAAAAAGTCATCCCTGCAATTGTTGAATTCGTGGACATTGCGGGACTTGTCCGCGGCGCATCCTCGGGCGAGGGGCTCGGAAATAAGTTTCTCGCGAACATTCGCGAGGTGGACATGATTGCGGAGGTGGTACGCATTTTTGAAGATCAGGACATCATTCACGTCGCCGGTGCCGTTGATCCACTCTCCGATATTGAGGTTATCAATCTTGAGCTCATCATGGCTGATGCGGAAACCGTCAGTAAGCGTCTCGGAAATGTTACCCGTGACGCGAAGCGCGGTCTGAAGTCCGCACAGTTGGAAATGGATGTCCTTGAACGTCTCCTTAAACACCTTGAACTCGGAAAACTTGCGAACGGGTTTCAGTTCAATGATCTTGAACTCCCACTCGTGAAGCACCTCCACCTCCTCACGATGAAGCAGATTCTCTACGTTCTCAACAAGAAGCACAGTGCGTACAACTTTGATGAGACGAACGACGAACGCTGGAAAGACCTCATGAATTTCATGGAATCAACCGGCTCTGAGTACGTTGTGATTGACGCTGGTGTTGAGCACGAACTCAAGGATTTGGAGGAAGATGAGAAAGTGGAATTCAGACGTGAGTACGCAACGCTTGATTCCGGAATTGATTCACTCATTCGTGCATGCTACCACCGACTCGGCCTCATGTCGTACTTCACGACCGGCGAGGAGGAAACACACGCGTGGACGGTGGAGCAGGGTGCGACGGGGCCCGAAGCGGGTGCCGCCATCCACACTGACTTTCAGACGAGGTACATTCGCGCGCAGGTTGTCGCGTTTGACGACCTCGTACAGGCTGGTTCACTCGCACGGGCGCGAGAACTCGGAAAGTTGCGTACCGAAGGAAAAGAGTACATTGTGAGAGATGGAGACGTCATTGAATTTATGATCGCATGAGTTGGTTTGTCTACATGATCCGATGCAGTGACGCATCACTGTATGCGGGAGTTACTACGGATGTTGAACGACGATTTAAAGAGCACAAGGAAGGTAAAAAGGGTTCTAAGTATGCACGTGCAAAAATTCCTCTCCGTGTCGTGTACGTTGAAGCGTGTGCGTCACGAAGTGAAGCACAAATAAAGGAAGCAAAATTTAAAAAGATGAAAAAAGAAGAAAAGGAAACGCTCGTGAAAGCATACACAAAATCACAGCCCAAAAATTGACTTTTGGCTTTAGTGTAGTACTCTTGAGGAACTTCGCGCCC
>CAZBMV010000002.1:12952-78436 GCA_964493145.1 uncultured Candidatus Saccharibacteria bacterium
CATGGGAAAACGACACTCACCGACGCCCTCATGCGTCAGACCGGAGCCGTGACCGATGCGAGTGTGAGCATGGACTCCAACTCGCTTGAGCAGGAGCGTGGCATTACCATTTACGCAAAAAATACCTCTGTCACGTACAAGGGGACGAAGATAAATATCGTTGATACACCGGGGCACGCTGATTTCGGTTCCGAAGTTGAACGCGTACTCCGCTCAATTGACTCAGTCCTCCTCGTCGTTGATGCGCAGGAGGGGCCAATGCCACAGACGCGCTTTGTGCTCAAGAAGTCTCTGGAACTCGGTATTAAGCCGATTGTCATCATCAACAAGATTGATAAGCCGGCGGCGGATCCTCACCACGCGGAAGAGCTTGTCCTTGAGCTCTTCCTTGAACTCGGCGCAAATGACGAGCAGGCAAACTTCACGACTGTGTACGCGATTGGGAGACAGGGTATCGCGAAGCGAAAACTTGAGGATGAGTCATCGGATTTGACACCGCTCCTTGATACGATTTTGGAAAAAGTTCCCGCTTCACACGGGTACGTTGAGGGTGCACCGCTCAAGGCGCAAGTTTTTAACCTCGGGTACGACAACTTCCTCGGACGTCTTGCCATTGCTCGCGTGTACGAGGGTGCGGTAAAAGCGGGGCAAAATATTTTCGTTCTCCATGAGGGGCGAGAAATGCGAAAGGGGAAGGTAACGAAACTGTTTACCTTTAAGGGTATTGAGCGAATTGATTCGGAAATTGCGTACGCAGGAGACATTGTCATCGTTGCGGGGCTTGAGGACATCTTCATCGGCGAAACACTCACCGACACCGAAAATATTGAACCGCTTCCGGCTATCGCCGTTGACCAGCCGACTATCGCACTTGATTTCTTGGTCAACAATTCGCCCTTTGCCGGGAGAGACGGGAAGTATGTGACGTCTCGTCAGATACGCGAGCGTCTTGAGCGCGAACTTGAAATCAACGTGGGCCTCAAAGTTGATTTTGGAAACGGTGACATCAGCAAGGTCTACGGGAGAGGTGAGATGCACATTTCCATTCTTTTGGAAAATATGCGTCGCGAGGGATACGAACTGCAGGTGTCACAACCACAGGCGATCATTGAGGAGCGTGAAGACGGAAAGTACGAGCCGTTTGAGGAGGTGACGATTGATATTCCAAGCGAATTCCAAGGTCCGGTGATTGAAAAGCTCGGCATGCGCGCATTCATTCTCCAGAACATGATAATGCACGAAAATCAGGTACGTCTCATTCTTGAGGGACCAACACGAGGTCTCCTCGGGTACAAGGGGCAATTCATTATTGATACAAAGGGAGAGGGGATACTCTGCTCACGGGTAATTGGATTCAGACCGTACGCGGGTGAAATCAAGAAGCGCCAGGCCGGCTCAATGGTGTCCATGGCAACGGGAAAAGCACTCGGATTTTCACTCTGGAATCTACAAGACAGGGGGCAACTCTACATTGGTCCCGCTACCGATGTGTACGAGGGCATGGTCATCGGAAACACCTCCAAGGGTGAAGAACTCATGGTGAATCCGACGAAGGGGAAGCAACTCTCAAACGTCCGCGCTTCCGGTTCCGACGAGGCGCTGTACCTCACCCCACACAGGCCACTCAACATTGAAACGGGACTTGAAATCATGGCAGATGATGAGTATTTGGAAATCACGCCCAATTCCACCCGTCTCCGCAAGCAAGTGCTCAAGGAGAGCGATCGCGTTCGTTCACGACGATAAGTACACGATGCTCAATGTGATATCATAGACGTATGAAAGTAAGCAACGTCGTACTCTATGCGCTCTTGGTCGCCATCCTCATAGCAGGGCTCATATATGCGCGCGCTGTTTCGGCTCCACAGAGTTCACAGGGAACGAACAGTCCGTACGATGTATTTGCGCAATGTCTCAGTGACGCCGGCGCAAAGTTTTACGGAACCTTCTGGTGCCCGCACTGTAAAAATCAAAAGGATCTTTTCCAAAATTCAAAAAAGTTACCGTACATTGAGTGCTCAACGCCCAACGGACAGGGGCAACTTAAAATTTGTGCCGACGCAGGCATAACGGGCTACCCGACATGGACTTTTGCGGACGGCTCGCAACTCTCCGGAGAGCAATCGTTTGAAAAACTTGCAGAGAAAACGGGATGCGCAGTTCCGGTAACGCAGTAGCGCAAAATCCAAAGACATGAAGCTAAAAGCCGGAATGTAATGTTGAATGATAAAAATTTTTCATTTTTGATTACATCCTGGTTTCAGTATTTTGGTTTTTAGTTTCAACCTCAGCTCTTCTCGTCGGGGGGATGTATTCCCTGAACAGGGCTCACGATACTCGGATTCCACTCCGCTTTAATTTCCCCGTGCATCTTTTCAAACTGATTGATTTCGTGTGAGAGGTAATCACGAAGGCGCTTTGCGTGCTGCGGTGTGAGCGAATAAATAGCAGACTGCGCACCTGAACTTAGACCAATAACGAAATACTCAGGCGTATAGCCAATTTTGATGTTCTCACAAAATAACTTCGGTGCCTTTTGCAAATCCTCAGGTTTCATAGTACTGAACACGATACCACCCCATTGAGGATGTTGTCCATGAGGAGTACACTATTGTGTATATGGAAAACACCGCAAAAAATTTTGCCCTACAGTTAGGGTCACTGGTGACATTATACGTAAGTATCGGTGCGCTTATAGGTCTTCTTTTCGGTATCATTACAGTTCAGTATCCTGATCAAGCTCAAATGTATTGGGAGTACAATGATGCGACATCAAGTATCAGGTTCTCAATTGCCCTGCTCATTGTCTTCTTCCCAACGTACATAATTCTTACGCGATTGGTAAATGTTATCAGACGCACAGAACAGGGGACGTACCTCACACTCACACGGTGGCTCATCTATCTCTCACTTCTCGTCGGAGGTGGTGTGCTACTCGGCGACCTCGTGGCGACATTCAATAGTTTTCTCAATGGAGAAATCACCATTCGCTTCGCGCTCAAGGCACTCACCGTACTCCTCGTTACCGGTGTCGCATTCGTGTACTACCTCATGGATGTGCGCGGATACTGGCAGGCAAACGAGCGCCATTCACAGTACTACGGGGGAATCGTCGCTCTTACGGTCGTCGTGTCGCTTATTTCAGGATTCATGCACACAGAAACACCGGGTGAGGTACGTGATATGAATCTTGATGCAAAGCAAATTACCGACCTTCAGGATATGCAGTACAGAGTGCAAGCGTACGCATCGCTCCATGAGGCACTCCCAAAATCACTCTCAGACGCATACAGTGGACTCCAATTACCGATGGCGCCCGAGGGGAGAGCGATGTATCGTTATGAAGTAATTTCGTACAACTCATTTAATCTTTGCGCAGAATTTTTCACAGAAACGAAGCCCGGTGAAAACGCTTTATACGGCTACGATTACACTGAACCGTTTTCTATCAAAAATCCTGATGACTGGTCACATGGGAAAGGTGAGTGGTGCTTCATGCGGGTTCTCAATACTGACAAAACAATACTGGACTAATTCAAATTTAACTGCATAATAGGCCACATAATTACTGCTTCCCATGCACAAGAAATTTGACCACGGAATAATTGAAAAAAAATGGCAGAAGCATTGGGAGGAGACAGGCATATACAACGTCGGAGCGCGTGATGTATCCAAGGAAAAAGAGTACGTCCTCGTAGAGTGGCCGTACCCGTCAGGGAACCTCCACATCGGTCACTGGTTCGCATTTGCCGTCGTGGACATATACGTTCGTGCGAGACGTATGCAGGGGAAGCAGGTACTGTTTCCAATCGGCTTTGATGCCTTTGGGCTTCCCGCAGAGAACGCCGCAATCAAGCGAGATTTAGACCCCCGTGCATGGACGGAGTCAAATATCGCGCACATGATCAAGCAACTCAAGAGCATGGGGAATGCGTTTTCGTGGGACATGATGACAAGTTCCACCGACCCGGAATACTACAAGTGGACACAGTGGATATTTACAAAGTTTTTTGAGAAAGGGATTGCGTTTCGGGGAGATGCGGTGGTGAACTGGTGCCCGGGTTGCAACACCGTCATCGCGAATGAGCAGGTGCTTGCGAATGGCACCTGCGAACGTTCCGGTGACACCATTGAGCGCAAGGAAATGAAGCAATGGATGCTCCGCATCACCGATTACGCCGATCGGCTCGTTGATGATCTGGATGCACTCAATTGGCCGACCCACATCAAGGAGTCCCAACGTCAGTGGATTGGTCGTTCGCGTGGCGCCGAGCTCTCGTTTGCACTTTCTTCTGGAGAGAGCGTTACTATTTTCACGACACGACCGGACACACTCTTCGGCGCGACGTACCTTGTTCTCGCACCGGAGCATGACCTCGTACAAAAAAACAAGCACCTCATTTCAAATTGGGTGGACGTTGAGGCGTACGTCATCGCATCGGCACAAAAAGATGAAATTCAGCGAACGAAGGCGGAAAAGGAAAAGACCGGCGTTCGGCTTGAGGGTGTATCCACAACGAATCCGGCAACAGGTGAAACCATCCCTGTCTTCATCGCCGACTACGTCCTCAAGGGGTACGGCACCGGTGCCATTATGGCGGTGCCCGCGCACGATGAGCGCGATTTTGCGTTTGCAACGAAGTTTAATCTCCCGATTAAAATTGTTATCAGTGGATCAGAGTCTGCTCCTTTTTCAGGCGCGGGAGCACTTGTGAATTCCGGAGAATTTGACGGGATGGATTCAGAGGAGGCAAAAATCGCCATTACCGAAAAAGTTGGAGGAAAACTCACCTCAACGTACCGTCTCCGCGACTGGTCAATCGGACGCCAGCGATACTGGGGTGTCCCCATTCCCATTGTGTACGATCCCGAAGGGAATCCACACGCAATTCCGAAGGAACATCTCCCGTGGCACCTGCCGACCGACGTTGACTTCAAGCCGACGGGTGTGGCGCCGCTTGCGAAAAGTACAGAACTGAAGGAACGGGTGGAGCGGATATTTGGTAAGGGTTGGACACCTGAAGTTGAAACCATGGATACGTTTGTGGACTCTTCATGGTATTTTTTCAGGTACATTGATACGAAAAACACTGAAGAATTCTCATCAAAAAAGGCACAGGACGAGTGGATGCCGATTGATATTTACTTCGGGGGTTCCGAACACAACACCATGCACCTCCTCTACTCACGTTTTTTCACAAAGGTACTCTTTGACCTCGGCCTCACGAAACTGAGCGAACCATACACGAAACGCATCAACCGGGGCCTCGTCCTCGGTCCCGACGGCAACAAGATGAGCAAATCAAAGGGAAATGTCATAGAACCCGATGAGCAGGTGGAACGTCTTGGCGCCGACACCGTGAAAATGTACCTCGCCTTCATGGGACCGTACGGAGAGATTACCAACTATCCGTGGGACGTGGGTGGCATCGCTGGGCAACGACGATTCCTTGAGCGCGTGAATGGGTTGTCAGAGCACATTGTAGAAACGGAGACAGAGGAAACAACACGCCTTCTCCATAAAACAATACAGAAGGTACGTGACGATATTGACGCGTACAAATTCAATACCGCCATCAGTGCGCTCATGGTATTTCTCAACCATGTTGAGAAACATGGTTTGACTCGTGATTCGTACACACTTTTCGTGCGCACACTCGCACCCTTCGCACCGCACCTCACCGAGGAGCTGTGGCACGAGCACGGGGAAGTCGGCTCCGTTCATGCGACACCGTGGCCGACAGTTCGCACTGAACTCCTCACCGAATCTACGGTGACTGTGAGTATTCAAATTAACGGAAAGATGCGCGGTACACTCACCGCACCCTTTGATGCCGACGAGCAAACTGTTTTGGCTCTCTGCAGGAATACACCAAACTTGAGTGACAAAATTCCGCCAGCCATTTCAAGAATTGTGTACGTCAAAAATAAGATTTTGAGCATTATAGGGTGATGCTTGACGTCTCATGGATGTCGTGATAAAAATAACACCACACTTTTGAAAGATGACCAGTAACACGAGGCGCCATGATTACATTTAAACCAAAACAGGTAACAAAGAAACTACTTTCAGTCCTCCCCGAGCGCGCACGTGACGTCCTTGAGAAGCGATACGGCCTCGGCAGTGACGCGGAAACGTATACACTGGAATCAATCGGCCAAACCTACGGCATTACGAGAGAGCGCGTCCGCCAGATTGAAAATTACGGTATTCAATCCATTCAGAAATCGTCAGTTTATAAGGAGTTTCAGAATGTATTTGATGAACTTAAGACAGCACTTGACTCACTCGGCGGTGTCATAAATGAGCAAGAGCTCCTCAGCGAACTTTCGGGTGACCAATCGCTCCGCAATCATATTTACTTCCTTCTCGTCATTGGAGAACCGTTCAGGCGTGAGAAGGAGTCAAATTACTTCACGCATCGCTGGTACATTGAGAAAAGAATTTCTGATACCGTTGAGAAAGCGCTTTCAAACATTTTCAATTCACTCAATGAAGACGAACTTGTTGCTGAGGATGAAATTCTCGCTCGTCTCAAGGAAGAGCTCGGTGAAATTGAAGAGCGTTACCGCGATGAAAAAATACTCCGCAGGTGGCTCTCCATCTCAAAGCAAATTGACCGTAATCCGCTTGGCGAGTGGGGACCAGCAACGAGTGCGAACGTGCGCGCGAAGGGAATTCGTGACTACGCGTACCTCGCCGTAAAGCGACACGGTTCACCGATGCACTTCAAAGAGGTTGCTGAAGCGATTAGAAAACTTTTCAACAAGAATGCCCACGTTGCAACAACGCACAATGAACTCATCAAGGATAAGCGCTTCGTTCTCGTCGGACGTGGATTGTACGCTCTCTCAGAATGGGGGTACTCAGCGGGTGTCGTGAAGGACGTCCTCTGCGATATTCTTCATACCTGTGGACCACTCACGCGTGAAGAAATCATTGATAAAGTGCGCAAGGAACGTTACGTAAAGGACAACACCATCATTGTCAATCTTCAGGATTCATCTATCTTTAGGAGACTTCCGGATGGTAGTTATATTCTCGTAGAGTAGAGTCCATTTCATACACATAACCCACGGAGAGGCAACGCCTTCTCGAGGGTTATGTTGTACAATACTCACATATGATGCATTTTCTTGAGGGGCCGGTTGAGTTCCTTGAAAAATTCGGAGCCAACGTGAAGTGGCTCCTTGTCATGGTCGGTCTCGGCTTGGCATTTTTTGTTTTTTCACTCCTCAATCTCAAATCAAATGTCATTTGGGAATTCATGGTCGGAACCGCACCGCTGTGGCTCCCCGTCATCATGTTCTTTCTCTTCTTTGAGTACTGGCTCTACTACGTACGTAAAAATTTTGATTTGCAACAGGGACGGGTCACGCTGGAACTGAAGGTTCCGCAGGAAATTTTTAAATCTCCCGAGGCGATGGAGCTTGTTCTCATCCAACTCCACCAGACCGCCACCCCCGACAACCACATTCAGACCTACATTGACGGCAAACATCCACCGAAATACTCGCTTGAACTCGTCTCACGTGGTGGTGATGTTCGTTTGTACATGAACGTCCCACGAAAGAAATTCAAAAATATTGCCGAAACGCAACTGTATGCGCAATACCCGGGAATAGAGGTTCACGAATTAGACATTGATTACACGGCGGAGGTTCCATGGGATCCCGAGCGGTTCTCGTACTTTTCAATTCACTTCGGATTAAAGAAGGCGGACGCATACCCCATTAAGACGTACATTGAGTACGGTCTCCAGACCATGCCGAAGGAGGAGGAGAAGGTTGATCCGATTACCTCAATGCTTGAAATGCTCGGAAGTGTCGGTCCCAATGAATTTTATTGGATTCAAATCCTCATTGATGCAAACAGGGAAGTCACATTCAAGGAGGGTGCGCTGTCACTCACGCCGGACTGGAAGGGTGCCGCACGCAAGGAAATTAAGAAGATTATTGACGATGCCGTTCTACGAGCCGGTGCTGAGACGAAAGGAAACGTTATGCAGCTCCTTACCGACACGGAGAAGGACACCATCAAGGCGATTGAACGCAGTCTCGGAAAAAATGCGTTCAATACCGCCATACGAGGCATGTACATCGCCAAGAAAGAGCACTACAATCCGGGTGAGCGTATCGGGGCGCTCATTACCGGGTGGCGCGGGTACGACGACCTCAACAGGAACGCAATCGGTGTGCGCTGGAGAACGGACTTTGACTGGAATTGGTGGCAGGACCCAAAGGATAGGAAGAAGGATGCACTCAAGAAGGAAGAACTCCATGAGTACAAGATCCGTGCGTACACAAGCCAGTCTGCAAACGATAAACCAAAGGTAATGACGACTGAGGAGCTCGCAACCATCTTCCACATCCCGGGCAAGGTGGTCACGACGCCAACGCTCTCACGTATCCCATCCAAGCGTGCAGAAGCACCATCAAACCTCCCCGTAGGCGGTTAATATGAATACCGCTTTGCCTCTACAACTGCAGACAGGGAAGTTTTACAGGTACATCGTCGCTTGTGTACTCGCAGCGCTCGTTGTGCTAACGGGAATGTTTTTTTATTTCAGATCACTCAATGAAGCACCCGACGATTTTCCTGTCACCTCGGATATTCGTATTGACGATGGACTGACGGTGCGAGACGTTACTGATGCACTTGCGGAGAGCGGTGTCGTTCAATCATCTTTGTATCTCTATCTCGTCATCATGACAGAGTATGGGAACATGCCGGTGCAGGCGGGGACATACCGTTTTTCAGAACCGCAAACGACAAAGGAAATTGCACGCGCCATCGTCTACGGCGAGAATCTTTCTCCCCTCATTCGCGTTACCCTTCCTGAGGGATTTCGGGCGCGCGACATTTTGTCGTACTTGCCGCCGCTCTTTGACACGGACGTCACCGCACTCTTTACTCCGTATGAGGGCTACCTTTTTCCGGACACGTATTTCATTTCTCGCACCATGTCCCCCGTTGACCTGTTGGAACTGTTGCGCTCAACGCACGCCGACAAGCTCATGCCCTATGCGGACAAAATAAGAACTTCCGGTCTTACGTACGACGAGGTTATTACATTCGCCTCAATCATTGAGCGTGAGGCGAAGGATGAGGAGTCTAAACGTATGGTCTCCGGAATTTTACACAACAGGCTCGCACGCAATATGCCACTGCAGGTTGATGCGTCATTTGACTACCTCCTAGGCAAGGAGAGTAGCGAACTCACCGAGGAAGATCTCACCATTGACTCACCCTACAACACGTACACACACCTCGGACTTCCCCCAACACCGATTTCAAATCCGGGACTACTAGCGATTGATGCCGTGCTCAATCCGACGCAAACACCATTTTTGTACTACCTAACCGCGGATGATGGAACATTTCATTACGCAAAAACATTTGAGGAACATAGGCGGAATAAGCAGAAGTACCTAAAATAGCAATTTTGGTACCGCTGTGTTACTTTTTTCGGATGAGTGAGCGAGAAACAGTATTCGTTGGCCTTTCGGGTGGCGTTGATTCAAGCGTTGCTCTTTTGCGCTTAAAAAATGCCGGATATAACGTTGTCGCCGTTTTTATAAAAACGTGGCAACCTGATTTTACCCCCTGTACGTGGAAACGTGACCGTCTTGACGCAATGCGCGTTGCAGCGCACCTCGGCGTACCATTTATAACTTTTGACGCAACCGACGCTTACAAACAGGGAGTGGCGGACTACCTCATTCGTGAATACGGAGAAGGGAGAACACCAAATCCAGATGTCATGTGCAATGAAGAGGTAAAATTCGGTGTGTTTTACGATTTTGCGCTCGCACGAGGGGCGACAAAGGTGGCGACGGGTCACTACGCACGTATAGAGTCCGGTTCCCATGGGAACGAACTTCACCGTGGGGTAGATGTTGAAAAGGATCAAAGTTATTTTTTGTGGCGATTGACGAGAGATAAACTCTCTCACATCCTTTTTCCCATCGGCAATAGCACGAAGGCGCATATTCGCAGGGAAGCACGAGATGCGGGAATCCCCACATCAGAAAAGCCGGATAGTCAGGGAATTTGTTTTCTCGGACACGTTGATATACGAGAGTTTCTTTCGCACTACCTCACCCTCACAAGGGGTGCAGTCGTAGACACACGCGGAAATACTATCGGAATGCATGAAGGAGCGATTCTCTACACCCTGGGACAGCGGCACGGATTTACCATCCAGAGAAAAGGGGTGGCCGATGCTCCCTATTACGTCATTGATCGCGATATTGAAAAAAACACCATTACCGTGGCAAACACACTTCGCGCGTGTGACAACGCGCACATTGAACTTGCAGACATGCACTTGTGCGTGGACGAGTTACCGTCAGCCTGTGAGGCGCAGTTTAGATACAGACAGAAGCCGTTTCGTGTACAACTTGCGGATGTTCACAACGGGCGTGCTATGCTCAAAGTGGTGGACGATGGCATAGACATCCCATCGGCTGGACAATCATGCGTGCTGTACCATGGCACACACTGTCTCGGCGGAGGAATTATTAATACTGTTTTGAAAAGAGCATGAAGATAGTAAAAGCGGATGGCGGTGTTGAAGAGTTTAAGCCTCAAAAACTCGTTGCGTCACTCAAAAAAGCGGGGGCAAAGCCTGCCGAAGTATCGCGCATACTCAGACAGGTGGAGACATCACTCCGAGATGGGATGCGGACGCAGATGATATACCAGAAAGCGTTCCAATTACTCCGTGAGACGGAGGAACCCATTGCCGCACGGTACTCACTCAGGAGAGCGGTTTTCAGTCTCGGTCCGACAGGCTTTCCCTTTGAAGATTTTCTCGGTCGCATTTTTGAGGCGGAGGGATACAGGACGAAGCGCAGGCTCATACTCAAAGGAAAGTGCGCGACACACGAGATAGACCTCGCGGCATACTCACCGTCAGACACATTCATAGCAGAAGCAAAATTTCATGCACGTCCCGGAATCAAATCCGATCTTCAAGTTGCGATGTACTCGTACGCACGCTTTCTTGATCTCGCGTCAACACAAATTTGCAAAGCGGACACGTGTGGCATTGTCTCGCTTCGCGTCGTTACAAACACAAAATTTACACACGCCGCTGTTAAGTATGCGGAGTGCAGCGGCATTAGACTCCTCAGTTGGGACTACCCGCGCCGTGAATCGCTTCACGAAAAAATTGAGCGCTACAAGACGTACCCGATTACCGTACTCACACACCTAAGTACAAACCAGAAGCAAGCCCTCCTCATGAAGGGAACCATACTCTGTTCCGACATAACAAAAAACCCGTCGGTACTCCACGAAATGAACCTACCAAGGAGCAAATTTGAGGCTGTTCTCCACGAAGCGCAGTCACTCTGTGGCTCACTCTAGTCATTTTTGACAAAAATGACCTCAAAATGCCCAATTAATGTGGCTTATTCTGTATGTTTTTTATCGTGTTATACTTGAGGGGTCATTACAAGGTGTAGTAGATACGCAATTAAGAATTATGTCAGAAGTAGATAAGCAGGAAAGTCAGAAGACCGTCGTCGCATTTATTACCGGTTTACTCATTGGAGGACTGCTCGTATGGGTTTTTTCATCAACACCGGAGTCAAAGGTTGAGGAAGTGAATACAACGACAAACACAGAGCAAGAATCAACATCTGAAGTTACCACCGATGCAAGTGAAAATGCATCTGATGCAACAGGAAAGGGTTCAATCACTGTCGTAGATCAAAAGGCGGGAGCTGTCGTAACACTTGGAAAAATTGAGTTTCCAACGACTAACGGTTGGGTTGTTGTTCGTGATTACTCAAATGGAGTTTCCGGTAACGTTCTCGGAGCAGCGCGCTACAGCGCCGATGAGGGCCTCGTACCAATAGCCGTTGAACTCGTACGAGCGACTGTTTCAGGAAGCAGCTACCAAGTCGTATTTTTCACAAACGAGGGTGACGCGGGCTTCTCACTTTCAGAGGACAAAGTTATTGATGGAGCATCTGCAACTTTCAGCGCAAACTAGAAGCAACGCAACAAACGCAAATGGAAATCAAAAAAGCCCTATGGGCTTTTTTGCATGTGTCATGAATAGGGTATACTTGTTCGCATGGCTACCTTTGCAAAAAAATACAACCCGAATAGAAACAGCGACTGGAACTACGGCGGGAGCAAGTGGCGTCTCTCACGATCAAAAATTGACTTATTTACCGAGTGTCCCCGATGTTTTTACCTTGATAACAAACTTGGTACGGCACGACCGCGCGGCCCCGCGTTCACACTCAATGTCGCCGTTGACGCACTGTTTAAGAAGGAATTTGATCAATACAGAGCAAAAGGAGAACCTCACCCTCTCATGGCAAAGTATGGTATTAACGCGGTTCCGTTTGCACATGCACAGATGGACGTGTGGCGAGACAACTTTGCCGGCATTGAATTCCTTCACACTGAAACGGGATTTACGGTGTCCGGAGCCGTTGACGATATTTGGATCACTCCAAGCGGGGAACTGATAGTTGTTGACTACAAAGCCACAGCCAAAGACGGAACGATTGAAACACTTGCCGATTCGGCATGGGAAGACCAGTACCGCAGACAAATCGGTGTGTACCAGTGGCTTTTTACACAGAACGGTTTTACGGTCTCGCCGACGGGTTATTTTGTGTATGCAAACGGCGACAGTGATCAGCCGGCGTTCAACGACACGCTCCACTTTGAGACGACACTTGTGCCGTGCGACGGCGACACCTCATGGATAGAACCGACACTTCTAGACATTAAGAAGTGCCTCGCAGACGAGCAATTTCCGAAGAGTAATCCTGACTGTGAATTTTGTCTCTACCGTGAGGCATGCGGAAAAAAGTTACAGGCACTACACACAAAGAGTATAAAGAGGTAATGTAAACCTCGTATAATACACTCCTATGGCATACTCATACGCAATAGAACAAGCGATACGAGCAGCATCAGTCCTCCATAAAGATCAGGTGCGAAAGGGGCACGTGCCCTACCCATACGTAACGCATCTCTTTGCCGTTGCAACAATCGTGTCTGACTATACCGATGATGAAGATACCATTATCGCCGCACTCCTCCATGACACGCTGGAAGACACCGACTACACTGAAAAAGAACTTGAGGACGACTTTGGCGGTAGTGTGAAGGACATTGTTCTCTCACTCACCGAACCGCAGACGCCAGAAGGTGAAAAACGTGATTTCGCGTTTCAAAAAAAGGAGTACGTTACTCAACTCAAGAAGGCATCCGAGCGTGCGCTCGTCGTCGCCGCTGCCGACAAAATACATAACATGCGCTCCGTTGTTGAGGAATACTATGATGACCACTCATCATTCATCGCGCATTTCGGATCAAATCTTGAAGATCGTCTCCGCATGTACCAGGAAATAAGCAACGTGCTCAATCGGAGACTCAAGAACAGTATCCTTGCTGAATTTAACAGTGTGTTCACCGAATATAAAAATTTTTTACATGACGTTGAAAAAAAACGGAACGAGTATTAAAAATCAAAAGCAAAAAAATACCACCGAAAGGAAACAGGGTTTACGCGGAAAGAAAAATACGTCCGATATGCCCGTGCGGACGCTCACAAAAAATGACTTCGCGTGGGTAACGTGGCAACCAAAGGATTTCAAAAAATTTCCTACGCAAGCCATTAAGGAACTCACGGATGACTACTCACGCATAAAGAATATTCCTTCCCACGCGCGCACATTTGAGAACACCGTCCTCGCTCTTGAACGAAGTGGCTCCACGTACAGGCAAAAGATACATTTTGTCGGCTTTTTGGCTGAGGTGTCGCCACACAAAAACGTGCGCGACGCGGCACATGCGATAACAGAGGAGTACGCGAAAAAAATTGTTGATGTCGTACACGATGAAGGTATCTACAACGCACTCCGTGAATATGCATCAAAAAAGGAGAAGTTGATCGGTGAAGACAAGATACTTTTTGAAGATATGCTGCGCGACTATCGTCGCATGGGGTTTGATTTGCCGAAGGAAAAGCAAAAACTGCTTAAGAAAAATCTTAAAGAACTTTCACAGCTTTCGCTCTCTTTTAGAAAAAATATTAACGATTACAAGGATTCCATAACGCTTACCGTTGCCGAGGCAGTTGGTCTTCCCGAGAGGTTTCTCTCCGGTCTCAAACGTGATGCGAAGGGGCGTTACGTAGTGACACTTGAGTATCCGGACATTGGGCCATTTCTGGAAAACTCACCGAATGACCGTAAGCGCAAGGAAATTGTTGATAAAAACGCCCGTAAAGGCGGACCAAAAAACATAGCGCTCCTCAAGCGCATCATTACGCTCAGACACAGGAACGCCACCATGCTCGGGTACAAAACATTCGCACACTACGCGATTGAGGATCGGATGGCAAAAAATCCTGAGACGGTGATGAAGTTTCTCAACGCAATTAAAAAGCGTGTTGAACGGGGAGCGCGAAGAGACAGAGAAGAACTGGTCACATTCAAACGTGCCTTTACAAAAAATCCTCGTGCAACGAGTGAGTACTACGATTCGTACTACGTGCATCAATTGCAAAAACAGTTGTATTCCATTGATACCGAAACGGTACGCGAATACTTTCCATTTCCAAAGGTCAGGGAAGGTGTCTTTGAGGTATATCAAAAATTGCTCGGCGTCAGGTTCAAAAAAGTAACCAATCGTCCTCTCTGGCATTCCGACGTTGAACTCTACGCGATTATTGATAACAACAAAGAAATCGCGTATTTTGCCATGGATCTTTTCCCGCGAGACGGGAAGTACGGCCACGCGGCGGCGTTTGATCTCATTAATGGGCGAGCCCATGGCAATATGTACGTCGCACCGCTTGCGGCGCTCGTTTGTAATTTCTCAAAGCCGACGGGCAAAACACCATCACTCCTCTCGCACGATGAGGTTGAAACTTTTTTTCATGAATTCGGACACATCATGCACGATGTGCTTACCAAGGCACGGTATGAATCACAGTCAGGATTTCATGTCGCATGGGACTACGTAGAGATGCCATCACAAATGTTGGAAAATTGGGTGTGGAAAAAGGAAATTTTGAGGAAAATTTCCAGTCATTACAAAACAGGCAAGCCACTACCCGATACACTCGTCACAAATATGCTCCGTGCGGAAAAATTCAGAATATCAACGATGTACCTTCGTCAAATGCTCTTGGCGCTCTTTGATATGAAGTTGCACTACGCGTGTGCTCAGGGTGCACCGCACGAAATATACCGCTCCATGGTTAAGCGCATGATGGGGTACTCATTGCCAAAAACGCAACTTTTTCCTGCAGGGTTTGGCCATATCGTTGGGGGGTACGAAGCGGGATACTACTCATACGCGTGGGCTAAGGTGTATGCGCAGGATATGTTCACACGATTTGAAAATGATGGGCTCTTGAATAAAAAAACGGGACGCGATTACCGAACGTGGATTCTTGAAAAGGGAAGCTCAATGGATGAGATGGCATTGATTAAAAAGTTTCTTGGTCGCGCACCGAGCGTGAGCGCGTTCTACAGATACATACGCGCATAGAACAGAGTCTGGAAAATACATGGTAAATTTAGTATAGTTGTCCGCATTATGTCAGGAAATGACATTCGTAAAAAATATCTAGCATTCATGGAAAAGCGTGGCCACGCTATTATTCCATCTGCCTCGCTCATACCGGCAAACGACCCGACGACGCTCTTCACGGGAAGCGGTATGCAACCGTTGGTTCCGTACCTCATGGGAGAAAATCACCCTATGGGTACCCGTCTCGCCGACTCGCAGAAGTGTTTTCGTGCGGAAGACATTGAGGAAGTCGGCGATAACAGACACACAACCTTTTTTGAAATGCTCGGAAATTGGTCGTTGGGTGACTATTTTAAAAAAGAACAAATACCATGGATCTATGAATTTCTTGTAGACGATGTCGGCCTCAAGCCGGAAAATATATACGTTACGGTTTTTGCGGGTGATACGCACGCGAACGTACCTAGAGATGAGGAGTCTGCAGAACTGTGGCAACATATTTTTGCGGGGCGCGGTCTCTCCCACGGTGTCGCTCACATGGGATCCGAAAAGGAAGGTAGTGAACGTGGCATGAAGGAGGGCGAACGAATTTTTTACTATGATGCAAGCAAAAATTGGTGGTCACGTGCCGGTAAGCCTGAAAAAATGCCCGTTCACGAGATAGGTGGACCTGATACTGAAATTTTTTACGATTTTGGCACCCCGCACGATACGGCATTTGGTTCTCACTGCCACCCAAATTGCGACTGCGGACGTTTTTTGGAAATCGGAAATTCTGTATTTATCGAGTACATAAAGTCGGAGGATGGTTCGTTTAAAAAGCTTCCAAGGCGCAACGTTGACTTTGGGGGTGGCTTGGAGCGCATAACCGCTGCACGTCTCGGGAATCCCGACATCTTCATGATTGACCTTCTCAAAAAGGTAATCGTAAACATTGAGGAACTTTCCGGAAAGAAATACGAGGATGACATGTCCGCATTTCGTGTCATCACCGATCACATTCGCGGAGCCGTCTTCATGATTAGTGAGGGCATATACCCGAGCAATGCGGAACAGGGGTACTTTACGCGCAGACTCCTGCGTCGTGCAGTACGCTACGCGGATGTTATCGGTATTCCTCACGGCGAATTGAAGGTTTTGGCAAAAAGTGTCGTTGACACGTACAGGGAGCACTATCCAAAGATTGCAGAACATGAGTCTGACATTATTGACACCATTCACGGCGAGGAGGTTCAATTTAGAAAAACACTTGAGCATGGTCTCAAAGAGTTCAATAAGATTGCAGTCAGGGTAACGCTTCCGGTTACGAAGAAAGACGGAAAGGTTCTCGTGGATACATCACAGGAAATAAAACAGCAAAAATTTATTACCGGTGAGAGTGCATTCAATCTTTTCACCACGTACGGTTTTCCCATTGAGCTGACAACTGAAATCGCCGCAGAGCGAGGCATGACCGTTGCACTTGATGAATTCAACGCACTCATGGAAAAACATCGTGCAACATCTCGTGCGGGTGCTGAACAAAAATTCAAAGGGGGTCTCGCAGATCATTCGGATGTCGTTGTCATGTACCACACCGCAACGCACCTCCTCCTCGCCGGCTTGCGCAGGGAATTGGGAAGCGGAGTGCACCAGGCGGGATCAAACATCACAAACGAACGCTTGCGTTTTGATTTTACGTACGACGAAAAAGTGCCGGAGGATGTGCTCGCGCGCGTTGAGGCATTTGTAAATGAAGCGATACGACACAATGCACAGGTGACCATTGAAACGGTACCGAAGGAAGAAGCGGAGAAAGATCCAACCATTGAAGGAAGTTTTTGGGATCGGTACCCTGACCAGGTGAAGGTGTACACAATCAGGGGAGACGACGGCACCGTATACTCGCGTGAGCTTTGTGGAGGTCCTCATGTAGAAAAAACGGGAAGTATACGAGGCACGTTTAAAATTCAAAAAGAGGAATCTTCAGCACGCGGCGTTCGACGAATTAAGGCTGTCCTCATGTAGGTGGTATGAACACTGCCTGAAACTCTGTTGTTCCCATTTTTCTTTTTTTGAATCTATTTTTTTTGTGCGCGCGCGATATACTTTACTAGTATGTTCCATTTTAGTGGAGGCGCAAAAAAGGTCGCCTACGGCGTGCTCGTTGATATCAGTTCCGGGTCCATCGGCGTTGCCATTGTTTCATCGCCTCGCAATTCGCCTGAACCGACACTTCTTTACGTACACCGAAATTCAATGCGTGTGACCACCCACGGGATTGAGGGTATACGGAGGGTCAAGGAGGCACTATTTTCAACGGCACTCATTCTGTCACAGGAGGGAATGGGCGTTCTCAGACAACATGATCCCAGCGCACGTATTTCGCGTATGTTTGTGACGTGTTCAGCCCCGTGGGCTCACACGGTGTCACGTGACGTTTACTACGAGAGTGACACGCCGTTCAAGGTAACCGCTTCGGTTTTGAATGACCTCATTGAGAGCGCTGAAGCTGAGATATATACTTCCATTGAACAAAACCCCGACATCAGCGAAACAGCGTTTGATATTGTTGAACGTGCAACCGTCAACGCGACGGTCAATGATTACCCGGTCGTTCAACCACTTCACCTTAAAGGCAGAACGCTGGGACTTTCGCACGTTGTCGGTCTCATTCCACACGAGATACGCGACGCTGTCTATGAAATTCAAGAGAAACTTTTTCCGACGACCACACTTCGTGCGCACACCTGCATGCTCGTGACATACTGTGTGCTCCGCGACCTGTTTCCAAAAACAGAAGCGCTGTGCATCGTAGACACAACAGGCGAGGCAACCGAAATCGCAGTAGTGGAGCGTCACACCCTCATTGAAAACATATCAATGCCAATGGGAGTTAACACGCTCATTCGCTCCATCATGGAGACGACAAAAAAACCGGCGACAGATATACAGTCGGTTATTGAGTTGCACGAAGATGGTTCGCGCGACATTGAACCGGAGTACCGTTCGTGCACCGATTCATACGTAGACAATCTCACGCGAACACTTGGTGTTATTTTTGAAAAAAAGCAACTGCCAAAAAACGTTGTTTTTCTTACGCAACGTAAGCACAATGGCTTTTTTGTACCGCTTGTCACAAAATCGTTTGAGCAGACACTCTCGGTAAAGCCACACTTCCTCAATGTACAAAATAAATTATCACTCCACACAGACTCGTCAGTTGGTGAGGATCTCTATTTGAAGTTAAGCGCTCGCTTTTTCCACAAAATGCATGGCTGTGGGGAATTTGATGCATAAAATTAGGTATACTTACCATATGGGACAAAAATGGAACTTGCAGGATATTCGACCGGCTGCCACACCAAAGGCTCCGGTGCGCGATTTTGTTGAGCAGTCAAAAGCTCGGCAAGATATCAAGCCACGCGCACCACGCGCAGAGGCATCGGTACAGTCCTTTGATGATTCCGACCTTTCTACGCTTGATATCATTGACGGAAATTCGGCGAAGCGAAAACGTGTTATCGTAAGCGCTTCTATCGCTGCGATCGTTATTGTCGCAGGCATTTTCCTTAATATTTTTCTCGGCGGAGCGGAGGTAACGGTGTACCCGAAATTTAGAGATGTTTCCGTTCAATCCGATTTTACTATTTTTACCGCACCCCAAACGGGTGAACTCGGGTATGAACTCCTCTCACTGGAAGCGACCGGTGAGCGGCAGGTGAAGGCGACCGGCAGGGAACAGGTCTCCACGCGTGCAGAGGGAAAGATTTTTGTATACAACACGCAAGTGTCCGTGTCACAGCGTCTCATTAAGAATACGCGGTTTGAGACATCGGACGACCTTGTCTACAGGATTAAGGAATCTATTGAGGTGCCCGGGGCAACGAAGGATGCAAAGGGGAATCTCGTTGCGGGGAGCGTTGTCGCAGATGTATTTGCGGACGCAACAGGTGAAAAATACAACGTACAGCCTCAAAAGTTTACGGTGCCTGGGCTGAAGGGAAGTGAACAGTACGAAAGTATTTACGGTGAATCAACAACCGCCTTTACGGGAGGGTTTGAGGGTGAGAAGTACCTTATTGACGAACAGGAACTTGAAACAGCAAAGCAAGCCCTCCACGTCGAGCTACGTGACAAACTGCTTGCACGCCTCACCGATGAAAAACCTGCGGGCTTCGTTGTCTACGATGGCGCGGTAACATTTGTCTATGAATCACTTCCCGCAACCGAGTACGGTGATTCGCTCGCAACAATCAAAGAAAAGGTTCGCCTTCTCGTTCCAATCTTCAATGAGACTGAGTTTGCGAAGTACCTTGCCGAAAAATCGGTACCTGAATACAAGGGCGAGGATGTCACACTTCCAGATGCAACAACACTTACCTTTACGTACACAGACCCACTCACCCCGCTTCAGGATATCAGTGCATCATCCTCGCTCAACGTAACCCTTAAGGGATCTACCCGGATTGTGTGGAAATTTGATGAAGAAAAATTAAAGTCTGAACTGATTAATCTTCCCAAAAAGGACAGCACGGAGGTATTTAAGACATACAATTCCATTAGCCATGCACAAGCGGAAGTACGACCATTTTGGGCCACCTCATTTCCTGAAAACCCCGATAAGATTAGAGTGCGTACTGTCATAGAAGACCGTTAATTCGGTACTGGGGACAACAAGGGGTTGACGGTCATTATAAACTTTGTTACACTCTCGGTCGTTTGATGCAGGAAAAATCAGACAAAGAAGTTCTCGTCTATGGAACAGTAGAGGAGGCGCTCCCTAATGCGCTTTTTCGTGTTTTGATTGACGGTGAAGAAAAACCAATTATTGCCTATTTGGCGGGTAAAATGCGAAAGTTTAAAATTCGCGTTCTCGTCGGGGACAGAGTTGCGGTCGTTCCTGAACCATACGGTGGAAAGGCGCGCATCGCTAAACGACTTTAAATATTCATCCCGTTTGAAATCATGGTATGCACTATGATTGCGAACAGGATAATTCAGACCCACAACCGCAATTAATATTTCATTATCAGAATGTAATTCCAAATGGGATGAAAGTACGATCATCAGTAAAAAAAATCAGTCCAGACGACAAAATCGTCCGACGACGCGGATACATTTACGTTATCAACAAGAAGAAGCCACGAAATAAGCAACGACAGGGTTAATTAAGCGCACTATGAGAATTTCAGGTATTACAATTCCAGATACAAAGCATTTAGAGTTTGCCCTCACCTCTGTCTTTGGTGTTGGTCATTCACGTGCCCTTTCAATACTTAACGGACTCAAGATTGATCCAAAGAAGACAACGAAAGACCTCTCCACTGATGAAGAGAATGCCATTCGTGAAAAGGTTGAATCATTTACCATTGAAGGCGAGCTTAAACGCGCCGTCGGTGCAAACATCAAGCGTCTCAAGGATATTCAGTGCTACCGTGGCTCACGTCACGCAAAACGCCTTCCGTGCCGTGGACAGCGCACCAAGACGAACGCCCGCACTCTCAAGGGTGTTAAGAAGACTATGGGTTCCGGCCGTCGTAAGCTTGAGAAGACGTAATCAATTTCCTTATTTAGTAACGAATGACCTATGGGTAAGAAACGAATAATCAAAAAAGGAGGGAGCGACGCTAGCGGTTCATCACGCGCGCTTGCACGTATTCCGAAAAAGAAGGTTGCAGTAGGCACGCTCAACATTCTCGCAACGTTCAACAACACAATTCTCACACTCTGCGATAACAAGGGTAACTCTTTGATTGCAGCATCCAGCGGCGCACTCGGCTTTGCCGGTTCACGAAAGAGCACTCCGTTTGCAGCTGCTAAGGTTGGTGAGATTATCGGTGAAAAGGCATCACAAATGGGTATGAAGGAGGCAAATGTCGTCATCAAAGGCATCGGTGCCGGACGGGAATCAGCACTTCGCGGTTTTTCAAGCAAGGGCATTGCCATTACAAGCATTTCTGACAAGACACCGGTTCCACACAACGGTCCACGACCACCTAAACCACGCAGAATCTAAATATTTATTACGCATATGATCATCGGTCCAAAATATAAAATTGCAAAGCGACTTGGCGCAGCCATCTTTGAAAAAACGCAAACACAGAAGTTTGCGCTTTCAGAGGCACGCAGTGCACGAAATAAGAAGGTCGGACGTGGTGCGATGTCAGACTACAAAAAGCAGCTTCTCGAGAAGCAAAAAATGCGATTTGGGTACGGCATTTCGGAAAAGCAACTCTCACGCTACGTACGTGAATCATTTGCACAAGGTCACCAGCCAATCGGAGCTCTCATTGGGCGCCTTGAGTCTCGTCTGGATAACGTTGTGTACCGTCTCGGTCTCGCGAAGACACGCCGTCTTGCACGACAACTCGTTTCACACGGGCACATCTGTGTAAACGGACGCCGTTTGAACATTCCGTCACACATTGTTCGTATTGGTGAGACGGTGTCGGTTCGTGAACAGAGCAAGCAGTCTCCACTCTTCGTAACGCTTGGTGAGACACTTGCACAGTACACTGCACCGCACTGGCTTTCACTCAACGCAAAAACACTTTCCGGAGAAAAGAAGGCGGAACCAACCTATGAGCCATCTGAAACACTGTTTGATCCACAGCAAGTCCTTGAGTATTACAGTCGTTAATAATTAGCACTAATAAGTAACGTACTATGCTTGAAACAAACGTCGCATTGCCATCAAAGCCACGAGTCGTAAAGGAGGAAGAATTCTCAGGTGTTTTTGAAATTGACGGACTCTACCCGGGGTACGGTCACACACTCGGTAACTCACTCCGACGTATTATTCTCTCATCACTTCCGGGAGCGGCAATCACAAAAGTAAAAATTGATGGTGTAGACCACGAGTTTTCAACAATCACGGGCGTAAAGGAGGATGTCGTAACCATCCTTCTCAACCTCAAGCGCGTACGTCTCCACATGCACAGCGACACTCCGCTCACCCTCACACTCAAAGCCAGCGGTGCACAGACGGTAACCGCGAAGAACATTGATGCACCAAGCCAGATTACTATTTTGAATCCTGAGCAAAAAATCGCAGAAATTACGGAAAAGTCTACGACGCTTAACATGGAAATCACCGTTGAACATGGCCTTGGCTACGTTCCTCGCGAAATTCATCAGAAGGAGAAGGTTGAGATTGGCACCATTGCACTTGATGCAGTATTTACGCCGATTCGCCGCGTAAACTATGAGGTTGAGAACATGCGCGTCGGTGACCGCACCGATTACAACCGCCTTCGTTTTTTCATTGAGACCGATGGTACGCTCACCCCACGTCAAGCGCTTGAAAACTCCATTGAAATCATGATACACCAGCTCAAGGCAGTCATCGGTTTCCAGGATGCGGTACACACACCGTCAGAGACGGCAAACCATGATGAAGTACATGAACAGGATGCATCCGATATTGTTGACACCGACGCTCTCAAGACTCGCATTGAAACACTCGACCTCTCAACTCGTACACTTAATGCGCTTGAAAATGCGAACATTCGTACGCTCGGCGGACTTGTGCGTAAGAAAAAAGATGATATTCTTGCGCTCGAAGGTATGGGTCCAAAGGGGATTGAGGAGCTTGAGACCATACTCGGTAAGATGAATCTAGGATTTAAGGAATAACATGCGACACCACTCACAAAAAAGAACACTCGGACGATCACGCAGCCAACGTACTGCGCTCCTTCGTGGACTTGCTATTTCGCTCTTTGAGCACGGAACTATCAAGACAACGGAAGCGAAAGCGAAGGAACTTCGTCCGTATGTTGAAAAACTCATCACGAAGAGCAAACAGGACTCTGTTGTCTCACGACGAAACGTCATGAGCACACTCGGGGAGCCAAAGGATGCAGTTGTAAAGAAACTGTTCACCGATATCGCAAAGCGGTATGCGGAACGACAGGGAGGGTACACACGCATTGTAAAACTTGGTGAGACACGTGCAGGTCGCAGTGAAGCCTGCGTTGAGCTCGTATAACGAATATACTATGGATAAGAAAGAATACATTATTGATGCATCAAACAAGCGACTCGGACGTATTGCAACCGAGGCTGCTTCAGTGCTTCTCGGAAAGAATACGACTCATTTTGCAAAAAATGTTGTTGAACCGGTGACGGTAAAAATTACCAATGCACACCTCTTGGATATTACCGAGAAGCGTGGGAACATGGAATTTCAATCATACTCAGGGTACCCGGGTGGACGACGCGTAGAGACACTTGCGCACCTTGCAAAACGTCTCGGGTACAGTGAAGTTGTTCGCCGCGTTGTGAGCGGTATGATTCCAAAGAACAAACTCCATTCACCACGAATGCGTAATCTTGAAGTAACAGAATAATCACGTATGGCAACGAAACAATACATAGAGGGGATCGGACGACGAAAGACTGCGACGGCGCGCGTACGTATTACAAAATCAAAAGATTCACGAGTCATTGTGAATGAAAAGCCGATTGCTGAATACTTCAAAGCTCGCACACTCCAGAAGAATGTGCTCTCGGCACTGGAAGTTGAAAACGCAGGTATTGATACCTACGAAATCAGCGCACACGTACAGGGAGGTGGCCTCAGCGCACAGGCAGACGCCATTAAACTCGGTGTCGCTCGCGCCCTCCTTAAGGAAAAGGCGGATCGCAGAAGTGTCCTTAAAAAGGCGGGACTCCTGAAGCGAGACGCTCGCGCAGTTGAACGAAAGAAGTTCGGTCTCCGCAAAGCACGACGTCGCCCACAGTGGTCAAAACGTTAGTAAAAAAGGCTCCTCTACGGAGCCTTTTCAACGCTTTGAAGACGAAGCGATGTTTTGTCGATCACAAGGAGACAAAACCGCGAGTCCGGCCAGGAAGCATTTATGAGCGTAAGCGAATGAGTAACCTGACGCCAACGAGATAGTAAAGTGGCTCCACTACGAAGCCTTTTTCAATACCTTGAGGCAAGGGTATTTCGTACTTACTTTTTATTGACACGTGTGAGGCATAGATACATGGCAGACCTACGATGTCGGCGACTTTAAATTTATAAACAGTAGCGTGTTTGTATTATATTTTCCTATTTTTTTCCGATTTTGACATGACCGAAAATCGCAGTTATAATGCACGCACTATGGTAGAAAAAGAGCATGTACATGATGAAGAAGTAGTGATTGAGGAAGGAGAGCACGTGTTACATGAGGACGATGTAGAGCTTGAAGAAGAGGAGGGGTTGACGAGGGACAAGCTCAAAGCCATGCGAGAAAAATTGCGAGCGTGTGAGGTGGAAAAGACAAAACACCAGGACGACCTCCAACGAGCACGTGCGGACTTTCTCAACAGCAAACGTCGTCTTGAGGAACAACTCCTACGCGACAGAGAGCGCTCACGTGACGGCATTCTCACCGAACTCCTCACCCTCGCAGACAGTTTTGACACCGCAATGATGAACGCAGAAGCATGGCAATCACTGGACGCAACATGGAGAACGGGCATTGAAGCGATACAATCAAAACTTACTGCGATTCTCAAGAGCAACGGCGTAGAAGAAATTAATCCAGTCGGACAACCATTTAGCCCACACGAGCACGAAGCGGTTTCAAGTGAAGCGGTAGAGGACGAACAGGTGGACACCGTGATCAGGGTGCTTCAGAAAGGATACCGACGGAATGCAGACATTCTTCGCCCCGCTCGTGTTGTCGTAGGAGCAAAGTAAATGTATTATCACAATTTAATTTCATACAACATATGGCAAAAATTCTTGGCATAGACCTTGGAACAACAAACTCCGCAATGGCAATCATTGAGGCGGGTGAACCTACGATCATTGAGAATGCTGAAGGAAACCGCACAACACCTTCAATCGTTGCCATTTCGAAAACAAATGAACGTCTCGTGGGACAAATTGCGAAGCGTCAAGCGGTAACAAACCCGAAAAATACCATTTACGGTATCAAGCGCTTCATGGGACACAGTTTCAATGAGCAAGCGGTCCAGAGCGACAAAGCAATCGTACCGTACGAGGTAAAGAGCGGCGCCGACAATGGTGTGCTCGTACACATGGGTGAGAAGGACTATCGACCGGAGGAAGTGTCGGCGATGATACTCGCAAAGCTAAAGGCCGACGCAGAGGCAAAACTCGGAGAAAAGATTACCGAAGCGGTCATCACGGTGCCGGCGTACTTTAATGACGCACAGCGTAAGGCGACGCAGGACGCAGGGAAGATTGCCGGCCTTGAGGTGAAGCGCATCATCAATGAGCCGACTGCGGCGGCACTCGCGTACGGATTCAATAAGAAGAAAGAAGAAAAGATTGTCGTCTACGACTTCGGTGGCGGTACCTTTGACGTGACGGTGCTTGAGGTTGGCGATGACGTCATTGAGGTGCAGTCAACGGACGGCGACGCACACATGGGTGGTCGTGACATTGACCAAAAAATTGTTCGCCACCTCATTGCGGAATTCAAGAGTCTTGAGGGTATTGACCTCGGCAAAGACCCGCTCGCACTCCAGCGTCTCGACGAAGCGGCAGAAAAGGCAAAGCACGAACTCTCATCTACGGGAGAGGCGGAAATCAATATTCCGTTCATCACCTCTGACGCGAACGGTCCAAAACATATGCTCGTAAAGCTTACCCGTGCAAAACTTGAGGAACTCGCACGTGAGTACGTTGACCGTTCCATTGAAATCACAAAGCGTGCGCTTGAAGCGTCTGGTCTTAAAAAAGAAGACATTGATGAAATCATTCTCGTCGGCGGACAAACTCGTATGCCCGCAATCGTACAGGCGGTGAAAGACCTCTTCGGCAAGGAACCGAACAAATCAGTGAATCCGGACGAGGTGGTTGCACTCGGTGCCGCAATTCAGGCAGGAATTTTTCAGGGTGACATTCACGACATCACACTCGTTGACGTCATTCCGCTTTCACTCGGCATTGAGACCATGGGCGGCGTTTCAACGAAACTCGTTGAGAAGAACACGCACATTCCCACAAAGCGAGAGCAAATATTCTCAACTGCGGCAGACAACCAGACATCGGTAGAGATTCACATTACACAGGGGGAGCGCTCAATGGCAGCGGACAACAAGTCACTCGGTCGGTTCATTCTTGACGGTATTCCGCCGGCACCCCGCGGCATGCCACAGATTGAGGTTGTCTTTGACGTAGACAGCAACGGTGTGCTCAACGTTACCGCACGAGACAAGTCAACGGGGAAAGAGCAAAAGATTCGCATTGAGGCGAACTCAGGTCTCACACCCGATGACATTGAACGCATGAAGCAAGACGCCGAGGCACACGCAAGCGACGATGCGAAGAAAAAGGAACTCATTGATTCACGCAACATCGCCGACCAAATGATATACACCGCTGAAAAGTCGCTTCAGGATCACAAGGATGCGATTCCGACCGATGTGAAAACTGCTGTTGAGGACAAGGTTAAAGCGCTTCGCGAAGTGAAAGATAAAGACGACAATGAAGTTATTAAGTCAAAGACCCAAGAACTTTCACACGAAATGCAAAAGATAGGTGAGGCAATTCAAAAAAATTCCGCTGGGCAGGGAACTGCACAGGAGGCACCGAAGACTGACGAGAACATTCGCGATGCTGAACCCGGTGATGAAAACAACACGACAAATTAGTGGTACACTCTTCATATGAAAAATTACTACGAAATCCTCGGCATTCAGAAGAATGCAACAAAAGACGAAGTGAAGAAGGCGTTTCGTAAACTTGCTGCGAAGTACCACCCTGACAAGAAAACCGGTGATGAGGCAAAATTCAAGGAAATAAGCGAGGCATACGCCACACTTTCGGACGACAAGAAGCGTGCAGAATACGACACGTACGGTCGCTCGTACGCGCAGGGCGGTGCACAGGGTGGGCAGTGGGGTGGTTTTCAGGGTGGCTTTGGTGGCGCAAACATGGAGTTTGACCTCAATGATATTTTTGAAAACTTCGGTGATATTTTCGGCGGAGGACGTTCATCGGGAGCGCGACGACAGGCACGTGGAAATGACGTTTCAGTGGATATTGAACTGACATTTAAAGAGGCAATATTTGGCACGAAGCGAACACTACGCCTCATGAAGCACAACGTGTGTGAGACATGCGGTGGAACCGGAGCGAAGCCACACACCGAAATGACGACGTGTAGCACCTGTAACGGCAACGGCCGTGTTCGTGAGACGAGGCAGAGCATTCTCGGACAATTTGCGACCGTGCGAGAGTGTTCCGTATGTAACGGCACCGGCAAGATTCCAAAGGAGAAATGCTCCGACTGTCATGGCGCGGGTGTGAAGCGAACGGAGGACACGATTGACATCAGTATTCCTGCCGGCATTGAACCGGGTGAAATGATTCGGATGACAGGGCGAGGGGAAGGAGTGAAAAACGGTATTGCAGGCGATCTCTACATTAAGGTACACGTACAGCGTCATGCAACCATTCACCGCAATGGTGACAACCTGGAGATGACCCTTCGTGTAAAGCTCTCCGACGCGCTCCTCGGCGCAACGTACAACGTTGAAACGCTTGATGGCGAAGTGAGCATCAAAATTCCCGAAGGTGTTCAGCACGGCGAGATTCTCCGCATAAAGGGGAGGGGGGTGCCGACATCAGGCTCACACCGCGGTGACTTCCACGTAAAGATTATGATAGATATTCCACAGAAACTTTCACGGAACGCAAAGAAACTCGTTGAAGAGCTGAGAAAAGACGGAATTTAATTCCACAGTATACGCCATGTAGAATATGTATAGCGCGTGGTATTAATAATTCCGATATGTTTTCTCATTTCTTAAGGAAACCTCTAGAATCTCAATGTCATCGTGTAATTGTCTGAAGATAATTCGTTTACTACCAACTCTAACGCGGTAGATATCACGATACCCCTTCAGCTTCTTGATATCATATTGTTCTGTTCCTTGTTCAATAATATCAGCAATCACCCTAGCGAGCAGAATTGATTCCGCTTTTGAGAGTTTTCTAAGAAATTTGTCAATTTTATCCATTGAGCTTTTTAAGTCTCTTGAGGATCTCTTTTCCGCTCACTCCTCGTGGATTAATCTCCGTAAAATCAATAATGGTTTCCCAACCCATTTCCTCTTCATCAACCGGACTAAGGCGGAAGATGGGACGATTGCGGCGCATCACGGTTATGGACTCACCCTTATCAACACGAGAAATGTATTTTTCCATGTTCTCACGGAGTTCCTTGAGTCCAACCACTTTGAGTTTTGCGAGTTTTGTATTCATAATACGAATAAGTTTATCTTAAGATAAACTTTAGTCAACAGGCATTGTATACAGAGCATTGCGCACGTATAAACTATTCCATACTATAATACTTTCATGGAATCAGGCGATATTATTTCATTTCTCAAGGAATCCATTTTCACCGTTACGGTGTTCTCGGTTTTTCTTGTGTACGCCATGGCGAAGGGGCGCTACGCGCTCGTCAATGTTATTTTTGCGCTGTACCTCGCGCTTCTCGTTTCAATCAAATTTCCATACTTTAGCAATGTCGTGGGTGGGGGAGGGCAGAGCGGTGCGATGACAAAAATTCTCATTTTCGCCGGCTTTACCGTACTCGGCATTATGCTTTTCAGACGTCACATACCGGGTGACGACTACGAGCCTGCATTTCATAAATTGGGCATGAAGGTGCTCCTCGCCACCATGGCGACCGTGCTCGTCATGGCGTACAGTTTTCACGCACTCCCGGTGACGGAAATACTCACACCCTCAACACCGATTCAACACCTCTTTGCTCCCGAACAGCACTTCTTCTGGTGGCTCATCCTCCCACTCGCGGTCCTCTTCTTTGTGTAATTCCTCATGCTGATCAAACCGATCAAAACATCACTTTTCAATATCAATGATGATCTATTTTTATTCATCACAAAATATATTAAAAAATTTAACGAGTATGACATACTCGTTATAACATCAAAAATTGTTGCCCTCTCTCAGGGGTGCGTGATTCCACACGATTCGTATACCAAGTATATGAATACCGTCTCAGCCCATTCAGTGAAGACGCCATGGGCGATACTCACGCTCACGAGTGAAGGGTGGTGTATTAATGCAGGTGTCGATGAATCTAACGTACGGAATGGCTACGTTACACTGCCTGAAAACCCTTTTGAATATGCTCACATCCTGAGGAAGCGACTTAGGAAAAAATACGGTCTTAAAAATCTCGGTGTCATTATCACCGACACTCGAAGTGTCCCGCTTCGAGCCGGAACCGTTGGTCGCGCTATCGGCTGTGCCGGTTTTCATCCCCTCAAAAGCTACATTGGTAAAAAAGATTTGTTTGGGCGAAAGAGCAGAGTGACGGTGAGCAATAATGCCGACGCACTCGCGACCGGTGCGGTCTTCGTCATGGGCGAGGGAAGTGAGCAAACACCACTTGCGGTCATACAAAATGCCCCGGTGAGATTCACTCAAAAAAAATTACCGAAAAAGGAAACACGCCTCTTTCTTCTCCCACGCGAAGATATTTTCACGTACCTATACAGAGCGCCTCGGAAATACCTCAAAGACACTCCATGAGGAAATGTTGGTGTCGTACACTATCGTATAATCAACCGGCTCGTCCCACGATTGCCGTGTGAGAGTCTCTTTATCCTTAAACGATTCGGACGTTGCAACCCCGATGCGCACCCACTCCTTTGGAATAAGGGAAAGGAATCTGTCATACCACCCACCGCCACGTCCGTGGCGGGTGCCGTAAATATCAAAAGCCGTACCTGGTAGGAAGACACACACATTTTTCTTGTGTCCGAGTATTGCAGTGCACGTCTTCACCCACGTAACAACATCCGCCTTCGCATCACATGGGATGACCAGCGTATCTTCTATATGTGTTATCGGAGTGTACTGGAGCGGATCAATCTCATCAAAATGTGGTGTGTACAAAATTACACCCGTACACAATGCGAGTTCAGGAATATCAGCGCGAAGCATGAGGATACTATACAAAAAAATGCCATGGGTGGGAACCCACGGCATTCACCGGTACACCTAGGAATCAAGGCTTTTGAGTATCTTGGTGTACAACGCTTCAACAATCGCTTGTTGCTCCTTGCCACTACGCGCGTAATGATCGAGGCCGGGTGCCGCGTTAATTTCGAGGACCCAGTACTTCTTTGGCTCCATGGAAATATCACCATGGATCATGAGGTCGACCCCGCAAAGCCGAAGCCCCATGTCACGCGTAAGCGATATGGCAATATCACGAAACGCGCGATGTACCACACTCGTCACATCGACTGATTCGCCACCGGAGGAAAGGTTCGCATTATCGAGAAGAAACACTTGCTCTCCTTTCAAAATGACACTCTCGGGAGAGTAGCCACTTCGCGCGAGCTTTTCTTTGATGCGCGAATCATCAAACGCAATCTGTGTATCGCGCTTTGCCCGAGCGAACTCTTGTTGCTTCTTGAGGAGAAGCTCGCGTACCGTCATCTTTCCGTCACCCGTGACAGAGAGCGGGATACGCTCGTACGCAGAAATAATTTTTCCATCGAGAACCACAATGCGATAATCCTTCCCGGATACCGGCTTTTGCACGAGCACAATACGATCATCCTTGAATGCCGCTCTCATCGCTTTATAGAATCCTTGCTTCGTGTGGACAAGTACCACACCTTTTCCCTGGCTCCCGCTGTTGGGTTTCACGATGACCGGAAAGCCGAGTTGTTGCGCATGCCTGTACGCAGCATCAATTCCTCGATTGGTAACACCGATAACCTTTCCCCAATCATCTCGGAAAAACGTTTTGCTTCCGGGAACAACAGGGTACCCCATGCGTGCCATAAAGAAATTCGCGTAATCCTTATCCTTCGCGATATCAGCGGCACCAACAGGATTGAGGTCAAGTGAATTGTACCTAAAGTACGACCGTTTGCCGCTCTTGAAGGTGATTTGCCCGGCAATGCGCCACACAGGCTCAAGGAGAACCCTTGCACCAATCTGCAGTGCCACCTTTTGAAGTACCTTTCCAAGTACAAGTGATTCGTGTTTCTTTTTCATGATTTCCTCCGTGATGTGATAGTACTGTAATGTACGAATTTACTTTGTAAAAAATGACACATGTAGCAATAAAAATCAAGCACTTTCGGTAATGTGCAAGCACATTACCGAAGGCACTGGACAAGTGTGTATTTTTATGCTAAAATACATATAATTTGATCTTTTCATAGGAGGTGTAAAATGTGCAGCCAAAAAGGTGTGGCTGCCACGTTTGCAGCCTTCGCAGTACGTGTCACCCGCGTCTGGAATGCCTTCTTCGGTATCCAGTCGCACGACAGTAACACGAAAGCCGGCTACAAAGTCGGCAAGATAATAGCCCAGCGCGTCATCTACACAATGGCGGACTACTGGCTCATGGCTTTGTCTGCGGCATTTATCATTGTCGTGGACAAAGCACTCGGCTACGAGTGGTTCGGCCTATTCATGGCGATGTGGGGATTTGACATCGTCGTTGCGTGCGCCTTTGTTGCAATCTGGACACGCACGGGAGAGGACGTCACGCTCGGCGAGAGTTATCGCCGAGCGGCAGATGCCATTCATGCAGAGTCCCGCATTGCGGGATACCTTGCAATGGCAGGTGTCTGCATCAAAGCGTCGTTCTGGGATGGTCCGGAGCATATTGTCATCTTCTTTCACAAGGAGATTGGCAATGAGGGACGAATGCTTGCTGTTCTCCTCGCGCTCACGGCAATTCAGGCGGCAATCTGGACTCCTGTCTACGTACTGGGGTTTGATACCGCCTCAGAACTCTTCACGCACATTATGAACACGTACGTGAGGTGACGGCCGACGCAGAGTTACATACTCGCCGACCCACGGTCGGCGAGTTTTTTATTCCCACGCGCACATGGTATTTCATCGTATTTCTCGTCATACTGTACAGAGCACAGGGCTATTCAACACATGAACACCGCAAAATTTTTTACCAATCCAAACGACGCCGTCGCCGAGATTCAGCGCCGACGAAACGACACCGATCTGCGACAACGAGTCGCCGATTTTTTGAATGGTGACATTCCCGAGCACTTCAGCGGCGACACTCCCATTCTCTACCTCGCACGCCACGTGGTAACACCGAGCCATGAGACGCTCAAGTTCATTGAGAAGGCACAGCCACTCGGTCTCCCCATCGTGCTTGGACAAGATGTAAAAGATAAATTCGTTTCAAATAACTCAATGAAACGCACCCTTGGCAAAATGCCTGTCGTGAAGGGCATCTCACGAAACACCGACGAAATTATTGAGCATTTCACCGTGATTGATTTTGACGACGCACAAGGAAAACCCTTTTGCGAAATTATGACAAAAAACAACGGGAGTCTCGTTGAGTTACACACATCACTCCTGAGGGAAATTTATCCAACCGGAATTACCATTGTAGATGAATCGGAGTGGATAGACAGAAATGGACGTGGAAACATTCTAGAACACTACAAAAGATTTCTCACACTCTTCCTCGCACACGGTATTATGTATGAAACGTACATTCTTGAGGATCACTACTTCGTAAAGCAGGTACTTGAGCCGGCGGTCGCCTTTGTGGAAGAAACGTTTGGGTACAAACCCCTCATCTGCGAACTCATACCAAATAGGGATATCGGAGAACGCAACTGGGACGCCTACCCGAGCGTTCTCTATGCCCGTATTAAGAACATGCTCACGGGTGACAAGAAATAGACTGGATTTGATCCCGTGCATAAACAATAAAACAGATGGGGTGTGGGTGCTATAATTTACGTACATGGTAGATGGGAAGTCAAAGATGCTTTTTTGGGTGATGGCGATGCTCATCGTACTTTCGGTGTCGGCATCGTACTACCGTTTTATGGTGCTCCATGATTACGTCGTGGAGGCGCAAATTGACTGCGACCCGACATTTGAAAGCTGTTTCGTCTGGGAATGTGACCCGAGCATAGAAGGCGAGTGTACCGGAAATGAAGAAGAAGATACATGGTATTACAAGATTGCACATCGTAACGCGAAGAACATTACCGGTTGCGAAGATGGTGACACGACCTGTCAATTCACCTGTCCGAGTGATGGGGAAGAAGAGTGTGATGAGATACTTTGTTCTGATGAAGCACTTGCAACATACGACGTTTTGAATACGTGTACAAATCCTGATGATTTTCAGGATGAGACTCTTGAGGAAACAGAAGATGAGGAAGTGGTAAATGAGGAGGAATTAGTAGATGACACAGAATCATCTGATGAACAGATTGCAGACGATACAATCTCCACAACAGGCGACACCGTTGAAGCAGACAAGGAAATAGAATAAAAAATGTAGATGGTTAGCGGTGTGTGGGGGCGGTTGTCGTAATGATGCAATCATTGCAAGTAAAAATATTAATGGAGCATCCGAGAGGTTTTGTCAAAAGGAGTTTTTAGACATCCGGTCCGCAGGCACTAGTATGTCGTTGCTTTATAGGGGTTATCTTTGTGCTTTTCATATAACTATTCACCACTACTTAACAATACTGAAATGGTGGACATTGATTCTCTTTCCGTTTTTTACACGCGCTGACACAAAAAGCCCGTCTTGTGTAAAACCAACTTTCTCCAAAGCTTTCATCATGGGAATATTTCCTTCTTCAACCTCTGCACCAATACTGAAAATACCCAGATGTTCAAATGCGTAATGCGCTACAGCATTTATTACTTCTGTCGCAACACCTTTACCCCAATAATTTTTGTCGCCAACAACAATGCCTAAATTTGCCACTCCGTGATACTCATTAAATTCGGTGAGAGCGACTGTTCCTATTGTTATCCCGTCAATTGTTTCAATTGACCAGTAGAAACCCTCTTCATCATTCTCACATTCATTGATGTACTCATATTGTGTCGTGATGTCCTGGGTTACACTTCGTGGTTCTGGCATAAACGCTTGTACTTCTGGATCGGTGTCCCATTTCTGCCACAGCTCAACATCGCCCATTTTGAACGGACGGATATTATAATGTTCAGATGTGATTTTCGGTGATTTCATACAACATCTAGTGTATCAAGAATCCCGGATTTTGTTGAACTCATAGATTCTGTTTAATGTCTCGTATTGCAAATCCTGTTTTTCATCCTATCTCACATGCTAGAATGCTCGCATAATTTTACATAGTATGGAAAACAACACTGAACAATATTGGTCGATGCTGGGGAACAAATTGATCTATATATACGAATGATACATTCGCAAAAATAATGGCTGACCCCATCTCACGGTCGTACATCTGTCCGGTCCAAGATTTTGAACCCTTCTATAACCGCTTCACAAAGAAAGTCCTCAAGCTGACTCTGGTCCCCTTTTGTCTGTGCCTTATACAGATACGTATAATACAGTTGTTTTTGTTCCTGACGGATAATAGCCGGAGCAATATTTGCGTTAAGCAGCATAGCGTTCATGAGTAATCGACCAACTCGACCATTACCATCTCCGAATGGATGAATTTGTTCGAACCTACTATGAACATCAGCAGATACGCCAATGATGTCCGCAGTCTTTTCATGTATTCTGGTTATTACTTCCGTGATTAATTTAGTGATACTCATATAATTCGCAGTTGCTAAATGAACACCGGTTATTCTGACCCCGTGATTTCTATATACACCCGCGTCCGAACGGACACCATTCATGAGAATGCTGTGAAGTTTAAGAACGAGAGCTTCATCGATTATTTTCTTTTGAGCGATATAATCAAATAAATAATTTAGAGCCGTCTGATGATTTTTTGCCTCCAATTGTTCAGAAAGGCTCTTACTCGGTAACGCAACATTATCAAAAAGGATAGCCGCTGTATCTCCCTCGGTAAGAGTACTGCCCTCGATACTGTTACTGTGGTATGTGAGCTTCAAAATGAATTGGTCACGAACATCGGGATTATCTAAAATCTCATCTATCACACTTGAATATTCATTTGACTTTTTCTGAATAGCTTGTTTTTTTGCCACCAGAAAGTCGGCTGAGATTACCTTCTGTCCGGTAACTTCTAAAAAAAGTTCGTCTATCAATGCTCGCATTTTTGCTCGCGGGTGAGATTTCTCTGTCCACCAGCTATTAAACGTGACGAAAGACACACCAAACCTTTCTGCTAATTTGGTTTGGGTTAACCCCAACATTTTTTTAATTATCTCTAGTTTTTGGCGTGTATTCATATACGTTTAGATGCGAGTAGTAGTAGATATCAGTCATGTTATCAAACTTTATAAAGTTAGTCAAAATGTCTAAACCTTATAAAGTTACAATAACGCTGATGGTGAAGAAATATTGTCCTGTTTATTCTATAATCTATATACAATTATGTACCCACAACATCTTCCCACATATATTCATACTTTTCTTGACTATCCCGACTGGAGAGCCGTCGAATCTGCACACTATATATTTAACTACACAAATGGGAGTGAAGCAGAAAGGGAAATCCAACATATCATTCACACACAAGAGGAAGGCTTCACAAGAATACTTAATGTTCTTAAAATTGTACCTCCCACAAAGAAGATTACATACTACTTTTATCCCAATGAACAGCTCAAAATGCAGCTTATGGGTGATGATTGGTATGCCCAGTCTATTTATAATGAATTCTGTGTTCATGTGCTATATACATCTGAACACAAACCAATAGGACCACATGAAGATACGCATCTTCTGAGTCTACCGTGGGGTCTTTCGTGGTGCTTCCTCCAGGAAGGACTTGCGGAACATATAGTTGGACACTCGTGGGACAAATGCTCTCATATTGAGAAGATGAAGGAGGGTATTGCAAAAGGAATCAACCTTTATCCTTCAACCCAACTTTCAGACGAGGATTGGCTGAATACATCGGACGATGGTGCGATATATTACTATGCACTCGCTGGTTCATGGGCAACGTTTTTGATTGAGCAGTATGGGCTTGAATGTTTTAAGAATCTGTATACCAACACTCACAATACAATGTCGCGAAGTATGATTGAATCAGCATATATGAAATATTATGGTGTGTCACTTGAGAATCTTGAAAGACAGTATTTCCAGAAAATTTTGGGTTCGAGAAGAACTTCTGAATAAAAATGCAATAAATGTTCTCACGGACGAAAAAATCAGAAACATCATTGAGAGTTCAGAGATGCAAAAGTTAAATTGGCGCATGAAATTCCCACTTAGGACTATGGAGAAATATTCCATTCCACCAAAAAATGAACGTCCCACCGTCGTAACCCCTTAAATGCACTGAAGCCCTCTATACTTTAGGACAAATTATGACATTCACACACAGCGGGTAAAAGCGTCGTGTTGTGGTTATGGGTGTGGTAAAATATGAGTACGTGTATGGAAAATATCTATTTGTCGCTGGATGAAGCTCGTGAAAAATTGAGAGAGCGGTGGAATGATGTTGAACTCAAAAGCAAAATTGAAAATGAATTAGGGGATAAATTTATCCAGCAATACTCAAGTGGTCCCCTTGGTATCACCACGCGACAAATAATATCCGCCGACAACGGTTGTTCTTTTTTAGACTACGCCGCTCATTACATTGGTGCTAAACCATGTGCACAAGAATTTTATGGTGATAAATTCGTTCATTTTAACGAAGAAAAGAAGGGTCTTGGCAGACTCAGAATCACGCTTAATACTGGAGAGTATGCAACGATTGATTGTATGGATTTCCACGCTTGTGAAAAAAAGAAGTTGATTGACTGTCAACTTAAATCAGGCGAATCTCTTGTTGAGTTTCATCATGAACTTCTTGCAATAGACAATATAGGCATTGAGTATTTTGATAATACAAATTGGTACCATTCAATCGGTCATGCGACAGATTATTATTATTACATGCTACTACATTTTGTCGCGCACGGTGTTCTCTTTGAGACATTTTATGACGAAGGAGGAACGACAGAGGATGAGTTTACACACAATGTGGTATACCCAACGATTAACAGAATCCACGAAAAATTTGGTTTGATGCCAATGCTTATCAGAGCATACCCTGAGCACCAAAGTGACGAAGAGGATTTTTACTGGTGGAATCACAGTAATAATGTCAACAAATGCATTATTGAATATGCATTAAAAAATAATCTTGAAATCAAAAAAGTATATGTATGAAATATCTAACATTCATCTATCCCTTGATGATGTGCGGACCCAATTAAATCACAGGTGGAATAACGTTGATTTGAGAAAACAAATTGAAGACGAGCTCGGCGAGTATTTTATGCCGCAGTTTAAAAGTGTACCTCGTACAGTTTCTTTTAGACAAATATGTACTCCAGATCATGGGTTTTTCTTTTTTAATTATGCCTCCAAATATGTGGGGGCACAGCCACTCGTTCTTGAATACCATGATGATTTATTTGTATCACTAAATGAGGAGAAGAAGGGACTTGGTCGGCTTCGTATCGTAAATGAGAATGGTGCATGCACAACACTTGATATATTGGACTTTCATGAAAATGAAAGGAAAAAACTTTCAGAGTGCAAAACAAAGCAGGGTGTTAATCTTGTAGATTTTCATCATGAGCTTTTTAAGGTTTCAAATACTGAGATTGAACTTTTAGATAACTCAAAATGGTTTAAGGCGCAGGGTTCTGCATCTGACTATTACTACAATTTGTACCTACACTACGTCGCTCATGGTGTTGCGTTTGAAAATTTATTTGATGAGACGGAAAGTGGAATAAATTTTCTTAATAATATTGTTGAACCAGCCATTGAACGAATTTATTCTAAATACAATCTCAAACCTCTCATTGCTAGACAGTACCCAACTAATCAAAACGATGCCGAAGATTTCTACTGGTGGTCCTATCCATCACGTATAAATGATTATATAATTAAAATGAGTCCAGCAAATTAAAATGATATGCACTGATATACCACCTCCTGAATATTTAATTTTTTCGGACACTGTTCCGCAATTGCTTTATTATTCACATATACCTACCGCAATAATAACCTTATTCATTGGGCTTTTTGTTTTTTTGAAAAGTAAAAATTTATTAAGTGCATTACTTCTTTTAATCTCGTCTACCTTTACAATATGGCTCTTTATTAACCTTCTCAGTTGGACTAGCGTAAACGGTGACTTGATAATGTTCAACTCTTCACTCTTTGGTATCTTAAACATTGTTCTATTTTTTTCATTTTTATATTTTTATATATTTTATATTAGGAGGTGTGACGTTCACTATTTTTATAAAATATTATTATCACTTTTGCTTTTACCAGTTATTTTATTTAGTCAATATAATTTTTCTGTTTTTAACCTTACTTACTGTGAAGTATTTGATACTGTCGGTGTCTATTCGGACTATATTTACATACTTGAACTACTTGTATTTATTACCATATTACTATTTGGAGGATATAGTTATATACGTTCCAAGGAGGAGTTGAGAGAACAAATTTTACTTATTACTTTTGGTGTAGGATCATTTTTATTTTTGTTTTTTACAACTGGATACTTTGCGAGCTACTTAAATGAAATGGGGTTCAATAACGCATTTGAGATTGAGCAGTACGGTCTTTTTGGTATGACATTTTTTATCGGTGTGCTCTCATACCTCATCGTGAAGTTCCACGCCTTTAATATCAAACTTGCGGCGGCACAGGCGCTCGTCGTTGCGCTTATCTTTATTACCGGATCCGAACTCTTCTTCGTTGAGTCACTCACCAACTACATCCTCGTCAGTATTACGCTCATCTTCTCCATCATTGGTGGATACTTCCTCGTGCGAAGTGTAAAGAGAGAAATAGCCCAGCGTGAAGAAATTGCACAACTCGCGGATACACTGGCGAAGGCGAATGAGCGATTGAAGATTTTGGACAAAATGAAGTCGGAGTTTGTCTCCATTGCATCGCACCAGCTCCGAAGCCCGCTCACCTCTATTCGCGGCTACGCGTCTATGCTTGCAGAAGGATCGTATGGGAAACTACCTGAGAAAGCGCAGGAAGTTGCAAGCAGTATTGCCGAGTCAAGCAAATTTATGGCAATGTCTATTGAGGACTACCTCAATGTCTCGCGCATTGAAGCGGGGAACATGAAGTACGAGATGAGCGACTTTAGCTTAAAAGATGTTGCCGGAAAGGTTGTGGACGAATTGCGACCAACCGCCATGAAGAAGGGTCTTGTCATGGTCTTCCGTTCTGATTGCACCACGCAGGGTACCATTCACGCCGACATAGGAAAGACGCGCCAGATCATCATGAACCTCGTGGACAACTCCATGAAGTACACGCCAAAGGGTACCGTGACGGTCATCGCGCACGACGACGTGAAAAAGAAGAAGATGTACGTCACGATTCAAGACACCGGCATTGGCATGAGCAAGGAAACGCTAGAAGAGGTCTTTGATAAGTTCGTGAGGGCAAAGAACGCCAACAGCGTAAACGTCACCGGCACCGGTCTCGGCCTTTTTGTCGCAAAGAAAATGGTTACCGAAATGAAAGGTAAGGTCTGGGCCGAGTCTGAAGGAGAAGGCAAGGGCTCACGGTTCATTGTGGAGTTTCCACTGATTTCTGGGGATGCGAGTGGGAAGTAATTTTTTATGTAAGAAAAACAGTTTGACGAATGGAATAATGTTAAGAAGAAAATTGATTCTCACATTCACAAGCCACCGCTATTTAAAGAACGTGAAATTTGGTGGTGCTCATTTGGTGTAAATGTTGGGTCAGAAGTGTGTGGCAAAAATGTATTTTTTCGTAGACCAGTTTTGGTTCTCAAAAAACTTTCTCAAACTTCGTTTATAGGAGTACCCCTATCAACAAAGAAGACTGAGGGTACGTGGTATATCGAAATTACTCACAGTGACGGTATGAAAAATACCGTAAACGTTGCACAGGTACGTTACGTTGATTACAGAAGACTTGATAAGAAGATTGGAACGCTTGATTCAATTGATTTTGAAAAGGTCAAAAACCAATTGAAAATAGTACTGGGTATATAACATAAATCCCCACCCTTTCGGGCGGGGGACGTGGCTAATGCCAAATGTACGTATATTGTATACAGGTAAAGTTGTGTTGTCAATCGAAACTGAGTAACTAATTGCAGAATGAGTATTCCATGGTATTATGTTGATGTGCTTGTGGGGCGTCAGCCCTATTCGGCTAATACATAAGCTGAAGGCAAGCATATTAAAAAATACCACCCTCGGGTGGTATTTTTTAATCCTCATCCGGATTACCTTTCATAGTGGATACAAATTTGATATCTCTATATTTATTTGTTGTCCATGCAGGCACAACGCTCCAAAAATGTAGCAGTCCATTATCCCCAATTTTTCTCAAGATTACTTTTATTTTTCTATTACCCATAATCGCAATGATTCCCCAGTACTGTATACGTTTTGCTTTCACAACCTTTGATTTCCTTTCTTTCACTACAAATTCTTTCAACATCTCTTCATACTCTTGGTGTGTAGTTGAGAGCGCAACGAGTTCAATCACTCGTGGCAAAAGTTTAAAGCGCATTACTTGCGAAGCACGATCACGTTCGTGTCTCGAATTCTTAAATATAATATGATTGAAACCTTCAGCATTGAAATATACAAGCTCATTCATAACAGGTGAAAACACCGGCTTTTGCAAAACATAAAAGGTGTGTGAATCCGCTTTTAATTTTTCATAATTTAAAAGATCATCCATGCAAAAAATTATATCATTTCAATGCACAAGTCCTTAACTTGCCTGAATGAGGACAGGTGATGGTGATTATAAAATGCTTGTCGATTTTCTTATTGAGGAAAATCGGTTTGAAAAAGTATTGTTTCCAAATAGAAAATTTGCATCTTCATTGTATAAGCAGATTTCACACATTTATTTTGATGACTTAAGCAAAACGGAACTTCGCACCAAAATTGGGAAAAGAAAAGGGGGCCTTAGGTAATTAACCGTTCGGGCCCCTTTTCGTCGTGATGTATATATACTAGCAAGATGTTTTTAAAAGTCAACCGTATGCATAAAATAGTATTGGTGATATAACGTAACTGCCCACTCGTCTTAAGACCGGTGGTCGGTTATTGCTTGAATTATTAAAAATGAAAATTTCTTGGAAAAAATATTTTGAGGTGCGGTGTGCAAAAAATGAACGTGAACTTCTCACGGAAGCGCTTCCGTATGTCACGTGTCGAGGTATTGCACTTGATCTTGGCGCCGGTTCAATGAATGACTCAAAGTACCTACTCACACAAAATTTTAAACACGTTATTGCAATGGATAGTGACGATGAGGCAGCGATATATGCGCATGAGATTACATCAGATCGTTTTGAATTTGTTAAAGAAACATTTCACAATTTTTTCTTTCAGGAAAACCTTTATGACCTGATAAACGCACAATATGCACTTCCGTTTATTCCACAGAATGATTTTGATACGCTCATTCCTAGGGTTGTACTGAGTCTCAAGTCAGGAGGTGTATTTTGCGGACAATTATTTGGTGTTTGCGATTCATGGAATGTGGAAGGGCACGAAATGTCTTTTCATACAGAAAATGAGATTCGAAATATTTTCAAAAATTTCAAAATTATTAAACTCCTTGAGGACAAAAAGGATGGCTTGACTGCGCTCGGGAAGGAGAAACACTGGCACATTTTTCACATTATTGCGGTCAAGATGTAGGTGTCACTCCTTCAGCAACATTAAAAATATAAAGCATGCCTCAAGGTTCAATGTGGGTTTCCACTTCTTCTAAACATTGCAAGTGCGAACTGATATCAAAACGTCGCAAAAATACGCTTCTCGCTTGAATCAATTCTCACGACTCCTCCGTAGGGCATTGGAATTTGCGGGTCAGTGTGACCGAAGTCAAGATTCTGTATAACCGGAATTTCAGTATTGTACTTTCTGACCGTTTTGAGAATTGTATCGCGTTGTCCTTGCCGGTACGCAATTTTTTCTTCATCAGAGTGTGGCTTGTTGTATTCCCACGCCTTTGGCCGTCCGATAAGAACGCCTTTAATCGCACTCAGTATGCCTCGCTCACCGAACGCGCGAATAACTCGCATGACGTAGTCATGGGAAGGAATTTCTTCTGACGACTCAAGCATAAGAACAATATCCTTAAATTGTTCATGTGTTGGAATCGATACACCATGACGAAACATTTCATCAACTGATTCAATGCAACCACCCCAGAGAATGCCTTGTGCATTTTCTATACCATCCCAGTACCATCCTTCATTACCACAATGCGTCCGACGTTTGTTGGTGTTTTCAACATCATTCCAGTCAAGTCCTTGGTCATTGTATGTTGATGATGCTTTCAACTCAAATTCACCCTCATCAAACAGTGCGTGTTTAATGTACTCAATGGTGAATGCATCCATTTCTCCTTGCATGGCAAACTGCGTAAAAAGGGAAGCACCGTAGTATGAGGGAATGCCGTTAAGAAATAAAAAGTTTTCAAAGTGAGAATTGTCACTATACCCCAGAAATGGCTTCGGGTTTTTTATAAATGGATCAACAGGAAGATTTTTTACATATGTAACTTGATCATCGCCACCGAGTGATGCAATCACTCCTCTGATTGCAGAGTTTTCAAACGCACTGATAAGGTCTCGCGTACGTTCCTCAGTAGACGCACCGACTAATTTTGTGGTAGGAAACTCAATCGGCTCAAGCTCAAATACTTCACGAACCCTTTTCAATCCGAGTTCATACATATGTGGCCATACGCCTGGCGCCGCAAAAGATGGAGAGAGAATGGCAATCTTATCTCCTTTTTTTAATTTTGATAATTTCATATTTAAAAATGATACAGTATTTGCTTTAAAAAATACAAAAATGGTCACTGAAATAAAGAACTGAATGTAAGGGGTACATTTCAGAACCTTGAGCAGTTTCAGTGAGCGGAGAGTGAAGGCGAAGGGAAGGGCTCACGGTTCATTGTGGAGTTTCCACTCGTGGTGGGGAAATAGGACACATATTTATTCAGTAATTCAGTATTGCAGAATTACTGAATTTTGCTATACTGGTTTCATGAATACAATCAAACTCAATCAACGTGGTGTGCTCACACTCCCAAAAAATATTCGTGATACATTTGGTCTCAAGGCGGGTGAGATTCTCGTTGTTTCAAAAGAAGACAATAAAATTGTGCTTGAACGCCAGCAATCTGACAAGGAACTTCTCCGTAGTATTCAGCACTCGCTTAACGATATTAAGCACGGAAGGTTTATTGAATTCGGCTCAATTAGCGAGTTTAAGAAAAAACTAAAAGCATATGATGCGAATTAGAATTTCTGAAACCGCACTCAAGCAGTACAACAAACTTCCCACAGCACTCAAGCAAAAGGCAAACAAACAGTTTGAATATCTCCTCTCAGACGTTCGTCACCCTTCTCTACACGCAAAAAAGTACAAGGAGTCCGACGATCTTTGGCAGGCAAGCATTGATAAGAATTGGCGTTTTTATTTTTTCATTGTGTCACCAGAGTACATTATCGTTTCAGTCATTAGGCATCCGAAGTAGCATGCATTTAAAAACACCCTTACTCAATATTGCGTATTCAAAAAATGCTGAAATTGAGCGTGTGAAATACACCTACAAGAAACTAGATTGGTACCGTATGGCGGTATGGAGAAAATTATTAAAAAATTGGCTCAAAATAGGCCTTGAAAGTATATAGACGTGTTTTAAAATTTGTGATATAATCTTGGTCAATTAGTTGTTTCTAGTTTTTTGATTATTTCTTGCCCGGAGAGCCGGGAGAAAGGATAGAAAGTGAGAAATATTCTCATTTCACTGATGTTCGCTCTCGTCTCCTTTGGAGCGTGTGCGAGTACCTCGTCGAACGACGTGCCGAAAGGCATGTATCCCATTACTTGGGATAGGTCGTTAGCAACCCCTCCGGCAATGACTGCGGAAGAGCTCACGAAGGCGGAGGAGGAACTTCTGCCCGAGAACGTGGGGAAGACCCACGTCGCTTATGCGAGCGACTATGGTCAGAAGTATGAGGGTGGAGCGGTGGACGAATTTCAACCCTATGCGGAGGTGCAACTGACCTACCGCAATGGAAGGAATAGCCAGCGTGACCTCTTCGGTCGTCAGGTGTATCTGGAAAATCCCCTTGGGGATTCTGGCTACTCCGTGTGGGCTTCGGCCTACAAAGATCAGGAGTTTAAGTCAGCATATGTCGGTCTTGCTCTCAAAGAGGGCAACTGGCAGTTCGGCCTCGGTCTCGGCTCCGCCTGGTACGATGACAGAAGGAGAAATGCTATCACCCCGTGGGTGTATTATTCGTCCGCGGAATACGTTGGCCTCTTCATTGCCGAACGCTACCTGGGAGACCATGAGGATCCTTGGTTCTACAAGGGATACTTCCAGAAAAAAATTGGCTCCTTTGGAATTGGCGTCTATGGTGAAAAAGGGGCTGGTATCGGTCCGATGTTGAGTTACAATATCACCAAGTCGGTCAAGGTGTGGGGAGCCGCACCTGTCGCAAAGAAACCGTCCGACGGTGGATTCAGTTTTATCTTCGGACTGAATGTAGAGTTCTGAGTTACTGCGGGGAGCAGTTTGCAGGAGCGCACGATGTGCCTCCTGCTTTTTTATTATTAGTACAGTATTTGGTACACATACGATAGAGATTAACGGAGGTCCGGCTTCCGTTACCATTGTTTTGAGGAAATACTTCTGCCTTTTGCTCTTTGCGTTGATTTGGTACTATTTCCGTATGAACAAAAAACGACTATTTACGGGGTTGCAACCATCGGGTGCACTTCACATTGGAAATTATTTTGGTGCGCTTAAGCCATTCAGAGACGCCTCGGGTGAGTATGAGAGTTTTCTCATGATTGCAAATCTCCACGCACTCACGACAATGCGCGATGGGAACGCGCTCCGAGAAAATACATACAATGTCGTGCGCGATTACCTCGCCGCAGGAATTGACCCGAAAGAGGTAACCATCTTTTTGCAATCGGATGTCCCTCAGCACACCGAACTCGCGTGGGTCTTTGAGTGTCTCGTCACGGTGCCTTTCCTCATGCAGGCGCACGCGTATAAGGATAAAGTCGCGAAGGGACTTGAGGCGAACGCCGGTCTCTTCAACTATCCGATGCTCATGGCGGCGGACATCCTTCTCTACAATGCAGATGTGGTGCCTGTCGGCGAAGACCAGCGTCAGCACGTTGAGTATGCGCGTGAAGCGGCAACGAAGTTTAACAATGCGTACGGTGAGACCTTTACCACACCACAGGAACTCATTTTGAAGAGCGTCGGCATTGTGCCGGGGACTGATGGTCAGAAGATGAGCAAGAGTTACAAAAACACCGTACCGCTTTTTGGAACAAAGGATGAAATAGCGAAGGCGGTGATGAGTATTGTTACCGACTCCGCGGGTGAACGGCCTGAGAACGTATGCGCAATTCACAAACTCTTTAGAGATGAAGAAAGCTTGGAGGTACTCTACGCAGAAAACGCAGGAAAGTACAAAAATCTCAAAGACGCACTCATTGAAGACATTGAGACAGTGGTCGCACCAATGCGAGAAAAGAGAGAGGGTATAACAGATGAGGATGTACGCGGAGTCCTCAGTAACGGAGCGGAACGAGCACACGCAATTGCATCAAAAACAATGCGCGACATCCGAGAGAAAATTGGCATTTCGCTCCACTAACAAGTCGCCTAGGGTCACCCTAGGCAGACGTGCAAAACAAAAGTCCTGTGCGCACAGGACTTTTAAAGTTGTTTCATTTTTCTATTCAATGCAACTCAGGATGTCAGTAAGACACCCAGTCGTCGCTTCAAACGCATACCCAATCATGAGAACTGCTGCGATTGAATACACCACCTCCACCCAGTTGCGTTTCATTGCTTCCTTGAGCGCGTCCATTTTTCACCTCCTTATATGAGCAACACAACTCCGTTAGTTATTATACGGTACACACGGTACGACACTTCACTTTTTAAACAGGTCGGTCCTGTTTATTTGTCTATTTTCTTGACGTTTTGGTGATACACGGTACTCTGTATGTAACCAATGACGCAGCTGACACCTGCCGAGGAGTGGAGGAATTAAAAGCGTCCTGCACCATTTTGCGAAGCAAAATGGTGCAGGGAAGTAGGGTGGCACCGCGGTTCGCATGAGCGACGTCCGACGTCGTTCATGTATCGCCCCTATAGATATATTATTCGTATAATTTATCTGGAGGGGCGTTTTGTTTCTCCATACATTATTTATGACTCGCATACTCATCAAAGATTTGAAAGAGCACCTTGAAAAGGAAGTTCTCATTCAGGGGCACATCAATGTCGTTCGTAATCAGGGTAAGGTTGCCTTTTTTGACTTCAGAGACCGAACGAGCATCGTTCAGGGTGTCATCTTTGGGAAGCCCGATGTTCTTGAATCTGCAAAAGACCTTCGCCAGGAGTCACCAGTTAGCGTACATGGCATTGTGCACGCGCGTTCCGAAAAAATGGTGAACCCCAATGTTGAAAACGGCGACATTGAACTTGAGATACTGAGCATCACCGCGCTCTCGGCAACTGAAGCGCTTCCGTTTGACCTCGCATCAGACATCTCCATTGAGACACTCCTTGATTACCGTCCGCTCACACTCCGCCGTCCCCGGGAGCGCGCCATATTTAAGGTACAGCACACCATCGTCTCGGCGTATCGTGCATTCCTCGTGAGTGAGGGATTCACGGAGTTTCAGGCGCCAAAGCTTGTCGGTGGAGACGCAGAGGGCGGTGCGGAGGTATTTGAGGTGAAGTACTTCAACGACGAACGTGCGTACCTCGCGACGAGCCCGCAACTCTACAAGCAGATTATGGTCGGCGTCTTCGAGCGTGTCTTTTCAGCCGGCGCGACCTTCCGCGCAGAGAAGAGTGCGACGACGAGGCACCTGAGTGAAATCACCATGCTCGATCTTGAGATGGGATTTATCAGTGACCACACCGATGTCATTCTGCTCGTCACCAAACTCATGCGTGCGATTACCGATGCCGTTGCGACAGAGTGCGCACGCGAACTTACGCTCCTCGGTATGCAATCACCACTCGCACCGGAAACATTTCCCACAATGACGCTCCGGGAGGCGCAAGAACTCATTAAGAGCGAAACAGGGGTAGATAAGACGAGCGAGCCGGACCTTGAGCCGGAGGACGAACGTTTTCTCTGCGAGTACGCGGCAAAAAATCTCGGCTCCGACTTCGTCTTCGTGACGCACTTCCCAACGAAAAAGCGTCCCTTTTACACGCACGTTGACCCTGAGAATCCGGAGTACACGCGCAGTTTTGACCTCCTCTTCCGCGGTCTTGAGATGTGCTCGGGAGGACAGCGCGTACACGAGTACGAGATGCTCAAGTCGCGCATCGCCGAGAAGGGGCTTGATCCGGAAAAGTTTGGCTTTTACCTGCAAGCGTTCAAGTACGGCATTCCACCGCACGGGGGCATCGGCATGGGTCTTGAGCGCCTCACTGCGAAGTTCTGTGGTGTCGCGAATGTGAAGGAGGCGACCCTCTTCCCACGTGATATTCATCGCATAGACACACTCCTCTCTAAGCACGACGAACATGAAAATTAACGTTGCGCGCACAGCAAAAAGGGACTACACGCACATTTCATTCATTGAGAAAGGTGTTGAGCGATTTATTGAAAAGGGTGATGCGACGACGCTCCTCATACCATCGGGAAAAATTTCAAAGGTGACTCCCCGTACGCTCCGCACGTTGGTGCGAGGTGTTGTACAGAGCGCAAAGAAGTACAAACTTGCGAACATTGCACTTATGCTCAACTACGCTGATTTCACAAAGTGCCACGAGTACGACGAGCAGTGGTTTTTTGCCACTGTCGCGGAAAACCTCATCCTCGCAGATTACGAACACACCGCGTACAAGAGCAAGAAGGCAACGTACACACTTGAAGAGGTAACGCTCGTGGTGAAAAATGAAACGGCGGTGCGCGATTTTATTGCTCACGGCATTACACTTGCGACGTACACAAATCTTTGTCGTGATCTTGGAAACATTTCGGGGAGTGACATGACCCCACAGATACTCGCGACACGAACGAAAGACATCTTCAAAGGCACAAAGGTGGGGGTGACGGTTTTTGATGAGAAGAAAATGGCATCGCTCGGCATGGGTGGTGTACTCGGCATAGGAAAAGGATCAAAGCACAAGCCACGATTCATTGTCGTGGAGTACAAGGGTGGTAAAAAAGGTGAGAAGCCGATTGTCTTCGTGGGGAAGGGGGTTACGTTTGATATGGGTGGGCTTCAGATTAAGCCGGGGATGTCCATGTACGAAATGCACATGGACATGCTCGGTGGCGCGGCGGTCATTGCGGCGATTCGCGCCATTGCATCACTCAAGCTCAAGAAGAACATTGTCGGACTCATTCCCGCGGTTGAAAATGGTGTCGGAGAAGATGCAATTCGCCCAGGGGATGTACTCACGACACTCTCGGGAACGACCGTGGAAGTCCTCCACACCGATGCCGAGGGACGAATCATTCTCGCAGATGCGCTCCACTACGCACGGAAGTACGACCCTGCGCTCGTCATTGACGTTGCAACACTCACCGGAGCATCACTCATAGCGGTGGGGCAACACGCGAGTGTCATCATGACAAAGAATCGCGCACTTGAGGACACCCTTCGCAATCTCGGAGAAGAATCAGGTGACTATGTCGCACCGCTTCCGCTCTGGGATGAGTATATGCAGTACACAAAAGGTACTTATGCCGATATCACGAACGTCCCAACAGGCGACTCACGAAACGGGGGAACGATTAACGCGGGAATGTTCCTCGCACACTTCACCAAAAAGATGCGCTGGGTACACATAGACATGGCGCCACGCATGACCTCGGTCCCCTCGGACAAGCTTGCGAAGGGAGCAACGGGGGAACCGACGCGACTACTCGTAAAAATCGCCGAGAAACTCTAAATTTATATATGTCTGCGTGGATAGCGACGTACGTGCCTATAGGCGCACGTGGTAAGATACATACGTGGATCCCATTCATAATTTATGTGAGTGGGTGTATCGTAAAATTGCACTATGGCACACGGCAATAGTAACGTGCCTTAATGCAGCGCAAGAGCATTATGAACGGGACAGGTGTAGAGCAAACCCCACATGTTCAAATGAGCGGTTTCAGTGTGCAAACCGACGTCTATTCAGGGCCTTTGGACTTGCTCATTGATCTCATTGAAAAACGGAAACTTCTCGTAAACGACATCTCACTCACTGCCGTCACCGATGACTACATGGCATACGTTGCGCGGTTTGAAAAGAATCCGCTTCGTGAAATGGCGGATTTTATTGTGCTCGCCTCAACACTCCTCCTCCTTAAATCCAAATCACTCCTTCCGGTACTTGAACTCACCGAGCAGGAGGAAGAGACACTTGAATCACTTGAGAAGCGTCTCCGCTACTATCAAATATTCAGGAATGCAGGAAAGGTTGTTGAAACAATTTTCGCAGAAAAACCGGCGTACGAGCGCCGTTTCATTCCCGACAAAAATCCTCTGTTTGTTACTGACAGGTACACCGATCTTTCAGCACTCCACATTGCAATGACAGACGTGCTCCACAATCTTCCAAAGAAGGTTGCAAAGCCAAAGGTACAGGTGAGAACGGTCGTCTCACTGGAAACCATGATAGACCGACTCAAAGAGCGCATTGAGCGACAAATCTCCTGCAAATTTAAGGACTTCACAGGAAACGCAACAGAGCGGACAACAATTATTGTCGGATTTCTCGCGGTACTTGAGATGGTTAAGCAGGGAACTATTCTCGTGCGACAATCGTCGCACTTTTGTGACATTGAAATTGAACGTGAGGGAAATACTACACCACGCTATCAGTAAATTTCAAGTGTTTTTATTCCCACATTAAGGAGAAATAGCGCGTATTTCTTGATGATTTTTTGATATACTGTACCTATGGAACTTGAGCAACGCATTGAGGCTGTTTTGTTTTACAAAACTGAACCCGTACGAAAAGACGAGCTGGAAAGGATTTTCGGCGTAACTCCCGACGTACTCAACAGTGCTCTTGAATCGCTGCGAATTGCACTCGGCAACCGTGGTATTCGCCTCACCGCAACCGATACCACCGTACAACTCGTGACCGCACCGGAGGTGAGCGACCTCATTGAACAGGTGCGGAAAGAGGAACTCCGAGGAGATATAGGCAAAGCGGGAGCCGAGACGCTCGCCATTATCCTGTACCGCGGACCACTCTCGCGCGTTGAGATAGATCGCGTTCGTGGCGTGAACTCAACATTCATACTCAGGAACCTCCTCATTCGCGGTCTCATTGAAAGACGCCCACACCCAACTGACGCGCGCTCATACACGTACGCCATTACGACAACACTTCTCAACCACCTCGGTGTTCAGTCACGAGAATCTCTCCCCGAGTGGAGCGATGTCATGAATGCACTTGATGCATTTGAGCGTGAAAATGTTGAAGTAGACGAAACGACGCAACCGGAAACACCATAAACGTATGCGCGACACTGAAATACACATGAATGAAGAGGGAGAGCGTGCTCTTGAAACCACGGATGACCGGTTGATGAATGGTGCCACCTCGCCCATACCGGTCATTCCGCAACTTTCAGTTGCGCTCCTACTCCTCGTGTTTGTATTCGGTGTCACGTACATCGGCGCAACGAGCGCGCTCACGACCGCACACGTTCCTGATGTGCGCGTTGAAACACTCCCCGCGGTACCCCAGCAAAACATACACACGAAGATGAGTGCCTTTGAGGATATTTCCATTGAAGCGCAGAGCGCATTTGTGTGGGACGTTGCAAAACAGCGAGTACTCTTTAATAAAAATGCTGACGAGAGCCACCCACTCGCCTCCATTACAAAACTCATGACTGCACTCGTTGCGTATGAACTGCTTGATCCGAATGAAACGGTTGCGATATCGGAACATGCCATCAGGGAGGAGGGTGACAGCGGTTTCACAGATGGTGAGACATTCAGCATGCAGAATCTTGCCGACCTCACCCTCCTCACCTCATCTAATGACGGCGCGGTGGCACTGAGTGCGCAAGCGGGTGCGGTTCTCTACAGCGATGCACCGGAAGATGTGTTTGTTCACGCAATGAATGTGAAGGCGCGCGAACTCGGCCTTTCTAAAACACGTTTTTTCAACAGCACCGGACTTGATATTTCAGAACACGAGGCGGGCGCGTATGGGAGCGCACGTGATGTTGCGCTTCTCATGGAATATGTCATCACGCACAGTGAAGATGCGGTCGCGCTCACAAAGATGGATGTTACGAAAATCACGAACGAGCGCGGAGAGTACCACACCGCGCAAAACACAAACACCGCAATCAATGAGTTGGAAGGACTCATTGCGTCCAAGACCGGCTACACCCTCCTCTCGGGAGGCAACCTCGTCGTCGCGGTGAACGTAGGACTCAATCGTCCAATCATTGTTGCGGTACTCGGTTCATCGTACGATGGACGCTTCGCGGATGTCGTGAACCTCGTTGAAGAAGCACGTCTTCGCATCATAGGTGAATCGGAATAATCAATCATATGGAAACAACAATCATCAAAGTGCTCGCACCAACCGCCATTGCATTCGTCATCGGTATTCTCATTACACCGATTGTGACGCACTACCTGTACAAACACGAAATGTGGAAAAAGAAGGCGGGGAAGGGTGCCGGGTACGGAGGGGGCGAGACTCCGCTCTTTGATGCACTCCACAAAAAGCGAGATACGAACACGCCTCGAATGGGGGGTATCGTCATCTGGGCAAGCGTTCTCCTCACCGTCTGCCTCCTCTGGGTGTTTCAATTCATTTTCCCCGAGAGTGGCCTCGGATCACTTGACTACCTGAGCAGATCACAGACGTGGCTTCCGCTCTTCGCGCTCCTCGTCGGCGCACTCGTCGGCTTCGTTGACGACCTCCTCGTTGTCAGGGGAACGGGAATGCACTTCGCGGGCGGACTTCCTCTCTCACAGCGACTCCTCGTCGTGGGGATGACCGCACTCGTGAGCGGGTGGTGGTTTTATGAAAAACTTGAGGTGCAGACCGTCTCACTCATCGGGTACGGCCCCGTGGATCTCGGCATATTTTTCATCCCATTCTTTGTCATGGTTGCTATTGCGATTTACGCGAGCAGTGTCATTGATGGCATAGACGGGCTCTCGGGGGGCACGTTCATGTTTATCTTCACCGCGTACGCGGGCATTGCGGTGTTCCAGAATCAGATTGACCTTGCGGCGTACTGTGCAACACTCGTCGGCGGCATTCTCGCATTTTTGTGGTTTAATGTTCCTCCTGCGCGCTTTTACATGACCGAGACGGGCATCATGGCACTCACCATGTCGCTCACCATTGTCGCATTCATGACCGACACCATTGGTGGCGGGGAGGGCGTCTCGATACTTCCCATCATCGGTAGCCTCCTCGTACTCACCGTTGCCTCGGACGTACTCCAACTCCTCTCAAAGAAAATTCGCGGGAAAAAGATATTTCTCATCGCACCGCTCCACCATCACTTTGAGGCAATCGGATGGCCTGCAGAGAAGGTGACCATGCGCTATTGGATTTTTGGGTTCGTCTGCGCCGTCGTCGGCACACTTTTTGCCATCGCATTCTGAAGTATGCACCATTCTGTTGACAGAACACTTCTCATACTCACCGCGCTTCTCGTCGTTGTCGGTTTTTTGATTTTTTCCTCTGCGTCACTCGGGCTCCTTGCACGCGAAGGTGCGCGATTTTCGTCTGTTGCGCTCAACCAGGTCATGTTCGGCATCATCGGCGGTGGCTTTGCGCTTTTTTTCGCATCGCTCCTCCACTACCGGTGGTGGCGACAGTATGCATTTTACATTTTCCTCTTCACCATGATACTCACGCTCGCGGTGTTCCTTCCCGTAATCGGTTTTTCACACGGGGGTGCGACACGCTGGATTAAGATTGGCTCGCTCACGCTTCAGCCCGCCGAGCTTTTGAAAATCGGCTTTGTCATTTACGTTGCGACGTGGCTCTCCGGTGTGAAGCCGTACATACACAGTTTCCTCAAGGGTACACTCCCGTTCATCGGAGGCATTGCACTCGTTGCCATTCCACTCCTCCTCCAGCCCGACACCGACACCTTCCTCATCATGGTCGCCGCGGCGCTCGCAATGTTTATTGCGGCAGGCGGGCGTGTGCGAGATGTCATCGTCATGGGACTCGTGGGCATACTCCTCATCACCGTACTCGCATTCAGCCGCGACTACATCATGGACAGAATTCAGACGTTCATCAATCCGAACCTTGACCCGCAGGGCTCAGGGTACCAAATCAAGCAATCCCTCATCGCCATCGGTTCAGGCGGTATAGCCGGGAGAGGTTTTGGTCAGAGTATACAGAAGTTTGAGTACCTGCCGGAACCAATCGGTGATTCCATCTTTGCGGTGTACGCTGAAGAATTCGGATTCGCGGGATCTACGGTACTCATACTCCTCTTTGTCGCGTTTGCGATGCGTGGGTACCGCATTGCAACGCACGCACCCGACCTCTTTGGCATGCTTCTTGTTGTCGGCATCATCACCGTGATCTCTGCACAGGTGTTCCTCAACATCGCGGCAATGCTTGGACTCGCACCGCTCTCCGGTCTTCCGCTTCCTTTCATCAGTCATGGTGGCACCGCACTTCTCATGACGCTTGGTGCGGTGGGTATTGTTCTGAGCGTGTCTAAATACCAACGTCCTCGTGCACTGTAGCGTGATATAATTTGTGAGCAACATGGAACGAAACAACAACGAGATCAGAGTAGCGCTCGTCGGTGGCGGAACGGGAGGTCACTTTTACCCGCTCATTGCACTCGCAGAGCGAATGAATGATGCTCCGGAAGCACCGCGCCTCTACTACATGGGACCTGAAATGTACGACACTGATGCGCTCGCCTCGGAGCGAATTGAGTACGTAAAAACGTGGGCGGGAAAACATAGACGCTACTTTTCACTACACAACTTTGTTGACCCGTTCAAGACATTCGCTGGTTCCGTCACCGCATTTTTTGAGTTATTCGCCATATACCCCGACGTCGTCGTGAGCAAGGGTGGGTACACGAGTGTTCCCGTCATACTCGCCGCAGCTTTTTTGCGCATTCCTATCGTCATCCATGAATCAGATGCGGTCATGGGAAAAGCAAACAGACTCGCAGCACGCTTTGCACGCGCCATCGTCATTGCGTACGATTCTATCGTAATGCCAAAAACACGCGCACAGGTGTATAAACTGGGCATTCCCATTAGGCGAGCACTCCTTAGTGAGCCCTCATCGGAAATGAAAGCGCAACTGGGCATTGTGAGTGACAGACCGGTTATTTTCGTCGTCGGTGGTTCACAGGGTGCGGAACGGGTAAACGAACTCATCCTTGACTCGCTTGATGAACTCCTCAACGATTTCACCATTCTTCACCAAACAGGGAAGAAGAACTACGAAATTTGCAAACTTTCTGCGGACAATCTCATCCCCGACGCCGACAGACGCCAGCACTACCACCCTGTTCCGTTTTTGGGAGCAGAAGAACTGAGCGGAGCATATCGCGAGGCGTCACTCATCATTTCGCGAGCGGGAAGCACATCCATATACGAAATAGCCCTCAACGGGAAGCCTTCAATTATCATTCCGATTCCCGAGGGAATTAGTCATGATCAGCGTACGAATGCGTACACGTACGCACGGTCCGGAGCGGCGACCGTCATGGAGGAAATGAACCTTACCGATGGCTTGCTTAGGGCTGAAATTGACCGTATTATGCAAAATGATGATATCTATGCGAGTATGGCAAACGCCGCTCGGTCATTCGGGCGACCGGATACGGCGGAACACATGACAACCCTTATTTTAGATATTGCAAAAGAACACATTTACTGATTATGTCAATTTTTCATGAGCGGAAGGTAGTGGTCCGTATGGCACCGAGTCCCACGGGGCACCTCCATATCGGAACGGTACGTACCGCACTCTTCAATTACCTTTTTGCGCGCCATAATAAAGGTGAGTTCATTCTACGCATTGAGGATACCGATAAAGAACGCAGCACAAAAGAGTTTGAAGAAGAAATTGTGAGCGGGCTTCAACGAATTGGTATCACCTGGGATGGCTTTTATCGGCAGTCAGAACGCGGAGCGATGTATAGAACGTACCTTGAGAAAATGGTTGCAAACGGCAGTGCGTACGTAAGCAAGGAGGAGAGCAAAATGCGACCCGGTGAGTTTGTTGAAGTTGTACGTCTTAAAAATCCAAATACGACCATTTCGTTTGCCGATGAAATACGTGGTGAAATTTCATTTGATACAACCGAACTTGGTGACTTCGTTATTGCACGCTCACTTGATGATGCGCTGTACCACTTTACCGTCGTTGTTGATGATCATGAAATGGGTGTGACGCACGTCATCCGTGGCGAGGACCACATATCAAATACACCGAGACAAATTCTCATTCAGGAAGCTATTGGCGCACATCGTCCGACGTACGCACACCTCCCGCTCATACTCGCACCTGATCGCTCAAAACTTTCAAAGCGCCATGGTGCGGTCATGATGAGCGAGTATGAATCACAGGGTTACCTCCATGAAGCGCTCATCAATTACCTCGCCCTCCTCGGATGGAACCCGGGAACCGATCAGGAACTCTTCACCCTTGACGAGCTTGTGAAGGTTTTTGATATTTCCGGTGTACAGAAAAGCGGTGCAATTTTCAACATTGATAAACTCAAGTGGTTTAATAAGGAGTACCTGGAGAAACGTGATGCGAATGCATTTCGCGAGTACGCACGTGCGTTCATTCCCGAGAGCGTCGCATCGCTCCCGCAGTACAGCGATCTACGTATGGAAAAAATTTTCCCTCTCATCCGTGAGCGGAGCAGTATCGGATTGGATATCACCAATGATTTTGCATCAGGTGAGTACGATTTTGCGTTCATCGCGCCACATCCCGATGCGCACATGATTAAGTGGAAGAATGACGCAACGCCGAAGGATACCCTGTCACGGCTTCAGAAAATTGCGGAGATTATTGCAACGATGCCCGAGGAACTCACCGCAGAAGTTGCGAAGGGGTACCTGTGGGATTACGCGTGTGAGGTGGGGAAGGGAGAAGTGCTCTGGCCCCTTCGCGTGTCACTTACCGGTAGGGAACGCTCACCCGACCCTTTCACGGTTATTGCAATCCTTGGCTCAGCTGAGTCCTATAAGAGGGTTATCACCGCATGTGATACAATTTTAAGAGCATCGTAATTCTATTACGTATGCGATGCTTTTTTGTATGAACTCACGCACATCTGCGTATCAATTTTTTATGTACGGCGTTACGGGCCTACTCATCATTTGCATGGTGTTTTCGGCGCACATAGGCATAACGTCCGCTGTCTCCGAGATAGATTCATTGAAGAACCAAATCAGCGACCGGAACAGTCGTTTGCAAGAAATTGAGAAGGAGATTGCGAACTATCAGTCCGAACTGCAGAAGGTGGGGAGTGAAAAAAACACACTCCAAAAAGCGATATCTCAACTTGAATTGGAACGAAAGAAGGTACAGGCGGATATTGCGTACACGCAAAATAAAATCGGTACGACCGATCTTGAAATAGATAAACTCACGATTGAAATCGGTGAAACTGAGAAGAGTATTTCACTCAACCGACAGGCAATTGAAGAAACGCTCCGAGCGCTTAGTGAAACCGACAACGACAGCATCGTTGAGGTTCTCCTCACGTACGACACTCTCTCTGATTTTTGGGGGACCATTGATGAACTTGAGCGCATACGGGACATCATGCGAAGCAAGGTCAACACGCTCGTGGAAGAAAAGACACTCCTTGATTCACAGTACGCGACCCAAACACAGAAGCGTGAAGACCTTGTAGAACTGAAAGAGCAGTACTCCGACCAAAATTCCGTCCTCGTCAGCAACAAGGCGGAAAAATCAAAATTACTCGTCGCAACGAAGAACGAGGAGGCGGAGTATCAAAAACTGCTCGCACAGAAAAAAGCCGAGTATGAGATTGTTCTCAAGGAAATGCGTGAATTTGAATCACGACTTCAATTCATTCTTGATCCGAACACCGTTCCGCCAAAAGGAACGCCCGTCTTTAATTGGCCACTGGAAAAAATTATCATTACGCAACTCTTTGGCGGAACTGAATTTGCAAAGCAAAATTCATCAGTGTATGGAGGACGTGCGTACCACCCCGGAGTGGACTTCGGTGCTCCACGAGGCACGAAAATACTCGCGCCGCTCTCGGGTACTGTTCGCGCAACCGGTGACACCGATGCGGTACCTGGATGCTACTCATGGGGAAAATGGACACTCATAGATCATGCGAATGGTCTCTCAACATTGTACGCACACCAGAGCGTCATAAGTGTCAGCCCCGGACAACAGGTAAAGACGGGGGAGGTTATAGGCTACACGGGGAATACGGGATACTCAACGGGTCCGCATCTCCACTTTACCGTTTACGCGAAGGCGGGAGTTTCCGTTCGCAAATTTAACGAAATAAAAGCGGTGACAAGCTGTGGTTCTGCAACGACTCCGGTAGCGGCGACCGATGCGTACATTGATCCTATGGTATACTTACCACAATAGGTACATGCGTTTGTCAAATTTTTGTAGGGAAATGTGATTTCGCCTTATGAGACGTCTTTTGCTTGCAGTCGCACTCATTATCCTCATTTATATATTTTTTGCGCGTGCGCAATCATCGCTCATGGTTTTTATTGATAACGCGTCGTCGGTATTTATGGGAACCGAAACATACATGACGCGTGAGGCTGTTGTTAATTTCTACAATTCACAAAAACGTACGAGTAATGATACAACACTCACACCGGAGAGTGACATTGAGATTCGCTCCACGTACATCAACAATGACAGTACGAAGGATGTCATCGCGATTGCACGCGAGGATGCAATGTGTGGTACCGGAGGGTGCCTTGCAGCACTCTTTGTACGTACAGACGGGAAGTTGGAGCCGGTTACATTTGAATATGCAGTTAAGGAAATTGAGAGTTTGCCCAATATAACGAACGGTATGCATGACATACGGATTAACGAGAAGACGATTGTGAGGTGGACGGGTGAGGGGTACGTAGCTGACTATTAAAATAGTTCAAACTAAAAATGTGCGACGCAAATGCGGTCGCACAAGCAGGGTCGTAGAAGATGACATCCATACGACGATACGAACGTCATTGCCGTATGTGTCTTAAAAGATTCTTCTACGACTCAATACAAACAGAGTCGCAGAAGAATGTCATCTTTTACAACACAAACGGCTTTGCCGTATGTGTCGTAAAAGATATATTGTGCGACGCTTACCATACTTTAACACGGCTCATTCCCTATACACCTATGTGTAGGTGATCTATGCTAAGTAAAATTATTTACTCATTCTTTGAGTCTGTTTGCCTTTGTATATTTTCATGGCAGGTATGTCGGGTATTGGGAGCAGAGATTTCCCATGATTTTTTTATAGGTAGGGGACTCGGCACTCAAGTCCACCTCTACACTTCCCTCTCTCGTGAGCTGTCGTTCAATTTCGGGATGTCGCATGAGGTAGTCCTTGAGCTTATATGGAATGATTTCGTCCTGCGAGATGATAGTGTGTCGCGAATGCGTGCGTCGCAAGCACTCTTTAATGAGCGTGTAGTGGGTGCACCCGAGGACGACCGTATCAACGAGGTGTGCTACTTCGCCAACAACCTGCAGTGCGTGCTCGCATGCGAGGTTGTGTTCTCCCGCCTCAATGAGCGGTACGAGTTTGGGGGTTGCCTTCGTATGGAGTGTGAGCGACACCTCACTTTTCTTCAGTTCAATCGCATACTTATCGGATTGTATGGTTCGCTCCGTCCCAATGAGGAGCACCGACGACGCGCCTGAATCAAGGAGCGTTTCAACGGTCGGGATGATGACCCCCAAGACCTTTCTCCCAGGGTACTCCACCGCAAGCATCTCGTCTTGGTACTTTCGCACAGACGAGACCGATGCCGTGTTGCACGCGACAATGACAAGGAGTGCTCCGCTATCAAAGAGTCTCTTGATGCCGGCGTACGTGAGCGCGTGTATTTCCTCTTCTGTCTTATCACCGTACGGGAGATTCGCGGTATCGCCGAAGTACAGGTAGTCGTACTCGGGAATGAGTTCGCGCACCGCAGAGAGTATGGTGATGCCGCCAAGCCCGGAATCAAAAAAGCCGATTTTCATATCAGGTGTCTAACTGCGTAAACCGTTCCTTTTCCTCACCATTGACGACCACCTTCCCCTCAAAGTTGCTTCGCTCTCGTGCCCACACGGCACCGAAGCCCACATCGGGAGCATCGTACTCAGCCCTGTAGATAACGAGGAATTCACTCGGATTGGCTTCACTTCGCGCTATTGTGAGCACCGTGTACTCCCTTCCCTTGTAGTGTTTGTATCGTTTGCCAATATGTGCCTCCATGGTGCTATATACTTAGTATAGTGGCGAATGTGAAGTACGTCCGCCACGTTACTCGTTAAGTATAGAAAACATATGAATGATGCACAACGTGCATGTGTACGCACACACGGAATACTTGTTGGACGCATACTCATCGGCCTCCTATTCCTCGTATCCGGTCTCTCAATGATTTTTGGCGAATACGGAGTTGCGGGTGTTGCGGGGATGATTGAAAAAATTGGATTCCCTGTCGCAGGTCTCCTCGCGTGGATTGTTGTCCTCGTGAAAGTCCTGGGAGGTGCGGGGCTTATCCTCGGCTACAGGACGGAACAGTGTGCAATGGCACTCTTCGTCTTTACCCTCCTCACCGTTGTGTTTGTACACAACACTGTTGACGACATGACACAGGCGATGAAGAACCTCTCCATCATGGGTGGTCTTCTCTACGTTGTGGCGTATGGTACCGGTGATTCGTGGAAACTGTGATCGTAACGTCTTGTCGTTAGGTAACAAAAAACTCCCCTCCGGGGAGTTTTTTGTTACTAACGCATTGCAATGGTATGTGACCAACAAGGTGACGAAGCATTCCATGGTTTCGTACCCTGTCGTAGGTAGAGATCACGAGCATACGCCATATTGTCGTACATATCGGTGAGGTCAAGTCCGAGCTCCTCTGCCTTCGCACTGTGGTAACGCATGTTTATCTGCATCACACCGGTGTCGGCCGGATCTACTCTCCCCCGAAGAACGGTACCGTCAGCGAGCGTATGTCTAAAGTGAGATTCACAACGCGCGATTTGAATCATGACAGGTATGTCACTGAAGTAGGAACGCACCGCAAGTTCAGTGTCTGTTCCCGTCAGCCCTTCCTCAGTGACTTGGTCTTCCTTTGTTGCAATGTGCCCATAGGCAGTGTCCGTAACCGGCACTACCACGTTAGATACGGCAAGAACTGCCGTAAGTAAACTAGATAATATAAGCCAAGGGTCTTATCGAACAAAATGTATTACAAGCCGGTAATACAAAAAACGGCCGAAACCGTTTACCTAATTAGTATACCATTTTGATGCGCAAAGTCAAATTAAATGACAACTATGGACTGTTGTCAAATTATTTGATGGCTAGGTTTTGAGCCATATTATTTAGTAAAAATATTGACAATAATACACAATTATTGTGTTGTTTTTTGCTTTATGAGTGCCATTGCACCATAGATTCCACCCTCGTCTTTAAGCATCGCGTCCACAATGGGAGGGCATGGCAAGAGGCCATCAAGCGCTTCAGTGGTGTACTTTACAATTGGGTCAAGGAAGATACGCGGATCGCCCACAATCATAGATCCGCCCAGAACAATGGCATCCGGTGACCAGTAGACGACGGTATTTTTTAGGCCCGAAGCCAGGTATTTTGCCAATTCATCCCACACGTGATCGTCTTGCGGTATTTCGTATGGTTTTACCCCTCGCTGTCGTTCAAGCGAAGCGCCCGATACTAGATTTTCAAGGGTCGGAGGGATGTGATTCCCGAGGAGCGTGCGGTCAATATCAAGCACTTGGTGTCCCGGTTCAAATCCAACACTCACGACATCAAGTTTTCCATTGACAAATCGTGCACCTCCGACTCCCGTACTCACCGTGTGGTACGCGACGATGTTGTACCCCTTCCCCGCCCCGAATGCGACCTCGCCGAGACCGACGATGGCCGTGTCATTTTCAAGGTACGTGGGAACACCAAAAACTCCGCCGAGGTCGGTGGTTAGAGAACGCCCGACCCAATCACTGAGTACTTTCTCACTCACAATGCCGGTCTTCTCGTGATTGAGTGGCCCGCGAATACCTCCCGCCATTGCGGTAATCTGTTGATTTTTTCTCACCGACTCAATGGCGTTCACAATCGCTCCGATTCCCTCTCGGTACGTGAGTGGGGTGTCAAACTTAATAATGTCGGAAACCGTCATGAGATCATCACTCGCGGCGACCCGCGTTTTTGTTCCACCGATGTCAAAGAGGATGTACATACGTTACTTGGTGAGTGCCGATCGTGTGTGGGACTTGTATGACTCAACACTTGGCTGTATGAACGGATTGATGTTGAGGAGGTGTGCGAGAACCATCATTTCGCACATGAGTGAGGTGAGGAGCGTACCGACTTCTTCGGCGTCTACCGATGCGAGTTCAATTTTTTCGTACGGCAACGACTGCTCGTCGTATGCTTTGAGAACACCGGTGCGAATTGCTCCCCGTATCTCTGGCACACGCTTTCCTCCGAGGTGAGGCACGTGTTTTACGAGCCAGTGGTTCTTGGGTACCGATGTCGCACCCAACTCAGGAGCGAGTACAAAGCGTGTGTACACACCCCTGTAGCCGCCAAGGTAGAGCTCGGCAACCGAGTGGAGGTCTGCGTCTGTGGTGACGGTAGGATTGAGGTGGTTGATAAATTTTTTACCGTCTACTGTCGTGTGTCTCCCGATGCTCTCTGCGAGGAGTTGGCGATACCACAGTCCGACCGTGCGAAGGCGCTTGTTGAAGGTGAAGAAGTTTACCGTGTGTACTCCCTGCGCTGCCATACGAGCGAGTACAGACGCTCGCTTCTCAATAGTTGCAAAACTTTTTTTCGTGCATGCATTCCGTGCTCCGCGAAGAAAACTTTCTGTGTCAATCTTTAGGAGCGTGAGCGGTACCATGCCCGCGGCGGTGAAAACGGAATACCTGCCTCCGATTGATGAAGGTAGGGTGAGAGTGCACACGTTCTTTTCGTGTCCCATGGTGACGAGCGCACTTCCCTCATCACCCACGAACACCACCTGTGCGCGCGACTTCTCTCCGAATTTCTTTTCAAAGAGCTGCAGAACACACGTTGCATTCGTAACCGTTTCCGTCGTCGTACCTGACTTACTTATGATAACGACGGCGATATCTTTTACCTTTGAAACCGTAGCGAGGCGTGCGCGGAACGCAGAAATGTTTTCTTCATCAAGTGTATCCATGACGAGGAGTGACGGGCTCTTGTCGGTCTTGAGCGCGCTGTACACCGCTTCTGTTCCGAGACTGGAACCGCCGATACCCACGAGAACGACGTGATGTACGCCGGAAAAGCGACGCAGTGTGGAGCGTATGTGGTTCTGATATGCGGTATCTGCGCTTATGGCGAGTGATGATTCCGACGCAGCGTAGTCGCGATTTTTTATGACCTTCGCGATATGCGTCACATACTCGCCGGCATGCGATGACTGCGCATCACTTTTTTGTAACGGTGTGTGTGAAAATGATGATCGCATACGCTGTACTATATCTGACGTGGTGCCGCTAAATCTACGTGCGCAACGATGTACTCGTACGCCTCATCAACCGAATCCACAATATGGAAGAGATCCATATCTTCAGGACTGATGGTCTTATACTGCTTGAGTAACTTTTTATCAAACAATTCAAGAATCGAAGCCCAAAAATCTTTTCCGTAGAGCACAATGGGGATGCGGGCAATCTTTTCTGTTTGGATGAGGGTGACAATCTCCAACAGTTCATCCAGTGTTCCGAATCCGCCCGGAAAGTACACGTAGACTTCGGAGGCAAATGAGAGCATGACCTTGCGAGAAAAAAAGTAGTGGAACGTTTCTGACTCAGTGACGTACGGATTCAACTTTTGTTCTGTGGGAAGCACGATGTTGAGACCGAGGGACTTACCACCAACCTTAAATGAGCCGACGTTAGCGGCCTCCATGATACCGGGGCCTCCGCCGGTAATAATTGTAAAGCCCTTTTTCGCAAGTTTTGCGGCGAGCGACTCTGCGGCTTTGTATACCGGATCACGAGGGGTGAGGCGAGCGCTTCCAAAAAATGTGGCGGCGGTGCTGTATTTGCGAAGAACATCAAATCCGTTCACGAACTCCGACATGATGCGGAAGATGCGCCACGACTGAACCGCGTTATCACTCTCAAAGAGATCGGTCATGACCCTGCAGTGCATGTTCCGATCATCCTTTTTTAAATTAAATTTTTTCGCTGAGGTGCTCTTTTTTTTGAATGCCATGGTGAAATTGTACCACGACGTCACGCCCACGGGACCTCATACTGTTCAAATTCTGGGAGTAATTTTTTCCCATAGAGGAGGCGCGAGATGACCTCGGCATGCGAGAGTGCACCGGTGAGTGCGCTGTGTGGTTTTGGTTCATCGGGTATGCCACAGTAGTTGAGTACGGCGTCAAGATTGAGCGCAGAGCGACGATGCTGTGGGTCTGTAGGAGGTGTGACGCCGTGCGCCACCATGTGCATGTAGCAGAGCGAATGTGTATCTATGGTGCGGTGTGCGAGATCCCACGGAAGCCCTTCACGCCTGCATGCCGCTTTTAGAAAATCTCTATCAAATGAGACATTCTGCCCTGCGAGGGTACGATCAGCCATGTGCTGAGACCACTCAAAGAACTTGCGCACAATTTCACCCTCTGAAGGCTTTGTCGCATCGGTAACCTCTTCACGTGTGAATCCATTCACCTCAAGTGCTTCATCCATAACGTGTGCACCTTCCCACATGCAACACTCTTCATAGAAACGATTGATTGGGTCACTGAAATCAACCGCCCCGAGCGAGACAATTGAGTGAATCCCCGCCTCGGTTCCCGTCGCTTCTATATCTATGACAATCATACGTGTAAGCATACCATGGCGTAGGAGCATCTCTTTCTATACAATATTTGCATGGACGTACACATTGAGGATTCGTGGAAGACAGCAATCGGTGAAGAGTTTGAAAAACCATACTTTAAACTTCTTACCGAAAAGGTGCGCACCGCGTACACGAGTGGTGTTCCTGTGTATCCTCCACCGAAACACATTTTCCGTGCCTTTGAACTTTGCCCTTTTGATGCGGTGCGCGTCGTGATACTCGGACAAGATCCGTACCACGGACCGCATCAGGCACACGGACTCTGTTTTTCCGTTAACGACGACATCCCCATTCCTCCATCACTCAAGAACATACACAAGGAACTTCGCGATGACCTCGGCACGCCCATTCCCATGACCGGTAACCTCACGCACTGGGGCGTGCAGGGAGTTCTCCTCCTCAATGCGACACTCACCGTCCATGCGGGAATTGCCGGTTCACACCAAGGGTGGGGGTGGGAAGAATTTACCGATGCTGTTATTCACGCAATTTCGGAAAAGAATACACACGTTGTCTTTCTTCTCTGGGGCAAGTACGCACAGGGTAAGCGAACGCTCATAGACGAGACAAAGCACCTCGTCCTCACCGCCGCACACCCTTCCCCGCTCTCAGCACATAATGGTTTTTTCGGGTGCCGACACTTCAGCAAAACAAATGCGTACCTCATTGCGCATGGAAAAGGAGAAATATCGTGGTGATAAAAATAGATGGTATACTGGTTAAACTATGAACAAAGCAACCATACTCATCGTAGAAGACGACGCCGCTATTAGGGATATGTACGCGCAGTCGTTTAGCGTCGCGGGTCTTGATGTACTTCAGGCAACAAACGGGAGTGAGGGTGTGGAGGTGGCACTTGCGAACCACCCCGATGCCATTCTCATTGATATTGATATGCCAGTCATGAACGGGCA
>CAZBMV010000002.1:78536-95873 GCA_964493145.1 uncultured Candidatus Saccharibacteria bacterium
GCCGGACTTCAGCCCATCAGTGCGGAAGATGGCGAAGAAGGGCTCACGCGCGCGCTTGCCGACCACCCCGACCTCATTCTCCTTGACCTCGGACTCCCGAAAATGAGCGGCCACCAAGTTTTAAGCAGACTCAGGCGAGATGTGTGGGGAAAGAATGTGCATGTGCTCATTCTCACGAACGCCGACGATGCGGCAAACATCACACTCGGCGTTGAAGAAAAAGGTAGCGAGTACATCATCAAGTCACAGACGAGCCTTGAGGACATCGTGAAGAAGGTAAAGCAACACCTCCTCGGGTACTACGACAGACGGTGAGTGATTTTTGTATATATTTTTTGAATTTTTTTGAAACATACATTGCATATGTTGATTTTAGTTCATTGCTATAGCGTATAATTAAAGTCATGGCAGTAAAATTATGAAGTTACTTGAGTTACAAAAATTTCAAGGTATGCATCTAGATGCCTTTGCAGTTAGATGCGGGACTATACCCCGCCCTCTCCGCCTCCTCCTTCGTCGCAAACCATATTTTATTCTCTTCTTTTATCTGTTTTGCACTCCCGCACCACGGAAGGTGGTATTTCGTACCACTCTTTGAGGCAACGTACCCTTGCGCCGCTGTTGGTGATGCGATATTCATTTCCTCCCCGGACGTCATAGGTGCGCTTGTCGAAATGAGCGTATTTCCACCATTACCCGAATAAAACTGAGCGTACGCGTCGTTTTTTCCCACAATTTCACGTTCCACCGACAGTCTTCCCAGCGCAAAAGAAATCAACGAAACCACCACAATGAGTGCGGTGAGGAGGTAGTCGGTATTTTTGAGAATCCCCTTGAATTTTGCCGATAGTTCTTGTATACTCATCGCCACAATTATACAGTAACCGTGCGGGCACCCGCATAGCACAAGATAAAACAGTATGGCAACCAAAAAAGCCGGCGGTACCGCCAAAAACCTAAGCGATTCAAATGCACAGTACCTCGGTGTGAAGCGCGGTGATGGGCAGATGGTCAAAACGGGCGAGATCATTGTGCGCCAGCGCGGTACAAAGATTGAAGCCGGAAAGAACGTGAACGTCGGCAAAGATCATACCCTCTACGCTGCAAAAGCAGGAAAAGTGTCCTTCGGCACCATGCGAAAGACAAACTTTGACGGACGCGTCGTCATGAAGAAGAGAGTTTCAGTTGTTGCGTAATGCGATAACAGCAAAAACTGCCGACACATTGTGCCGGCAGTTTTTGTTTTCTATTCACTATTTTCTATTACTGTTGAGCTGGGGTGATTGTAACCGACTCAATAATAACCGACTCAACCGGAAGGTCACGTGCACCCGTTTCGGTTGCTGAAATCGCGTCAACGACATCCATCCCCTTTATGACACGTCCAAAGACAGGATGCTTTGAGCTGTACGGCTCTTTGTTGAAATCAAGACCGGTATTATCAATGGTGTTAATGAAGAACTGGCTTCCGCCTGAATTTGGCTGTCCGGTGTTTGCCATCGCAATGGTACCGCGAACATTACTGAGGTTCTCTCCCTCAACAAATTCATCCTGAATGGTGTACCCCGGACCTCCCGTACCGTACGTCATGACATTATCGCCCTTTGTGTTTGGGTCTCCCGCCTGAATCATGAAACCGTCAATGACACGGTGGAATTTAATACCGTCGTAGAACTTCTCCTCTGCAAGTTTAATGAAGTTGCCTGTTGTGATCGGCATCGTATCCTCAAAGAGTTCAAGTTCAATGGTGCCGAGGTTCGTCTTCATTATTGCAATTCTGTTCATAGTGTTTGTTATTGCGGGATTACTTGTTTTTAATTCTTCGGGTGATATCGGTCCTTCAAGTTTTGTGTCAGTGTCCAAGAGGAGTTCGGCGGGTTGATTGTTTTTCTGGAACCACCATCCAATTGCGAGGATGAGGAGTGCAGAGACTCCGAGGACGATAAGTATTTGTTTGATGCTTGCCATGATTATTTTTTAACAACGTGTAGTGTGCAAACTCCCTCGTGCCCCTCAAAGGAAAGGTGTACCTCATGGGTGCCCACGGACTTAATGTGGTGGGTGAGTTTAATCGTGTTCTCATGGAGCACGATTCCCTTGCGCTCCTTGAGCATGAGAGCGATGTCTCGCTCGTTGATACCCTTGAAGAGTTGCCCCTGTTCGCTCGCCTCTACCTCATACGTCACCGGCTCGCTTTTGAGCGTCTCACATGCTTGCAGAAATGCGCGCACGGACTCTCCATGTGCGGCATTGTGCTTCTGAACCTCCTCGGTAAGCCGTTTCACTTCCTGAGGTGTCGCAATAACCGCCAACTTTCGCGGAATGAGAAAATTGAGCGCGTGCCCATCGGGAACATCTTTGATTTCGTTACGACGCCCAAGGCGAGCGACATCTCGTACGAGGATGACTTTCATACATTCAAATCTTTAACAAAATAACAGGCACCATGATAGCACACGGGGTACCTCAATTCTAGAGAACGTCCGAAGACCGCCGCACAAATCACTATGAGCGTGTCTATGAGCTATTTTGCGAGGAATTCAAGCGCCGCATCCATCTGCGGGTCCTTCTCCTCCTCACGTTCCTCTACAGTTCGCTCCACAACGATGTCCGGCGTGAGCCCGCCTTCAGAAATGGACGTGCCGTTCGGCGTGAGCCATCGCGCGACGGTGACCTTGAGCGATGATCCTTCATCAAAATTCACCAGTTCCTGCACCGATCCCTTCCCGAAGGTCTGTGCCCCGATGAGGGTTGCGACGCCATGCTCCTTGAGCGCACCCGCGAGAATTTCCGATGCTGACGCCGAACCGCCGTCCACGAGGATAACAAACTTCTCCGGTGCAAACTTTCCGAGTTCGCGTCCGGAACTACGGTAGACCTCCTCTTCCATTCCCTCTCCAAAACTTTCACGGACAATCGTTTTTCCCGACGGAAGGAAGTAGCTCGCGATTGAAACGGCGCTCTGGAGGTACCCGCCGGGGTTTCCGCGGAGATCAAGAATGAGTTTCCGCTTGCCGCTTCGCACAAATTCACGGAGTGCCTTTTGCATTTCCATTTCCGAGATGGCGTTGAAACTGTAGAGAGTGATAACGAACACGTCGCCTCGCACCTCGGTTTTACTCGTCGGAATGGTGATAGTATCGCGGACGACCTTGATGTCCAAAAACTCTTCCTCGCCCTCACGGTACACGGTGAATGACACTTCCGTTCCCTTTTCCCCGCGGATGATGCGCACCGCCTCATCAACACTCATGTCTTCCGTTGTCGTATCGTTGATCTTGATGAGTTTGTCACCTGCCATGAGCCCTGCCTTTTCTGCAGGACTCAGAGGTAGCGGCGCAATGACGGTAATGACACTGTCGCGAATACCAACCTCCATTCCGACACCGCTGAAGTTTCCGCTGATATCCTCTTCAAACATCGCAGAGTCCTCAGGCGGAAGGTAGATGGTGTACGGGTCGCCGTACACTTTTACGAGACCCGCAATCGCACCACGAACCTTTTCCTCGTTTGTGAGTGGGACCGTGCTTGAGGACATGACGAATTTTTCGTTGAGTGTATTCCACACGCGCCAAAATTCAGTGAGGTCTACGGTATTGTCCGCCTGTGTTTCTTGATTAAAGAAGGAAAAGATATTCGCCTCCAATTTTGTATCAGCACCAATGTGAAGTCCGGAAAAAAAGGTTGCCGTCGCAAGCAAAATAGCAAGCCCGATACCGAGGAACGATTGCGTTTTGCGTTCACGCGTCTCTTGTGTATTTTCCAATTCTTGATTCATGTTATCCATTCGTGACATTATGACACACTATCCACGACTTGGACAAAAAATAACTTCTGTGGCCTTTTGTGCGTGCTAAAATAGGGGTATGGTTGAACGCTTCAAGCAAGGCAAGCTCCTTTGGATTAACATGAAAAGTCCCTCCCCCGAGGAGGTGAAAAAGGTGATGAGGGAGTTAAGCCTTCCTCCGCAACTCATGACCGACCTCACGACGGTGGTCCCAAAGAACGCCGTTCAGCGCATTGACGGTACGGTAAAAGTTACCCTTGATTTCCCCACCATCAAGCGCGTCGGTGCCGATCATCAATTTGAAATAAAATTTTTTATTTCAAAAAGTACACTCCTCACTGTACAGTATGAGGAAATGGAAGGTATTGATAGATTTAAGCGTCAATTTGAGGTCGCGATGACGCTCAGAAAGGCGCAAAAGCACGTCAGCGGAGGACACATTTTCATTTCACTTTTTAATAACCTCTACGACAGCGCGTCTACGAAACTTGATTACATTGAATCACAACTCGCCACTATTGAGTCGGAAATCTTTCGCAATAATGAAAAACAGATGGTTGTTGAGATAGCGAACACGAGCAAGCGCCTCATTGCGTTCCGTCACATTCTCCGCGGGCACGAAGATATCTTTAGAGATCTCGGCACGGCACTTGAGCACACGTTTAATGACGTTTTTGCGAGTGACATCAAGGGTCTCCACCACCAGTTTTTGATTCTCCAGCACCGTGCGCAAACGCAGTATGAGACATTGGAAGCGCTCCGCGACACCAACGCCGCAATGCTCTACACGAAACAAAACGAGATTATGAAACTCTTTACCATCATGGCATTCACGACATTCCCGCTCACGCTTTTCAGTTCCATTTTCGGCATGAACACACGCAATACTCCTCTCGTTGGTCACTCTTTTGATTTTTGGATTATCATTGGTGTAATGATTACCGCAGCTGTCTGTTTCTTTGCATTTTTCAGACACAAGGGCTGGATTTGAAAACAGGCTTGAAGCCAGGGTGTAGAACCCACCTCACATTGAATGGCGAATTATTCATGCTTTTTGTTTCTGGTTTCCATTCACGTTTTATGTTTCTGTTTTTGATTTCTATATCATGCTTCATGTTTCTGGTTTTTAGTTTTCTCATTATGGTACACTGTCTCGCATGAGCCTCTTCAATTTCCTTACGAAAAAAGCAGAACCCGCGCACCCACCGATTTTTTTCTATAATTCCGCGAGCGGGGAAAAAGAGGAGTTTCATTCTCTAAAATCCGGTGTTGCGACGATGTACTCGTGTGGTCCCACCGTGTACGACCACATTCACATTGGCAACCTCCGCGCATATCTCCTTCCCGACCTCGTGAAGCGCGTACTCATGATGAACGGGTACAAGGTGAAGCACGTCATTAACTTCACCGACTTCGGTCACCTCACCGATGATGGCGATGAGGGCGAAGACAAGATGATGAAAGCCCTCAAGCGTGAAGGTAAACCGATTTCTCTCTCTGCGATGCGTGAAGTGGCGGAAACGTACATGCGGTCGTTCAAGGATGACAATGACGCAATGAGAAACATCCCACCGACAAAGTACGCTCCCGCGAGCGAGTACGTGCAAGATCAAATTCGTCTCATTCAAACACTCTACGAGAAGGGGTACGCGTACGAAACCTCCGATGGCGTGTATTTTGATATCACGAAGTTTCCTGCGTACGGCATTCTCGGAAACATTGACTTACACAAAATAAAAGAAGGTGCGCGTGTAGAAGTCAATGCAGAAAAGCGACACCCCGCGGACTTCGCACTCTGGAAAAAGGGCATTCTCGGGTGGGAGAGTGCGTGGGGCAAAGGTTTCCCCGGCTGGCACATTGAATGTACCGCAATGGTTTTTGCGACCTTGGGGAAACAAATTGATATTCATACCGGTGGCGAGGATCTCAAATACACACACCACAATGGTGAAATTGCACAGGCGGAATCGGTAACCGGAAAACAGTACGTTTCGTACTGGCTTCACAATGCGCACCTCAAAATTAACGATACGAAGATTGCAAAGTCACTCGGCAATGGCATCCGCCTTCAGGGGCTCACGGACCGCGGCTACTCCCCGCTCGTGTACCGCTACTGGTTGCTCACCGGTCACTACCGCACGCCGATGAACTTCACCTTTGAGGCACTGGATGGTGCAAAGCAGGCGCTCTTCCGCCTCAAGCGATTCGTCTATGAGGAAGGAAGGGGTGTTGAGGGTGAGGTGAGTGAAGAGTACCGCACACGCTTCGTCTCCGCCGTCAATGATGATCTCGATACGCCAAAGGCGGTTGCACTCATGTGGGAAATTATGAAAGACACTTCCCTTTCCGTTCCTGACAAGGTCGCAACACTCCGTGAAATTGACGCGGTGTTGGACATCGGACTTTCCGATGAGCTTGATGACGTCGTTCGCGAACTCGGCATTGTTGCCTCTGAGGACATTCCCGCGGACATTCAGGAACTTTTGGACAAGCGTCAGATTGCCCGCGCGACACAAAATTGGACTGAGGCAGACCTCCTTCGCGAAGCGATAAATCTCAAGGGGTACACGGTTGAGGACACTCCTCAGGGACAGAAGATTTCTATGCAATAATGGTTCCTCATTGTTGCGCAGTAGCGGGGGTTTTTAGATAGGAGCATATTTCTTCCACACTATCCACCATTTCCCCAGACGGTCGTCAAAATGGTGTTTTTTGAATCCGTGGTAAAATAGCCTCACCATGTCAGAGACCCAGACACAACACGGAACAAAGAGTCGTCTTCTGCGCACCCCACCGCAAAATCTTGATGCCGAGCGCGCACTCCTCGGTGCACTCATTCTCAAGTCGGAGGCGATGCACGATGTGTCGGTAACCGTCTACCCAGAATCGTTCTACGCGGATAAGCACAAGGAAATCTATCGCGCCATTCTTGACACCTTCATGCAGGGTGACCCGATTGATATTCTCTCCATCACGACAAAGCTCAAAGCGCGCGACCTCCTTGATCGTACCGGTGGCGCGAGTTACCTCACCGAACTTGTAGAGTCGGTTCCCGCCGCCGGAAATGCTTTGTACTACGCGGAACTCGTGCAAAATAAGTCAATTCTCCGCGGACTCATTAACGCCGCAGACGACATCGCCGAGATTGGGTACTCAGACCCTGAGGACATAGACGAAGCAATGGACACCGCAGAAAAAAAAGTGTTTCAGGTTACCAATGCGCCGACGACACAGAAATTCACCCCTATCGGCAGTTCCCTCACTGAAGCGTGGGACCGATTTGAAAAACTTAATTCAAAGGAAGATGTTCACCGTGGCATTCCGACAGGATTCACCGCACTGGACAATCTCCTCGCCGGACTCCAAAAATCAGACCTCATCATTCTCGCCGCACGTCCCTCAATGGGAAAGACGACGTTTGCACTTGATATTGCGCGCAATGCCGCGTGTGTGTCGGGTGCATCCGTTGGTATTTTCTCGCTTGAAATGAGCGACCAGCAACTCGTAGACCGCATGCTCGCCGCGGAAGCGGGCGTGGACTCATGGAAGCTCCGCACGGGAAAACTAAAGAGTGACCACGAGTTTGAAGCGGTCCAAGCCGCCATGGCACGCCTTTCGGAGGCTCCCATCCACATTGATGATCAGCCGGGGAATAACATTCTCAAGATGCGCTCATCGGCACGTCGCCTCAAGAATGAGCATGGACTTGATCTCCTCATCGTGGACTACCTCCAACTCATGAGTCCGACGAACTCACGTGCTTCAGACTCCATGGTGCAACAGGTGACTGAGATTTCCCGTTCACTCAAGATTCTCGCGCGCGAACTTGATGTGCCCGTCATCGCACTCTCACAGCTCTCGCGCGCCGTTGAACAGCGAGGTGGCAAACCGCGCCTTTCCGACCTTCGTGATTCAGGTTCTATTGAGCAAGATGCGGACGTCGTCATGTTCATCCACCGTGAGGACAAAATTAACAAAGAATCTGACCGACCGAATATAGCAGAGATTCTCATTGAGAAGCACCGTAACGGCCCCGTCGGGCACGCTGAACTCTACTTTGATGAAAAGCATGTACGCTTCATTAACCTTGATACGCACCACACCACAGGTGCCGACCGTGACGATTTCTAGTGTATGACTCCGTTTGAAAAGGTCATCAAGCACTTTGAGCGCTTCCCCGGCATCGGCTCACGACAAGCGCGCCGCTTTGCCTTTCACCTCCTCACGCTCCCCGAGAGTGATGCGACGGAACTCGCCGACCTCATTCGCACGATGCGAACAAACGTCATTCCCTGTCCGTCGTGCGCACGCTTCCATTCGCGCACCGAAAGTGACCTCTGTCGCCTCTGCATTGACCCGCATCGCGACAAAACAAAACTCACCATTGTGGAGCGCGACACCGACGTGGACGCCATTGAGCGGAGCGGAACGTACGATGGTCTTTACTTTGTGCTCGGCGGCACGGTCCCGCTCCTTGATTCCCCGGAAATTAAAAAACTGCGCGGTGGCATGCTCAAGCACATTGTTGAAAACAGAGTAAATGAAGGTCTCAAGGAAATCATTCTTGCGTTCTCAATCAATCCCGACGGTGAAAATACCGGACGGTACATTGAATCACTGCTCCGCGACACCATCACCTCGCACGGACTCACGATAAGCCACCTCGGACGCGGCCTCTCCACCGGCTCCGAACTTGAGTACGCCGACCCTGAGACTATCAAGAATGCATTCAAAAATCGCTCATGAAATCCAATTGATTCCATGAGCGTCTTTGATGGACCGAGGCGATATATGAACCATAGTTTGTCATCCATGGCATGCGCCACTTATATTATAATTCCCCATGGGGAATTATAATATAAGTGGTGTGGGAGGGATTTGTGATGAGATGAAGAAAAATCCACGTGTTTTGACATAAACGAAAAAATCATCCGTGAGGATGATTTTTTCGTTTATGGATTCTATTTTCCCTACGCAAGTGCGTCAATCTTCACCTGAGCGTACTTCTGTCGGTGACCGATGCGACGATCGCGGTTTGATTTTGCCTTGTATCGCACAATCGTAATCTTTGGACCCTTTGCGAGCTTTTGGTAGGTTGCCTTTACCTTTGCGCCCTTGATGTACGGCTCGCCAATGGTCGTGTCACTGCCGTTATCCACCATAAGCACCTTATCAAATTCAACCTTGTCTCCCTCTTTGAGATCTCCGAGAAGTTCAACTTCAAGCACGTCGCCGACGCACACCATATACTGCTTTCCGCCCGTCTCAATGATGGCGAATTCCGTTGCTTTTTCTTTTGTTGCCTTCTCTTTTTTCATGGTGGCACGATTGTACAAGAAAACCCCAAAATGTGCAACAGTTCTGACGTACAGGTTCACTGGATTGATTTTGGAGCAGGTTGTGGCATTATTTCCCCATCACTACTCTACAGAGGGAGATGACGGTGAAATATGCTCTTGTCGTACTAGCAATTGTAGTAGCTGGATGTGACGGGGATTCGGTGAAAAGCAGTGTAATTGATGAAGCACTGTTGTATTGTGCACAACGTGGAGGTCTCAAAGAAATAGAAACGTTCCACCCTGCGATTATTGGTGGCGACTTTGAGAGCAGGTACAAGTTTCACTGCAAAAACGGTGTAACCATGAGGCGAGATCAAATTGTTTGGATAATGTGATGCTAAAAAAGCGCGACCGGAGGTCGCGCTTTTTTTAATCATTCTCGCTCGTCGGGCTTATCAATGGCGAGCGGTTCCACCTCATTGTTTGATCCCGTGATTTTGAGGACGTCTTTGTCCAATTTCCCCAGTTCCTTGTATCCCGCATTGTAGTGATTCACCGTCGTCGTGAGCGAGTTCCCGAGTTTCTTGTAATAATCCTCGTACTTGCCGATGTGGATACTCAACTTCTCAACATTTTTAATGATGTCCAGAGCGCGCTCCTCAATCTCAAGCGCCTTAAGTCCTTGGAGCACGGTCTGGAGGTACGCGAGAAACGACGTTGGAGAAACGATGATGACCTTGTGCTTGCTTGCCGCACGCTGAATGAGGTTTTCCTCATCGTTGCCTCCGACTTGATTGGTGAGGAGGTCGTAGTAAATGCCCTCTGAGGGAATGAACATGAACGCAAAATCCATTGTATTCTCTTCCGGTCGTATGTACTTCGCGGTCTCCTGTATACGGAGCTTAAGGTCGTTCACGAACGCCTTCTCCGCCTCAACCTTCTCCTGCCCCTGTGCGGAAATGAAGCGGTTGTAATTTTCCAGTGAAAACTTTGAGTCAATCGGTACGATTTTTTTGTTCACAAAAACGGCGGCATCAACGATTTCACCATTCTTGAACGGGTGCTGCATTTTATACATCCCCGGTGGGAGCACATTCCTGAGCACCGTCTCAAGGTAGTACTCACCGAGAATTCCCCGCTGTTTCGGGTTCTTGAGAATGTCCTGCAGATTTTGAAGCTGTTCCGCGAATGACTGCGTTTGTCTCCCTATCTCCTTTACGCTCGTCACCTCCTGCGTGATTTCCTTAATGAGGCGATTTGATTCTGAAAACTGGCGATGGACACCCTCTTGCATCGCGCGGTTTGCTTCGCCGATACGCTCGTCAATGGTTCTCGTGAGACTCTGGAGTTGTTGCTGCATGAGGAGGAGTCCGTCCGACTGATCTTTCTTCCCTTCCTTCTTGAAGAAGAGCACGTAGAGGAGAATGCCGATAATGGCGATGAGAAGGACGAGTATGAGTGTTCCGAATGTTTCCATCAGAATATTCTATCACGACCTGCATACTGGCAGATAACTACATTCTTGAAACGTTTAAAATCAAATAAGCTCGAGGCAAAACAAGAGTTGCGACTGAGGCGTACATATCGTACGATGAGGGAGAAACACGATGTTTTAACAAAGAGATTTTTTAGATTTTAAGCGTTTTATGGAACTTCATAATCAAATTAAAGATGAATTAAAGACGGCAATGAAGGCGAAAGACGCGGCAAAGCTTCGTACCGTACGGAGCATGCTCACCGCATTTACGAACGAACTCGTCGCAACCGGCAAGACACCGCAAGCAACACTGGATGATGCGGGAGTTCTCTCTGTCATTAAGCGTCTCGCGAAGCAACGAAAAGAGTCAATCGTCCAGTTTGAGGCGGCGCAACGTTTTGACCTTTCCGAACCCGAAAAAGAGGAGCTCGTTATTCTTGAATCGTACCTTCCCCAGATGATGTCTAAGGACGAAATTCGTCCTATCGTGGAAGCAAAAATTGCTGAAATGGGTGTAGCCGACAAATCAAAAATGGGCATGCTCATTGGCTCGCTCATGAAGGAACTCCAAGGAAAAGCCGATGGCGCGGATGTGAAGGCGGTTGTTGAGGAACTCTTGGCTGCATAGCGATATTTCGGCTCAAAACGGCGCGGCCTACGGTCGCGCCGTTTTGCTTGCATTTTTAATATAGTATGGTATAATATAACGAGTCAATTCCTTGAGAGGATACCATGGCACTCAACGAAGCAGATGAGAAAGTTGTGCAGGAAGTGCTGGCATACGCTCACGGAGATGAGCGACGCATAATTGCGGGACTCTGTGCCCACCTCGCGCATGTGCGCGATAAAGCACGGCGAGTGCACCTCTGGTGCACCATTCCGCAAGTTTGCAGGCGACGTTTGCAGCGAGCACGCACAGCAAACGAACGTCAGCGTTTCACCATCACCGAAGCGATGCGCAAGGAGGCCGCCGAACGCGACCTTCATGACCGCTTCACTCTCGGTCAGGACTACTAACCTTCAAGCCCGAAACATTACGTTTCGGGCTTCTCTTTTTCCTTGACACAGAGCATATTTTGTTTAATACTTTATGCTGGTTCTTTCACGAGGAGAGGTAGATGGGTAAGAAATCAAATGAGGTTGTGGTCGTGATGGGTAGTGCGAACGAAGCAGGCATGAGGATGGCGAGCACCGCATTCAGCATGTCGCAGATCACCATCGGCCAGGCGAAGCGCCTCAACCGCCGAATGCGCAAGCAGTTCGGCAATGACTACGAGGACGAGTACCGCCACGATGGCAGGTACGTCGTGTCGCTTCCCCTCAACCCCCACGCGGCAAATGACAGCCGCAGGAAGCTTCTCGGCATACAGAATGCCGTGAAGGAAGCGACGGGCAAGGTCGTACCAATTGACCTGACGAGTTTCCGTTAACCAACCCACCCAAAAAGGCGCCACACGTGGCGCCTTTATTTTTTGTCCGTGTTGGTCTACCATAAGAGAAACATCGTTCTTTGGGAGGTCATCATGGCTATAAAAGTTCGTGAACCACCGGAAAGAAAGTATGACGGGTACATTGGTGTGCAGATGTTTGAGCGCCCTGATTACCACTCGTTCGGTACACGGATTGAAGAATGTATTATTCCTTTTCACATGTACCTGTGCATTGAAAAAGAAATGAAAAAATTCTTCAATCCGCGTCGGTGCGAGGTGTATATACTCCTCACGCGACGTGCGGAACTTATCATCTGGATACTTGTGCCGGATTCACACCCGCCAAAGACACTCCACCGGTACGCGAAGTCCTTTGCTGAAATACTGCGAAAATTAGGACTCGTGATGAATCCAATATTCTGTCCGCTTCGTAGGCAATGAGAATTATTTAAGGCGCCACCCGTGGCGCCTTTTGCTTTTATACGACCGTACGCGCATCCTCAATGTTGAAATCGCCAATCTTCGTGCGTCGTAAATTCTGAAGCGTTGCGGGATACCCCAAGCGCTTCCCCAACTCCTCACCGAGTGAGCGTATGTACGTCCCACTTCCCACATTAAAGCGAACGGTGACGACACACTGTCCCCCGCCACACGCAACGTTCTGGAGTTCCGCTTCTCGTACGTACATTGTACGCACCGGCACGTCATCAATGGTTTCGCCACGCTTCTCAGCCTTTCGCGCGCGCTTGTACATCGGCACCCCGTCTTTTTTGATTGCAGAGTACGCAGAGACCGGAAGCACAATTTCCCCAACCATTCCGCGGAGTGCGTTTCGTACCTCTTCTTCAGTAAGTGCGTTCACTTCCATTGTCTCAATAATGTCTCCCTCCAAATCTCCAGTGGTACGCTTTTCACCGATGCGAACCTCCGCGACATACTCCTTGGGAAGTTTGAGGTACTCACTCAGTTTCTTCGTCCCCTCCCCCACACCAATAATCATGAGCCCGGTCGCAAGCGGATCAAGCGTCCCCGCGTGACCCATCTTGCGTATGCTGAGTTCACGACGAAGCCGACGAATGACATCGAACGAGGTGATTCCCTTCGGTTTATCTACGAGAATAATGTTTCCCGATTTTTCCATATTTCATACCTACGAACTGTAGTTTCAACAAAAATTCCTTAATTTAGAATCCTAGAGCACGAGGAATGATGGTTCAATGACAAGAAGCGCTCCAAGGATGAGCATGAGAATACCACCGAAGAGGAGTGACATCTGCGCGTACTTGTGGCCGTGCGCCTCAAGACGTGAGAAACCCCAAATGGCAAGCCCAAAGACAATGAAGTCATCAACCATGTATCCGATGGTATACACGAGAATGTACGCTTGTCGTGAGATGAAACTGAGGTCGTTGAGTTCAAGAATCTTTGTGTATGCCTGTGGAATACCGATAGAACATGCGAACTCTATGATATTGACCGAGAATGCAATGCCGATGATGCCGAGCACGGTGAGTATCGTGGTGGGACGAGTGATGAGGTCTTGTATCTTCTGTGTCGTCTTTCCCTGCGATTCAAGGTCGGACACATCGCACGTGAGTGGCTTATTTTTGTTTTTCTGGTAACGGTAGAGGAAGAACACACCGCCGCCGACCGCGAGGAAACCAACCAACGGCGTCACAATCGCATCAAGTCCGACAAAGTCCCACGTCGTGAACCACACATTGAGAATGAGATTATACATGACCGTTTCGGCAACAATGAAGACGCCTGCAACGAGTATCATTTTTCGCTTATCACCAACCTGCGAGAGGAGAACGAGGAACGTGATGAGTACCCACATTGCACACGGATTGAAACCGTCAATCGTTCCGAGAATTGCAGAGAGTGAAAAGAGCGAAAACGACTTGAGGTCAATGACACCGATAAATGGGAGATTGAACATGAACGGGTTTGGGTTCGTCGTTGAGTTGCAGTTTGTTCCATTTTCATCGCACCCTTCCCCCTTAAAGCTGTCCGCCTGCTTTGGTGCACGCGCGAGGTGGTCCTGTAGCGAGCGAATGTCGCTTGTCCGCGTGCGCTCCACCGCACTCGCTATCTGAACTCCTGTCGTTTCATTCGTATCAAATCCCTGAAACACCGTCGCCCCGATAACCGTCACCGGCGTCACGTGCGAGAGATTGTGTTTTGTGAGCACCTGCTCGTAGAGTTCCTTCGCTGTCTTGTCTTCGGTTACGTTGAGGTACTCGTACGAAACGTCGTCGTGTAGTGAAACGTACTCATTGAGAAATGCTTTCTCTTCGGCACAGTGACCGCAATCATTCCTTCCAAAGAAGTAGATGGTGATGTCGTCCGTTTGCGCGGAAACAGGTGATGAAAATCCAATAAAAAGAGCGATTATGGTCGCAAAAACGTATCCAAATGATTTCATAGAAAACTATCATACCATTATACGGCACATATACGGAATTCTATTCACTACCATTTATACTATAATTCCCCATGGGGAATTATAGTATAAATGGCGAAATGCCCTTAAAAACCTATTTAAATGAGTAGAGGATGCGTCCCAAGCGTATAAGATCATAGTCATACGCCTCGTTGAGCTCCTCGTATATCGGCTTCAGTTTTTCCGTACCGTGCTTCTCAAAGGCGCGTGTCATGTCGGGATATACGTCCAGCCACGAAATGTGTGACGGAATGAGGCGCGTGACGTGCTCGTGTGCGATTTCGCGTTCACTCGCGAGTTTTTCAATGTGTGACCATATCGTGGAGAGTGCCATCTTTCGCTCGCGGGCAATGTCAGTCGCATTCATATTCTTAAGGAGGAGTTCCTTTGTAACCGCATACGTACTCTCACGTGCGGGTGCGAGCGAACGTCGCGTGCTTTTTTCCGGCACACCATCCGACCACGTACCGCCGGATGCACTCACAAAACTCTTTTGCATTTTGAGAACCTCTTCTTCCTCCATTTCGCTAAACACGTACTCTGCGTCGTCAGATTCCTCCCTGAAATGTTCGTCCTTGTGGACGACGCGCGGATCTACGAGGAGTGCCTGCGAATTGAGCCCGACGACCTTCATACCCGTGAGCGTGCGCACGCGTGAGAGTGCGACGTACCCCTGCCCGTACGTGAAGGCGTTTCGGAGGTCTATTTCGGCGGCGTCCAACGACATCCCCTGACTCTTATGAACGGTGATAGCCCACGCAAGGCGGAGCGGTACCTGCGTCACCTCCGCCTTTATTTTTCCATCCTCTTCAATCATCCACGATTGCGGAACAATTTTAATCGTTCTCCCGTCACTCGTCTCAATGAGCGGAAAACCGTCCTCGCGATCAAAATCAACGACACGTCCCAGTGTGCCGTTCACGTACCCAACCTCAAAATTGTTTTTCGTGCACATGACCATCGCCTCCTTTCGCAGTTCAAGGATTTCCGGTGAGAGACAGTTCCGCACGAGATGTTCCACCAGTTGTTTGCTTCCCTTCACTTCCATCTTGTACGTCGCACGTTCGGTATCAAGTTCCGCGAGTCGCTCGTTGTTCATGCTGTCCACGTCACTATTGTGCGTGTACAGTTTCGTCGGCTCAATGTCGGTGTACCCGATGTCGGTTTGCTCGCCGAGGAGCGTGTAGTGACTCTCGTCAACGTCGTTCTTCCGAATGGAATTGAGGAGCCCGAGGAGGAGTTCGTCCTCTTGGCGATGCTGTTCGGTGAGGTAGCATATGAGAAATCGTGCGGAGTCCCACGCGCGCGATTCAAACGCGAAGCGGGATATCTCACCGCGTCCCGCAATGGGCGGAAGTTGAAAAAAATCACCGACGAGAATCACCTGCATGCCGCCGAAGGGCTCGGCAGACTGCTTCACGGTGCGACACACCGTCTCCACCATATCCAACACGCGTCCATCAAGCATGGAAATTTCGTCTATGACGAGCACGCGCGCCTTCTTCACGCGACGCACCGTTTTTTCGTTCGTCATGAGGTGGTCAAGGTCATACTGCGTGAGCGTGTCGCGTGCGCCGATGCCACTCCACGAATGAATGGTCGTGCCGCCAATGTGCGTCGCCGCGATGCCAGTTGAGGCGGTCACTGCAACGGAAATGTTTGATGCCGCAAGCCAATCAATGTACCGGTTAAGAACGTACGTCTTGCCCGACCCGGGCTCACCGGTGAGAAACACGTTTGCACCCGTCTTTAAAATCTCAAGTGTTTGCTCTTGGGTCATAGGTACAAGAATTATACTACACCCATAAGGAAAGGCCGTTCGCTTTGCGAACGGCCTCATAACTTCCGTAAAGAACGGTGCCTGTGCCTCTTCGTGCTCGGTCTCGTCAGGATGTAGAGTGAGACCAGAGCCCCAACTACACCGAGCGCCCATCGTACGGACGGAAGCGGTACAACGTACATACTCCACGTCATGCTGAGCCATATCATGGCGACCGCAATCACCTTCGCACGTATGGGGATTGCTCCGTGCCGCTTCCACTCGCGTATCGGCGGACCGAGGTACGTATTTCGGAGCAACATCCTCCGGAACCGCTTTGATCCCCTCATGTAGCACCCAAAGGCGAGAATGACAAACGGCGTCGTCGGCAGTATGGGGAGTACGATGCCGAGCGCACCGAGCGTCATGCACGTATGACCGCAGAGCGTGTAAAAGGCAATGCGCGCTTTCCGTATCATTCTCCCTCCCCTGCTCAAATAAATTTAAACTGCTGATTGAGAAGTATACTTCCCGTCACAAACGTCAGCATGAGAGAGAGAATGAACGAGTACGCAAAGTACTTGTGTCGCGCTTTACTCTTTTCGCCCGTGTACACAAACCGCGTGCACACGTAGAGTACGACGCTCGTCGCGACGAGTGAGAGGTGGAGTGCGACGAAGTACGGGTTTCCCCACATTCCGCCAACCTTCCGCACCACAATCTCAATTCCGACGACACCCGCACAGATGAACCCCGTGCAAATGGCGACGAAGATGCGGTGAATCCGCACCTCATCGGGAAGTTCCGGAGAACGCCGCGCCAAGGAGCCAAAGCGTGCCGTGTAAAACGAGTACACGACGCCGGCGCCGAGAATGAGCGAACTCAAGAGCGCGACATCACGCGCCTCCCATGAAGCAAAGAACATAAGCGTGGCGAGCGCTCCCGCGAGAATCCAATACCACTCATATTTCATGTCTACCTCCGTATTTGTTGTGTGGAAAAGACCAAATGCAACCTGCATACTACCACGCCCATCCAAGGCCGTTAAGTTCACGTTCGCCCTTTCTCAAAATTTAAAAATCTGGTATAACTATGACCGTCAAAACGGCCTTATCGTCTAACGGTTAGGACATCAGGTTCTCATCCTGAAAATCGGGGT
>CAZBMV010000003.1:0-39567 GCA_964493145.1 uncultured Candidatus Saccharibacteria bacterium
CCCATTGCCATTTCGGAAAATGATGACTGCACACTTTGGGGTGTCGTCGTTGGCAGTGTACGACAATTTCAACACTGACCGGCTCTGCTGTGTCTATATGGTATGGACGACGTCCGACGTCGTCCATACTACTCCAGTGAAAGACTCTGAACATTCGTTGTATGTATATCGTTGAGATATTTTTCTACCGATTCAGCATAGCGGTGATTGAACACATCATTGAACAGCGATGTGGTGAGAATTGAAGGAAAGTTTTTTCGCCCAACATAATCATTGTAACTACTCCACTTGTATTGAGTGAGGTGCGCAAGAGCACCGTCTGCGTTTGTAATTCTTTTCTCGCGCCAATCTCCCGAATCTGCGTGCATATCAAGAGGGTTAAAGTGAATGTAATTGAGTATGTGTAAAAAATAAGCATCGCTATCTATGAGTATCTTTTTTGTCTTTCCTTGAAAGAGAGCGCCCGTTCTTTCGTAGCGCTCATTAAAATACTTCGCGTAACCCCCGTTGAGCTTTTTGAGGAACAAGGGAATGCCGCCCTCCACTTTCTCTGAAAGCAAAAGGTGGTAATGGTTGTGCATGAGGCACCACCCATGTATATCAACGATTTTCTCGACCTCTCTTTCTTTCAACGTGCGACGTCCGACGTCGCACATACTGCGATATGAATTTCTTGACCGTTCAGTACTATTGAACTCAAACATATCATGCACGAACCGAGCATAATCTTGAGAATCTTCAAAAATCGTGCGTTTGTCGACGCCTCTGTTGAGAGTGTGATACAAATCCATAATCATACAAATTATACCACACCTACATGAGCGACGTCCGACGTCGCTCATGTGGGTGTGGAGGTACACGAGGAGGTGCACTATAATTACATTAGTATGATCGGACTCGTTGATTGCAACAACTTTTTTGTCTCATGTGAACGGCTCTTTCGCCCGGACCTTATAGGGAAGCCGGTCGCTGTACTTTCGTCAAACGACGGGTGCATTGTTGCGCGGAGTCAGGAGGTAAAGGATATGGGTATTCCGATGGGTGCGCCATTTTTTCAGGTGCGCGATGTATGCAAAAAAGAAAACGTTACCCTTTTTTCTTCAAATTTTGCGCTCTACAGGGACATATCCTCGCGCGTCATGAGCGCGCTTGCCGATGAGTGCGATACATACGAGATTTACTCCATAGACGAAGCGTTTTTTGAGGTCCCAGATTCCGTACATGTACGCGATATTCAGAATATGCGCACACGGATAATGAAAAAAACGGGAATTCCCGTTTCAATCGGTATCGCACCGACAATGACGCTCGCGAAGGTAGCGGGTAGTATCGCGAAGAAGAATGATGGACGTCGGATGTCCATCATTCCTTCCACTCCTAATTTCAATACCCCTTTCAGTAAAAATGTGCGACGTCCGACGTCGCACATTTTGAGCGGGGAGGATAAGGAAGATGGGTTCGATGTTGGTGTGTGCATACTCGGCATGGAAGAATGGCGCGAAGTGGCGCGTACGATTTCGTGTGGGAGCATATGGGGAATCGGAAGACAAACCGCACCCGTACTCGCAGAGCATGGTGTTAACACCGCGTCTGAATTTATTATGAAAGACCGTGTGTGGATTCGTGATGTGTTGGGTGTGGTGGGAGAGCGTCTGCACATGGAATTGTTAGGTGTACCGGTGCATCACATCGGTGTAGACGAGAATGCTCTGCAAGAGAGTTACATGAGCACGCGTTCGTTCCCTGCGCCAGTCAAAGATAAGCGTGTGCTCATGAGTGCGCTCACGTACCACACCGAACACCTCGCGGAAAAGCTCCGCAGGGATGGATGCGTTGCAAAACAAATCGCAATTGTTGTCCGTGCGAGCCGTTTTGGTGACTTTGCACACAGAGAGAGCATACGGCAACGTGTGCTCGTACTCCCGACAAACAACACTGCAACGCTTCTCAAGGAAGTCGCGACGCTCCTTGATACACTCTATGATCCCAATATTCCATACAAGAAAGCCGGTGTTGTCGTGCGTGGTATTGAGCCGGAATCGTTTACCACGAACACCTTGTTTTCTCCCGTGAACGAAAACAGGGAACTGGACACCGTGACGGATATCCTCAATGAACGCTTTGGAAAGGGAACGCTTACGCACGCGAGTGCACTCGGTAGCGAAAAGTGGCGCGAGCGTACAGAATTGAAATCACCGAACTATACGACGGCGTGGGACGAAATAGCCACCATTAAAGCCACATAAAGACATGTCCTTTGCTGTCGTTTACGCGACTTTTTTGCGAAAAAGTCGCGTACGAGTATTCACATAGAGTTATCAACATATAAACGTGATACGAACATCAAGGACGTTGTATACTGTATAAGGTCGGTAGAGGAGTAAAAGTCACTGATATGACTTTAAGTAAAACGGCTGTATCATTTTTTTGGTACGACTTAAAGAAATATCTCTCCACAGACTTTCCTCAGCCGAAACTATCGTGTAGTCGTACACGATAGAAGTTATTTACAATTTTAATAACAAAGTACATGTACGTTTCTAAACGACAAGTTACTATGCAGAGCGGGATCGCGACCTTAACTGCAATAGCGCTTGTACTCTGGGCACTGGGTGCACACATGTTCACGACGGCAGAGGCGGCAAACCTTACCTACGTGAAAGACACCCTCTCAGATTCGGACACAGGGTCTCCTTCAGACCATGAGTTCCAATTCCTTTCTCCAACGGGAGTCGCAGCGGGACAAACCATTACAATTACCTTCCCAGCTGGATTTGATCTCACCGGTGTTGATGACACCGATATGGATCTCACTGTTGGCGTTACCGATCAGCCACTTGCACCGGCACCGTCTGGAGCAACATGGGGAGCGGTCGTAGCAGGTCAGGTTATTACCTTTACAAGTGGTACCGCAGTTGTTGGTTCAAACGCAACAGTTACCATTGAAATTGGTACCAACGCAACTGGTGGTGTTGCGAACGCGCAAATTGATAATCCAGGTGTTGTAAGTTCACCCGAACTTACGATTACCGCAGGTCCTTCAGACACCGGTCAGACACGAGTTGCGATTGTTGATAATGTTCTCGTAACAGCGAACATCAACACCTCACTTACCTTTACGGTTTCTGGTGTTGCAAACGGTGCGACCGTAAACGGTAGCGGTACTACAACCGCAACGACAACCACGAGTACGTCACTTCCATTTGAGACGATCAATGCAGGAACATCAAAGACTCTTGCACAGGATCTCAGCGTGACGACAAACGCAACACATGGTTACGTGGTGACTGTTGAGCAGGACCAGAACCTCCTCTCATCAACGGGTGCTGACATTGATGGATTCATTGACGGCGCGTATACTGACACTCCTACTGCATGGGTAGCACCATCAAACAGTATTCTCCTTGAGAATACGTGGGGTCACTGGGGTCTCACGACCACAGACGGAGACCTTAAGGGTGCAGGCACCGATTTTGGTGCGGCAGACCTTTGGATTTCTGCAAGTACAACTCCACGAGCAATTATGGCTCACGATGGACCATCTGACGGTGTGACTGGAACAGCAGATTCAACCGGAGATGACATTGGAGCAACGCGCGTAGGTTATCAGGTTCAAATCTCTGCACTGCAGGAAGCTGGTGACGACTACAGCACTACGCTCACATACATTGCAACACCTACGTTCTAAATCTTAGACACAAACAACAAAAAACTCCCTTACGGGAGTTTTTTGTTGTTTGTGTGCACATGGTACTGATTTATATACAGGATACGAATAGAGTTGCGCGATGGGTGGTGATACAATGTTTGCACTGTATGAATTTTTTGAGAGGTTTTGTTGCGGTTCTTTTTTTCACAATGCTCTATGCGGTCCCCGTGCATGCGCAGGATAATGCGGGAATCACACTCATCCCAACGTTCATTGACAACGACGGTCCGGTAAACCCCGGAGAAACACTCACGCGAGCACTCACTGTCACAAACGAGAGCGCTACCGACAAGGAGTACTACGTGTACAAAAAAAATATAAAGGGAGTCGGCGACGGCGGTGTGCCGCTCTTCGCGGAGGAAGGGGCAGAGGTGACCGGTTTTGAATTGAGTGAGTGGATTGAGTTACCGGCGGAACAGCCACTCGCGGTTCCCGCGTATGAATCGCGTGAAATTCCCATTACCATTCGCGTACCGGAAAATGCAACGCCGGGGAGCCACTTCGGCGGCATCTTCGTCTCCGTTGAAGCGCCGAAACTTCGTCAAACAGGTGCAGGTGTCGGCTACGAGGTTGCATCCATCGTGCACTTCCGCATCAGTGGTGACATAGTAGACACAGCGCGCATTCGTTCACTCTCAACCGATAAGTTGCTGTACGGCTCAAAAAATGTAAAGTTCACCGCAAAAATTGAGAACCAAGGGAACGTTCTCATTCAGCCACGCGGGCCCCTTACCATCACGAGCATGTTCAGCACGAAGCCCGAGGTGTTTACCGTCAACGAAAATCTTGCAGGCGTGTTCCCCGGAACGATGCGTGACATTGATTTTGAGTGGAACTCCGATGGGCTCGGCTTCGGGAGGTACGAGGCGATTCTCGCACTCGTCTACGATGGCGCACAAGGGCAGAAGACCATAGATGCATCGGTTGTCTTCTGGGTCTTTCCGATAAAGATCATGCTCATAATTCTCGGTGTTGTCGTTGGCATTGCGGTTCTCGGCTACGCGTTCACCCGCTACTACATCAACCAGGCGATTCTCCGTGCCGGCGGTGGTCGTCGTATCGTGCCACAGCGCTACCGCGCACAGGTTGGCATTTCACGCTTCGCTTTCATCTTTACGATGCTGATGGCGGTGTTGGTGGTGTTTCTTTTGGTGCTTCTCATCTTCTCCGCATAAGCTGAGTACGCCCTGAAGCCTCTCATACGTCGTTGCACTTCGCTCAGAAGCACTCATCGTATTTTAAATACGCCTCGCATTTCTTCACTCGTGCGCCTCGTCTGAGAGGCTTCAGGACGTACTCAGTATGTTATATGTCGTATATTTTATGCTTTATGTGCGCGTGGCAAAAGTTCGTGACGAATAAGAATTAAATACCACTAAAACAACGGATTCATTATTGGTAGTCGTGTGTGAATTCCTGTGCGCTGAAAACATGCGCTGTGATACACTGTACTCATATGCAGGTGGACAGGTACCGAAGCTTCTTGAGAATATCCGCACTCGTTGCGGCGATTGTTCTCGTCTTTGACAGTGGTGTCGCGTTTCCGATTACGAAAAAACTTTCCGACGACACGATTGTGTACCTCGCGAACGTTGGCGCGGGAGTCGGTGCGACTGCGACCGTTCCCGTGAATGAATACAATGAGTTGAGCGCACAAATAGCGAAGGAGCAACAGAGGTTATCAGCACTTGATGAGGAACTTCGCGCACGCGAAATCGCCGCACGCTCATACGAAGATGAATCACACACCGATTACTCAACGTACATCATGAGCGTCATCCTCTTCATACTCACCGTGCTTCTCATTCTCAATTACGCTATGGACTGGGCGCGCGTAAGGCAAATGCGCTATGCACGCTAGGTGGATTAAGGGAAGTTTTGTGGTCGTGGGAGCGGTTTTGCTCTCAACCCTCGGCATTTACGCATCCGACGCGCTTCAGGGAATTGAGGGGGGTATCGGGCAACTCGCGGGTGCGAGGAAAGCCGGTGTTTGCATGGAGGGAGCGATGCCGATTACCGTGAGTGGGCGCGTACTCTGCGTTGACGTGTACGAGGCGAGCCCGTCGGAAAAGTGTCCACACACGTCACTCATGAACGTCATTGAGAGCGAAGAGAATGCCAAATCACCCGAGTGCTACGCGATGTCTGTTTCGGGAAAGGTTCCGTGGAATTACATCTCACTCCCACAGGCACAGCGCGTGTGTGCGAATATGGGAAAACGTTTACCGACGAGCGAGGAGTGGTACCAAATTGCACTCGGTACCAATCCTGATGCGTGTGTAACGAACGAAAGCACCGTTGCGCTGACCGGTAGTGCAGAATCGTGTATTTCGGACGCAGGGGCACACGACGTTGTCGGAAATCTATGGGAATGGGTACACGAAGAGGTGGTGGGGAATACGTATAGTGGTCGCCAACTTCCGGAAGAGGGGTACGTCACATCGGTGGATGCGCAGGGCATTGCAGTTACATCCGGCGAATCCCCTGATGATCTCTACGGGAAGGACTACATGTGGTCAAAAACAGAAGGCGTCTTTGGTATGGTTCGCGGAGGGTTTTATGGGAGCAAAGATGATGCGGGACTCTACGCGGTAAACGCATCGGTTCAGGCTTCGTTTGCGACGCAAGGAGTTGGATTTCGGTGTGTGAAGGATGTCTTTTAAGGCTCAGCACTACGTTGTGAGAGCACGCATAAGATGCAAACATCCGCACCTTCGGGGCGGATGTTTGCATCTTTGCTCACTCTCGCCCTGTGTGGCTCTGAGAGTCTCTCACAACGCAGTGCTTTGCACTCTAAGTTGAGTATAGTGTGCTTTCAGCATAATGAGTGCTGTATAATAAATGCATGAAACGGTGGGTAAAGGTGTCCGTTGTTGTCTTTGGTGCGCTTGTTATTACCGCGCTCGGTATTGATGCATCGGATACCATGCGTGGTAGAGAGGGGACGCTCCTCTCGCAGGTCATTGGGCGAAGTGCGGGTACGTGCCCAAGGGGGATGGTTGAGGTTGCCAATATTCCGACCATTAAGTGCGTTGATGCGTATGAGGCGACTCCGGGGACTGCGTGCCCCGCCCAAACCCCCGAGCAGATGGTCGCAACACAGCAGAACATAGGCACGAAGGAGTGTGTTGCTGAGTCGCGTGATGGCGCGCTCCCGTGGAGGTTCATTACCCGCGACCAGGCCATGCAAATGTGCGCACGAAGTGGGAAACGACTTCCCACGAGCGATGAGTGGTACGCGCTCACCCTCGGCATGGTGTCTTCGGAAAGCGTGTGCAATACAACATCAAAGAGTGTCTCGCAGGGTGGTGCACATGGAGAGTGTGTGTCACCGAGCGGTGTGTACGACCTCGTGGGAAATGTGTGGGAGTGGGTGAGCGATGATGTTGTGAACGGTACGTACAGAAATGTGCAACTTCCTGGGAATGGGTACGTATCGCAGGTTGATACGACGGGCGTTGCTGTTGCGGTGAGTACCGAACCGCAGGACCTCTTTGAAAAAGATTACTTCTGGTCGCGGGGTGATGGTATCTATGGTGTGATTCGTGGTGGGTACTACGATAGTGGGACGGATGCCGGCATGTACGCCGTGCACGCTGATACGCTCCCAACGACGTCGGGTGCGGGTATCGGTTTCCGTTGTGTGGCCGGAAATTAAGGAGCGTAGCAACTATAATTTCCGATCCTGTCGCTTTGAGATGTAAAAGTTAATTTGAACTTTGATTTCTTATTCAACCGACTACGAAAAGGAGGCGTGTGAGTGAGGTACAATAGTAAGAACCATGCGAATGCGGGGAATTTTAGAGTACGTGTGCGTCAAGTATGCTGTCTTTTGTGTGCTCGGCGTGGTAGCGCTCGTGACGTACCAATTCGTTTCCGCAGCAACCATAAACACGTACAGTGACCGTCTCTCAAACTCCGCACCGAACGAAAGCTCCGACCACACGATTACCTTCACGACATCCGTCCCCATTCCTGCCGGGGGTTTTGTACGATTTGTCCCCGACGACGGCGATTTTGACATTCCCAATTCTGTCAACTTTGATACAGATAACGTGGCGCTCTACGTTGCAACATCGTCTGGGTTTCAGTTGCGTGCGGCTACAGCGACACCATCGGCAACCGAAGACGGGATTAGCATAACGACAGGCACGTCCGGAAATATTGAGGTGACGCTCAATGCGACTGACGGCATCCCCGCAGGCGCACAGGTGCGTATGCTCATCGGGAGAAATACACCGAATGCGACGACGACAGACGTGGGTATTACCAATCCATTGGCGACGGGAACGTTTGAGTACCACATTGTCGCCGGTGACGGGATAACGAACGTACAAGTTCGCGGTCTCGTCGCCATTATTGATGACGTGCACATTGAAGATGTGGATACGACTGAAACTGATCCGCCGATTCGCTTCAATGGTGCTCCATCGGGAACGCTCTCCGGTACGACACTCTTCGTGCAAATGTCGCTTGAAACAAATGAGTTTGCGCGTTGTCGCTACAGTACCGCGTCAGGCACACCCTACTACTCCATGACTGCGGAATTTTCAACGGGATACGTGACGGTTCATTCCGTTGATGTCGCTGTTGCAACCAACACGTCGTACACGTATTACATACGATGTACGGACGATGAAGGGAACATCAACCCTGATGACTACATCATTTCATTCACTATTCCCGAGTTTCCTGAAGGTGAACCTGGTGATACTGGGGGAGGTGGTGGTGCGGGCACCGGCGGTGGGAGCGGCTCGGGATCATCGGGGAGCGGGAGCGGAAGTTCATCGGGGAGCGGTGGCGGTGGCGGAAGTTCATCGGGCTCCGGTAGTGGCGGTGGTGGTGGAGGGGGGAGTGGGTCAAGTAGTGGCGGAAGTGGCGGTAGCGGAGGATTTGAGGGGAGCGACAAACCGTACCAGAGCGGTGACGGACAGGTAACCATTACCGGCTACGCGTTTCCGAAAAGCACCATCACCGTCCTCGTTGATGGCCAGATTGCCGATACGATGCAATCAAACAGCGATGGTTCATTTTCTATCACGCTTGAAGAGATCGCACGGGGTGCGTACACATTTGGTGTGTACGGAACAGATAAAACGGGAACGAAGTCTACGACGTACTCAACCACCTTCACAGTGACCGGTGCTCGCGGGTCAACGCTTACGAATGTGAACGTCATGCCATCGGTCAAGGTGACTCCGAACCCCGCAGAGCCTAATAGCACGGTAAAAATCAGCGGGTACACGATACCGAATGCAACGGTAACCATAGAAAATCAAAACGATAAATCAAGTGTGTCGCTCAAAACGTTCACGACAACGTCCGACAGTAACGGTGCGTGGTCGGTGGATGTGAGTACGCAGGGATTTACGAAGGGGACGTACAAAGCGCGCGCAAAAGCGAAACAAGAAGCCGGAGTCTCAACAAACTACTCAGGGTACACATTTTACGGCGTTGGCGAAGTAGCTGTGGGGCCACGAACGTCAGACCTCAATCGCGACGGTAAGGTAAATCTCATTGACTTCTCTATTCTCCTCTTCTGGTGGGGAGGAAGTGGCGGTAATTCAAATCCGCCGGCCGATATAAACGGTGATGGCAAGGTGTCGCTCACTGACTTCTCAATCATGATCTTTAATTGGACCGGTTAATTGAGCGAAGCTCAATTAACAATCCAAAAACCAGAAGCATGAAGCCAGAATGGAATATTGAATCCAAAATGTGATGACGTTACACCATTTATAATTTTTGATTCCATTTCTGCCTCAGGCTTCATGCCTTTGGATTTAAAAAATTTGTGTATAACTGCGTGAAAAAAATATACATAATGCCGTATAATGAGCGTGTATGTCCTTTTTGCAGAGACTGAAAGGGAGAGGTGTTCGTACCGAGCAACGCTTGCAATCAAGTGAGGAAGAAACCGCGCTTGATAAAATTGTGCAACTTGACGTAGATGTATTTCAGACGACTGACCTCATCATCGTCTACGCACAGGCTGCCGGCGCAGAGTTGTCGGATATTCACGTATCCATTGAAGGTGATGCTGACGTTGTACTCATTGAGGGTAAGCGTCTCCGTCCGACCTATCTCGCATTTGCAAAAAAGAAGCCCGATGGTGCATTTTTCACTGAAGAATGTGTGTGGGGCGATTTCTACAGACGCATCATTCTTCCCGAGAGCGTTGACATTGCACACGCTGAAGCAAAGGTGAAAAACGGCGTTCTCGTTCTCGTCCTTCCACTCTTGCGTCCGGAGGAAAAAGAAAAAGTGAAACTGAAGATTAATCGGGTTAAGGGTAAGCCCGTTCGGTAGAATCACAACATGTTCGTTCCTTCAGTACCTTACAAAATCACAGAAATATTCTTAAAACTCGGATTTATTCTGTCCGTGTTTTTTGCGTTTTCATACACCGTCTCTGCAGCTGATGTTTCAATATCACCGAGTACCGGTTCGTATTCCGTCGGGCAATCCTTCACGGTGACGATTCAGACGAACCCGCAAGGAAAGAGCGTGAACGCAGTAGAGGCGAAACTCAGTTTTGATAACACGAAACTTTCCGTGACGAGTGTCTCAAAGACGGGGTCGGTCTTCTCACTGTGGACGACCGAGCCGACATTTTCAAACAGTGCGGGGACGATAGATTTCGGAGGCGGCAGCCCCTCTCCCTTTTCAACGCGTTCAAATTTGGTAACGGTAACCTTTAAAGTTTTAAAAGAAGGTTCAGCAACCGTTTCAATCGCATCAGCTTCCGTGCTCGCCGCTGACGGTCTCGGCACCGACGTATACACGGGAGGAACGGGTGCAACGTACACCGTGACTGCTGCCGCCGCGAAGCCGACACCTGTTGAAGAAACACCATCGGAAGAAGACACCGATGAAGACGATTCAAATGCCGCAATCACGTTTGGTGATCCACCACGTGCACCTGAAGCAGGTTCAACGGTATTCCTTGATCCTGAGGTATGGTATGCGACAAAGGTTGGCGTATTCACGTGGGAGGTCCCCTTTGATGTAGATGTTCTCGCACTGGATATCTCAACCTCATCCGAATTTGAACCGAAAACTGTCTACGATCCACCGATAGAGCAACTCTCACTCAGTGCCGACCTCCTCATAGATGGGGTGCAGTATCTCACGATGCAGTATAAAAATCAGGTTGGATGGGGAGGTATTCTCCACCGAAAACTCATGATTGATACCTTGCCGCCACAGCCGTTCATTGTAAATGTGCGCGCAGGGAATACGTCATCTGCATTCCCACTTCTCACCTTTGAAGCGAACGACGAGACGTCGGGTATTAGAAAGTACGAAATGAGTATCGCTGGTGGTGAACCGATTGAAATTACCCCAGACGAGGCAAAACTTGGTTACATGCTCAAAGACCTTGAGGATGGTACATACACCGTGAAGGTCGTCGCGTACGATTTTGCGGGCAACAAGACCGAAAGCTCATCAGCGGTCCTCATTACCGCGGGGTGGCACCCACCTGTTGAAGTTGTTGTCTCTACATCCATCTGGGACATCTTCAAGGGAAAAAACTTAGTCATTCTCCTCCTTCTCCTCGCACTCATTGCAGAGTTTGCATACATGACGTACGCAAAGCGCCAGCATGAATTGCGAGAGCAAAAACTCAGAAAGGAGACAAAAGAAATCCAAGATCAAATGGAAAAAATCTTCTCCGCACTTCGGGATGAAATCTATGATCAAATCAACATGATCACGAAGCACGAGCGTCTCTCAAAGAAGGAAAAAGAGGCGGTGGAGGGTCTCAATCAAGCACTTGAAGTATCTGAAACACTCATTGAGAAAGAGATTACCGACGTCAGCAAAATTCTCAAATAAAAATTGAACCCCTGTCCACAGTTATAGCGCGTCAAATCAAGGTTTGGCGCGCTATAATTATAGTAAGCCATGCTCTCTTTTGAGTGCCGGCTTACTTCCTCGTATAGTGAGTTTCCACTCAAAAAAAGTAAGGAAGGAAATTAAAAAACTGATATTTAGAGCGCTAAAATGGAGAGTGTGGCGTTTTGGTAGTGCACATGATGCTTTTTATAAAAAAGACAAGAAAGAAAAAAGCGCGGTGACCGTTTTGTCGGAAATTTTACGAGAGAGGAAGACTCATTTTTGGTACTTTACGCCACTCGTTGTCTGTGTTCTGTTTGGATTCGGGCACGTATTTTTTGCATACTCACAAACGGAAAAAGAATTCAATACGTACGAGTACCACACGATTAAAATTCTTCCCGGAACGGTAAAATCGGTCGGTTGGAGGCATCCGGAAAATGTTCTCTCACAAGAGCTCAACGACGATTCGCTTTTCCAAGGATTTAACAGAGGCAATTCAGCAACACTTGAGCGTATTCCTACGGATGATTTTGATGACGAGGAGGTAGAAAACGCAGACCCATCACCTGAGATTGATGTGCAGCCATCGACAAACGAAGCCGACGTACCGACAAGCGTAATTGAGGAATCCGGAGAAGGAAGTGTTATTCCAGACGATGGAGGTGAATCTATTAACGATGGCACCGGCGATCCTGTCGTGCCTTTGCCCGAAACTGAACCGACACCGGAGCAAACGATAGAACCAGCGCCCGAACCGGAATCAGCGCCCGAACCGGAAAACGACTCGCCTGTTGAATCAGACATTCAGGCACTGAGCAAAAGCTTCTTCATCTTCACGAACATTGCTGATGCGCTCCTGCCGTTTGTGAATGAGACAATCACGGAGACGTTTGATGTTCCCGCTTCAACGGACGAGGGTACCGAAGTACCCGTTGAAACGAATTCCGGAGAGTCCACAAATGAAACGGTTGAACCGACACCCGCGGACGCGCCGATTGGTGACGTGGTAGAAACGGTGGAGGAGAATACCGAGAGTATTGCGGAAGCGGGAGAGGAGAGTCCGGAAGGTTCTGTTGAGGGTAGTGAATCACCTGAGAGTACAGATACTGCACAGACTGACGCTGGAGCACCACAAGAACCAAATCAAACGTCGGATGGTACGAGTGACGCAGTTGAACCTGTTGCTTTAGAGACCGAAGCGATTGTCGGGGATGTGTGGTGTGATGGATGTACGGCGCACGTTCTTGAACTCGGTGACTTCAGCGTTCCGACAGGCGAGGAAGAACAGATTACAAACATGCAACTCCGCGTGTCACTCGGGGCACAGCCAAATCGTGATGCCGACCCCGCGCGCGAACGCATCAGGATTGAGTACCTCCACTACGACTACTGGATTGACGGCGGAACGATTGAAATCACCGATGAGATTTCAAATGCGATGAACGGCGGGTACTTCCTCTTCGGGTTTCCGCTCTACTCGGAGTGGGAAGAAATGGAGCGCATCAAGGTACGTCTCACGTACGAGAGCGATAACGAGCACCTTGCAGATGTCTACGTTGACAGTGTATGGCTTGAGGTTGAGTCCATTGATGGGAACGCATTCAATGAAGAAGTTACACCAAAAGCGGTTGACGATGTGGAGTACATTATCCCCGACGGTTACCATTACAATTTCATTTCCCGACAGACGGAATTTACTCACGAGGAAACACCACGCTTCGTCTTTGACCTTCAGAAGTTGGACGAAGAGCGTGGCTTTTGGAAAAAAATTGGGGATAGCATACGCTCATTCTTCGGGTTTGGAACCGATGAGGTGACCGCGAAAGAATTCAGCATGAGGGTCGTGAGTGAAGAATTTAAGGGACTCGCGGTACTCAACAAAGAAGAGGATGGAACCTTTGCTCTTGAAATTCCTCATGCACGTTCATTCAAACCGGGGAAGCATGTCGTCGTGGTTGAAGTCACTGATGGTGAAACCGTCTTCTACATTGAACAGGAGTTCACGTGGGGCGTTCTCGCATTCAATACCGACAAGTCACAGTATCTTCCCGACGAAGAAGCGTATCTCCAGATGGGAGTTCTCAATGATCTTGGTCACACTATCTGTGATGCAGCACTCACACTCACGATTACAAGTCCGGTAGGTACGGTGACAGTGCTTGATACCGACACGGGTACTATCTCCTTCGGAGACGAATGCGCGGGAGATACGTACACGACGTCGCCTGACTATGATGCAACGTACCAATTTACGGATGGCATCGGTACGTACGAGATGACACTCACCGCAATTACCGAAAATGGCGAACACAGTATCACCGAGGGTATCAATGTGGTTGAGACGGTGCCGTTTGATGTCGTACGAACGGGACCGACACGTATCTACCCACCACGACAGTACCCCGTAACGCTTTCAATCACTGCACATGAAGCGTACGCAGGAGAAATCATTGAGCAGGTTCCCGTACAGTTCCAAGTGTACGAACACAGCGGTCTTCCATTTAGAACACATGATAGCGGTGACGTTCGTCAAATTATTTGGGATGTAGATCTTGCTCCGGGAGAGACGATTGAACTCTCGTATGAATTTGATGCACCTGACGTATCGCCGGCATTTTATCTCATAGGACCGCTCACCATCGGGGCATTTACTGAGGTACGTGAGTGGCAAATTGCATCTGACGCCCCGTCAAACGCAACAATTGTTCAGTCGGCAATCGGTGCAGACGTGACCGGAACAACGTACACGGCGACATTTGGAAGCGCACCGACTGCGGGGAACCTCATCATCATGGTTGCGGCGCACGCTGACGGCGCATCTGCATTTAATGCACCCGCGTCGTACCTCACACAAGTGGCACTCAGCAACGCGAGTGTTGAACTTGATATCGGTATGTGGTACGCCCTTGCAAATCCCGCATCAACAACGTACTCCATTTCAAAAACCGGTGGAAACCAAACCGGTGTGGTCGCGATATATGAAGTGTCCGGACTCAACACGTCAAATCCGGTCAATGTGACCGCAACGAACAACCAAACCGGTTCCAACTCTCGTACTGCGTACACCGGCGCAACCGCAACCTCAACGCAATTCGGTTTCGCTTTTGCGGCAATAAGCTTTGCTGACAATGATTTTAACAATCCCACAACCGCAAGTTGGACCTCCGATTCTGCAAATGCATTTACGCAACGATCGTGGACAACGTACGCCGCGGGGAACGACTTCTCTCTCGGGCTCGCAACGGCAAATGTCAACATAGCCGACTCCCAAGGCGCGACACTCACCGTTACCGGTGGCGGTTCAACAGAACAGCGCAACAACCTCATTGGTGTGTTTAATCTGCGTCCGCAGGTCAACACTGTCGGTTCTATCGGAAACCAGAAGCCGCAGATTAAAATAAATACGACAAACAATCACACGGGAGGTGCCTTCACCTTCACGACAGATAACGGCTCAACGACGGTGACGAGCATCACCGTGTCAGAGGCGGGAACCACCGATGCGGCGACGGATCTGAGCAGCATCAGACTCAAGTACGAATTTGACAGTGTCGCACCGTACGATTGTGCGAGTGCGACGTACGACGGTACCGAGACACAGTACGGTGCAACCTCAACCGCATTCAGCAGTGCGAACGGTACTTCTACGTTTACCGGTTCGGTCAGTATTTCCACAACAAGTGCGATGTGCGCGTTTGTTGTTCTTGATGTTGATGCAAGTGCGACAGCGGGTCATACACTTGAACTGCAAATCACCAACCCATCCACGCAAGTTGTTACCGGTACCGGCTCAACGTCGCCAGGCACCGCCGTGGCAATCTCAGATACCACAACACTTACCGTCGGATATACGCCGAGTGCGCCTATCCTCACCGAAACTCCCGCTTTTCCGGAAATGCTCGCAACGACAACACAGCCGACATTCGGCGGTTTTGTCTCAACCGATGACGACGGTGATCTTCTTGAGTACGAATTTTCAATTGACGACGACCCACTCTTCGCTACACCGGCGACGACGACATTTTCCGGAAACTATCCAAATGATGCAGGGTGGGCAAGTACCACATTCGCATCCGGTGCGACGACAACGTACAGAGTTCAACAGGCACTCACTCCGGGAACAACATACTGGTGGCGCGCTCGTGCTCGTGATCCATTCAATACAAACCAGTGGGGAAGTTACTCACCATCACGAAGTGTGACAATCGGAAGTGACATTTCAACACCCGAGTGGTTTGAGACGGTTGCCGAGCAGTTTGCATCAAGTACGACATTCACGAATGCGACAACCTCAGGAGATTCTGTTTCCATAAATGACCTAGACACCGCGGTCGGCATGCTTGACGGGTGGACGACCGGAAACTCAAAAACGATTTCAAACGGATCCGACCGCCTTCTCATCGTGACCATTATTTCGGAAGACTCCGGCACCGATGTGAACGTAAACACAGTGACGTATGGTGGGCAAACGCTTACCGAGATTTACGATCAGCAAATCGGTACGGGATACAGTAACGGCATGTGGATGGGGTACCTTACCGAGACCGGTATTCAGAACGCATCAGGAAACACCATTACGCCAACGTGGACGGGAAGCGGTTCTCCAACACCAAACAACGGCATTCTCTATACCTCCGCAGTATTCTCCGGCGTTGACCAAACGAATCCAATTCGCGGGTATAGTCCGAATGCCGTTACCGCAGGTACGACCATCACTCCTGCCAGTTCAATTTCAGTACTTGACGGTGATTACATGATTTATGTGTCAGAATCAGCAACCGGTCTCACCCACACGCCCGCAACCGGCTACACCGAGGGGACAGAGCAGGATAGTGGCGGCACCGGCTTCGTGGCCGCTTCGGCGTATAAATCGGCAACGACATCGGGAAGTGAATACCCCACAGCGACGTGGTCGGCGAGCGGCAACCGTCTCCTCATGATTGCGGCGGCGATTAAGCCCACACCTGCAGAGGCGGTCATCATGTCCGAGCCGGTTGATTTTGATTGGGTTACGAACCAAAACGATTGGGGTGAAATTTCGTGGCACACGACAGAATCCGGTGGTGAGACATCACGCCTCCGTGTGTACTACGGGACATCAACATCGTGCAGTACGCTCATTCCCGACGGCGCACTCTCAGGGAATAGTGCAGGATTTGTTTCTACATCAAGCCCTATCAATATCTCAGGTCTCGCAACCTCAACGTACAACCGCATCTGCCTCGGCATGACCCTAAGCGAGGGGACCGCGACGACATCACCATCGCTTGACGACTGGAAGATAAGTTGGGATTTAAGTCCTCTCTTTGATCAAAAACGATACCAATGGTTCGTGAACACCGCGAGCGCGACGCCGACGAACACGTGGCCACCTGACGGCGAAGGAACGGAACTCGGACAAAATGAGGCGATTACGAATGATCGCCCGGTATCCTATGGTGACACTCTGCGGCTCCGCATGGGACTTGAGGTAAGTTCTGTCACTGCAACCGGCCGCTCATTTAAGTTGCAATTCGCGGAGGGTGAGACGTGTGACCTTGGCAGTGCGTGGCAAGACGTTGGACCGATAGGAAGTACGACCGCACTTTGGCGCGGGTACGACAACACCGGTCTTTCTGACGGAGCGACACTCTCTGCTACCGTTCTCACAAGTAGCGATGAATTGGAAACGTACGAGGAAGAAAACAACACGAGCCCGATGCCGAACGCAATCGCATCGGGTGATCAGGGAGAGTGGGATTGGGTGCTGGAAAGTGGTGCGGCTGCCGGGACATCGTACTGCTTCAGAATGGTGACACCAGATGGCACACCACTCACAACGTACACGCAGTATCCGACACTTGTTACCAATGAGGCACCAACCATACTCACGATGCCGATTCCGTTTGATAATGAAAAACTCGCAAGTACATCAGCATGGTTTGAGTTCGTCGGCGTTGATGTGGAAGGAAACACCGTTGACTACCAAATTCAGATAGATAACGATACCAACTTCGGTTCAACAATCATTGACACCGATTCCGTCACCAATCTCTTTGACTTTTCAAATACGGACACACCCGCTGACAAGTCGCCGTTCAATGAGAGCGAAACGATACGCTTCACCTCGCCGGTCTCCTTCACAAACGGAACAACGTACTGGTGGCGTGTTCGCTCCATGGACACCGGTTCCGATGAGTATGGTGCATGGTCATCCGCACAGAGTTTTACCGTTGACACAAGCGTCACCATTTCCACATGGTTCCAAACAACCGAGGAACAATTTGATACCGATACTCTAGAAGGAACCGATGCAACCGCCTCAGACCTCGTGACCTTCGCGAGCGGTTCAACGACCGGTACAACAACATCATCGGCGATTGACTTTGACAGCGGACGCATCGGAAATGCGTGGGGACAGTTTTCATTCACCGAAACCGGTTCCGCGAACGACATTCTGTATCACATTGAGTATGACAATGGTGGTTCGTGGGAGCTGGTACCTGATGTAGACCTTACGGGTAACGCAGCGGGATTTGACACGTCACCGGTGAATCTCATTGACCTTGATACCGAAACGTACAATGCAATACGCATTCGCGCGAACTTCAACACCGGCTCACCGACACTCAACGACTGGACGGTAACGTGGGGTGAACGTGTCTCAGTGCCGACTCACCTTCTCCTCTTTGACAACGAAAAGACCGGCACGACAACACCATCATTTACGTTCTACACAACAGACCCGCAGGGAGATGTACTTGAGTATGAGATCTCATGGTCAACCGATAAAACCTTTGCAACCGGTTCAACGACGGTAAACTCGAGTACCTCACCCGGCTTCGTAAATATTTCCGATGGCTTGGATACGAACCCGTTTGATTCCGGCGACACCATTCGCTACACAATGCAGACACCGCTCACCGATGCGGTGACGTACTGGTGGCGTGTTCGCGCGAAGGATCCCTTCGGCGGAAATAATTTCTCCTTCTGGTCAAACCCGTGGAGCTTCACCGTCGCAAGCACCGCGACGACGTCCACATGGTTCCAGACGACCGAGGAACAATTTGATACCGATACACTTCTTAATCTCGTGGCATCAACATCTGATTCGGTGAGCACCGTTCCTGCGGGTGTCACCACATACACCTTTGCAGGTATTACAAACCCGAGTGCAACACACATCGCGCGGTACTTTGAGGTGGATGTGGACGATCCGACTGATCCGCCGACTTTTGATGAAATAGACACTATCACGACAAATGGCACCACTGCAGGAACACCAAACCTGCGGACAGCAATCGCTGGGCATGCAGGTGATGTTGAGGCATCAAATGCACAATATACGGCACTTTCTACAAGCAATAATTCGCGCTGGACAACGGTAGACCCTGGGAACACTGACCAAGCAATCATATGGTCGTCCTTCCTCATCAACGAAGATCCGGCAAACATCACTCAAATTGAGGTGCAAGTAGAAGGGTACCAAGGAGGGGTGCCGCCTGGTACCGACAAGGCCTGGTTTGGTATTTGGAGACCTGGGTCAACGACGCCGTACTGGCAAAATCTGGAAGCATTGCAAACAACATCAGACAATGTATTTAATGGCACGATTACCACAAACATCAGTCAGTACTTTGATGGTAATAACCGTATTCATCTCATGTTTTTCAATGAGGACGATTCAGATCCTATTGTCGTAGATTACATTGAGGTGAAAATAACGACAGGTACCGCCGATTCGGGAACACTCACCGGAACACCACTTGATTTCAATGATGGGAGCGGTCCTGCGTGGGGGCAATTCTCTTGGAACGATAGCGAACCAGGCTTCAGTTCTCTCACGTACCAACTTCAGTACCTCACACTCGCCGGAACATGGGCACTCATTCCGGATAGTGACCTTCCGGGGAATAGCACCGGGTTCTCATCATCACCCGTCAACATCAATACACTTGATACCAATACGTACAATGAGATTCGGCCGGTTGCGAACTTTGAGTGTGTTCTCCTCAGTTGTCCAACACTATACGACTGGACTATCAAGTGGTCGCCCGGATTTACCATTACGGGTACGGCGTTTGAGTACGATGGCGTTTCGTCCACAACCGCTGGAACGGTTGCCGTTGCCGTGAACAATACCTTGCAAGTCGGTAAAACAGGCACCATAGCAAATGGGTACTGGTCCATAGAGAATGTTTCCTTCTTTGAAGGAGACGTCATTACCGTATTTGTGAATGGTGCAAACGATGCCGATGAGGCGGTCGGCGTCACCGTCTACGACGGTGTTCCCGACATGTCCGGCATGCGCCTTCAGAAGCGCCATCTCACCATTGGCTCCGATGATCTTGAGACGGTGACGAACACCAACCTTGCACTCTACGATTACACGAATGACGAAGATATTTTCTATGACGTGAATGGCAGTAGTGACCTCACCATGTGCGCGGATGTTGCGTGCGGTGATGCGGGAATTGTTGTACGTTCCGGAAATACGTACTCACCGGGGACCGGAGCGGATGTGGTAACGCATGACTTCAGAAATGACGGTACCTTTGTCTCAGGCGCAAACACTCTCCGCGTGAGCGGTTCGTGGGACAACAATGCAACGGGAACGATGACAGGAGGAACCGTTATTTTCACCGCGACAACGACAGCGGAGACGATTGATTCCACGGGCGCAACTGTTTCGGCGTTCAATGCGGTTACCCTTGGCGAGGGGAGCGGTACCGCGACGTGGACACTCGGAAGTTTGCTTGATGTGGATGGCGCGTTTGGTATTTCGTACGGAACACTCGCCCGTGAGGCGCAACCGATTACCACTGCGGGGAATCTCACCATACTCGCGGGAGGTGCGGTGACCGGCATGGGGACGACGACATTTGATGGTACCAACCCATCTACGTGGACCGATAGCACCGTATCAAAACAGAACCTTGGCAACGTTGTCGTAGACGGCACTGTGAAAACAACACTCTTTGGAAGCAATGTGAAAGCGCAGTCTGTTACCATCGGTGCCGATGACACACTTGATGCATCAACCGGAAACTACGACATCACCGTGTACGGTAACTGGATCAACAACAATACCTTTACGGCGCGTTCCGGTGAGGTCTTCATGTCTGCGACGACAACAAACAAGACAATCACCGCAGGGGGAGACGCATTCTACGACCTCACGTTCAATGGTGCCGGCGGTTCGTGGTCGTTCTCAGAAGCACTCTTGTCAGTGAGTGGCAACTTCAGTGTCTCAACCGGCACGGTGACGATGCCGACAGGTACGACGACACTTGCGGGTTCATGGAATAGTGTCTCGGGTACCTTTGCGCACAACAATGCAACCGTGCTCTTTACCGCGAGTGCGGCGAAAACGATTTCTGCAAGCGGCACACCGTTCACGAACAATTTCTACAACATGGTGTTTACGGGAAGCGGAAGTTGGTCATTCCTTGATACGTCTGCGACAACATCACACGACATTCGCATAACACAGGGTACCGTTACCTTCCCAAGCGCAAATCTCTCCGTTGGTGGTTCATTTACGCAATCGGGAGGTACCTTTGCGCACAACAGCGGCACCGTGTCATTCACGAGTGCATCAGCGGAAACCATTGATGTTGTCGCAAGTTCATTTAATAGTCTCTCGTTCACAGGAAGCGGAAGTTGGTCCTTCGTTGATGCAAATATCACCGCACTCGGTAGCGTGTGGGTTACCGGTGGAACGCTCACGCTCCCCTCAGGCACGCTCTCCATTGGCGGTTCATTTGGCAACTGGGCGACGGTGACGCACAACAACGGTACGGTACTCTTCAACTCAACGGATGTGGGTGAGACAATTCGCCTTGGTAACTCATCGCTCTACAATGCAACGGTAAACGGCACAACCGGAGGATGGACCGTAACGGAGTCGGCGACAACGACAAATAACTTCACGCTCACAAACGTCTCATCGTTTACCCTTACATCAGGGCGAACGCTCGCCGTTGGTGGGACATTCACAAACAGTGTCGGCGGTGCATCCACAACATGGACAGGGTCAACACTCTCCCTAGAAGCGGGTGCGTATAGTATCAACACAAAGACAAATGCAGGTGACGCATACGAGACGATTCGCGTGAAGGCGAACACCGACATCAAGATGTGGAACAGCAGCGCCGCGTCGTATACTGTTGATGCGACAGGGTCACTCTACTCACAGGATCATGCGGGGAATGACGGCGACCTCTACGTCTTCGGTGCGTATGAGCGCACGAGCGGAAACGAGTACTGGAGCTATGCAACTGACTTTGACGGCACCTCACTCGGCACGAGTTCCGCGAGACAGGTGGACGTACGACTTGCAAGTGGTGCAAGCGCGTCCATCCTCGGCACAATCTTTGAAATTGTCGGAAGCACAACCGCGACGACGACCATCAGCAATCAAGGAAGTGGCGCGTACACCGTTACCGCGTCATCGGGAACGACGACATTTACATACTATGACTTCAATGACCTTGGAGCGACCGGCGTCACTCTTTCGGGGAATGGACGCGTGACATCACTGAGTGACGGCTCGTTCACCCCCGCGGTCGCCGCAGGGACGGGACTCACCGTTTCCTCCACAACCATTGACGCAAACCAAGGGCTCCAGATATACCGTGTAGATTTCTCCACTACAACGGCAATCAGCGCAACGAACGTGACGCAGGTGGACGGTGCGCCAACGTCGTACTGGTGGTTCAGACAGTCTCTTGGAAACATTGATGGTGAATACTTTGACAACGACACCGGCGACCCGGGATCAATTCGTTGGGATGACAGTTCGCTCGTCATTACCGTTTCGGGAACGGTGTACAGCGATGATGGCACTACCCCGATGGGAACACCGGTGTGCGATGACAGTACGCAAAATGTGCGCATCGTGGTGAGTGGAGGCGCTTCGTATACCGGAAGTTGCGCATCGGCTGACGGTTCATACAGCATCGGTGGCGTCGTCGTCGTGGGTGACCCGGTGCTCACGGTGTATCTCAACACGAACGGTGGTGCACGCGGAACCGTTGTGACACGTACGCCGACAAGCAACATCACCGATCTTGATGTGTATCAAAACAGGATCATCACCCGACATGAAGACACGGCACCACTCACCATTCTCAATATGGCGACGTACGACTACGACAATGACTCCGACATCTCATTTACTGCGGCAACGGGGACACTCACCATCATGAGTGATACCGAACTGCACATCGCATCAAGCACAACGTTCACTGCGGACGGTGACATTACCATTCGGGCGCACGCATCAAGTACGTCATTTGACGGCTCTCTCCACATTGATGACAACGCAACCCTTACCAGCTACGGCACATCCACGTACACCATCGGCGGTAACTTCATGATGGATAGTGGAGCGACATTCGTGCCAGCATCATCCACGGTTGTGATGAACGCGACGACGACCGGCAAGTCCCTCACGACAACGGGAACTCAGGAAATTCAATTCAATAAACTGGTGTTTAATGGCGTGGGTGGAGCGTGGAATATAAACGGCGACATTCGTGCAAATCAAAATGTGTACGTCGCGAGCGGAACAGTTTCCGGCACCGGTGACATCACGGTGGTGAACGGTTCCTTCTACGGAAACGGCCTCGTGTCTCTCGGAAGCGGTACCACGACAATCCACTCGTCAAATACACTTGGCGGCACAACGGGATGGACATTCGGAAACCTCGTTCTCGGAAGTGGCTCCGTTGTTGGAACAACGACGCCGGGGAGCAACGCAACGACAACGATTCTCGGCAAACTCACCATTAGTAACGCACACTTCCTTAATGCGGGTGGCTCTGTCTGGAACCTTGCCGGAACCGGTAATGTGTTTACCGAGACGGGTACATTTGTGGAGGCGACGAGCACCGTTCGGTACAGCGGTACCGGTGCAACAAATATTCTAAGCACGACGTACTACAACCTTGAAGCGAAAGCACAGGGTGGCTCACCGACATACGCAGGTACGGGACTCGGCATTGTGGTGACAAACAACCTCACCGTTGGCGGTGCCACAACGACGACGGTCACTTTTGACACAACCGACCCCGCACTTGATGTGAATGGAGGTGTGTACATTGAGAGTACGGGAATCTTCATCGGAAGCGCGAGCGCCTCAACAACCGTTGCCGGAAATTGGGACAACAATGGCACCTTTACAGGGAGCGGAGGAACCGTCACCTTTGATGGAGTCGGAACGACAAATATTTATGCGGGGAATTCTCCATTCAGTAATGCCACCATAAATGGTTCAGGCGCGTTCACCGTAGCGGAACATGCGACTGCAACCGCACTCTTCACGCTCACAAATGCGGGGACGTTTACGCTTGCGAGTGGACAGTCGCTCGCGGTCGGCGGAACATTTGCAAATGCTGTGAGTGGTGCAAATACCGTATGGACGGGAAGCACGCTCTTCCTCTATGGTGGTGGCAACTACGCGATTAATACGACTGCAACGACTGATACGTATGAAACTCTGAAGGTCGCGGCAAACACGCACATTCGTATGTGGAATGGAAGCGCATTGTCGTACGACATTCATGCTGCCGGCTCACTCTACTCGCAGGATCATGCAAATGTGAATGGTGACCTCTACATTTACGGTGCGTATGCACGAACATCCGGTACCGATTACTGGAGTTACGCAACCGACTTTGACGGCTCAGTACTCGGTTCACCACGTGCGGCACACGTGTACATTGCAAGCAGCAGTAGCGTGACGTACACCGGTGGCGGGCTTGCGGTTGTGGGATCTGCGAGTGCCTCAACGACGATTGCGAATCAGGGGAGTGGCAGTTACGCACTCCGCATCGGTGGAACCGCATCAACGACGTGGTCGTACTACGATATTAAAAATACCAATTCACAGGGGCTCACCTTCAGCGGTACGCCAAACGTCGTCACCATTTCATACGGACGGTATGAGGTTTCAGAGAACGGGGCATCGGCACTCACCGTTGGCGGTACGGTTATTAATCAGAATCAGGCCAAGACATTTACAGACAATTACTTCGGTACGACAACCGGCATAAGTTCCGCGTACAACGTCACCGCGACCGGCACGACAATTTCATCGTGGCGCTTTACGAACCACAACGGCGACATTGACGGTGAGGCGTTTGACAACGACCCTGCCGGTGATCCGGGGTACGTCGTGTGGAGTGATTCCGCGGCCCTCATTACCGTTTCCGGTACGGTGTACAGTAGTGAGGGAAGCGGCGTTTCAACCGCCTGCGATGGTTCAACCGACATTCACCTCCGCGTTGCCGGACTCACGAGTTACACGACGAGTTGTAGTGCCGGCGATGGCTCTTACTCAATCAGCAATGTTGCGTTCAGCGCAAATGACTCAATTGTTGTGTACATAGATGGTAAATCTGAGAAGGCGGCAACCGTTTCCGTTGATCCGGTATCATCTATCGCAAACATGGATCTCTACGAAAATCGCGTCATCGTTCGTCACGAGGGTGTAGACCCGATTACGATTGTAGACATGAGCGTGTGGGATTCCTCAGACGATGCAGACATTCCGTTTACCGCAGTTGATGGTGCTCCTGACACACTTACCCTCCCCGCGAATCGCAAACTCATCGTGTGGACCGGCAAGGAATTTGAGCCGAACGGAAACGTGACCGTGAGTGGCGGCGGCGGTGGCTCTGCGTACGATGGCACACTGGAGCTCTATGCGGGCGCGACGTTTGACGCGACGGGAAGCGAGAGTCACACCGTGGGTGGCAGTCTCATCACGGGTGCGGGTGCGATTATTGATGACGAGACATCCACGTTCACATTTACGACGTCGGGAAGCGGACGCACGATTGATACGAATGAGTACTCTCTTTACAACCTTGTCTTTAACGGTTCCGGAAGTTGGAATGTCACAAACACCGCGCTAGATGTTGGGAATGACATGACGATTACACAGGGAGCGGTAACTCTTCCGTCCGGAACGACGACGATTACCGGCTCACTCACGACGACGGGTGGTTCATTTAACGCAAACGGCGGTACAATGCTCTTCAATTCAGGAGCGGCTGAAACGGTACGCGCGGGAACATCATCATTCAACGCGCTCACCATAAACGGTGGTGGCAGTTTCACCCTTCAGGGTGGCAATGCGACGGCAACCGCTGACGTTATCATTCAAAATGGCTCGTTCACGAGTGCAACGGGCACGTTTGCGATTGCGGGAGATTTCGTGAATGATGGCACGTTCACCCACAACGGCGGTACGCTCCGCTTTACATCGGGTACGGGGGCAACGGTCACCGCAAGCAGTTCGGACCTCGGAAGTGTCACCTTTGCGGGGAGTGGTGCGCACCTCTTCACCGATGAGAATCTCGCACTCCTCGGCTCACTTCGCATTGAAGCGGGGTCGGTACTCCTCGCGTCGGGCACCATGTCTATCGGGGGCTCATTCCTCAATACCGGCGGTTCGTTTGATAATGCGTCGGGAACGATACTCTTTAATTCAAGCGACACGGGAGAGAGTGTCAATCCGGGGAGTTCACCATTCCACACCGTTTCATTTGCGAGCGCAGGAGGTGGGTGGACCATTACGGGAAATGCAACTACGACAGGAAACTTCTCTCTCGTGAGCGCGACAAACTTCACATTGAGTTCAAGTACGCGACTCGCCGTTCAGGGCGTGTTCACAAACCTCGTCGGAGGTGCGGCGACGACGTGGACGGGAAGCACGCTCGCTATACATTCCGGTACCGGTTACACGATTAACACGAAAGTTTCCGGCGGTGATACCTATAACAATATCCTCGTCGGTGGGAACACCGCGCTCCGTGCGTGGGACAGCGCGGGCACGGTGACAATGCTTGATTCATCATCGTCACTCTACTCGCAAGATCACGCCGGAGTGAGCGGCTCGCTCTACATCTTCGGTAACTACGTACGAACGACAGGGTCCGACTACTGGAGTTACGCGACCGACTTTGACGGTGCGGCACTTGGCGGGTCATCACGACAGGCGTACGTGTACCTCGCAGAAGGTGCGTCAACGACGCTTGAGGGTGGCGCGCTCAACATTGTGGGTGCGAACGGATTTGATACGACGGTAAGCAACCAAGGAAGTGGTACGTACGGTATGAACATTCAGGGAGGAACGCTCCACGCGCTCTACTACAGTTTTGCAAACATGGGTGCACAGGGGCTCGCACTCTCCGGAACGACGACAATCACCTCGCTCACCGAGGGTAACTTCACACTCGCGGCAAACGGTGGTTCCTTAATTACACTCTCCTCAACGACGCTCAACTACAACACGGGACTCGTCATTACCGGAACGTCATTTGCGACGACGACTGCAATTTCCGGGTACAACGTAAACGTCGTCGGTACCACGCCGAGCGCGTGGACATTCACGACACACACGGGCAATTTTGACGGGGAAGTGTTTGACAATGATGGTGGCGACGATTGCGGTTCCGTCCGCTGGGACGACAGTTCGTGTCTCCTCACGCAACAGTCCGCGTACAGGTGGCGCAACGACGATGGTGGAGAGGGAGTGCCGAATACCGAATGGTACGATCAAAATTGGAGCAAACGAAAGCGTGTGACCGTAACGAATGCCGACCCGGTCTCGTATGCGAATGCAACGGTAAAACTCACCGTTTCGTACGATAGCGACATGCAAACCGACTTTGACGACCTTCGCTTCACCGCGAGCGACGGTACGACAGTGGTGTCCCACTTCATTGAAAAGTACACCGCAAGCACGGAAGCAACGGTGTGGGTAAAGATTCCGACACTTGCAACCTCAACGAATACCGACGTGTACATGTACTACGGCAACGGGAGCGTGAGCGATGGGAGCGCGACGAGTACGTTTGCATTCATTGACACCTTTGAGGATGGAAACATCAGTGAATACGCCGGTGACACTTCACTCTTTGCCGTTGACGGCAGTTTTGCGTACGAACGAAGTTACGGTGTTGATGCAACCGGAAATGAGAGTACAAAAGCAACTGACGGTATCTACAACACGAATGTAACAGTCTCACAGGGGCAAACACTCAGGTACTTCCAGTACGTTGATACCACTGCCGGCTCAGGAGATGAGACGTGTACATTGTTTGGTGTGCAGTCCCCCGGAAGCAACAATCAAAATTACGCCGTCTGTCTTGAGCAGTACGGCACCGACCGGGTCTCACTCGCTAGAGACGTTGATTATAACGACACGTCTGGTGTTGTGCTCGCCTCAACGACAATTTCGTACGTAACCGGATGGCACGAAGTTGAAGTTGACTGGAAAACGAGCAACGCTATCAACGTCCGTGTGCTCCGCAACGGTTCTATCGTTGCGACGACATCGGCGACGAGCAGTACGTACACAGGGGGCGGTGTCGGTTTCACCTTCTGGTTCCAGAACGGTGGATGGGATTTGTACTCTGCACGTACACTCATTGCAACAACACCGACAACCACATTCGGATTTGAACAGGTTTCCGGTGGCGCATCATGGCTCACTGCGCTCAACACCGCTGCAACGGGAATTGATATCGGTGACAGTGCGCGCGTACGGTTCCTCGTTGAAAATACCGGACTTCCGGTCACGAACCAAAATTATGAGATTGAATTTGCGCCGAAGGGTGTGGCGCCGAGTTGCGAGGCAGTCTCATACAGCGCCTTCGTTGAGGTGCCGAATGTCGCAAGTTGCGGTACGAGCGAAATCTGTATGGAGTCATCAACGCAATTTACCAACCTCGCATCAACAACCGACCTCCTCGGCGGTGAGGGTACCTTCACGTACGGTCAGATGGTGGAAGATCCAAGCAACAACACGGGGAACATTTCCATTCAGGCGGGTGAGTACACCGAACTTGAGTACGTCATCACGCCGACGGCGAATGTTACCGATTCCAGTTACTGCTTCCGCGTCTCAAACGAGGGAACCGATCTTGACTCGTACACCAAGGTGGCAGAACTCGGCCTCCGCTTTGCGCCGAATATCACGTCACTTTCACTTAACGGTGGCGCCGACATTATTCTCGTTGCGGGAGTAACGACCACTATATATGCGACGGGGACAGTTTCGGACCTTAATGGCTACACGGACATTATCGGTGCAACATCAACCATATTCAGAAGCGGTGTCGGTGAGGCATGCTCAGCAGATAACAATAACTGCTACATTTCCGGTAACTCAATGTGTACTTTCAGTAACTGTGCGGGAGATTCGTGCGATGTCACCTGTTCCGCGGACATCTACTACCATGCAGACCCGACAGACGCCGGCGATTACGGAGGAGAAACGTGGCGAGCACTTCTCCGCGTTGAAGATATGGGGAGTACCGTTGCAACCGCAACCGCACCTTCCGTTGACCTCATGACACTCCGCGCCCTTGACGTTAACAGTAGTATTGATTACGGAGCACTGGAAGTCGGTTCGGACACAAATACGTACAACGCGACGACAACCATTGAAAACATCGGCAATGACTCCCTTGATATCTCCGTTGAAGGTTCGGATCTTACCGATGGCGGATCATCACAAATTCCCGCAACGTACCAAAAATTCGCAACCTCAACATTCCCATACAGTGCGTGTACGTACTGCAGTACGCTTTCAGGAACTCCGCTCAATTACAAGGTCGATCTCAGTAAGCCGACATCAACGACACCGTCGGTCACCGACGAACTTTTCTGGGGCATCGCAATTCCGTTCGGTGTCTCAGGTTCACCACATCAGGGGACTAATATCTTCTACGCGATTGATGATTTCTAGAGCACGCTCTAGTTATCAGACAAATTGCATTCCGTAATTCACATTTATTATTTACTATAGAGGTATGGTTCGTTCACTTGCTCAGGCAACGGTGATGCTCTTTTTGTTTGCGTACTACACGCACATCTCTCCCGTCGTGCGCGCTGCAGACACGACCCCTCCCGACATCACGAATGTTCAGATTACGAACGTCAGTGAAGACACCGTCACCATCACGTGGTCAACCGATGAGGATGCCGATTCCACCATTAACTACGGTCTTCAGGAGGACTACGGTATTGTTCGCATTCCCGAAGCGAGCAGAACGGAACATTCCGTCACACTTGATAACCTTGAACCGGGGCGCACGTATTTCTTCCGCGTCGTGTCTTCCGATGCGGATGGGAACCAGGGTATTGCAGCAAACTATAAGGTTTTAACAGATGGATCTCCGCAATCGGGTGCTGAAGCGGGTGAGGGGAAGGAGACGCAAACCGAAACGAGTCAGACGGTGCAAAGTGAGTCGCAGTCGCAAACGGAATCACAGTCACAAACGACGCAGGAAATTGTAGAGCAAATTCAGCAAATACAGTCACCGCAAAAGCTCCAAGAGATTATCAATGAGACGGTGAAGGCGATACAGGGAATTACCGAAGACCTCACCATCGTCGGTCCGCCGACCGTCATACCGGAGACGACGAGCGCCCTCGTAAAGTGGACGACCGACCGTGAGGCAAGTTCCGAAGTCCTCTTCTCGTCTTCGGATACGTACGTTCCCGATCAGTACGCATTTTCCCAGGCAAGTACAGGCGGGAATACGACTGACCACGAAGTGCGCCTCATCGGACTGGAACCGTATACCGAGTACCATTTTCAGGTGCGCTCAAAGGATAGTTACGGAATTACGGGGAAGAGTCGTGACTACACGTTCAGGACGAAGGCGTCGGTTCCAAACATTAAGAACCTCCGCATTCTCAAAGTGGAGGAGAACTCCGCAACGCTCGCGTGGGATACGACCGTTCCCGCAAAGGCACTCATTGAGTACCAAGACCTCACGACCGGAGCACAGAACTCCATTGGACGTCCAACGCTCGCATCAACACACCAGATGCGCATTTCCGACCTTACGCTCGGAACACGCTACGTCGCATTCGTCATTGCGGAAAATGCCGGCGGTGACCGCGTAAAGAGCAACCCGATAACGTTCGTGACCGTAAAGGACACCGCACCGCCAATCATCAGCAACGTGACGAACGAATCTACCCTTTTTCCGGGAGGTGAGTCGCGTATTCAAACCATCATTGAATGGAATACCGATGAACCCGCACACTGCGCACTTTCGTACCGCGAGGGAATTGCAGGAGGTCTTGATCCGACCGTCATAGATTCAAAAGACAGTGGATTCACCTCCGAGCACGTTGAGGTGATTGTTGATTTTGCTCCGGCGACGGTGTACCAGTTCTGGCTTGAGTGTGCTGATGAGGCGGGGAATGCGGTGAAGTCGGAGAATTACGTACTCTTTACGCCGATTCAGGAGAAGAACATCATTGACATCATCATTGAGAACTTTGAGAGTACGTTCGGGTGGGTTAAGAACATTGGAGGGTAGTATGCGCATTTTTGACACATTTCTTTGTTGCTTCGCACGAATACTCATTCACTGTACGTCTGTGTACACCTCACTCGTATTCGTACTCGCGCCTCGAACTGTGTTCAAAAATGCGCATACTAGTAGGAATAGTAGTGAGTACTAGCCATTGAATTTATTGTTTTTATGTCAAAACCACTCATTGTTTGCAGAGACCTCACGATTACCTACAACAAGGGGAAGTCTAATGAGTTCAAGGCGCTCCAGCACGTGAACACCGACATCTACGAGGGTGAGTACATCATTCTCTTCGGTCCTTCGGGATGTGGAAAATCAACACTCATGTACGCCATCCAAGGGTCGCTCCCTCCGGGAGACGGAACACTTCTCATTAGGGGTGACGACATCTACTCGTACCCGCCCGAAGAGCGCGTGTATTTTCAGCGACACGTCATGGGTATTATTTTTCAGTCGTTTAACCTCATCGGGTCTCTCTCTGTCCTTGATAACGTTGCGCTTCCAATGATTTTTTGTGATGCAAACAAGGCGACGCGCGAGCGTCGCGCCCAGTCGCTCCTTGACCGTTTCGGTGTAGGAATGGTCTCACACAAAATTCCCTCAATGCTCTCGGGAGGACAACAGCAACGTGTGTCGGTAGCGCGCTCCATGGTCAACGACCCGCAAATTCTCCTCGCCGATGAGCCGACGGGTAACCTTGACTCAATTTCCACGCAGCAAGTTATGGATAAAATTGACGAGATTAACACCTTTGACCAACGAACCATCATCATGGTGTCACACAACGCCGCACACCTCTCCTACGCGCACCGCGTGTACTACCTCAAAGATGGCTTCATCGTGCGTGAGGTCGTCAACCCGCAACGAAAGCAAATCAAACCGGTGAAGGAAGGGGAGACTATCGTCACCGAACTGGAGCAACTTGCGCGTTTGTTCCCATACGATTCCATTGACACACTCCGCGTGAAGAGTCTCACGAATTTCCTCACACAGGAGTACTCATTTGACCAACTCGTGCGTCTTGAAAAGGCAATCCAACTTCTCATCAAGGGAAAAATTCACAAAAAGTTGTTCATTGACGCATTGGTAAAAAAGTACGACGAGGGTGGTATTGGCATTGATAGAAAAACGGCACAGCACATGGCGGATGTGTCTGTTGCTATCGTGAAGCAAGCAGACGACGTGAAGCGTTTCAGGAGCGACAACGATTCCGATGTCGCATTCTTTTCACAACACAAGTTTGCGGAGCGTGTACGAGAGTACCTATTGGAACACCACCGCATACCGCTCACCAAACAGATGTCTGCAAACCTCACGACGATGATTGCAGACAGACTCTCGGGAGTGCACGGCGACAAAGAGTTTCATGAGGAGCTCATGCTTCCGGTAAAAAATGGGGGGTTACACCTCAAGGAGGATCTTGCCGATGATATGGCGAGGTACATGGAGAAGCTCATTGCACTGGGTGTTGACGTAAGTTACAAGGCGTAAAACTTATTTTTAAACACAATCTGCTTTGTGGCCAGAAAATAAAGAACGCAGTGACTATATTTTCTGAGTCTGTCGCTTTTTCTTCCACAGAGAAGAAAAAGCGACGGCATTCACTCCTCTGCGCCTCACATCTTGTGCTTTAAAATAAGTTTTTAATCGTAAACCCTAAAACCAGAATGGAAGCCAAAAATTTGAAACCAATTTCACTTTGGATTCATTATTCCATTTTGGGCTCATGCTTCAGGTCTTTGGCTTAACCTAATAAGTTATTAAATTGTTTCTATTTCATATTTACCTTTTTCTATTTATCATGTAGATAACTATGCAAGTTGCCGATCTCGCTCGTCTCTCAACGAGAATGTTTAAGACAAACCCGCTTCGTACGTGGCTCACCATTCTCGGTATGGGTGTGGGTACCGGTGCCGTTGTTGTGCTCGTGGGCTTGGGCTTCGGTCTCCAGCAAATTATTCTTGAGCAAATCGTCTTCGGTGACAGCCTCCTCTCGCTCGGTGTTTCTGCGACCGGTGCGAGAAACCTCTCTATCACCGATGAGGTGATTCAACAATTTGAGGAGAATGAGCACATAGATGATGCCGCTCCGCTCGCTCGCTTTCCGGCACTCATCACATACAAGGGTCTTACAGGTAACGTTTTTATCCAAGGTGCCGAACCTGCATACCTACGATACGCCGGCATCACCGCGTCGTTCGGCGACGCATTCATAGAAGAAGATATTGCAAACACGAATGAGATTATGCTCTCGCCCGCAGTACTTAAACTCTTCGGCGTTGATGATCCGGAATCTTTCATCGGTCAAGAGGTCACCTTTCGCCTCCTCGTTCCCGACAAAGAAAACACAGAACTCATCACCGAAATTAACATTGAGAAAAAGTATCGTGTGAAGGGTATAACGAAAGAAGAAGGTGTCCTCAACGTACTCATGATGCTTCCCGAGCTTCGCAACTACGTCGGCATTGAAGAATACGACAGGGCACAGGTAAAGGTGGACACAAATGAGTTCCTTAATGCGGTTGAGGAAGCGCTCATTGAAGAAGGGTATCGTGTTACCGCACTCTCAAAAACGGTGGAACAAGCATCAAAAATCTTTCAGGGAATTCAGGTCGTACTCGCCACCTTCGGCGGTATCGCGCTCATCGTGTCCGCTATCGGCATGTTCAACACGATGACGGTGACCCTCCTTGAACGTACCAAGGAAATTGGAATTATGCGCACACTTGGCGCGTCACCACGTGACATCAAACTCCTCTTCGTTTCTGAATCAATCGTTGTGGGCTTTTTGGGAGGAATTAGCGGCATCCTCATGGGGGTAACCTTGGGATTTGTTGTGAATATCATGTTGAATATTGCCGCAAGTCAGTTTGGAGGAAAAGCGGTTGAGCTCTTCGCCTTCCCACTATGGTTCCTTATGTTTATTGCCATTTTCTCAGCAACGGTGGGGTATTTGACCGGTATTTTCCCCGCACGGCGTGCATCACAGCTCAATCCACTGGATGCAATTCGCTATGAATAGTAGGGTGTGCATAACTTACGTATTTAACTATCACCATAGCGTAAAATATAGGTATCAAAGTTCATAGGCAATATGTCATATAGCACAGATCATTTACGTACGGCAGGTAAGATAACTGTGTACACGACCCTTCTCGGAGTCGCGATTTTTGCAGTTGTTTTCGGCCTAAACATTGGTGAACGACACATTAAGGAGGCGGGTGCTCAAAGCCAAGCGACGACAACAGTGACAGTGCTCAACACTGCACCTGCTTGGACAGCAACGACAACGGAAGTTGTTGAATCATCATCAGACAACCCAACCAACGCCGGTGACACTGTTTCTTGGACCGCAATCGGCACCGACTCAAACGCTGAGGACTACTGGCTTCTCATTTGCAGTACAAACGCTTCACCGACACCGAACTCAAGTGCACCACCGGTTTGCTCATCCGGCATACAGTGGGCACGATCGGCGACCACAACGAGTGGAGTTGCCGCTGTAGCAGCTACAACGACACTAGATGCGTGGAGCGAATCAAACGCATGGTACGCATGGATTTGTGATGCTAACCCGGGAACCCCTCGTTGTAACAGCACGTATACGCAAGGGACCAACGCTACCAACTCATCACCGTTTGAGGTAAACCACCGTCCATCATTCACATCATTCGTTGATGACTCTCCTGCGAACCCCGGTCAGGCGGTTATTTTCTCATCAGTCTCTTCTGATTCAGATGTCTCTGGTAGTGCAGATACGGTCTTCCTCACCGTCTGTGCAAGTTCCGGCTTCAACACAACGACGAATACCTGCACCGGTACGACACTCGCAACTTCAACGGCACTCGTGTCCGCAAACGCAACCGCAACGTACACCATTGTTATTCCAACACAGGACCAAAACTACGGCGCATTCGGCTACGTAACGGATAATCACGGATTTGAAGCAACGACGACGCAGGGTAGCGACTCAACACTCACGGTAAATAACGTCGCACCCACGGTTTCAAGTTCAACGATCTCCGTTAATGGTGGTAGCGACATAGTACTTACAACTGAGTCAGGTGAAACAACCGGTTTTACTCTCTCATTTACTACGTCTGATGACAACAGTTGCGATGCCGCGGGTGGTGGTGCAGGTGACGAAGTGGTTGATTATGCACTCAGCCTCTACAGGACACCGACCGGCAATAGTTCGTCAACGTGTACAACTGCGGCAGGTAGTTACAATCCGAACAGTTGTTACCCTAGCGAACTTGCGACAACAACATGGAACCTTTCCTGTACACCGAACGTAGGAACATGTTCAGGATCAAGCGATAGCGATATGACATGGAGTTGTACCTTCCCACTCTGGTACATCGCCGATCCAACAGGAAGCACGACAGCCGCCTTTTACCAAACGGATGAATGGAGGGCACAAGTACAGGGAATAGATGATGACGCTGCAACGGGCGCACTCGTTGAAAGTGCAACAGGAGTTGATGTTCAGCCACTGCTCGCCTTTGCGCTCAATACACTCACCATTCCATACGGTGCTCTTGAACCAGGCCAACAAAATGATCCCCTTGTTGCGACTACGACACTCGCTGCGACAGGAAACGTTGGTCTTGATAAAGACGTCACCGGAGAGTCTATGTGTACCACGTACTCACAAGCAACACCATGCGCACCATCTGCGACATCTACAATTCCTGAGAGTGAGCAACGCTTCGCGACTGGTACGGTAAGTTATGCGGCCGCAACAGCTCTCTCATCAACCACACCACAAGAAGTTGAAATCAATGTTAAGAAGACCGTTTCTACATCCACTCAACAAACAGCAAGCGCATACTGGGGAATTCGTGTGCCGGCAACTATTACGTACGCAGGTTCTTACACAGGGCAGAACACTTTTACTGCAATTGTAGGCGAACCAGCCCAGTGGTACTAAAAAAATATTAAAATTTACAAGAGAACCTGCATTTATACAGCGCAGGTTCTTGCGTTTAGAGCCTAAGTATTTGATAATTAAAGGGCACGCGCATTGTGCGTTTGCAATTTTTATAATGATGCGATTTCGCTCGGTAATTTTAGGTATAGCGGTTCTTTTTGTCTGTGCTCAAACGGCGTACGCCGGCTTCGGGGTGACACCGCCGTACGTGACAAACGTAAGTCTCACGCGAAATTCCGTTTATGAGCAAACCATTTATCTCGTACGAAGCGACCCGACAACCGACCTCAAAGCAACTATTAGCGTTGACGTTCCCGGGGTGAATGACTGGTTTACCATAAACGAGGGAAACGAATTTCTCCTTCCGCGCGGTGAACAGAAGGTTCCAATGACGGTAAAGGTTACCATTCCTGATGATGCCGACTACAAGCAGTACAAGGGAAACATTCGTATTAAGACGGGCGCACCCGATGATCAGGTACAGGGTGGTGCGGTCAACATTTCGCTCGGTGCGCAGTTGGATGTTGACATCACCGTCATTGATAAAAAAATCAAAGATTTTAAAGTTCGCAAAATCGGCATTTCCGATCTCAACGAGGGTCATAAGGTTGGGTGGTTGTATTTCCCCGGGAAAATTCGTTTTGAAATGCTCGTTGAAAACATCGGAAACGTACCCATCGCACCGTCTGATGTTGTGATGCGCATTTATGATCGTTCCGGAAATGTGCTCCTTGAGGAAGCACACAAGAAGGGCAAGATTGATACTGTTGACCCATTCATGACTGAGACAGTGTACGCGGAACTCCCAACAAAACTTCCAACGGGAAGTTACCTTGCACGATTTGAAATCATGAATGAGAGCGACGTAAAGCTCTCCGGTGAAGTTAATTTGAGCGTCCTCCCGTACGGCACGCTCCAAACTGCGGGGTTCGGTTTCCTCGGTCTTTCTCTCGCACACAAACTTTCCATAATCATTCCAATTCTCTTTGTTCTCTGCGTGCCTGTGCTCATATTTGTTCGCACGCGGAGGAGGAAATAATATGTCTCGTACGCACACCTTTTTACGTTTTTTCATAACGGCGCTCTTTGCATTTTCTTTTTTTAGTGATACATCCATTACGTTTGCACAACTCAATCTTTCAACGACAACGGTCTACGTGAGTATCTGTGGCGATGCACTTGTCGGAGATGGTGAGGAGTGTGATGTCCCAGGTGACACCGGTGTGTACAGTACGACAATTGTCGGCAGGCAGTGCAGTACCCTCTGTTTTTGGGGACCGTATTGTGGAGATGGTATTCTCCAAACACTCTACGACGAAGTGTGTGACGACGGGAACAACGACGGTGCGGACTTCTGTGCTCCGGATTGCAGTGAGGAGACGGCAGATAGCGGAGGCGGTTCAACGGGTGGAGGGGGGAGTTCAGGTCGCGGTGGTCGCGACGAACCCTTGGGCGACACACAGGTGAGTATTCAGGGGAAAGCGTTTCCAAACGCAACGGTGAACATTCTCGTTGACGGTTCGTCTGTCGGATCGGTTCGCACGAACAGTAGAGGAGAGTTTCAGTTCAATGTTGAGACGGACCCTGGCACCACCTCGTTCGGCTTTTGGGCAACGGACTCGCAGGGCACGCGTTCACTCACAGTCAACACGACGTTTGACGTGACCCAAGGTGCCGTTACAAACCTTTCAGGAATTCTCATTCCACCCACACTGCGTACCTCAAATGCGAACCCAAATCCCGGAGACACCATTACCCTTTCAGGACAGACACTCCCGAGCGTCCCCGTTGAGGTATCCGTTGATAATGGAAAGAAGGTGCTGACGACAACGTCAGATGCTGGAGGTCAGTGGACACTCCCATTCAACACGGGGACGGTTTCCGCTGACACACACACCGTGAAGGCACGTTTCGTGAGTGGGACTGGTGCGCTAAAGGTTGAAAGCCCGTATGGCACCGCGCTATCACTCTTTGTGGGGGTGGAGGGAAAGGCGACGAGTAACTCCGACCTCAACCGCGATGGCAAGGTGAACCTCATTGACTTCTCTATCCTCATCTTTTGGTGGGGGACACCGGGAGGGAATTCAAATCCACCCGCAGACATAAACCAAAATGGTCGCGTGGGACTTGAGGACTTTTCTATCCTCCTCTTCAACTGGACAGGCTAAATTAAGCAAAGCTTAATTTAGCAAACCAAAATCATGAAACAAGAGACCAGAATGGAATCATGAATTTAAAATGTACTAACAGCTACCATTCAAGATTTTTGATTACATTTTGGCTTTAGGTTTCATGCTTCAAGATTTTTTGTGTATAACTCGCATAAAAAATTTTTTAGTACGCTACAATAAAAGTACGCCTATTGGAGGTATATAGTCCATTCATGTGAGGAGTGTATATCGCCGATGGGGATACGTCCGTATCGCGAGTGCTTACAGCCGAGCACTATCCGATAGGCGTAGTACGTTGATAGTGGACATTAGGGAGGTGGAGACTCTCATGTTTACGAGTGCAATTTTATTGTCGGAAAGAGCACCGGCACGCACTACTCATTATTAGAGTCAACGTACTGGAGTAATACAACGTAAAGCTTATGATTCACACGGCAAATACCGTGCGAACTCTCCAAGCTGTTGCGATGTCGGTTGGTTTGGCACTCCTCCTCTGGAGCACAGGCCTTCCAACACTCTTCCGCTTTGCGGAAGCGGCATCAATTACGAGCGCAAGCGATACGCTTGAATCATCGGCACCAAGTTTGCCATCAAATCATACCATCGCGTTCACCATACCGAATGGTATGACAATTGGTCAAACATTTACGATCACGTTCCCTGGTTCATTTACCATGGGTTCGGTTGTTGAGGACGACATTGACATTAGTGTTAATGGACAATCATCAACGACAGTTTCTGGAGCAGCGACTCCAGGAAATTGGGGTGTTGATGTTGCAGGAAGTGTTATCACTTTTGAGACACCAACAGATATGAATGTTGCATCAGGCACATCTATCATTGTTCGCATCGGTGATGAGGCAAGTACCTCAGGATCAGGTGTTAACAAAATCACAAATCCAACTGTCGGATCGTACGCCATTGATATAGGTGGTACGATGCAGGATTCAGGTCAAGTACGTGTTGCCATCGTTGACGAAGTCGTTGTATCAGCTAACGTTGATACGTCACTCACGTTTTCCGTTGCGTCTGTATCTTCAGGCCAAGGAGTAAACGGGACTACGACGACTGATGGTTCAACAGCGACGACGATTCCATTTGGAACGCTCGCCGTTGGTGGCATCAAGACGATTGCACACGACCTAGCTGTATCCACGAACGCCTCAAACGGCTACACGGTTACAGTCGTACAGGATGGGGAACTTCAATCAACAACCGGCGATACCATTGATGGTTTCATTGATGGTGCATACACTGTTTCGCCAACGGCGTGGCAGGCACCGGGGGGATTGATTGCAAACCCGGACACGTACGGTCACTGGGGTCTCACGACATCTGACACAGTTGTTCCGGCTCGCGCTGGTGACGACTTTGGATCAAATGAGTGGGCATCAGGCAGTACTACTCCTGTCGCCATCATGGGACACACTGGTCCCGCAGATGGAGTTACAGCAGGTAGTGGTGCGGCACGTGTCGGCTATCAGGTTCAAATTTCGGCTTTGCAGGAAGCAGGTGACGACTACAGCGCGACACTTCGCTACATTGCAACACCGACGTTCTAAGCAACAGACAAAGAGTATGAAA
>CAZBMV010000003.1:39667-53251 GCA_964493145.1 uncultured Candidatus Saccharibacteria bacterium
ATGAAAAACCCTTCTCGTCCCATGAAAGGGTGGCCGCAAATTAAGGAACGTAGTGACTATAATTTGCGAGTCCGTAACAAAATTCTATCCCTAATGAATTTTGTTACGCACATGTTTTAAAGTTATGCAACAGGACTTTTGTGTGAGTTTGGAAATTCTATTCCTAATGAATTTTGTGGCGCGCGCACTCCAAAATATTTCAAGCATCGTAGTTTGAGCCACAAGAGTCTGAAATAATGAAAAACCCTTCTCGTCCCATGATACGTTTTTCACCACGTGCCTGAGTGTATGTCTTCGATGAATGCGATATACTATACGTACATGATGCGTACGTTTTGGAAAACGAGTTTTTTTCTTGTCACGCTTTTGTGCATACGCGTGAGCGGTGCACACGCGGCACTCCTCTACTTTGATCCTGCGGAGGCTAGTATTTATCGTGGTGATACCATCGCAATTAATTTGCGCTTAGATACCGACGAGGGCGAGTGCATCAATACCATTGACGCTGTCATCCACTACGATGCCTCCATTCCCGCTGTTGACGTCTCACGAGGAGACTCAATTCTCAACATTTGGGTGGAGGAGCCGAAAATTGATGAGACAAATCACACAATTACGTTTGCCGGAGGTGTCCCCGGTGGGTACTGCGGGCGCATCGCCGGTGACCCAAGTCTCACGAACGTCATTTTGAAACTTCTCTTTCGCTCACCCGGATTTAGTATTGGTGGGGGCGACAATCAGTCGGGACGAATCTGGATAGATGAGAGTTCGCAGGTTCTTCTCCATGATGGGTATGGCACACCGGCTCCACTCGCTCTCCAAGAGGCGCACGTATCACTTCAGAGCACACCGGGAAGCGCGATTGCAGACCCGTGGCGCGATGCGGTACGTGACGATGAAGAACTTCCTTCAGATTTCAATATTACGCTCACGAAAGACGATACCGCATTCAGTGGCAACTACTTCATTGTTTTTAACTCAAACGATAAGCAGTCGGGAATTGACCACTACGAGGTCATGGAGGAACCATTTTCGGAGTGGAACGCATTCAAGTGGGGTCGTGCAGATGCACCGTGGCTTGAGGTAGAGAGCCCGTACGTCCTCAAGGATCAAACACTCAACAGTACCATTCGTGTAAAAGCGATTGATAAAGCGGGAAATGAGCGCATTGCAACACTCGTTCCCGATGAGGCACTCAGAAGCATGTCACGAGATGCGTTTATCACAACGCTCGTCATCGGTGGCGTACTCGTACTCCTTAGCGTCCTCGTCTTTTACGCACTTTGGAAGCGGAGGCAGAGACTTCTCAGTGAAGAAACATCACCACCATCACCATGAGCATAATTCGTCGTAATTATTTTTGGCTTTTCACACTCTTCCTCTTCATTGCGTCGGTGCAGAGCGCCCATGCGGCAATTCTCAAAATCAGTCCGAGTACCGGTGTGTACACAGCCGGTACCACGTTTACCGCATCCGTCCTCCTCAATACCGAGGGGAAGGCGGTCAATGCGGCTGATGCAAAACTTTCATTTAATCCCCGGGAATTGCAGGTGGTGAGTGTGTCACGCGGCGGTTCAATTTTCAACATGTGGACTGAAGAACCCGCATTTTCAAACGGTGTCGGAACGGTAACATTCAGCGGCGGTGCTCTTCCACCAGGGTACAAGGGGTCTGCAGGTACCATTGTCTCAATCACCTTTAAGGCGCTCGGTGCCGGAACGCCAAAAGTCAGCTTTACGAGTGGCTCGGCGCTCGCCGCAGACGGCATGGGAACGAACGTACTCACGTCTATGAACGGTGCCACATACACGATAGCTGCACAGAGTGACGCACCGGCTCCCGAGTACATCCCGCCAGCGAATACCCCAAAGGCACCCGAGGTCGTTTCGCAAACTCACCCGGATACCACAAAATGGTATAGGGAAAAGACTGCAAAACTTTCATGGGAACTCCCCGATGATGTTGTCGCGGTGAGAATGCTTCTGGATGAAAATGAGGGAACAGTTCCCACAAAGGTGTACGAAGAACACATTACAGAAAAAACAATTGAAGACCTTCCCGAGGGCGTATCGTACTTCCACGTACAGTTCAAGAACAAAGACGGGTGGGGGCGCATTGCGCACTTCAGACTCGCCGTAGACACTGTCGCACCTCAGAATTTTGTCATTACAGAAGAGGTGAGTGATTCTACCAACCCCACACGCACACTCCTCCTTAACACAGAAGACGTTTCTCCAATAACAGAATACAAAATTCAAATAGACGGGAAAGACCCGTTCGTATTCAAGGACGATGAGTTTACAAAAAAATACGCGCTTGAACCGCTCATGCCCGGGTACCACACGCTCACCATAGAGGCGTTTGACAGCGCGGGAAATACGACGGTCGCGAGTTATTCCTTGACAATTGATGCATTTGAGAAACCCATTTTCATTGATTATCCTACACGTATCAACACCGAAGTCATACCCGCCATCAAGGGAAAGACACGACCAAATGCCGAGGTGACCGTCACCATTGCACGCGCAAGTGACGGAGGGGTTGTGAGTGCCGACAGTGGTGAAAAACGCGATCCAATGACCGTGACGAGCAATGCTGAAGGCGAATTCACATTCATTACCAACGCACCTTTTGATCAGGGCGTGTACGTCATTACAGCTGTCGCACGCGACTCCTATGGGAGCGTGAGCGAACCGTCCGACGAAATAAAAATTATCGTAGAGGCACCGGGGTACGTCGTCGTCGGTTCACTCCTCATCAACATACTTTCGGTACTCGTTCCGGTGACCGCACTCATCGTCGTTCTCATCTTCGGTACGTGGTACCTATGGCACCGCCTCATACGCTGGAAGCGACGAGTTCTCAAGGAGGCGATTGAGGCGGAGGAGCGACTTACCCTGGAGTTTGATATGATTGTGCAGAACCTCAATGAGAGCATTGCCGAACTCAAGAATTCGCGCAAGAGCAAACTCACGAAAGCAGAATCCGCACTCATTGAGCGTATTGAAAGCGACGTCATGACCGCGCGGACAAAAATCAAGAAAGAAATTGAAGATATTGAAAAAGTGCTCAAATAATTCATGAAAGAAAGACTGCAAAATCACATCCTCATCGCATCAATTCTTCTTTTTGTGGCGCTTGCGTTTGTGCTCGGAACGTGGTTTGTGCACTTCAACCAACGCGAACTTGAGTCAGCAATCAGAAGTCAGATAGGAGAGGAGAGAACGACACTCATGACGCTCGCAGACATCACTGATAGGAACGGTGCCGACGACATTATCGCGGCGACCATTGCTGATTGCTCACGACGTGATGAGTATGAATCATTGCTCGTGAAATTGAGTGTTCTCTCTAAAAAAGAATTGCTCACGCTCCAAAATCTCTTTGAAGGATGTGGAAGTTTTTATGCGGAACGAAAGGCACTCATGGTGGGAAAAATGGAGCGAGAACTTCAAAATTATGACGACCTCATCACACTCCTCGGTACACTCTCGCAACACGATCTCACGTCGTACAACCTTGATGTGTGGAGAGAACTCGTCACCCTTGAACGTACGCGGAGCACGCTCCTCAGCGATCAAAAAGATATTCAGGCCGACATTATTTCCGCACTCATCCTCGGTGAATCGGTATCGGGTGAGCGCGTAAGTTCCCTCGTCGTGGAAGCGCAGGAAATCAATCAGTTACTCACGGTTCACGATCGTCAGATTGACGAAAAGCGTGAGAAACTGCGCGAGTGAAAGTGAGTATGTATCGTAAATTTTGGCGTCTGCTTTTCCCACGACTTGCCGGAACCCGTTTTGATACGATTCGGTACGCGTTTCCTGTCGTTGTCATTGCGACTATTTTTGCAAGTCTCGCGTCTGTCGTGAGTGACAACAGCTCATTCGTAACCATCAGTTCCAGCGCGTCATCGGTCACGAGAGATCAGGAGTTTTACATCACCGTTTCGGTGACCGCACACGTACCGGTGAATGCGGTTGATCTCACCATCACGTACCCTGAGAGCAAACTCTCCGTTCTCGGTATTGACACGGGAACGTCGGTCATTACGCTGTGGACAGAGGAACCGTACGCAGAAAATGGAAAAATGTACCTGCGCGGTGGAACCTTTAGAAAAGGGTTTGTCGGTGAACACACTATTGCTCGCATAAAGGTACGTGCACGTGAGGCGGGTGAGGCACGTGTGTTCTTGAGTGATTCGCAACTCGTTGCCGGTGACGGAAAGGGGACGACCGTTGATACGGAGTCACTCCAAGAGTTGAATGAGGTGCGCATCGCAGTTTCCGGCGAAGATGCGGTAATCAGGGGCGACGCGACACTCGCACTCGTGACCGACACCGATGGAGACGGCGACGTTGACCTCGGCGACATTAGCGTATTTATGACCGCATGGCTTACCGGTAATAAAACGTTTGATTTTAACGGTGATGGCAGAATGACGTTCAGTGATTTCTCAATCCTCCTCGCGGACTCCTTCTTTAGGTAATACTGTAGTGCATAGTGCTTTAGTACTTAGAAAACTTTAGTTGTGACACTAAACGCTTAGATGAACGACGTCGGACGTCGCTCATACTACAATGAGGACTTTGATAGACAGCGATTAAAATGTGCGACGTCCGACGTCGCACATGTGGATGTACATACATATAGGGATGAGTGGAAGGAAGCGATTAAAATGTGCGACGTCGGACGTCGCACATTTGCCTGTTGCGGCTGTTGATAGTGTTGTGGATAGGGGTGGGAATAGTTGTTACTATTATGTAGACAGGCGCATTGGGTAAAGAGAACGGCACGGAGACCCACGTGTTTGTACGTAGAGCATGAAAAAACGGTATCAAATGACGGGAACGCATAAGGAAATGCGAGGTTTGTCGTATCTGTTGTACAGTGCTGTTTCATCGTCTCTCCTCTCGGTGATGGTTCTATTGCCACTCGCTCCCGTATTTGCAGACGAGATTGAGGCTGACGTTTCATCAGATGGTGCCACCGTAGAAGTACGGGAAGGCGAAGATGTCGTGGCGAATGATGTTGCTCATGAATCTTCCGAAATTGAGGAGCCGGACACTCAGGAAAATGTGAGTGACGTACTTAATTCTGAAAATGCTGAAACGGTGGTGGAGGAAGAATTTCTTTCCACAGCAGAGACTGACGAAACGATGACACAAGAAGCGTCAGAGACAGTCGCTCCTGACACGGAATCAACCGGTGTAGATGATTTGGGTGGAAGCACGGAAAATGCTGATTCGGACGATACCGACTTGCCCGAGGAGGGTGACACCGGCGTGAGCGATGATGTGATGGATGATGCAACTCCAGTAGATGAGGAAGTGGGAGAGGTGCTTGAAGAGGAGACCGATGACACCCCAAATACCCCAAACACTGAAGTGACGACATCTGAGGACGGCGAGAATACAAGCACCACTACCGACGAAAACAGTGAGGGAGAGAGTGTTGACGAGAACGTTGTTGCAGTTAACACGCTCACGAATGAAACAAACAAGTTTTCCTTTGCGGAGAATGAGTGTACGACAGTCGGCGACGGTACCTTTTACTGCACAAAAACCGAAGCCACACCCGAAGTCATTCACACCGACCGAATTTTTTCCGCCGTTGATGCCGAGGGAGACAAGGAAATATACGTAGAGAAAGATGGTGAAGTAGGTGCCATCACCGACAACCACTACGATGACGATGCACCATACTATGATGAGGGGTCGGATAGCGCCGTTTGGCATCGCCTCGTAGACGGCAGGTACCAAATCATTTCATATGATTTCAGTGAGGAAGAAGAAACTCAACTCACCCATGATCGCTACAACAACATGCAGCCGAGCAGGTACGGTGATGCAACGGTGTGGCAAGGGTGGGTAGGTGATGATTGGGAAGTCTTCATGCTCGTCAATGACGAACTCACGATGCTCACCGACAACACAACGCACGACATCAACCCGAGCATCAATGGCACCCATGTCGTATGGCAGTCGTTTGAAAACAACGTTTGGATGATGAAGGTGTACGATCTTCGTACAGAAGAGACACGTACCATAGAGGACACCGGAGGCGGCTCCATTGAAAACCCACGCTTCGTGCTCGTGTATGACTCAAAGCAGGATACGGGTGATATCGCAACGCGCGGGTACGACCTCAAGAGTGGAGAAGTTATTGATCTCGCATCCGAACCGGTTTCCGTTCCCGACGAGATTCCTGACCCCGATCAGACCGGTGAAGAGCGCGCTCTCGTAACAACCATAACGCAGTTGAAACCAAAGACCGAAGATGAGGCGGATGGTGATATTCCCAATAACCTCACAACAGGTAACGGTGATGATGTTGTCATCCCACCGCTTGATTCTACAACAACCACACCAACGAGCACACCAACCGTTGCTGACGAACCGAACGACCTCGTTGTGGAACCGGTAGCAACTGCGACCAGCACCGATGCGAGCGTTACGCATATAGAAGATGTCGTTATCACACCATACGCCCCGCAGATAGCAAGCACCACAGACTCACAGTAATTGTTTGTTCTCACCGCGTAAGTACGCGATAATGAGTAGAACCCGCCTCACAATAATCATTACTCTGTGTGGTTCAAGGTGAGATGGGTCTTAGAAAATGAAAGGAGGTCTCAACAAAAAACTCCAAGGGTTTAGAGTTGCTCTTTCCCTGTATCTTCTCATCGCGATTATCATCGGAAGTTTTGGCGATGGGCTCATTCGCTCTTCCATCCCCATTGCGGAAGCGGCGCAGGTGACGATTGATCCACAAGCATTTGCAACGGCGACGTACCACACATTATCAGGAAGCCAGACGGTATTTATTGATGACCAAACAGGATACAGATTTTTTGTTGATGCACCGAGTTCGTGTGTATATCGTAAAACAACGGATGGTGGCAACAGTTGGAGTGGAACAACTACCGTAGATGCACAAACGGACTGTATTGCAATTTCTGTTTGGTATGACCGATGGACACCAGGGAACACAGGTAACTACATCCATATTGCTACGATTGACACCGGGTCTGACGATATTTTTTACAATCGTCTTGATACTGCAAGTAGTGATACACTCCTCATGGGTTTGACACCGGTAGATATAAGTATAAGTAGTACTAACAGCGTAGCAACGTTTGCGACCAATGGAAATTACCCGACTATTACACGAGGTACGGATGGTACTATATACGCTGCCATTGCAGATGCCTCCGATTCATACGTCGTTGAATGCACAACAAGCTGCAACCTCACAACCAGCTGGACAGAGACAGGAACAAATCCTATGGATCTCGCGAACGACTTCAATATTCTTGCTCCGCTAGCAAGCGGAGACATTATGCTCATAAATCGTGACGTTTCCTTAGAAGACATTCGTTATAAAATTTGGAACAACAGTTCATGGTCGGCGTCGTGGACAGCGATTGATGCAAACGCGACCGACAATACGGCATATGTTGTTGGTATGGCTGTTGCGGTGAGTTCTTCTACTCCAGGGAATCTCTACCTCGCATACATTGCACGAAATGCAACTCTCGGAACTGATGATCAGGTTCGTGGGGCACGTTACAACGGGTCATCCTGGGCAACAACAACTGATCCTCTCACCTCAACAACACTTGGACTTACCAATGTCGCCATTTCGCTTGACGCAGCAAATGATGATGTGTACGTTGCATACTCTGGACGTACTACAGCAGCACAATCAATCACCGCAAATGTGTATTGGAAAATGGCGACAAGTTCCATGGTGAACTGGAGTGCACAGCAAGGACCAGTAAATAGTGCGGCAGATGACGTCTTTGGTCTCAATTTTAATATTGCGAGTGACCAAAGAATATTTGCAACATGGTTTGCAAGTAGTACGGACGATATTGTTGGTGACACCATCGCCGATATTTTCCCCGGCATTCACGCTTCAACATCCGGTTCTCAAACAACGAGCGTTAATGCAAGTACCTCAGGATTTTATGTGGGTGGTAAATTTGTCTTCTACAATACGTACAAACCAATAGATGTGACCGGCATTACGATTACCGAGAGCGGAACGATTGATGGTAGTGCGAATATTGCGAACGTGAAATTGTTTTACGAATCAGATACGTCTGCTCCGTATGACTGTGCGAGTGAGTCATACGGTGGCACGGAGTCGCAATTCGGTTCAACAGACACAAACGGATTTTCCGGTGCAGACGGCGTTTCATCATTTACAGGGACATCAGTCGAGGTGAGCACTACATCTGCAATGTGTGTGTATGCGATTCTTGATGTACTTGATAACACAACGAATGGAAACACGATAGATATTTCAATTGCCAATCCTACGAGTGACATCACCGCATCAGGTCCTACAGGTCCCGCTACCGCACAAAACATTACCGGCACGACAAACGTGCTCAACGACATGCCAACACAAATGCACTACCATTGGCGAAATGATAATGGCACAGAAGCATCTGCGACATCAAAGACAGGTGGTACTGAAGATACTGCGTTCACTGCATTTCAGCCTGGGACAAATGCACGTATTCGCCTTGAGGTCTCAAACGAGGGTGGAAGCTCAACACCTAATGTGCAGTACCGCCTTGAGTACGCAGAACTTAGCGATTCCTGTGAAAATGCGACTGGGTGGACTGATGTGGGCGCGGCTGGCGGAGTGTTTGATATATTTAACACAACTAATCTCACCGATGGAAACGATACGACAAACATTGCGGTGGGAAGCGGCGGTGTGACAAATGAAAACACCACATTCCTTACACCGAACGGTGGAGTGAAAGATACATCATCGCAAACGGGGAACATTTTACTTTCTACAACGCAGTATGTGGAACTTGAATATTCCATTGAAGCGTCATCAACTGCACCTGAAGGAACGACCTACTGCTTCAGGGTGACCGATGCGGGAAACCCACTCTTTGCGTACAACCAGTATCCGCGCACAAACATCGCGGCCGACGTTGCGGTGACTGCATCCGGAACGCAGACCGCTTCGCAAAACATTCCCGCAACAAACTTTTACGTAGGTGGCATGTTTGTCATCACAGAAAACACCGGCTCACGAAATGTGACCGACATTACCATCACGGCGAGTGGCACCATAGATGCGCAATATGACCTTGATAACATAAAACTCTACTACGATCTGGACACGACAGCGCCGTACGACTGCAGTAGTGAATCATACGGTGGGGGGGAAACACAATTTGGCTCCACCGACACCGACGGCTTTTCATCCGCGAACGGAACATCCACTTTTTCCGGTTTTGCAAGCATCACCACAACACAAACGATGTGTGTGTACACTGTTTTGGACACAACAGCGACTGCACAAAATGCTGAAACACTAGATATCCTCATCACGAATCCATCCACTGACGTTACCGTCTCCGGCGGTGGTTCGGTAAGTCCGACAATCGCACGAAGCATTTCCGGCGTGACTTCGTTCGTTGGTGCGGTGCTCACACAAACGCACTACCACTGGCGAAATGATAATGGCTCCGAGGCGGCTGCAACCTCAATGACGGGAGGTAGTGAAGACACGCCGATTACGAACGTGGCACAGTCAACGCCGGTTCGCCTCCGCGTGCAGGTTTCAAACGAGGGTGCAGTCACCTCGGCGTCTCGCGCGTACACACTTGAGTACGGCACAAAAATATCAACATGCAGTGCCGTGGGGTCATGGACGAGGGTTGCTGAGAGCGGTGGTGCGTTTGATTTGTATAATTCCACCAATCTTACCGACAGCAATGACACGACCGACATCGCGGTGGCAACCGGAGGTGTCACGAACGAGAATACGACATTCCTCACACCCAATAGTGCCGTGAAAGATACTTCCGGATCCGTTGCATCAACGACGCTTACGTCGTCGCAGTACATTGAGGCGGAGTATGCGCTCATGCAGACTATTGATGCGGGGTACGACGTTACGTACTGCTTTAGACTCTCAACGACCGAGGTTTCGCTCAATACGTACTCGCAGTATGCGGAACTTACCACCTCTCCGGAACGTGACTTTGAGATTCAGCGTAAAACGGTTAATTTTTCCACCAACTCAATAACGCTCACCGCAGGTGTTGACTACGTGGCACCGAGCGCGTCAACGAGTGCCTTTGTGCGTATTACAAACACACACTACACCGGCGCGGGCGACAGTTCAGCGGGTGGTACGCAAAATTCTGATGACGTGACTGCGTATATTTCCAATCCCTCAAATATAATGACCTCATTTACCATTCAGCGCCCGGCGACCGCGATAGCAACGACGACACGAGTGGATTTGGAAATTGTTGAATTCATCGGTTCGCCGGGGTCTGATAATGAAATGATTGTGCGCGCTCAAGGAACGGTTACATACGCGACAACTCAAATAACTGCAACGGGAACGGCGGTCGTCGGGATTGCCGATGATGCTGATGTTGCCGTGTTCATTACCGGTATCGGACACCCTGATACTGCAGCGACAAACTACAACTCCATGCAATCCACATCGGCGTGGCTCGCGTCCTCAGACCAACCGGTGTTCACCCGTGGAGTGTCGGGAAGCGATGCAACCGTTGTGAGCTATGCGGTCGTTGAGTTTACCGGTCCCAACTGGATCGTACAGAGGAGTGAGCATACGTACACGAGTGCGGGGACGACCGAAACAGAAGCGATTACCGCAGTCGGCAGTCTCTCTCGCACGATGCTCCACACACAGAAGAGGGTTGGTAACACACTTACCGGTACGGACGAGTTTGGACACGAGGTGTGGCTGTCATCAATTGGGTACGTGTCATACTTTTTGGAATCGGGAGCGACAACACCCTCCGGTCAGACGTCTGTTGCGTGGATTATTGAAAATACACAAACGTCAGCCGGTGCAATGGATGTGACGTACTCAAACGGAAGTTCAAACGGTGGAAGCGAACCACTCACCGTGAGTGTGTCCATCGGTAAAACATTGACCGATCTCACCAACGCCTCCATTTTTGTGAATTCACGCAGTGCGGGAACAGGTACGCTCTATCCGCGTCCTATTGCGGGAGCGACCATTGCGTCCACAACACACTACGAACTCTGGCGTTCCGATACCGGTGCAACACTCACATACCGAACCATCATCGTTGAGTGGCCGACAGCTGGGCTTGCACTTCGTCAAAACTACTACCGTCTCTACGTACACAACAATTCACTTGACCCAACCGACCCGTGGCCGGAGGGTGGCACCGACCTAGGAGAAAATACCGTACTTACCGGCGCAGACGAACCTCTCGGTGAGAATGAAAAAATTCGTGTTCGCATGTCACTGCGGTCTCTCAACGCGACGTTTCCCGCGGAAACGAAATCATTTAAGTTGCAGTACGGTGCGATGGACACCACGTGCAGTGCCATCAGTGAAAGCAACTGGAAGACACTCGGTAACACAAGTTCAAGTACCGTGTGGCGCGGATTCAACGCAACCGGTACGACCGATGGCACACAACTTTCAGGTAATCCACCAACAGGTGGTGATCTCAATTTGAGCGTATCTGATATCGCAGGGACGTTTGAAGAAATTAATGATACGGGAGTAAATATGTACTCCGTACCGGAAGGGGACGACATTGAGTACGATTGGATTATTGAGCAAAACGGTGCAAACGCGGAGACGTACTACTGCTTCCGCATGGTAGAAAGCGACGGAACACCACTCGCCGGATACAACAATTACCCGCAGATTCGTACCGCAAGTTTTACGCCAAAGTCACAAAATTGGCGTTGGTATGACGATGAGACAAACGAGACACCGGTGAGTGCGCTCGCCGGTGAAAACGTGACACCGGTTGATATTGCAAACGGACAGGTTGTAAAACTTCGCGTCACGGTGAAGGAAACTGAAAACATTTCTCGCGACGACGTCCGCTTCAGACTGCAGTTTTCAGAGTATGCCGACTTCTCAACGTCCACCGACCTCGTCGCTTCATCCACCTGCGGTGCAACGTCAACGTGGTGCTACGCAAACGGCGCCGGTATAGATAACGAAAAAATTACAACGAAGGTACTTTCCGATGCAGACGCGTGTTCCAGTGGTGTCGGGAATGGGTGCGGTACGCACGCGACATCTTCAACGTACCTGACCGGCATGCGACACAACGCAGGCACCGCGACCGAATACGAATTTACGCTCCGCTCGGCGGGTCCGCGCGTAAATCGCGTATACTATTTCCGCTTGTATGACATTGCGCAGAATATTCCCGTTGTAACGAACGTCGGCGAATCGTACCCATCTCTCACAACCGAAGGCGCGAGTCTCACCTTTGAAATGGCGGGACTTTCATCCGGAACGACCATTGAAGGTGTCACGCTTGATATAGACACAACACTCACTACATTGCCATTCGGCACCCTGACCCCCGAGGCGATGGTTGAAGGTGCGCATCGTCTCTCTGTTGACTCAAACGGAACTGAGGGGTACCAACTCCTCATGGCAATGGATGGTAATCTCATGACTGCGGGCGGTGCGTACATACGACCAATAACCGGCACGAATGCGGCTCCGACGTCGTGGGCAATAGGGTGTGATGCGGGAGCGGTGAGTTGCTTTGGGTATCACACAAGTGATGATACCCTTGAGGGGGGTTCAACGAGGTTTTTAGCCGTAGATACATACGCGCGCGTGAGTACGACGACGCCGGAAGAGGTCGGGTACAGTTCACAGCCTACCGCAGGCGAAACGGTAGATGTTATATTTAGAATCCTACGGCGTGAATTGCAAGACGCAGGTGTGTATGAGGCTCGGATACAATATATTTCAGTACCAATGTTTTAATGATATGAACAAAATGTTTTTTAGAGCGACGATTACACACACTACGCTTTTCGTGAGCGCTCTGTTTTTTGCGAATGCACTCGCCATGGGGCAGTACAGCGTGCACCCGCTCGTCATTGATGAGGAGATGGAGGCACGTGAAGTTGTTACGAAAGACATAACCATTACAAACAACAGCGATGGGCCACTCACCATTTACCCAACGGTCAATAATATTTCGCTCAAGGAAGGTGGCACCATAGAAGAATTTCTCACACCCGTTGAGAGTGACCGTACCGCGTCGCTCGCCGCGTGGCTTGAAATAAGCAGAAGGGTGATTGAACTTAGGGCGGGAGAAAGTAAATCGGTTCCCCTCATTATTCGCATCAATCCTGCTCCGAAACCGGGAACGTACCACGCGTTTGTCGGTTTTGCGTCAGGTGGTAATCGCGACCAGGCGGAAAAACTTGTCGCATCAGGACTTGCGCCGGGGGCGGTTGTGACTGTCACCATCGCTGAAAAAACGACTGAATTTTTGAAATTGGCGAAATTCATCGTGAGTCGATTTGTCACCAAGCCGGAGAATGAAGCCGCAACGTTTACTTTTAGAAACCCCGGAGATGAAACGCTCGTTCCGGAGGGCGAAATAATATTTTTTGACAGCACCGGCAAGGAAGTTGGTGCGCGAAAAATTAACGAGGGACACGTCACTATTGCACCTGGGGAAGAACACACGTTTACCACCGACGTTCCGACAGAAGGTATGTTTGGAAAGTACAAAGCGTTTCTCTCCGTTGAATACGGCAATTC
>CAZBMV010000003.1:53351-62910 GCA_964493145.1 uncultured Candidatus Saccharibacteria bacterium
TTTTGCTCACGGGAAATTTTGCGCACGCACAGGAAAAGCAAATGCTGAGTGTCACACCCCCGCTCTTTCAGGTATCATCACTCCCCGGAGACGTGTGGCAGAGCAGTATCAAGGTGGTAAACGGAAACTCGTACCCACTCACCGTGTACGCTGAAATTCTCAACTTCAAACCCATCGGGGAAACGGGACAGGGCAAATTCATTCCCGTTTCCGATGCCGGACAGAGGACGACGCTCGCGGAATGGATAGAACTCTCTCCGGGGCCGTACACCATAGAGCCGGAGCAAACGAAAGACATCACGTTCATTGCGGACATTCCAAAAGACGCGGCTCCCGGCGGCCACTACGCGGCAATAATCATTTCAACGAAAGAACCGGAAGCAACCGGCGAACTCTCGGTCCGCGCTTCGCAGGGAGTGACCTCGCTCTTCTTCATGCGCGTGGAGGGAGATGTGAATGAACAGGGTTCCATTCGTGAGTTCAGGGTCGCGGATTCGCTCTTGGATACACCTGAAGCGGAGTTCTCGCTCCGATTTGAAAACAAGGGAAACGTACACCTTCAACCGCGTGGAGACATTGTCATTACGAACATGTGGGGAACCGAACGTGGAACTATTCCTGTCAACTACCAGACGCACTACGGAAACGTTCTCCCTGAGAGCATTCGTGATTTCTCATTCACGTGGAAGAGTGATTTTAGGGTGACGGACATTGGGCGCTACAAAGCAATCGCAACGCTCGCGTATGGTGAGGACGGCATAAAAAATGTATCCGCAATAACCTACTTTTGGGTTATTCCCATAAAGTGGACACTCATCACGCTGGGAATACTCGCGACATTCATTTGGCTCATTGTGCTCATGGTACGCGCGTACGTACGCAGAATGCTCATACTCGCGGGTGTTGATCCCGAGCAGAGGAAGGGAAATGTCTCCGTACCGCAACGTGAGGCGCACCCGACGATTGCCGGCCCGATTAAAGACGGCGTGCTTGATCTCAGGCGTCAACTTCACACTGCCGAAGAATCGCTTGATGTCGTGACAACCGTCGTACAGTTCATCGTGTCGTACAAAAAATTCTTCATGTCGGTCGCTGCGCTCATTGCCATTTTTGTCGCCGTTACCCTGTACATACAGAGTGCGACACGTGACGATCAGTCGTACGAGGTTGAAATTCATGAAAGCGAAACGAGAACTGCAGAACCAATCTCAAATTGAGGCATACGATTCGCGTGGTATACTGGAGTGGATTTACCAGTAATACTGCATACATACTATGGAACGTACACACATTCTCCGTGCAATCACGGTACTCGTACTCATTATCATCGGCATGTTCGTTTTTGCGTACATTAAGCGTGCAGAAATTAAAGAAACAACCCCACCAACCGTTGAAGTTACCGATACGAAAGAATCTCCATACGCGTACATAACGAGAGTTGACGCGAAACACTTCTACATCAATGGCACGCACACCATCGTCGGCGAGATTCCTTTTCCGACACCGTGTGATCTCCTCAACTGGGAGACTCGTGTTGCCGAATCGTACCCTGAGCAGGTAACGGTAGCATTTGACGTAATTAATAATGCAGAAATGTGCACACAGGTGGTCACGCCACAGCGATTTAAGGTTTCATTTGATGCGAGCGAATCTGCGCGTATACGAGCAACGCTTGAGGGACGTGACATTGAACTCAATCTTATTCCTGCATCTCCGAGTGAATCACCCGACGATTACGAACTCTTTATCAAGGGATAATAATCGCCCATGCGTTCACGTCTGAAAACCATCGGTGTACTCACCACCATCCTCCTCTTATGCGGGTTTCTCACGTACTCATTCGTCTCTCCAAAAGGGTTCTTTTCAGGACTGAAAGGCGATCTTAAAAACATTGAACCAGCCTCTGAGTTTGCGTACACCGATCTTGACGGAAATCCGGTACTCTTAAGTACGGTGAAGGGGAAACCTCTCATTATTAATTCGTGGGCAACATGGATGCCGTTCTCAAAGGATGAGCTCGCGATGCTTAACGAGGTGAAGAAGCAGTACGGTGACACCGTTGAAATTCTCGCGATTAACAGAATGGAGGATAGGGAATTCATTAAGTCATTCCTGAGCACCTACGGCACTCTGAGAAACATTACATTCCTTACCGATCCAACCGATAATTTTTATAAGGCTGTCGGTGGGTACGCAATGCCGGAGACGGTATTTTATGCAGAAAACGGGACAATAGTTTTCCATAAGCGAGGTACCCTTACGAGAGATGAACTTGATGAAAAAATCAAAAATATACTGAAATAGAGCCGTCGTTCTTATATTGTAATTTACGTAAATCTGTGCTATAATGCAAGCAGAAGTTACATATGACTTCTATTGCGTCCACCAAAAGTATTTGGGCCGTGTGCAGTCACATACGGTAAATGTCGCAATATAATTCATATGTTCAGATCAATCGGCGTGGTGATTATACTCTGGTATGTTTCATCACTTTTTTCGCAAACATTCAGTGCAATGGACGATGCGCTCGCATCATCATTTCGCACCATTGAATCCGTCGCCATCCATTCGGAACGGCAGTTTGTGAAATAAAATTCGTAAAGGTCAGACACAGCGTCTGACCTTTGTTGATTTATAAATCAGGTATACAATAAGTGTGTGAGTGTTATGTCTCAAAAACTGGTTGAACACATTTTCTTTTTTGTAATTCTTGGCATTTCCGCGTACCTCGTGTGGGAACTTTTTGTGCCGTTCATCGGTGCGCTCGCGCTCGCCGCGATTGTCGTTACTGTCTGCTACCCCGTGTACGACACCATTCGTGCACGTATTCCAAAGCACAATGCAACCATTTCTGCACTCATTGCGCTTCTCTTCGTCGTTCTCGTTGTTGCAATTCCGCTCGCATTCATCGCATCACTCATTCTCCGTGAGGCGATTTCCGTGTACGCACTCTTCAACACCACCGAACATATACCGCTCATTGATACACTCCTCCGCCTTGAGACGATTATTCAAAAAATACTTCCCAACTTCTCACTTGATATTACGGGTATCATCCAGCAGAGCGCCAGTTTTGTCGTGGATCACTTCGTGAGCATTTTCACCGGTACCGCGTCAACCATCTTCCTTTTCTTCATTATGCTCATAGCGTCCTTCTACTTCTTCAGAGACGGAAAGTACTTTACGCAGTACCTCATCCAACTCTCTCCACTCCGCGACAGTTATGACGAGCGCATCATCGCACGTCTTGCTCTCGCCGTTCGTTCGGTTGCCATGGGTACCGTGTTTGTCGCCATTGTGCAGGGGGTACTCACCGCAATCGGCCTCACCATTTTTGGATTTGATCGAGCAATACTCTGGGGGTGTGTTGCGGCAATCGGTGCGCTCGTTCCCGCGCTCGGTACGAGCATTGTCTTCATTCCTGCTATCATATACCTTGCGGTTACCGGTGCGTACGTTTCTGCGCTCCTCCTCGGATTGTGGGGAGTACTCGCCGTCGGTCTCATTGATAACTTTCTCGGGCCGTATCTCATGAGTCGTGGCAATAAAGTTCACCCATTTCTCATTCTCCTTGCCGTCCTCGGTGGTATCGGGCTCTTTGGACCGCTCGGCTTCATACTCGGACCCGTCATTTTGAGTCTCTTCATGGTTCTTCTGGAAATTTACCACTCTCACATAAAGGAAGGACAGGGTGAGTAGTGCCTCACGTATGAGAAGACGTTTGGTACTATTAACGGGAATAGTAATCTCGTGCGCCGCGGTTTCTTTTTCTGTTATCCGTGTTTCAGACGATGGCACATACGATTTTTTACATACCGACATTTGGATTAAACGTGTAGGTGAATCGGCGACAGCAAAACCGACAACCATGCTTTTTGTCGGTGACATCATGCTCGGACGAGCCGTTGAGACGCTCATAGAGCGCGAGGGAATTGCATACCCGTTTTATGGTGTAAAAGACATCCTTCCCGCGTACGACATTACGGTAGGCAACTTTGAGGGAGTCGTTTCCCTAACGCACGTTCAAACACCCTCCATGGGGTTTCAGTTTTCAATCAAAGATGAGTATCTTGAATACCTCTCACGTGCAGGATTTGACATTCTTTCGCTCGCGAACAACCACAGTCTGGATTTTGGGACGACATCGCTCGTCCATACGCGCACACTGTGTACCGCATATGGCATTGTGTGCGCCGGCACGCCAATTGGTGTTAACGGATTCTCCACGTTCACAAAAGCAATTGGCGACATGAAAATCGGTTTCTTCTTTCTTCACACCTTGTACGGGGCACCCACAGAAAATGAAATTGCAAACCGAGCCGCGACGCTCAGAGATGAGAGCGATATTCAATTTGCGTTTGTGCACTGGGGCGAGGAGTACGAACCGCGACATAGTGACGAACAGGAAGCACTCGCACGTATACTCATTGATCATGGAATTGACGCGGTCGTCGGCCACCACCCGCACGTCGTCCAAGACGTTGCTCTGCACCAAGGAAAGCCGATATTTTACTCACTCGGCAATTTTATTTTTGACCAGTACTTCAGCGCCGACGTACAGCGAATGCTCGCACTCGGTGTTTCCATTGAGGATGAGACACTGCGGTACTCGCTCATCCCGCTCTCAAGCGAGGAATCACGAAGCCAGCCACGTCCGATGAACGAACATGAGGGAGCATTATTTATCGCGAGCGTACTTGGTTCGCTCAGTGATACGAACGAATTAATTGTCCAGCGCTAAATTGGATTCAAACGTGTATCCTTGCATGTTTTCTGAACATGGCTATTATAGACTCCATAATATATTCATATGAATCCATTCAATAAAACAGAAGCAATCGGCATATTTTTAAGCGTTGCGGTTATGGCGCTCGCACTTTCGGTTATTCGCTTCAAGACCGACGTATTTACTGCGCAACCTAGCAATGAAACGCAGGGGGCTGTTGTCGTTGCAACTCAGGGCGAGGGAGAGACGAAAGTGAGCGATCTTGAAAAAACACTTTGGGATTCATTTTCTGTTGACGGCGAACTCCTTGATCTTGTCATTGATGATGTGCGCATTGGCACCGGTGCTGAGGTTGCAAACGGTGACACGCTCACCGTGCACTACGTCGGTACGACGCAGGATGGTGTAAAGTTTGACAGTTCGTACGACAGAGGGGAGTCGTTCGTATTCACGATCGGAAAGGGAACAGTAATTCAGGGGTGGGAGAAAGGTCTCATCGGCATGAAAGTTGGTGGACAGCGCATACTCGTCATCCCCGGAAAAATGGCGTATGGGAACAGGCAGGTTGGTACCATTCCCCCAAACGCAACACTCGTCTTCGCCGTTGAACTCCTCAATATCAAGTAATTAATCACCAATCATTATGTGCGACGTCGGACGTCGCACATAATTGTATTTGTCAGTTGTTTAAAACCCGGAATGACTCTCCCCGTTACGTTTGAAATTCAAAAGCGACAAACCGGCACGCGAGCGCGCGCCGGTGTCATTCATACACCCCACGGCGACATAGAGACGCCGGCATTCGTCGTTGTGGGCACGAAGGGCACCGTGAAGGCACTCAAACCGGAGGATTTGGAAATGTACGTGGGGAATCAGGTGACACTCGCGAATACGTATCACCTGTACCTACAACCCGGGCATGACATTATAGAAAAAGCGGGAGGCATCAACTCATTCGCGCACTGGAAGACACCGACCATGACCGATTCGGGGGGCTTCCAAGTTTTTTCACTCGGTGCCGCCTTCGGCAAAGGGGTGACAAAATTTGCAAAGAGTGATGTTGCCGTACCTGCGGAAGAAGAACTTACCGTATATTCAAAAGACCTCGCAGAGACACACGGGAGACTGTGCGTCATTGATGAAGATGGTGTTACGTTCACCTCACACATAGATGGTGGAATGCACCGCTTCACCGCGGAACGCTCCATTGAAATTCAACATGCCATTGGCGCTGACATCATCGTCGCCTTTGATGAGTGTACATCACCCACCGCACCGTACGAGTATCAAAAGGAAGCGATGGAACGGACCCACCGTTGGGCGAAACGATCAATCCTCGCGCATATGCGGAATCACGATGCGCTCAAAAAGCAGGGGTTGTACGGTGTGGTTCAGGGAGGACGCTTTCTTGATTTGCGTCAGGAGAGCGCACGTGCGCTCTCCGCTATGGACTTTGCAGGTTTTGGCATTGGCGGTTCCTTCACGAAGGACGACCTCGGACAATCGCTCGCAGTCGTCAACGACATTCTCCCTGAAGACAGGCCGCGACACCTCCTTGGCATTGGTGAGCCGGAGGACATCAGTGCGGGAGTCGCCATGGGGTGCGACACGTTTGATTGCGTCGCACCGACACGGCTCGCACGAACGGGAACCATATACGCGCGCACCCACGAGGGTGTGGTGAAACTCAATTTGCGAAAATCAGAATTTTTTAATGATATGGGGAAGCCGGACCGCGGATGTGACTGTCATGTGTGCACGAACTATTCTCGCGCGTATTTAGCACACCTCTTTAGAGCGCATGAAATGCTCGGTGCACACCTCGCATCCATTCACAACCTGCACTTCATTGTAGAGTACACACGAAAGCTCCGCGAGGGTATATTGAATTCGTTATCATAGCATTTTTTATTTTTAGTCCCTGCCTTGATAGGTCATTTATATTATAATTCCCCATGGGGAATTATAATATAAATGTGTAATCTGAAAGGCGATGGACAAATTCCAGATATGTTGTATTGTTTGTGCAACACAACTGTTCCTTGAAAGGAGTTTCTCATGCTTGCGAAAATCAGGGACATTCTCGCGAAGTATCCCGACAGAGCAGCATTTTTTGCCATTGTTGGTAAATTTTATCCGAAATTTAGCCCCGAACATCAACTCATTGAAAAAGCGTACAAGGTTGCGAAGGAGGCGTTCAGGGGAAAGGTTCGTGAAGGTGGTGAACGCTACTTTGAACATCTTCGTGCTGTTGCGCTCATTCTCATTTTGTATCTTCGCGTACGTGACGCAAACGTAATCGCCGCGGCTCTTCTTCACGACATCATGGAGGATATTGATGGGTGGTCGCAGGAACTCATTGCGCTCACCTTCAATCAAAAAGTCGCGGAACTCGTGTTCTGGGTTTCAAAGGACGACAGTGAACTTTATGGAGGAGACAAGGAGGAGCGAAATCGCGAGTATCACCGGAAGCTTGATATTGCAGTGCGCGAGGCAATCCTCATTAAACTCGCTGATCGCCTCCATAACGTCATTACCCTCTGGGCAACCGACGAAGATAAGCAAAGGAGAAAAGTTCGTGAGACACAAGACTTCTACCTTCCCCTAGCGGAAAAGCATACCGTGCTCATACACGAACTTGAGGCGGCGCTCTGTGAAGTCATGGCATTGTGGAGACCGCAGGTGTCCTGATTGCAAAAGCCGATTCATATTGAATCGGCTTTTTTTATTTCAATTTGGGACGTATACTCAACGGGTGACGTTTAAACTCATAACTGAAAAGCGTCCTGCCGGTGACCAGCCGAAGGCAATAGAAGCCCTTGTAAAGGGTCTTCGTGGTGGTATGCGCCACCAGACGCTCTTGGGTGTGACCGGCTCGGGAAAAACATTTACCGTCGCAAGCGTCATTGAAAAAATCCAAAAACCAACGCTTGTTATTGCACACAATAAGACACTTGCAGCGCAACTCGCGCAAGAGTACAGGGACTTATTTCCTAATAATGCAGTACACTATTTTGTTTCATACTATGACTACTATCAACCAGAGGCATATATGCCAATCTCGGATACGTACATTGAAAAGGAAGCAATGATAAACGAAGAAATAGACAGGTTGCGACACGCATCCACACAGGCACTCCTCACACGAAAAGATGTCATCATTGTCGCATCAGTGTCATGTATTTACGGACTCGGTTCACCTATTGAGTATGAGAAGGTGCACAAAAAATTAGAAGCTGGTGCGAACATTTCTCGTGCCGACATTATTCGTGTGCTCGTATCCATGTACTTTGAGCGCACGAATGCCGACCTCACTCCCGGAACATTTCGTGCCGTCGGTAATACTGTTGAGATAATGCCGACAAATGAACGCGTCATTTATCGTTGTGCATTTGGCACGGATACCATTACGAACATATCAAAAATTGATGCAACGAGCAGGGTGCTCATTGAAGACCTGAACGCATTTTTTCTTTTCCCCGCAAAGCACTTTGTGACACCACAGGATGAGAGGGCACGCGCCATTGCCGACATAAAACATGAGCTCAAGGAACAGCTCAGGGTACTCAAGAAGCAAAATAAACTGCTTGAAGCACAACGCTTGGAACGACGGACGAATCAAGACCTCGCACTCATTCGCGAGGTCGGGTACTGCAATGGTATTGAGAATTACTCACGTCACTTTGACGGACGAACTGCAGGTGAAGCGCCGTACACACTTCTCTCATACTTTCCTCATCACGCAGACGGAACTCCCGATTTTCTTACTATCATTGACGAGTCTCACGTGACGGTCCCGCAACTCGGCGGAATGTACGCGGGGGACAGGTCGCGTAAGACGACGCTCGTGGAGCATGGCTTCCGCCTGCCGAGCGCCATAGATAACCGTCCTCTCAACTTCAGTGAATTTGAGCGGAGCGTTGGACAGTGCATCTACACGTCCGCCACACCGGGGAGTTATGAGATAACACACTCACAGGAAGAGGGACAGGTGGTGGAGCAAATTATTCGTCCGACCGGACTCGTTGATCCGGTGATAGACGTACGCGGTGTTGTGGGAACCGAGACGTACGAAGGGCAAGTCAAGAATTTCATTGAGGAAGCGATTCACACAATTGAAAAAGGTTCTCGCGTGCTCGTGACGACACTCACAAAGCAAATGGCAGAAGACCTCTCCGAGTTTCTCACGGAACGAGGTGTGTCAGCAAAATATTTGCACAGCGACATTAAGACGATTGAACGAATTGAAATCCTCACTGAATTCAGAAAAGGTGCGTTTGATTGTCTCGTTGGCGTAAACCTCTTGCGTGAAGGTCTTGATCTGCCCGAAGTTGCACTCGTCGCCGTTATGGACGCCGACAAGGAAGGTTTTTTGCGCTCCGAGACAGCACTCATCCAAACCATCGGACGAGCGGCACGAAACGTAAACGGACGTGTCGTACTCTATGCAGATGAGATGACCGCTTCACTCACAAACGCAATTAGAGAGACGGAACGTAGGCGAGAACGACAACTCGCATACAATAAGGAACACAACATAACACCAACAACAATCACGAAGGAGATTCGTGACATTACGAATGAAATGCGGAGCGAACATGAAAAGACGGTACATTCGCTACTCACCATTGACATGAAATTGTACGAGAAGAATCCTCGCGCACTCATCAAGGAAAAGCGCACACAGATGAATGAAGCGGTTAAAAAATTGGACTTTGAAACAGCTGCGATTCTGCGAGATGAAATTTTGGCACTTACTCAGCATTCAAAAAAGAAATAGTTATTGATCCCAGTACGAAAGACTCATACTTCGTCTTCGTACGGGACGAGCCC
>CAZBMV010000003.1:63010-73901 GCA_964493145.1 uncultured Candidatus Saccharibacteria bacterium
CCCAGTACGAAAGACTCATACTTCGTCTTCGTACGGGACGAGCCCATACAGTAGTGTTTTCAAATCAAAAGTAAACTATACATATGCATCGCAAAAGCTAAAATATAGTTATTGACACGATAGAGCATTCATTTTGAGTCATTACCGTATATAATGTCGCTATACTATGGTTTCAAAAACCACGCGAGTTGTACGTGAGAAAACAGTGCCGGTTCGTGCTTCCGGAAATGTTGGCGTGCGAAAAAAACAAATTGTAAATGCGACAAAAGGAAAAAAAGAAAAACAAGCGTTGGTTCGTAATCTGACAAAAAAAAGAAAGGTTTTAAAGGTTCGTGATGTTGAGAAAGAGGTTCGCGTAAAAATTTCCATCAAAAACAAAATCGTCGGCAAAAAGGTGGAACAATCACTTGCGGATCCTGCACCACGTAAACTCGCGATACGTTCACCGTTCCTGTTCCCCTTGCCACGTGAGCAAACCATCTCTGCCCTCGCGCGCTACACGGGAGTATTTTTTGTTGCAGTAGGGTCACTTTTCTCACTCCTCAATCTGTACACGATTGATCCTGTCGGATCTGAGGCAAATCTTGCCTCTGTCAGCACGCTCCAGAGTACAACAAACGATTTTTCATTTGATCAAGAGCCCGACCCATTGATATCCGTTCTGCATGATAGTGGGTCAGTGGATCGTGCGCGCATTGTCATCACGGTTCCGTACGCGGAGAGTGTGCACATCATTGCACGCAACAATACCATTGGTCAGGATTTCCCACTCGGCTATGCAGTGAGAATTGATGATACGACATGGCAATACGATTGGTTGACAACCGGCATGCCAAGTGGCGAATATGGAATCAAGGTTCTCATTCAAAACGGAAATGGGACGTACAGCGATGTGAGCGACGAACCGTACGTTATTGATACTCCGGCAAATACCACAACCGCAAATCTTTCTCCCGATGATTCAAGTGTGCAAACAGCAGACGTGTCCGCCTCATCCACAACACAAATTCAATCTGTTGACGGTGTCCGTCTCAGTGTGCGTGAATCAAATCCCGTAGAGGGAACGGTTCCGTTGGAGGTTGTCGTTGCAGACGCAACCGCGGTAACCGTACACGCGAAAAATACGATAACAGGCGCGCTGTACTTTATTGGCTCGGCGGAGAAACGAGACGAAACACTGTGGAAGTACGTGTGGGACTCAGAAAAGGTGCCAAACGGAGCGTACCAATTTACTGCTAAGGCAAACACGTCGCGCGGAAGTCTTTCAAGCGAAGAGAGAACTGTCACCGTAGAAAATGAAATTACAAGCGCGAGTGAAGTCACCGTTGACACCGTCAGTGCAGAGGAGCAGGAAACAGAGTTGAATCCGGAGGTCCACCTCACACTGTCAAAAGATAACCCAATTTCAGGATTTGTTGAGGTGAACATCGGTGTTTCAGGAGCACAGTGGATTGAGGTGTACGCACGTCAAAAAAATTCTCTTACGCCGTTTTTTCTCGGTCTCGCGAAGAAGGCTACCGACACAGAATGGAAGTATCTTTGGCAAACGACGCAGTCACCAAACAGCGAGTATGTGGTGTACGTTCGTGTGAGAAACCAGTTTGGTTTTTTTGAGGGAAAAACGTACTCCGTATTAATTTCAAACAACGTCATGGAGACATTCACTGATGTACAGGAGGAGGAAATGGAAACCTTTCGTGATGTCGCCGATACGCTCATCAAAGCAACCGATACGACAATTGACAATGCGGGAACGAGTACCGAAGAATACAGAGAGCAGAATATCGTATACATTAAACCGGCGAGTGTGTTTGTGAGTGAAGTTGAAATTGAAAGTGATGCGAGAGAAGACGTGATGACCTTGCTCAATGAATACCGAGCACGACTTGAGGTGAAGCTGAACGAGCTTGCGCGTGCAAAGCGTACAAACGATGAAACAAAAATATCAGCACTCAAAGAGGAAATTGAGCAACTCAGGAAAGACGTATTGCGAAATCTCCCCGCAACTCTCGGCAGGACTGAGATACTTGAACAGATATCATCGTACTTGTCACAAATAACCTACGAGTTGCAGGAAGTAACCGTCAAAAATGAAGTGACACTTCTTGAGCGTGTTGGAGACGCAATTCACAAAGACACAGACGGAGACGATATTACCGACTATGACGAAGTCAACCTGTACCAAACAAATCCCTTTACCGCTGATACCGACGGTGACGGGTACACTGACGGTGTTGAAATCGGCATGGGGTATGATCCGCACGCGAGTGAGGGGCAGTCACTTATTGCGTTTGAATCACCGCGAGAAATCGGTGTCATCCGTGACGATCTTCTCGTCGTTTCGTCAGTCACAAACGTCGTGCACGATTCTGAAGAAAATAAAGCGAGCAGGGCGCTCATTACCGGAAAAGGTTTGCCAAACAGTTTTGTAACACTCTTTATTTACAGTACACCGCTCATCGTGACCGTGAAAACAGATTCGGATGGCAGTTGGAGTTACATTCTTGACAAAGAGTTGGAAGAGGGTGAGCATGAGATTTACGCCGGAGTTACCGATAATGCGGGTCGCATTGTCGCAAAAAGCAATCCGTTCCCGTTTGTAAAAACAGCGGAAGCGTACACCGGGAAAACGGAACGACAGACCGAGGAAGTTGTCGCAAACGTTGAGCCGTCACTCGTACAGGGGAACGTGATGCTCCTCGTGGCGTCCATTGCGGTTTCCGCCCTCGGACTCGTGCTCATCTTGCTCGGCCTGCATGTCACCGGAGGACGCAAGCAGGAAATGCAACCCGCACTACAATGATACGGAGCATCGTACATCTTCTCGTGAATGATTACGCGTACGTGCGTAAGCATCCCCAAATTATCATGACGATACTGCTCATCGTCGTCATTCCCATCGCATTTCTCGTGAGCGGTCAGCACTTTTTGAGCGCTGCAAAGGAGAATCAAGAGCGTTTGGAAAAGGACAGAATCGGGATGCTCCACGATGTGCTTGCCTCACTCCTCTCCGCGACAAATTTTAACGCAGAACTCATTCAGAACGAACTTGTCGCAATTGCGCGACAAAACTCTGACATAACGCGCTTCACTATCGTCAGGGAAACGGGGAACAAACTCATTGTTACTTCTTCAATGAATGCCCACGAACTTGGTACAGAGACAGCGGAATCAGACGAGTACCGAATCGCAAACGTGCACCCCGGTGAATCAATCATCGTACCCTACGCTGAAAATGGAATACGATACTGGAGAAGTTACCGACTCGTAACCTCAGAGCGTGGGGAAGACTACTACATATTCACAGAGACGTCTCTCGCGCACATTGATAGTCTTTTTTCTGAACGAATCGTGACCGCGTACTACTGGCTCTTTGGCATTCTCGCAATCGTACTCTTCCTTGTTTTGCGGCACGTCCGTCTCATTGATTACTCGTACCTTTACCGTGAGACAAAACAGGCAAACGAAATGAAAGACATGTTCATCAACATGATTGCACACGAATTGCGTGCTCCGCTCACTGCGATGCGCGGATACGCAAGTATGATACGAGAACGAGACGGTGTGGAGCGAGACGTGCAAACGTACGGTGAGCGCATTGAAGAATCTGCTGAGAGACTCGTGCTCGTTGTGAATGATTTACTGGACGTTGCGCGAATTCACTCGGGGAAACTCTCCGTACACCCGGAAAAAACCGACATTCAAAAAATTATTTCATCGGTACTTGATGCGATGAAAAGTTCCGCTCTTGAAAAGGGAATTACACTTTCGCAAGACCCGCACCCTGACTCGCTCACCATCACCGTTGATGGAAAGCGGTTTTATCAGGCACTCACGAACTTGGTAAGTAACTCAATCAAGTACACGAAGTCGGGATCAATTACAATTTCACTAGAAGAGAGGGATGACCGAATTGAACTCAGGGTGAAAGACACCGGGATGGGTATCAGTGCAGAAAATCAAAAGAAACTGTTCGCTCCGTTTTTCAGAGTGGAGGGGAAAGAGGTTGAACAAACCGTTGGAACGGGACTCGGCATGTGGATTACGAAGCAACTCATTGAGCTCATGAGGGGTTCCATTGCCGTTGAGTCTATAAAGGGAGTGGGGACGCACATTGTTGTGACGCTTCCCAAAACCTAGAGCATGTGTCAAAACCTTCAATTACTACGTTGTCTTCACCTTGGCATGTTCACCGTATGTCCATATACGTCTCACATGCCTCGGTTTGACGCCTTGAAATTGAATGTTTTGAAGACATGCTCTTGGTTAACCTTGGTTCAGAACAAGGGTGATTTAGTGGTTGTGCAGGGTTTTTAGACAAGCTCTAGAACCTCAAATTTCTCATATCACTGTTTTCCTGTATAATCAGTCATACGAAAATCATTTTAAACCATACGCACCATCGTATGGCGTATGCCTATGGCAGAGAAAAAAAACAAGCAAAACAATAGTATAAATGACGCAAAGATCGTTATTCGTGGTGCGCGAACGCACAACTTAAAAAATATTGATGTAACCATACCGAGAAACAAAATGGTGGTTTTTACCGGTGTTTCAGGAAGCGGGAAGTCATCACTTGCGTTTGATACCATTTTCGCCGAAGGTCAGCGACGGTACGTGGAATCGCTGTCGTCGTACGCGAGGCAGTTTCTCCGCCAGATGCAAAAACCGGATGTGGACGAAATATCCGGTCTTTCTCCTGCGATTTCCATTGACCAAAAATCAGCGTCACGAAATCCCAGGTCCACGGTTGCGACAATTACTGAAATTTACGATTACCTTCGCATTCTCTACGCACGCATCGGTCAGCCGTACTGTCTTGACGCCGATGTTCCGATTCAAAAACTTTCTCAAGACGAAATCCTCGCCGTTATAAAAAAATCCATTGAAGAACGGGAAATCAAACGTCTCAAAAGTGACGTGAAGAACGTACTCGGTGTTGAGGTGAGTTCCGCCCGCGTTTCAATTTTTGCGCCGCTCATTGTCGGGAGAAAAGGGGAGTACTACCAGCTCCTCTACGACCTCCTCGGAAAAGGGTATGAAACTGTTCGTATAGATGGAGAGGTGAAACAACTTCGCGAAAAAATCATACTAGCAAAAAATAAGCGCCACGATATTGATGTGCTCGTTGATGAAATTTACGTGAGCGAATTCACCCATTCACCAAAAAATTCTCATGAGCGACTCTCCGAGGCGGTTGAACTCGCGCTCCGTGAGTCTAACGGGCTTGTAAAGGTTCGCACACCAGACGGCGAGGAGCGCACACTTTCCGCAAAGTTTATTTGTCCGACAGACGGCTCGTCATTCCCCGAGGTTGAACCGCGCCTCTTCTCCTTCAACTCGCCGTACGGGGCGTGTCCTGAGTGCAATGGTCTGGGCACCACCGGCATCTTTAATACCGACGTGTGTACATCATGTAGTGGCGCACGACTCCGAAAAGAGGCGCTTCGCGTGTACATTGGTGGAAACGGGAAAGGTGATCTTGGGAAAAATATTGTTGATTTTACAAACATGACCATCAGCGAGGCGACTGATTTTGTTGCCAAGCTGAAACTATCAAAAAAAGACCAAGATATCGCGTGGCCTGCACTTCGTGAAATCATTGAGCGTTTGGACTTCATGATCAATGTCGGTATTGAGTACCTCACGCTCAATCGTCGTGCGAACACTCTCTCGGGCGGCGAGGCACAGCGCATCCGCCTTGCGTCCCAGCTCGGCTCCGGACTTGTGGGCGCCATGTACGTGCTTGACGAGCCGACTATCGGTCTCCACCAACGTGACAATGAGCGTCTCATCAAAACACTCACCCACCTTCGTGATCTCGGCAACAGTATCATCGTCGTTGAGCACGATGAGGATACCATCTTCGCGTCTGACTACCTCGTGGACATCGGTCCTGGAGCGGGGATTCATGGCGGAAATGTAGTGGTTTCCGACTACCTTGAAAAGTTGTTGCACGAAAAAAAGAATACTTCCAAGTCACTGACACTTGAGTACCTTCGTCGTGAGCGTCGCATAGAAGTGCCGCTCACACGAAGAACATCAGAGAAAGGTTCAATAAAAATAAAAGGTGGGAAAGCGTTCAACATTAAAAATCTCAACGTGGATGTTCCCCTCGGGCGACTCATTGCGGTAACGGGCGTATCGGGTAGCGGTAAGTCTACCTTCATGTACGAAATTTTGTACGCAAACCTCCGCTCACGACTGGAACGAAAGTACAGGACGCCGCATACGTACAATGCAGCGTCTGTTACCGGAACGGAGTACCTCGGAAGAACCGTACTCATTGATCAATCTCCGATTGGGCGAACGCCCCGTTCAAACCCAGCGACGTACACTGGTGCGTTCACCCACATCCGCGACCTCTTCGCATCCACGAGCGAGGCGCGCGCACGTGGCTGGAAGTCCGGACGATTTTCATTCAACGTAAAGGGGGGTCGCTGTGAGGCGTGTCAGGGAAATGGTGAAATTGCCGTTGAGATGCACTTCTTGCCAACCGTGTTTGTGACGTGTGATGTGTGCGATGGAAAGCGATTTACCAAAGAAACTCTTGAAGTCCGCTACAAAAAGAAAAACATTGATGAGGTGCTTCACATGACGATTGAAGAGGCTGACGCATTCTTCATAGACATACCGGCAATTCATGAGCGTCTCAAGTCTCTCCTTGACGTGGGCTTGGGCTACCTCGAACTGGGGCAGAGCGCGACGACCCTCTCTGGGGGAGAGGCACAACGTGTCAAAATCGCTTCGGAACTGTACCGTCCACACACGCAGAAAACCATCTACCTCCTGGATGAACCAACCATTGGCCTCCACTATGAGGACGTACGGAAATTGATTGAAATACTTCAGGAACTTGTAAATCACGGCAATACAGTCATGGTCATTGAACACAATCTTGATTTCATCAAATGCGCGGATTACATCATTGACATAGGACCGGAAGGTGGTGAGCGTGGCGGTACGCTTGTTGCAAAAGGAACGCCGGAAGAAGTTGCAGAATCAAAAAATTCTCATACGGCGCGGTATCTGAAGAAAATACTGTGATGTATGGAAAAAGCAACACTCACACATCTCAAGATTCCAAAAAAACCGGGAGTGTACTTTTTTATCGGTAGGAAAAAAGAGGTCCTCTACATTGGAAAAGCAACAGCACTCAAAAATAGAATTGAGAGTTATTTTTCCCGTGACGTTGCGGAAAAACGGAGTGAACTGATACAAAAAATGGTGCACGAAGCGGTGACAGTCAAGTGGACAGTTACCGATTCCGTTCTTGAAGCAATTCTCCTTGAAGCGAATCTCATTCGTACACATAAACCACGCTACAACAGTCGTGCAAAGGATGACAAGAGCTATAATCATGTCGTGATTACAAACGAGGAATATCCACGTGTACTCGTCGTACGTTCTAAAGATTTGTTGGGAAAGAGTGCATCACACTACATGCACGTGTACGGCCCATTCACGAGTGGCAAGCTTCTCAAGGAGGCATTAAGCGTCATCCGAAGGCTGTTTGCCTTTTATGACGAACGAGCGAGTGCACATTCAATCGGCGCTACCGCTACAAGGGGAGTTATTGATTTTAATAGACAGATTGGCTTGTACCCGCAATATACCTCAAAGCGTGAATACGCGAGGACGATTAAGCACATTCGTCTTTTCTTTGAGGGTAAAAAAGGTCAGATCATAAAGGAATTACACGCTCGCATGATGCGGTGTGCGCGAAATGAGGAATTTGAGAAAGCGAATGATTGCAAAAAAAAGATTGTAGCGCTTACGCACATCCGGGACGTTGGTCTCATAAAAAACGATGCGCGGCAGTACTACGATGAAAAAACAATACGAATTGAGGCGTATGACGTTGCCCACCTTCACGGCACCAACACCGTTGGTGTCATGACCGTTCTTGAAGGTGGAAATGTGCAAAAAAATGAATACAGAAAATTTCTCATTAATGACACTCGCACTGCCGACGACATACAGGCACTTGTGCACATGTTGGAGCGCAGACTCGCTCACCCAGAGTGGCCTCATCCGGTACTCATTGTTGCTGACGGCGGTATAGCGCAGGTGCGCGCAATTGAGAAATGTCTCAAGGGGAAGGACATCTCAATCCCGGTTGTGGGGGTGGTGAAAGATGATCATCACAAACCGAGCAAAATTATTGGTTCAAAAAAACTGGTTTCAGAATACAAAAACGAAATTCTTCTCGTAAATGCGGAAGCACACCGTTTTGCAATCACCTTCCATAGATCAAAAAGAAAAATAGTGTAGGGCACACAATGCACACGTTGGGTCTACGACTACACACTGAATAAGCGTATACCTGGTGTATATGAAAATATCCAGCCAACGTGGGCTCGTGAGTTTTGCGATATTATTTTTTATTTCAATAATTTCAATTCATAACGTATACGCAGAAGAAACCCCAGACGACACCGACGAAACCTCCACGGTGGAGCAGTCAGACATCACGTTCTGTGACGAGTCATACGCCGACCGCCTCTCCATCGCATTTTCTGAAACGCAGGATACCGCGCGCATCGGCGACACCATCACGACGAAGGGAACGCTCATCAACAAGAACCCGTACCCCATCGTGAACGCCACCATCCACGCGAAGGTGCTGAAGGTGTTTGTACGCTTTTGAACGCGCCAGGTCGCCCTAATTTAATAACAGTGGAAGGTGATCCAAACACGGGATCGGTATCAGTTCCGGTACACGCAAAAATGACGTACACACTGACGTGTCCGCCACCGGGTGGTTCAAAATCAGTTATTGTTGAAATTGTTCCTCGTGCGTATGAGACATAACAGCAATCATTGCCATCTCTTCTCATATACGTTATAGTATCGCCCACATATGGCAATCACCACAAACGCAAAGAAGGCACACCGCACGTCTCTTAAGAAGCGTGTGTACAACGTACGAAGAAAGGCAACCCTCCACGACTCGGTGAAGGCGTACCGAGACCACGTCACGAAGGGAAACACGAAAGAAGCAGAAGTACTCCTCCCGCAGGTATTCAAGGCAATAGACAAGGCGGCAAAGCGTGGCATCATTAAATCAAACACCGCCAACCGCAAGAAGTCCCGCCTCGTCGCCTCACTCAAGAAGGTAACGAAGTAACAAAATACCAACAAAATCCGCGACTCACGTCGCGGATTTTGTGTTGAATAACCACTTTTCTATAAGGTGCACGTGATAGACTACTTATATGAGTAGAACACGCGTTGCAATTGTGCGAGGGGGAATTAGCGATGAGTTTGCGGTTTCTATGCGGACAGGTGATGCGGTGCTGAGAAATATTGATAGAAAACTCTTTGAACCGGTAGATATCATCATTGCAAAAAATGGTGAGTGGATTTTAGACGGACGCGTGCGAATGCCGGAATATGTACTCCACTCTGTTGACATTGTGTTTAATGCGCTTCACGGAAAATTTGGCGAAGATGGCACCATTCAACGACTTTTTGATAGGTACGCAGTTCCGTATACGGGAAGTAAGGCAATGCCATCAGGAATTGCGATGAATAAGGTTGTAACAAAAAATATATTAAAGGAATCTGGTATTAAAATGGCACCACACCTCCGCGTGAGCAGAGAATCATCACAGGAACTCGGACGAATTGTTGAAAAAATCACGGATACCTTTGGACCACAGTACATTATAAAACCTGTTTCATCAGGGTCGTCTGTTGGAACAATGTCGGTTAAAAATCCTCTCCTTTTGCACCAAGCACTCACTGATGCACTCAGTCGCTATGACGAAGTTATGGTGGAGGCAAAAATTCCAGGGAGGGAAGCGACATGTGGTGTTGTTGAACGGTATCGCGGAAAAGACACCTACGCACTGCCGACGATTGAAATAGTAGTGCCGCACACGACTGACTTTTTTGATGCGGAAGTTAAATATAACGGTGCAACAAAAGAGATTTGCCCTTCATGTTTTGATCCATACACAAAAGATGAAATTGAACGTATCTCGTGCGAGGTGCATACAATCATCGGACTTTCACAGTACTCTCGCTCTGATTTTATTGTCGCTGATGACGGAATATATTTCCTTGAGGTGAATACTCTTCCGGGGCTCACAGATGAATCGCTGTTTCCGAAGGCACTCAATGCCGTGGGTGCAACGTATACTGATTTTGTCACGCACCTCCTCCATGATTCACTAAACTCCCAGCAGAGAGGTGAAGTGGCACACGTATGTTACCTATGATCAAAAAACTCACACAATCTGACATCAAAAAGCGCATTGAAAAAATGTCCGAGTGGGAAGTCAATGCAAAATGTTCTGAAATTACGAGAACATTTAGGACAGTATCATTTGTCGCCGGACTTTCGCTCGTCGCACGCATTGCGGTGCACGCTGAAATTCTCAATCATCACCCAGTCATTGAGCTTCATGCTGACAAGGTGAAGATAAAACTTAGTACACATAGTGTAAAGGGTCTTACGAAACTTGATTTTGAATTGGCGAAGCGCATTGATTCGCTCTAGCAAGTGTCGGGATGCCGAGAATCGAACTCGGACTATATCCACCCCATGGATACGTACTACCACTATACTACATCCCGATGAACGAGTGTCATAGTGTAACAAAGTTTTCTTTGATTCACTATGACCGAGTGAAGAGGAGATGTATGAATGGCTCATACATCCCGAATGAGGAAGATTGTATCATGCTCGCATGTACGAGACTTCCGAACGACGAGGAGATGTATGAATGTCTCATACATCTCTCCTAAAATTGTCGGGCTGCCGAGAATCGAACTCGGTCTCTACGCACCCGAAGCGCATGTACTACCGGTATACTACAGCCCGAGGAGTGAGAGTCGTAGTGTAACAAAGTTTTCTTTGGTTCACTATGACCGAACGACGAGG
>CAZBMV010000004.1:0-43468 GCA_964493145.1 uncultured Candidatus Saccharibacteria bacterium
GTTTTCGTAGCCCGTGGTGTTGGAGTGGAGGGAGTAGTTTCCGTTGGCGGTGTTGGCCTGGCCGGTGGTGTTGGAGTAGAGAGAGTAGTTGCCGTTGGCGGTGTTGTATAATCCCGTGGTGTTGGAGTAGAGAGAGTAGTTGCCGTTGGCGGTGTTTTCGTAGCCCGTGGTGTTGGAGTGGAGGGAGTAGTTTCCGTTGGCGGTGTTGTTGTAGCCCGTGGTGTTAGAAAAAAGTGCTTTGCTTCCAAATGCGCTATTACCCAAAATGTCACCCCCGAGCGAAAGCCATGCTTCATTATCCCATCCAGTAACAATAAAAGATGGTGTGATGGTCGCCGCTTTTATGGAAACGTTATCTATAGTCCATGTACTATCAGAAATGAAATCGACATTTTCAAATGTAATTGTTTCCGTCCCAGTGTAATCTGTTGTGAACGCAACCAAATGTGTACCGTTCCCGAATGGTTCTTCATTGGATCCAACAAATTGTCCGACGTCTAAATAAAAAGTAACAGTATCAGTCGCAACGTTTGTAAGAGTAAAGGTGAGAATGTATGTTTGACCAGCAACTGTTGAAAAATCTGTTGAAAGCGCAGGCGAATCAGCATCTCCCTGACACGTTGCGTCATACGTAACGGTAACGTTGTTACTGTTGTACACGGAACATCCACTCTGGAGTGTCCATCCTGTTGCTGAACCGGTGAACGTGCCGTTTGTTACGAGTTCACTTCCCGTCTCTGGAGTATTCGCAACGGTGAGTTTTGCTGATGGTGTGGTGGTTCCAATACCAACATTCCCCCCAAAGTACGCATTCCCCGTCGTCGTCGCACCACCGGAGATGGTGAGGCCTGTCGCACCGGTGCCACCACCGATGGTTGAGGAGGCGAGTGTGACAATCCCAATTGCTGATGTTGAGGATGGGGTGAGGCGGGTGCCGTCAAAGAGCCAGTTGGAGACGCCGTCTCCCGCACCTCCGCTAAGACCGAGTGTTGACGTTGCGACCCACGTGACACCACTTCCCGTCGTCTGGAGTACCATGCCGTTTGTGCCGGCGCTGTTTGCGCCATCGTAGAGAGCGCCGGTGAGAATCATGTCGCCGGCGACCGAGAGAAGGCGTGACGGTGATGAGGTACCGATACCCGTGTAGCCGTTGTACCCGACAACAAACTTTGAGTCGCCGGCGACTTGGAAATCAACAAACTTTGCCGAAGAGCCGGTGAAGCTTCCCGTCGTGTTACCGAAGTTCATGAGGAGGCCGGTGCCGGTAAACGCGGAACCGTCGTGGTAGAACGAGACAAGTTCTTCCGACGTAATGGTGCCGGAGTACGCACGGAGTGCGTTACCCTGTGTCGTCCCTTGTGTCTCCGCAAAGACACCAGCAGGTTGGTACGTATCGCCCGCATCACCCAAGGTCGTACCGCGCACGCCGAAGGTGCGCGCGAAGCCGGAGAGTGCGGTATTTTCTCCCTTCGTGTTTGTCCCACGGTACGCCTGTACCTCAAGCCCGCGGACGGTGTTGCCGAGAGTGGAATTATCTTCAATGCGAAGCATGGAACCGACGAGCGTTGAGGTCGCCGTTGGTGCGTTCACTATGTAGGTGTTGTCCCCGTAGTAGACGGCGCTCAAGGTGTTGTTTGTAAATTGGAGGCGTTCCTTGATGCCGCCGATGACCGCGCCAGTGAGACCTGATTTATCAATGGTGAGAGTCTGTGATTCCGGCGTGGTGCTTCCAAGAGAGAGTTTCCCTCCAAAGTACGCATTCCCCGTCGTCGTCGCACCGCCGGAGATGGTGAGACCTGTCGCACCGGTGCCACCGCCGATGGTGGAAGAGGCAAGTGTGACAATCCCAATTGCTGATGTTGAGGATGGGGTGAGGCGAGTGCCGTTGAAGAGCCAATTTGAGGAGCCTCCCGACGCTGAAGCACTGAGGACGCCGTTTGTGACTGAGAGACCGGTACCGGTGATGTCCGTGATGACGTCGCTCCCTATCTTGAAGGAGCCGGTGACTGCGAGCGTGGTTGAGGTGGCGTTCGTTATCGTACTTGATGCGGCGGTCACGTTGTTGAGGACGTAGAGATCGCCTGCGACGGTGAGTTTGCGTGAGGGTGTCGTACTGCCGATGCCGATGTTGCCTGAGGAGACGCTGGTGCCCGTGCCGTCTATACCGGTACCGAAGATGAGGTTGCCGATGGTGAGTTGGTTTGAAGCGTTGTTGGATGGCAGGTCAATGTCGTACCCGATGGCGATGTTGTTGCTTCCTGAGGTGAGTGCGTCACCAACTTGGTACCCGAGGAGAAGGTTGCCCGAGCCGGTGGTGAGATTAAGGCCGGTTTGGTAGCCGACAAAGGTGCTTGAAGAATATGAATTATCAAAAACACCTCTTCCAGATTTGTATCCTACACCCACATTTGCATAACCGGTTTTATTGTATTCACCAGTGTAGTTTCCTACAAACAAATTATATGAACCAGTCGTATTGGTATAACCAGATTCATAACCTAAAAATGAATTATCAAAACCAGTTGTATTAAAATTGCCAGCATAAGAACCCATAAAAGAATTTCTAGCTCCTGTCGTATTTTTATGACCAGTTTGATAACCTATAGCGACGTTATAATCTCCCGTCATGGGAACTGATGAAGAACCATAGAGCGCTTGGTAGCCGAGAGCAATGTTGTCAGTAGCACCGGAACCAAGATATGAGAGTGTCTCGTTTCCAATACCGACATTGTTCGTGTTCGAAGAAAAAAGTGGATTTGTGGACGTTGGTCCTCCATTTATGAAAATATTGGAATTTGTGGTTGTACCAAACGTGAGACGACCGTCCCTGCCGAGGGAGAGAAGGTTGGAGCCGGTAGACGAGGCGAAGGAGAAGAGGTTTGCACCGCCCGAGCCCGTGAGGGCGAGGGCGGCTGATGGTGAGGTGGTGCCGATGCCGAGTCGTTTACTGGCATCGTCCCAAAATAAATTTGTATTGTCCTGTGCATAGACACCAGAGGTTGTCGCAAAAATAATACTCCCAGCAGTAAAATATGTTGTGGTACCAGTACCACCATACCCAACATCAATTACATCTCCTTCCCACGTTGCTGATGTGAAGGATTGCCCTCCATCAACCATTGCCACAGTACCTGAAGTGTCAGGAAATGTGTACGTTCTGTCTGCAGTAAGGTCAGTGACATCAAAAATGCCATAGTAACTTGGTGAAACGTCTGATTCTATAATCCGAAGATACGCATTCTCATTGCCTATGCTCACACTACCATACCCATCAATAGAAAAATATGCGGGCACTTCATCACTTTCATTAACACTGAATGCTAACGCTTCTCCTGTGGAATAAACCTGCAATTTAGCAATATCATTTGTACCAGATGTAGGAAACCCGATTTTCACCTTTCCGCTTGCATCAATGACAAATGGCGAAACGTCATTTGCGCTATCGTTGACAACAAAACTATTCCCCGTGCCACCATTCGTGAGTGTGAGGACCGCGGTACCTGTTGCTGTGATCGTGGTAGAAGCATCAAGCAACAGTGAATCTTTGAACTCAGTAAAATCAAGTGAGTCAGGAGTGATGAACGAATTGGCGGTTGTGGTAACGCCCCACGTACCCGCCGAAATGTATGGGATGCCTGTCTCGCCGGAAGTGTCCATTCCGGTACCTCCGTACATTGCACCTATTTCGGTACCAATCCACGAACCACTAATATTCCCTGATGCATCAACACTGAAACTATTGTTCTCAAAACTTCCATCTCCGTATATCCAAAAATTTTCCGATGCGAGTACGGTTTCCCAATTTGATCCTATGGAAATTGCCTCTTCGTATGCGCTCGTATCTGAATTAAGCCCATCAATAAGGAGCCCGTAGTATGTTTCATCTCCACTGGGAGTTCCAGTGGCATTGAGGTTGATGTGGATACCTGAATTCGTGTTCCCGGCACCATTACCAACTTGCATATTCACATACAAACCATCCACACCGTCGGCAATGATGCCGGTACCGGTTGCTGTTGACGTGTCAACAATCATCATGTCATCCGTTGGGACATCATTGACCCCGAAGTACGTACTCCCCATACCGATAATACCCGTGCTTAGAACAGAAAATATTTCTGTCGTACCCGAAAAAAGATTAAAGATATCGCCAGAACCTGATTGTGTAATTGTGAGAAGTGAGCTCGCACTTGAAGTGGCGATGGTGTTTGGTGCATCGGTACGCACAAACTGTGATGATGTGAGTCCGTCCAGTTTGTCTGCTTCAAATGCGGCGGGGACGGCGCCGAGTATTTTGCGCGGACTCATTTCGCCGTCCCATGTGGGAGTAGAGGTGCCGCCAATTTCCACGCCGAGGTACAGAGTTTGGTTGAAGTCCACACCCGTGAGCGGTGACGTACTTCCGAGCATGATGCTGAAGAGGCCGTTCGTTACCTGTACCTTGTCGGTGCCCGTGAGTTCCTCACTCCAGATTGCGCTCGTCGTTGCGATGCTTGGCGAGGTGAGGAGCCAGAAGCGCATGTTGTATGTGCCGTCAGCGACCGCAACGTTTGATGCATTGGTAAGTTTACCTTGGTAGTTGATTTCGTAATTTGGGGCGGCATCCGTCACGCGCGCACCGAACGAGAGAAGAGCGAACGCAACACCGACGACACCGACGCCGATCATGCGAACTACGGACATCCGATGTCCATAATTCGCGTGTATTTGGTTTTTAGGATTGGTGTTCATTGTGTTGTACCTGTATTCTTCTTGTGCGTTTTTTTGTACGTAATATATTTTCAGCAATCACTACGAAGAAGACCTCAGCGGAGTTCCGTCTCCACCGGAGGCCTTCTCTTTTGATTTCGCATCCCCTGTAACCGTACTTGACTTTTCTGGTGTGCCTGTGTAACCTTGTATATACACATTGGCTTCGGCCCCCGAGGACCCCGCGCGAGCGGGGTCCGTTTTTGTTACCGCACCAGTAACAGCAGTGATTAGTTTTGCAAATACATCATGAGGTACAACGCCTATCTGTCGTACGAGTCGTTTACGATCAAAAGCACGCATCTGAAGTATAAGTGCATCATTCTCTGTACCTTTCAAAATGAATCGCACACGGAATGGACGGTTTACTAACTTCGTTGTAAGTGGAATACCCCAGAACATATCTTCTGTAAATTGTCGCAGTACAATAACAGGACGACTAAAATCTCCTGTTTGTGAATGTTGCTCAGAACCAACATTCACTCCAATTGTGCACCACCACACTTCACGTTCATGACAGTGTGGACTATTCGTTGTTGAGTCAATTCTTTTTTTTCTTTTATTCCATCGGTCAAAATCTTTTCCCATGAGAAAAATGGTATTGGTAGTTTCTGTATTCTTTTGTGGAAAATCGTTTCCCATAAAATTAATTGTGTTTTACCGGAACGAGCAAGAACCGATACGCATCTCCTTCACGTTCGTTCTTGAAGATTGGCGTGATGATACCGGTATCGGAATTTCCGGGATCAACGGAAACGGAAACCGGGTCGGAGAAAGAGTCGCGAATTTCATCTACCGTCGTTGCGGTAAAAAGTTCATCCGGCGCAACGATGAGTGACGTGTGCGTCGTCGTCGCAATGCGCGCGCTTGTTGCATTTACCGGTGTTGTCGTCGGTACAGAAACAGCGATGTGGACTACCTCTGGCTCAGGTGAAATGAATGAATAGAAAGACTTTGCGAGTGACGCAAGGAATCCTTCGTGTACGCTTGCCTGTTGCGAATTCTCTGCCACACCGAGGTACCCAGTCGCACCAATGGAAAGTCCAATAACGACGATGACGAGAGTCTCCACGAGTGCCGTATGGTGTCCGTGAGATTTTTTCGCGTGCTCGTATTTTTTTATTTCCTCTCTGCGCTCAATGCTCAGCGAACGCCTCCGAGCGATCTGTTCTTCCTTTGCATTTTTAAAATACCCTTCCGCGGATGGAAGGTGGACGTACCACTTGTTCCCGATTTTTTGCCCCTCAATGTATCCCTGTTTAATGCGCAAAAGGAGGTAGTCTTTCGTGTACCCAAATTTCTTACCGGCGATAGTTGCCGGCACGTATTCTTTCCCTTCAATGGTGAGTACGCTCGTCATGTATAAATAACTTAAATGTACTTACATTGTAAAGGTTTTTCATTTCATTCTACATAGTTTTCATGTGTATAACCGGATATAAAATTTTCACAAAAATAAAATAATTTTAAGAGCAATTTTTATCAGCTTCATTCTGCAACACCCGCACATCACACCGTAACAATCACCCACACCTAAGACACACAGGAAAAGAACCGTTTGAACAATGTTGATCAAATAATTCACTTACTTTTAGCGACACGTGTCACAAAAAGTAAACATGCGCGCACTTCTTGTTGCTATTTGGTATTATTCTACGGAGCATTATGCGACGAATTGGGAAATATTTTGAAATACGAACATGACAACTTGTGTGTGAGTACAAAAATAATTACAACCTCGTTTGTCCGAGATGTCTATATTTTCAGTTCTAGAATAGACAATGTATCCTCTAGCGAAATTGAGTATGAATGATTTTCTAAAACGCTACCGTCATCGCTAAATGAGTATGTACTCGTTTTTGATGTACATGCGGTGGCAACTACCAGTATGAGTATTACAGCAACGAATGCAATGTACGCAAGTACCCCCATTTTTTCCTGTGATACCTCTCCTTCTTGCTGGTTTTCTGCAATGATTGGAGTTGTTTCATCCGTTTGCTCTGTGTTCTGCGATGCGACACGCTCAGCAAAACTCATTTTCTTTGCAATTATTGGCGCGCTCTGCTCTTCTTCAGTGGGTACAACCTCTACCTCACGTACAATATTCTTGGGAGCCTCCTTAACTTTGGGGGTGCTTTTAAGAATTGTGGGGGTGAGTACGGTGGTATCACCGTCTATAACGCCATCGGTAACGTCAACGATCTTGATTTTGCCCTGCATCTGGACCTTCTCACCCTTGTTGATGATGGTTTTTTCATCACCAATATCCTCGTCAGCAGTAATTCTCGTTTTTTTGTTCTCTTTCTCTGAGCGTATGTCCAATTTTCTTGTTTCGGGTATGAGCGATTCATCATCGTGCTCGTACTGAATCACTATATTTCTGGAGATATTTTTTGTTTCTGTGGATTGCTGTCTGTGTTCCTCAATTGAGCGCTTTGCGTACTCACGCGCCTTAACGCGCGCGATCCTCTTCTTCTCTACACGGTGCGTTCCGAGTTCGTCCTTATTCACATACCATGTTCGTCCGATGAGGTGGGCGTCAACTTGACCACTCCGGCACAACTGCCCAACATAGTCAGACGCATAGCCGAGATCCTTTGCGGCCTTTGACGCCTTTACGTAGTCTTTTCCATCAAGAACAAGTACCTCCATAGTTCTATAGAGTATCCCACGCCTTTACAAAATACACCAGTTGCAACTGGTGTATATCGTGGACACGAGATTCCTCTGTTTAGAGCCCTATTATTTCGCGGAGAAGCTTCATTGCGATCGCAGGATTCACCGAACCCTTAGAAAGCTTCATGCACTGACCAAGAAGAAACTGGAGTGCTGATTCTTTTCCACTTCGCACATCAGCAACAACACCGGCATTTTCGCGTATAACCTGATCAACAATGGTTCGCACCGTATCTTCGGAGTTATTCTGAAGCAGTCCACGCTCTGATACCAACTGCATAGGATCCCTGTTCTCAAATACAACTTCAGGCAATATATCCTTCGCCACTCGGGACGTTACCGTGCCTTCAGTAATAAGAGCACACAACGAAACGAAGTTCTGAGTATCTGTTTGTGCTAGTGTTTTTCCTTCATGGAGTAACGGAACAAGGTCTGTTGAAATATAGTTCGCGGCAATTTTTACCACAGCCGGTTTATCACCTGCACATTTTATTATTCCAGCAAAAAATTCATCAATATTTTTTTCAGAAATAATAGTTTCAATTTGTTCTCTCGTTAATCCGAGTTCCCTATATTTATCGCGCTTGTATTGAGGTAATACCGGCATTTCCTCTTCTAGACGAGATAGTAAATCTGTTTTTGCAATATCAAGTTTTGGTAAATCAGGATCGGGAAAATACCTGTAGTCGTGTGCCGTTTCTTTCACCCGTTGCGAAAAAGTTCGTGATTTTGCTTCATCCCACCCACGTGTTTCCTGAATTACGGCTTCATTGCGCTCTAAAATCTCTATTTGACGCTTAATTTCGTACAAAATAGCGCTTTCTACCGATTTAAATGAGTTTAAATTCTTCACCTCTACCTTTGTTCCCCACTTTTCGGTATCGCTCACGGAAATGTTTGCCTCCACACGCATCTCCCCCTTTTCCATATTTGCATCGGAAACTCCGAGAGTGCGGAGGAGGAGTTGCAGTTCACGTGCAAAGTCACCTGCGGTTTTTGCATCATGGATTACCGGTTCAGTCACCAACTCCATGAGAGGTACACCCGCACGGTTAAAGTCAATGATGCTTCCATCTCCCTGATCGTGGAGGGAGCGAGCGGTGTCCTCTTCAAGGTGAACACGGGTTATGGTGACACCATTAAGACTTCCGCCACTCACGAGCGGATACGCGTACTGACTGATTTGGTACCCCTTCGGGATGTCAGGGTAAAAATAATTCTTGCGATCAAACTCTGTGTACGTTGCAAGTGTTCCACCGAGCGCGTGTCCGACCTTGAGTACATGCTTCACCGCTTCCATATTTATCGTCGGGAGTGTTCCTGGGTGTCCCATACAGATAGGACAGATGAGTGTGTTCTGCTCTGCGTGGTGCGGATCGTTCTTTGAATCGCAAAACATCTTCGTCTCAGTCTTCAACTCTGCGTGGATTTCAAGACCGATGGTGGGCGTGTACGTTTTCATAGTGCTTTATACTACCGAGTCTACTCAAAAACAACAAGTTACAAACACACGAAAGAGAATTTTGTCAATACTTCCCTATCTGTGTTCGTTCATACCGGGTTATACACAAAATGCCCGCGTCGGCGTGCATTTTGATCCTCTCCATTATATGGCTTATATATTTACTTTTCTTGTACGTACGTGCTCGGTGAGCGCGTCACTTAAATCTTTTACCCCCTCCATCGTCTCTCCTGAAACAATACGCAACGCAGTCACTCCGTGTGATTTAAACTGTTCACTCACCTTCAGAATGGCCTCTTTGGAACTCAAATCCGCCTTCGTGAGGACCACCCATTCCTCCTTTTTAAGGAGTTCGGGGTCGTATTTTTCAAGTTCGGTTCTGATACCAGCGTACTCTTGATACGGGTCATCGTGTTCAAGTGATACACAGTGGAGTAACATCTTCGTTCGCGACACGTGTTTTAGAAATTTATCACCAAGTCCTTTCCCCTCTGATGCGCCTTCAATGAGTCCGGGGATGTCTGCGATGATGAGCCCGTAGAGGTCGCCGAGGTGCGGCTCCGTTGTCGTGAATGGGTACGCTCCGACTTTTGATTTCGTATTTGTGAGTGCATTGAGGAGCGTTGATTTGCCTGCATTTGGGAGACCGACGAGACCGACGTCAACGATGAGTGAGAGTTCAATGTGGAATGTTCCCTTCTCTCCCTTCTTACCCTTTGTTGATTCTTCAGGTGAACGATTTGTGGATGACTTAAAGTGTTCATTTCCGAGCCCGCCATTTCCGCCTTTGAGAATGCGGTGCATTTCACCCTCTTCCATAAAAGTGTACGTTCGTTCACGGTCAACTTCCGTTACCGTAGAGCCAACGGGAATATCAATGGTGATGTCTTCTCCATTCTTTCCATGCCGGCTTCGCTTTTCGCCCGCGGCACCGTTTTGAGCCACAAAATCCTTTGATCCCGTGTACTTTGCGAGAAGGCCAAGATCTCGTACCGCACGCATGTACACGTCGCCACCACGACCACCGTCGCCACCTGCGGGGCCGCCTCTATCAACGAATTTCTCTTGACGCCAGCGCACGACGCCGTCGCCACCGTTGCCCGCTTTTGCTTTTATTACTAGTTCATCTACAAACATAATTACCGGTCTCGTTGCGTTTTGGATAGCGTACGTCGTACGTATACCCACGACACTGTGAGAATGACCACTGATGCTACACCGATACTCGCAAAAAGTACATAGTTTCCATTGAGTAGAGTTTCTCCAAGATATGCAAATGCAAATGAAAACCACGCTATGCCGACAGCGGTTGCGTATACGTACAATTTGAACGGGACGTGTGTCCCTATCCCGAGTGCATAACTGAGAATGTCTACCGGCACAATCATCCGAAGTGCGACAATATAGAAGAAACTCATATCCGGATTAAGGTGTTTTTCGTATTCCCTTATTTTACCCATCGGTACGTACCTTTCAACGACGGGTTGCCCAAAGTGTCTCCCTACCGCAAATGATACTACTGCCCCCAGTAGCCACCCAGTATACGCAGCGAGTCCTGTGATAAATGGTCCAAGAATCGGAGACAGGAGTGGTACGAGAGGAAGTGCGGTAAGTGGAGCAAAAACTGTTGTAAAAAACATGACAGACCCAAAAATCAGAGCACCAAAAATTTTGTGTTCCTCTGCAATATTTATTAATTGATCAGGCGAAAATGTTCTCGTAAACGTATACCCAATTGAAATTACCACAACAATGATGCACGTGGGGTATGCGATTCGCTTATATGTATGTGCGGACATACATCAATACTACTTATACACGGGAGTTTGCGAGGGTACTGATGATACTCACCAGAACTGAACCGAGGAGCGCACTCCAAAAGTTTTCAATGTACACACCGTCTACGAACGAAGACACCCATATGAACATGGTCGCATTGATGACAAATATGAACAGGCCGAGTGTTGCAATGGTCACGGGTAACGTGAGAATGATGAGAATGGGGCGTACGATTGCGTTGAGGATAATGAGAAAGACGGCTGCAACAATTGCAGAAAACCACCCAACAATCTCTATCCCCGGGAGAACGTAGGAGACGACCATGAGTGCGCCTGCGGTGATAATGACCCTAAAAAGAAAATTCATATCTCAAGAATAGTATACCACTTTGCTCAAACAGCGCATGCCACTGTCTGAACCCACCCAACATAAAATCATTCCTTCCATTTCCATTTATACTATAATTCCCCATGGGGAATTATAGTATAAATGGAAAATACTGTGTGTTAAGTGGAAGTATGTCTGTATGTATAACATCATTTTCATTTTGAAACCAAATATATCGTAAGGCACAATTGTGCCTTACGATATATTTGAAATGATTCGTTTTTTGACTTCTTATTGCTTTTCAACAATTTTCCACTCCCCACTCGCAATCAAGTCTTCAGCCTTTTTGTATTTCATGGTCTCTGTATCTGTTCCATTCGTGATGGTGACGAATTCGTTCCGTCCAATCTTCTCGTCTTTCTTAATCGGGGTACGCATGCGCTCAATCTCCTTTGCGCGTACCTCACTGCCTCCACCGACAAACGCCATCCGCGCACGCGCTTTCTTGAGCGCCTCTTCCTCTTTCTCAACCGCTTCTACGCGAACAATGGGAACGAGTTCCGCAATGCGAATGTACGTCGCTTCCTGCATTTCCTTAAAGAGTCGTATGGCCTCTTTGCGGTACTCAATGAGCGGATCTTGTTGACCGTACGCACGAAGTCCCACACTTGAGCGAGTGTGCTGCATGACCTCCAGGTGCTCAACCCAGAGTGTGTCGTTGACCTGAAGCATGAGCTTTCGCATAACTTCGTACCACGCATGTTCTCCAAATTCAGTAACGCGCGCCTCTATCTTTTCCGAAAGTTCGGGTACAAATGCGATGACCTCGCGTGCAACGTCTTTTACCGCTTCGGTGTCACCGAGGAGTAATTTTCGGCGCTTCGCGTATACCACCTTGCGTTGCAGATTGAGTACGTCGTCATACGCGAGTACGTGTTTTCGTGAATCAAAGTGGAATCCCTCAATCTTCTTTTGCGCAGATTCAAGTGATTTTGTGATGACGCCGTTCTCAATCGGTTGATCTTCCGGAATACCGAAACGCCCCATCATCGCCTTTACAGTGTCTCCTGCGAATACCCGCATGAGCGCATCGTCCATGGAAACAAAGAATTGCGTCTCACCGGGGTCGCCCTGACGTCCCGAGCGCCCGCGAAGCTGGTTGTCTATGCGACGTGCCTCGTGCCGTTCGGTACCGAGCACAAAGAGCCCGCCGAGGGTCTTCACCTCCGCCGCCTCTTCGTCTGTCGCGTGTATGCCGCCGAGTTTGATGTCAACGCCACGTCCCGCCATATTGGTCGCAAGCGTTACCCTGCCTCTCTTGCCCGCTTCGGCGATTATTTCTCCCTCGCGCTCGTGGTTCTTCGCGTTGAGCATCTCGTGACGGATATCCGCTTTCGTCAGTTCGGCGGAGAGGAGTTCGTTCTTATCAATGGACGCGGTGCCGATGAGAATCGGCTGTCCCTTCTCATTCACCTCGCGCACCTTGCGAATGATTGCCTGTATCTTTCCGCGCTCGTTTTGGAAGATGAGGTCGTTGTGATCTATGCGCTGTACCTTGCGGTGCGTGGGGACCGGTATGACGTCCAACTTGTACACGGAGTAAAATTCCTCCTGTGAGGTGAGCGCGGTTCCCGTCATACCCGAAAGCTTTTCATACATGCGAAAGTAGTTTTGGAACGTGATTGACGCGTACGTACGCGATTCCTGCTGAATGGTGACGCCCTCCTTCGCCTCAACGGCTTGGTGGAGGCCATCTGACCAGCGCCGACCGGGCTGAAGCCTTCCGGTGAATTCATCCACAATGACCACTTCGCCATCCTTCACGACGTACTCTTTGTCACGCGTGTAGAGCGCCTTTGCCCGCACGGCGGTCTCAAGGTGGTGGACGTACTTAATGCCCTTGTCGGTGTATATGTTCTCAATGCCGAGCATTTTTTCCGCGGATTCAATGCCGTGGTCGGTGAGCGTTGCGCTCTTCAGTTTTTCATCAATGGTGTAGTCCTCTTCCGGAATGAGTTTTTCTGCAATTTTCGCAAAGGTAACGTACAGATTTTCAGAATCCTGTGCCGGAGCGGAAATGATGAGTGGCGTACGAGCCTCATCAATGAGGATGGAGTCCACTTCGTCAATAATTGCGTACGCGTGCTCGCGCTGGCGCAAATTTTGTGCATCAAATTCAATGTTGTCGCGGAGGTAGTCAAAGCCGTACTCGTTGTTTGTTCCGTACGTAATATCTGCGGCGTACGCTTCTTTACGAGTACATGGGCGAAGGAAATCGTACACAACTTTGTACGAACCCTCTTCATCGCGCGCGCTGTCCTTTTCGCTGTGCGACGGATCATAGAGGTACGAACCACCTTGATTTATGACACCAACGGAAAGTCCAAGGAGTGCGTACACCTGTCCCATCCACACCGCGTCACGACGTGCGAGGTAGTCGTTCACCGTAATGACGTGCACGCCTTTCCCCGTGAGTGCGTTGAGGTACGCGGGGAGTGTACCGACGAGTGTCTTTCCTTCTCCGGTGCGCATCTCGGTAATCTTTCCGCGGTGGAGAATGATACCGCCGATGAGTTGTACGTCGTAGTGGCGCTGATTGAGAGTTCGTTTTGCAGACTCGCGCACGAGCGCAAACGCGAGTGGGAGTGCTTCATCAAGAGACTTTCCCTCTTGTACCTCGCGCCTGAGCACGTGTGAGCGTTCCCTGAGTTCGGCGTCGGAAAGGGCGGTAATTTCCGCCTCGTGCGCGTTTATACGTGCAACAATGGGGCTGATTTCCTTAAGTTCCTTCTCGTACGTCGGTCCAAAAAATTTATCCAAAAATGACATATGATTTTTTGCGTCCGCCTAGCATAGCATTATTTTGCGCCACAAACAAAAACACCTTTTCGTGAGAAAAGATGTTTTTGTGTGCTGGAAGATGCTTAAAAGCTTACTTCTTTCGCTTTGCTGCCTTCTTCTTTGTTGCCTTCTTTGCGGTCTTCTTTGCAACTTTCTTCTTTGTTGCCTTCTTCGCAGCTTTCTTTGCTTTCTTTTTTGCTGGCATGATATCAGTTAAAATTTAACTCACTAACATTCGACCGCATTATTCTCTTTTCAAAGAGCATTATTCAAAGAGAATCGTGCTTACATTCAATTATCATCCATATAAAAATTGTTACAACATTTTTTTTAAAAAATGTGTGGATAAATATTTTTTTAAAAAAATATTTATTTTATTTTTGTTGTCGCACTCGCACAAAAAATTTTTTTAAAAAATTTTTTGTGCGAGTGCCTTCATGGAAGTGTGCGTACCTCCTCTTCAACAACAATTCCTGTTCTTTCAAACACACACGCAATAACTTTTTTTGCGAACGCTTCAATCTCACGTGCGCTCGTTCCCTTCTCGCACACGAGAACGAGTGCCTGTCCTTCGTGAAGACCGACGTTTCCTTCTCTACATCCGCGGAGATTGCACACACGGTCAAGAATCCATCCGAGCGAAAGTTTTACGCCGCCGTTTTTTTCCGGGTACGCGGGAATGTCGGGGTACTTCTCTTTAAGTTTCTCCCACTCATGTACGCCGAGTATCGGATTCTTAAAAAAGGAACCTGCGGTCCCCACGACATGCCAGTCGGGTAATTTTTTCTTTCGTATCGCAATAATCGCACTTCGCACTTCGTCTATGCTCGGCGACGCATTTAGACCGAAGTGCTCGCGCAACTCTTTGTACGAGAGTCGGGGAGACGTACGACGCGTCACCGCAAACCGTACGCGAAGAATGATGTATCGTGCGCCCTCAGGTTTTTTAAAAAGTGAATCGCGGTATGCGAATTGGCATGCTTCGTTTGAGAGTTCACAAACTTCGTCGTTCACCATGTCATACGCAATGACGCTCTCAATTAATTCACGTGCCTCAACGCCGTACGCACCAACGTTCTGTACGGGAACGGCACCAACCGTCCCCGGTATGTGAGAGAGGTTTTCAAGACCCCATAGTCCCCTTTCCACGAGCTCAGCGATGAAGTCGTCCAAGATTACCCCCGCATCAGCGGTGGCGATTGTCGTTTCATTTCCTTCTTCGTACGTGATTTCAGACGACACCATGCGGATGACGATTCCCGAAACACCCACATCTCGTATGAGCACGTTTGAACCGCCCCCCATAACGGTGATGCGGTACCCATTTTCTCGCGCCCATCGCACAACGGCAAAAAGATCCTCGTCGGTGCGCACTTCGGCAAAAAATTGAGCCGCCCCGCCACTGCCGAGTGTCGTGTATGGTGCGAGAGGTACGTTTTGTTGTATGAATGGTGGCATATAAATAAAAATTCATCGCTTTATACGACCAAGAGGTGCAACATCCAAATTAATTGAAAGTCTAATATTGTGAGTGCCGCCCTTGATCGTATGAAACGATGAATTCGTCTGTGTCAGGAAACAGTCCCAAAGTGGAACCTACTGTAAGTATACATAAATAAAGAAACTAGTGAGTATACGATCTCCACATAATGCAAAATCCCTTACAGGGACTGTACACCATCCTTGGGTACATTGAGTACTAAACAACAAAAAAGTCCCCACCCCGGAGACCTCTTTGTTAGACTTTCATTTGAAGTGCGTCATGCACTCACGGCTGTAAGTATACATCTATGTATACACATCATTCAAGTTAACTAATCATCACTACTGTGGAGTCACTTCATTTTGAATCCCAAGATTCGTCCCAATCATACTTGTCATAAACTGCTCCGCCTGCTCCTTGAAACTCGGAATGTCTTCTCCCGCTTTCTTCAAGATCTCAACGGCACGTGCGGTGTCACCGGACTCATTGAGTACGTACGCGAGACTGGTGCGCTCTTGTGGATCGTTTGGTTTCGCTGCCACGCGCATCTCAAGCATTTCAATGAGGAGCGAGTACTGCTTTGCCATGTACGCCGCCTGCACCGCTCTATCATCCATCGCAAGCGCACGCTTCTCTTCCTCGGTCGTGATGATTTCACTCACGCGTTCCGGCATCTTCGCGTAGAGGAGCGACATCGCATAGAGAACGCGCGATTCCATAAACTGCGGACCAAGGTCGTACGCCTCCTTGAAGAGTGCGACACCTTTCTCCATATCCTGCTTCTGCAAGTGGGCAAAGCCCTGCTCGTAGATAATGAGTTGCTTTCGCGGTGAGAGTTCGCGAGCTGTGTTGAGGTGCTCAATCGCCTTGTCGGTGTTGCCGGTCATTCTGTAGAACGAACTGACGAAGACCTCAACGCGCGCGTCTCCCGGCTTTTCGTCAATTTGCTTGAGAAGCTCTTCCTCAACGCGCACCGCAAACTTTTGCTTGATCTCATCAGGCACGTTCTTGTCTTGGTAGAGCGACTGGAAGCGCTGGGTCATCTGTTCGCGAATTTCTTGGTTTCCGAATGAGTTTCGCGAGAGCGCGATGTTGAAGTGCTCAAGCATCGCACTCGGGTCTTGTGTCCTGAACGCGTCAATGATGTCACTCGCGGCTTTGATATTTGGCACGTTGACGTAGTAGACGGTTGCAAAGAGGACGACACCGATGATTGGTGTCACCACCTGCTCCACGACGCTCGTGTTCACCTTCCACGTTTCAATGTTCTGAACAGGTACGGCGACTCGTGCGTGAATGTACGCGAGTATCGTGCCGTAGAAGATGTAACTGACAATGTTGTCAAAGACGAAGACGTTGTGGACGAGGTACCCCGCGAGAAGTCCGAGGAGTACGGCACGCTCAATGGTGGAGAACGTCTCATCGTCTCTCCGCATGAGCGGACGAACGAAGAGGTAGTACACCGCCGCGCCGAGAATGGAGAAGTACGCAATGAGTCCGAGCGCACCTCCCGCAATGAGCCAATCCATGACAATGTTGTGCACGCGGTCAAACCACGCCTCCTGCCCATGGAGTTCCGGTTCGTAGTACTTGTTGAAGACGTAGTTGTAGTTGCTCTGCCCCCACCCGAGAATCGGACGCTCTTTCACGCCATTGAACGCCATTGACCATATATCAAAACGAGTTGACGCTTCTTTGAGTGAGATAGAGGCAATACGCTCAAGGTACGGATTCTCCTGTATGAATGCCGACTCCTTGAAGGTGACAAAGAGCGCCACGAGCGAGATGAGACCCACGATGCCTCCCGTCGCAACCTTGCGAACGATTGGGTACTCCCGCGCGAAGAGTGCCATGTACGCCACCATGATGAATGAACCGGTGAGGAGGCCGAGGACGGTACCGCGCGTTGCGGTCTGCACGAGGAGGTAGATGAAGAGGAGCGCGAGGCCGCCGTAGACGTACCGTGCGCCGACACTCTTTGTACGGAAGAGCATGAAGAACGTAATGAATACGTGGAAGAGCATGTAGATAGCCATGTACGCCGAGTTTCCGAGTGTTCCATCAAGGCGCCATCCTCCCTGGTTGATGGTGATGTTGCCTGAGAGCTGCGCGAATGCGTAGAGTGAGAGAACGATGGCAACGCCGATTGTTGTGATGAAGAGTCTGTCCCACACTTTTTCCGTGCGGAGTACGCTCCCCGCGACGAGCATGTAGAGGAAGGTGTGCACCAAGGTGACGTACCCCTCCATACGCTCAAAGTTGCTCCAAAAACTTGCGTGAGAATTCTCACCAAAGAGGTTGGCAAAAAACATCACGACGAGGAGTCCGCTGAAACAGGCGAGGATCCACGAGAAGCGCGGACGGTAGTACGGCTCGTAGAGCGCGAGTATGACCCACGCTGCAAAGATAATTTCAACAATAATGCGAAAGGCGAAGTTCTTTCCCGTAATAAATGGGAAGAAGAGCGGATTGGAAATGTACAGTACGATTGCGGGAATGATGAAAATTCCGGCGTACACGAGTGCTTTTGATATATCTTTCATAATGCCAAAAACTATATCACGTGTGGCACGAGGTGAAAACGGTGACAAAAACACCCGCAATCGCGAAGCGATTACGGTTGTTTTTAAACAGGTCTTTCCTGTTTATTCTACCACTCTCACACATTCTTATGGATGAGTGAAGTGATGAATGTTTGGTATGGTATTCCCTCTCGTGCGGCAGTTGCCTTAAGGTGCACCAAATCACGCTCGCTGAGACGAACACTGATAGTGCGTGTCTTCTCCAACGTATACCGCGCTATCGCAGCAAGTTCTTCTCTCTCCTCCTTGGTTGGTGGACGCGTCACAATTTCACCACTTTCAAGTGCATCTTCAATTTCTTGCTCTTCCGGTGTGAGGTTGTCAAAATTAGGTTCTTTAATCATGGTGTGTGTATTACTTTGATAAATATTTCTTCGTCTCTTTCCTTGATGGGTATATTGTTTTGAGAAAAATTTTTTTGTCGTCTACTACGCAGGGAATTACGTATGCGTATCCGTGTAATGCAACAACGTATTTCATTTGGTGCGTATACGGTGGCTTATTGTCTTCAACTGAAAGTATTCTATCTTCAACAATTTCAACCACACACATCTCAAATGAAACTCCCCTGTTCGCAATAAGCCATTCGTTCTTTTCCTTATCCCAGTCAAAGTACTTCATTGTTTAGTATGATATACAATGTATATCATACTGTCAATGTACAAAAACACCCGCAATCGCTTCGCGATTGCGGGTGTTTTCTACAATAAAACTACCCCTTTGCAAGGAATCCGCGGTCTCTGAGGTACGCGAGTATTTCCTCCACGAGTTCTTCCGGCGTCGCTTCCTCCGTCTTTGCGACGAGTTCCGGATTCTCCGGTCGCTCGTACGGGTCATCAACACCGGTGAAGTTCTTAAGGAGTCCCTGCCGCGCCTTCTCATAGAGCCCTTTCGTATCGCGTCGCGCGCACTCATCAAGTGATGTGTCCACAAATATCTCAATGAACTCACCATGCTCCTCCACCATCGCGCGCACGCGGCGGCGTGCATCGCGATACGGCGCAATGAGTGAACAGATGACGATGCCACCGTGGCGAACGATTTCACTCGCCACAAACCCGACACGCTTCACGTTCTCATCACGATCCTCCTTTGAAAATCCGAGTCCCTTTGAGAGGTGTTCGCGAATGACGTCTCCATCAAGAAATGTGATGTTTCTGTCCTGAAGTTCCTGAAGACGCGAGAGAAGCAGTTGCGCGAGCGTTGACTTTCCCGAACACGAAAGTCCGGTGAAAAAGAACGCGATGCCGGGGCGTGAATCTTTGCTGACGCTGTCGCGCAAAATGGCAATACTCTCCTTGAACGAGAACCACTCCGGGATCTCTTCCCCTTCGCGAAGACGCCGACGAAACTCAGTTCCCGAAATAGTTTCAATTTCATCGTCAGGTGTCACCTCGTGTGACGCCACGTACGCGTCGCGCGTCTTTGAGTACGCGAGTTCATCCGAAGGGACAACGGTGATACCAATCTCGTCTGCACATTTCTCTACGAGGTCACGTGCATCATAGGGGCCGTAAAAATCCTTTCCATCGCTCCCTTTCCCCGGGCCCGCGTGATCCCTCCCCACAATGAAGTGCGTGCACCCGTAGTTCTTTCGTATGATGGCGTGCCAGAGGGCCTCACGCGGGCCCGCCATGCGCATTGCGAGGGGCAGGAGCGAAAGTTCCATAAAATCCTTTCCGTGCGTGTTACACACCGCATTGTACGTGCGCACACGGGTCACGTAGTCAATATCCCCCGGCTTCGTCATGCCGACGACGGGATGTACGAGAACGGGGGCACCAACCTTTTCATGAGCGCGCCTCACGAGTTCAAAGTGGGCACGATGCATCGGGTTCCGTGTTTGAAAGCCGACGACCTTGTCCCACCCACGTTCCTTAAAGAGCGCTTTGAGTTCTTGAGGCGTCTTCCGCAGGTGCGCAAAATCATTCCGCATAGGGAGTGCGATTTTGGTCACCGTACCGCCGAAGTACGTATCACCCATCTCATCAAAGAGGTACTGCACACCGGGGTGTGCCCGATCTTCGGTACCGTACACGTTTCGCGCCTCTTCGTTCTTGTCCGGGGTGTAGCGGGACGTAATGTGCATTGTCGCCAATGGATTTCCAAACGGGTCGCAGAGGAGTACATCGTCACCAACCTTGTACGGACTGTCATTATGAACGTCAAGAACAATGGGAATAGGAAACAGCGTCCCATCGGGGAGGCGCATCGTTTCAACGACGGCGTTATACTCCTCTTCGGTCATAAAGCCCGTAACCGGCGCAAAACCACCTACGAGCATCACCTCCAAATCATGAAGCACCCTTCCACGCAAGTTAATTCTCGGTAAACGCACCATGTCGCTCTTTTGTGTTTCGTCCATACGCTCAAATGTAACCACCACAATAGCACATTTGTTCCACTTCATAGAAAAACAGGGTGACGGAAATAATAAACAGATCAATCGTGTTTATTCCGTTTGGTCTGCTACCTATAGACATCCTTGCGATGTTTGATATTCAAAATCATCAGAATAATAACGGAACCAGATTCATTTACTTCAAAGATTACTCTGTAGTCACCAACACGGTACCGGTATAATCCCACCAACGACCCAGTGAGTGCCTTTGCTCGTGTGAAAACAGTAGCATCTTCGCTAAACACCTTTACCTTTGCAACGATTCTCTGTGCGATCTTTTTATCAAGCGATTGAAGGTCTTTTAACGCCTTTGCAGTATATCGGCGAATCACCTTTTTCATATCTACGCAAGCATCTCAAGAACTTCTTCCTCACTATATACCCTCCCCTTTTTAGCGTCCTCTTTTGCTTCAAGAATTTCAGCAAAAAATGAATTAAGTGTTTCGTCCTCGCTAAACGGGGTCACCTCAAAGAGGGGCTTCTTGTGGCTCACAACAATATACCGTGTTTTATTTTCACTTGCTTTTCGTGCGTATTCAGCAATTTTCTGACGAAAATCCTTAATTCCTACAAATTGTGTATTCATGCATAAAAGTGTACACAATTGTGTACACTTCGTCAACCGCCAAACGTCCATAGAAAAAAAGAGCCAAAGGATTGGCTCTTTAATAACGAACGATTACCCCTAGGGTTCCCCTAGGGGATTTTTTAGTAGTTACAGAAACAGGTCTTTCCTGTTTATTTCATTGCGGGTTTTCCACAGAACGATACCCACGGACAATCTGAACAATTGAGCCGATAACGAAGATTGAGTACATGAGTATGTGAGCAGGGATGTCGAATATGTCACTCGTGTTAAGGAACCCCCCGACAGTATGGTGAAACCCAAGATTAATGATTGTTGAAATAACGAGAATAACCGGTATGGCAACGCGGGCAAATTTCCACCATCTTTGATATACCTGATATGGTAAAAAAAATAGCAGTGCCAATATTAGCAAAACACCTCCAATAACGACAAGCCAATTGAATGCAATTCCATCATAATTTTGTAAGCATGAATAGCTGCAATATTTTCTACTACTTAATTGATCCATCAAAAATAATCCAAATGCAGCAATTCCAAAAAGCAGTGTTATTTTTTTCATATAAATTTATTTTTTAATTAAACTCTCAATAATTCCAATGATACTTTGTCCTTCTGTTTGTGATAGAAATCGTAGACGCATATAGAGCACAACTTGTTGTTTTAGTGTATGAAGAATACGTAATTCAATCTTTGCATACTTTGGCTTCGTGAGTGATTTTTGGTGATGATGTTCTGCAACTTTTGCCGTTGCGAGGAGCACTTTCTTGAGTGCAAGCTTTAATGAAAGTGTGCTGATCGCATTTTTGAGCGTATCGTAGGTAACTGATGCAGCAATCTCGCCACTTGTATTATATGCGATGTCTCCCGTTCCATCTCCATTGTAATCAACCTCAAGTACAGCATTTGCTATTGGAGTAGTATCCTGAATTTCCATTTGTACTCTTGTGCTCGTACTTGAGGGAATGCCCGCATAGGTGTGTCGCTCCTCCATTTTATTACTTTCCCATTCCTCAATCTCAAGTGTGAATGAACCGTCTAATAATCCATTCAAGACAAGTGTCGGCGTTTCGTCAGTGTCTCGTGGGAATGAGATGTACTGCAATTCACCATACCGCCTGTACGTCGCTCCGCGAATGGTGTTTGTGGTGCTACTCACAACCCCATCTTGCGTGGTGACAGACATATCTAGTGGTGAGTGGAGATAGAGTACAAGCCGATCATCTTCCGGAAGTTGCGGGGGTGTGTCGCTAAAATATTCGTATGGAATGGTACTACTTGCCTGAATGGTATTTTGAACAAAATCAATCACATCATTAACTTCAAATATATCCTTGTGAACTCTATCAAGGTTATTTTCATTATACCTAGACAAATTAACCCACCTCCTCTCAACATTCTCTGTACTCGTACTCATCGCGAGCGCGCTCGGCACCACCACCGTCCCATCTCCATCAATTACCATGTTTGGTCTATATCCAAGCTTTGCTTTATATTCAGTACATTGAAATAACTTAAGGGGGTTTCGTGATACACACTCACGGTCGGTGAAGTACGTGATGCCTGCCGGTGTGTCTATGCCAGTACCAGCAATTTGGTATAACTTTATGTGTGATGGTACTTCCCACTCACCGAGTAGCGTTTCTATCGTGTTTGCATAACCAAAAAGATACCCGTCAACTACTGCAGGGGTAAGGAGATCGTTAACATCAGGCACTGCCCTTCCACTCTCTTTGTGCATGAATGATTGCATGGTATCGGCATCTGCGATTTCCGTACCATACATTGATACCCACGGATTGGTTGCCGCTCCATCTTCAAATGTAATAACTGGTGTTTGAACGCCGGAACCACTTCCAGAAAAATAATTTGCGTTTGGTAAGAGGTGATACGCAAATGGCATATTTGCCATTAATTGACGAGTTGTTTCTTGAGAAATAATAGGCAAAATTTCTGTTCCATGAAGCATACCCATAAGTGCATCAGGAGTACCTACCTGTGGCGCGGCGACCATGACAACAGTATCAATACTCAGAAGAAGTGGATCGTTATTGACATCCAGTGTGTGCAGAAATGCTTTTGCAAGCAATCCTCCATTCGAGTGCGTGACAATCGTTACTTTTCCGCCATCCTGATTCTCAGCAAGATCTTTCACTGTTTGATACATATAGCTTTCGTTGTATGGGGTGGTTATGTCATACACCACATGACCCTCTGAGTTCTTCTTCGTTTTCAGGATACTATCAAGACCAAGTCGCCAGTCATAGGGGAGCACAGCGTAATCTGCAATTAGTTCATTACCTTTCCAATCTTCAAGCGCATCGACAAATGTTTCGTATAAATTAAAAGCGGCGAACACATCCTCAACAAGCCCCGCTTCACCGGTTTTTGTGTATATTTCATTTTCACTCACCCCATCAATGCGCATCGCCATCTGCATCTGATCACACTCACTCATTGATACCCATCGCTCCTGCTCATCCACCTCAGAATCACACACATCACTCATTTCGTAGAGTCGCGACCCCATGATCCCCGGAATAAAAAGCACGCTTGAGGCGCCCGCCGGCTCCTCAACCGGTTCCGTGACCGTAAAGGTAACGGCGAGTGCCGGGCCGATGTAGCTGGCAAAGGCAGTTGGAATGAGGAGTTCACGGAAGCGTTCAAGAGCGCTTCCTCTTGTCATGACCGGAGAATACATTTCACTCACCACGAACGTGTATGTCCCCGCTTCGGTGAATCTGTACGATTCCCCGTTTGGGATGTACTGTTTCAAAATGTAATCACTTCCGCTGTGGAGGTAGAGCATACCTTCGGCGTATTCTGATGTGTACCCGGTGATGTTCCATGGATACGCGTTGCCGGTGAGAAATGCGTACGTGCTCCCGTGCTCAAGTGCTGTATCGCCGTACGTGACGACGAGCGCGGGATCCACTTCTGCAATGCCGAATGGATTGTCGCAATCCTCAATGGGAGTTTCACTGTCAATGACCGGACCGTCTCCATAGTCGTAGTACTCAATAATGCTTCCACAGGGCTCTTGTGCGAATACTGTTGCGGGAATACCCATACCTCCGATGAGTACGGCCACCGCAAGGAGAATGGCGTGTTTCATATTCTGTCAATTATACACCTCGCCTCATCAATTTTTCCTGAAGAAGAGATAAAGAAAATTTTATGAAACGCAGATGTGTTCAAGGCCGGACCTTGTACGTGTAAGACCTTGTACGTTTAACGGACCTTGAACGTGTAATAGAAAAAAGAGCCAAAGGATTGGCTCTTTTGAAAAGTACTTCCCTCACGTCCCGTGAAGAAAATCCACGGAATCTGCAAGAACGAAGTGTTGGTCTAGAAAATCGCAGAGAATGTGAATGAGCATGATGTGACACTCCTGAATGTGCGGAGTCTCGTCAGACGGAACGATGATTGCCTCGTCACAGAGTCTGCGTTTATGCAGTTCTCCACCATCTCGTCCGAGGAGCCCAAAAACAAAGAGCCCCCGCGTATGCGCCATCTCAGCGGCTTCAACCAAATTTCCGGAATTACCGCTCGTTGAAATGACGACGAGCACATCGCCCGCACACCCGTGTGCCTCAACCTGTCGTGCGAAAGCCGATGTGAATGAGTGGTCATTTCCCCACGCGGTGAGCGCCGAGGTGTCACAGTGGAGTGCGAGTGCGGGACGCGCCTTCCGCTTTGCCAAAAACTGACACGTAATCTCTGCGGCAAAGTGCTGTGCATCTGCGGCACTTCCACCGTTTCCGGCAATGAGCGTTTTTCTCCCACCTTCGTACACGTAGACGAGTTTCTCCGCCATACGAGAGACGGTGTTGAGTGCACTATCATCATGAAGTAGACGATTTTTCACTCTCACTGACTTCTCAATGGATTCACGAATATACCCGAGCATTACATCCTCCTTGAAAGGAACAAAATACTACGTGACGGTACCATAGAGGTACGACACATTCAATGTATACGGGCGTTGTACCTACTTATTGAGTTTAATACGTCGCTCTTTCTCCACTCCAAAATCACTATCCTCTTCCGAAATGCGACTGATGTCATCCTCGTCTGAAGGACCAACTTGAACCTCCATAACGTCAAGCGGTTCATTGTCGGGCGCTTGAAGCACATGCCAGACACCAGGTAAATTCACCCGCACTTCACCATTCGGCATGAAAAAGAATTCGCTCCGTTTTGAGTGTTTCTGAAGAGAGAGACTCTTCCCCGCGTCAACGTGAATGAGCTTAACCTTTACCATCGGCATATCTATGATGACGTTGTAGTGTCCCCAGCGAGTTTCTACACGTGACCGAGAATTCACAATTGAACTGGATGCGTACTTCCCTCCACCGAGTTCAAATACCGGCTCAATACCCAACTGTTCACAGAGCAGAAGTTCCGGCGTATTGCCAGGACCACGATCTCCACCGTTCCCAAAGTAATCCGGCTTGATTCTCGCAAGTGCCTCACACACCGTTCCGTCGGTGTCATCAACAGAATGAATGAATGGGGTATACGCCTCAAGAATTTTCTTTCTATCAATCCACGGCTGAAATAGAAACCCCTTCTTACGAATGAGCCACGCATCACTATTGAGAATAATATGGACCTCACCATACTCTCGCGCCGATTCAATCATTGCAATGTGCCCCGGGTGTATGGGATCAAATCCACCTGAAATCATTATTTTTTTCATACAATCTGTAACTCAAACAATACCATATTTGTTTCTTTTGATAAAAAGGTGGTAACTGAACGCTCTTGTGTTTTGTTAAATGGTAGACTGATTAAAATTATGATAAACGCTTTACGAGAAGGGGTTAGAAAAAAAAGACAACACATTATACACTTTTCTTTTTTTTCACTTGGAACTGCCGTAATGACACTGGGTGGCTTTTTGTCTGTTGTAATCCTTGCCAACACAATAAGTGCAACTGACTACGGTAATTATAAATATATATTTTCTGTGGTTGGTTTGCTTGGAGTACTAGGTTTTACTGGCGGCTTCAGAAACATGATAATTCAGTCGGTCGCGCAGGGGTTGGACGGCATTTTTGTATCACTGTTGAGATCAAATTTACTCCTCAGTATACCTATGCTCCTCGGAGGAATTGGCGTTGGATGTTATTACATAATTCATGACAATGAACTTCTTGGGTATTCCATAATGATTGCAACATTGGGATCTATTCTTGGAAACAATGGCATCCTCGCCTACGCATATCTTAACGGGAGAAAACTTTATACAAAACTTTTTAAATTTCAAGCGATACAGAGTGCAGTAAACGTAGTTGCCCTCGTATCCGTCACACTACTTACGGAAAACCTTTTTATTATTATCCTCACGCAAGTAAGTACAACAGCAATACTGTTAACAGTATTTTACTACTTTATTAAAAAGACTATGCTCAGAAACGAAGATGTGAGCACGTCTATCACCACATATGGAAAACACCTCAACATTCTAAGTGTAATCACAACACTAATGATGAATATTGACAGTGTCCTTATATTCAAAATTATCGGGTCACACGGCTTGGCAACATATGCCCTCGCCACGCCGTTTGTTGATCGCATAACTGGTCTCCTCAAGGGCACCTATTTTTTTGCCCTGCCTTCATTTACTTCACAAGGACACACGCGCGCACGAATACGCCTCTACAAAAGAAGTCTTCTGGGGCTTTTTGTAGGCTTTATAATTTTTCTGATATATTATTTCACCGCGCCTATTTTATTTAAATTCTTTTTTCCTAGTTACACAGAAGCAATTCAATTATCAAGACTCTTTGCGCTGAATATCCCACTTATCGCTTTGTCCATTTTGCCTGATGCATTTCTTGACTCAATGGCGGAAGTAAAAAGTAAATATATAGTTAAGGCAACAACAACATCATTTCGTATTGTTTTGCTTTTATTATTCATTTACCCATTTGGTATAGTTGGGGTAATTTGGTCTGAATTGATTGCCCGTCTTGCTGGGTTGGTTATGACAATAATTCTAATTGAACGATACATGAAACGTACTCAGTCATGATTCAAATAACAAAAAAGTGGCACACTGAAGTGTGCCACTAATATATATCTACGTGCTAAAAATTTTTTATGCGACGCAATTTTTCCATCACGGGCACCTCGCGAGGAAGTACCTGTTTAGTGTCAACTCCAATCAAAATCGGAACACGAACCGATTCTTCTGGCAGTGCCCATTCTTCTGACGAGAGACAACGCTGCGTTCCGCGTTTCGTTTCAATGGAACGGATATCGTTTACCATCGCCTCAAACATCTGTGGTGTGATGCTTGCCTTCTGATCGCTACCAGGAAGGTTTTGATCAAGCGTAATGTGCCGCTCCACCACAGTAGCTCCGAGTGACACTGCAAGTTTAGATGCGAGAATATCGCTTTCATGGCCACTATAACCAATCGGAACACCATGGAATTCATTCTTGAGCGACTTAATCACTGCAATATTTGCCTCCGCATCATTGCTCGGATACGTAGCCACACAATGCAGGATTACAAGTTGCTCACGGCCAAGAATACTGACCGCTTTTTTTATCTGTTCCATGGTTGAACCGCCTGTTGAAAGAATCACCGGACGACCACAACGGCGCACACGACGTAAAAGATCTTCATGGGTAAGGCAGGCGGAAGCAATTTTGTGGAAATCGGGCTGAAAACCGTCAATCTCAAAAACACTGATCCCATCCCAAGCACTTACCCCCCATGCAACACCCTCTTCTTCGCAACACTGCCGAACCATGTCCCATTCCTTGGGACCAAATTCAAGAGCGTACTTCAGATCGCTATTGTACGTTTGAACTTCTGCTCCACCGAGCCAAGATTCAAGACGCTCCCGTTGACCTTCTTCAGGAAACACCGGGTGAACGATACCCTCAATAACAGACCGTTTGAAAGCATTTTCAATAAAACTACGATCAAACGTACGCGGGGTGCGAAGTTCCAAACTAGAGTACACAATAGGTACGTCACGTTTTTGAAACTTCACCGCATTAGCACCGGCTTTTGCGGCGGCGCGAATGAGATTGCACGCCATCTCAATAGAGCCATTGTGGTTAATACCAATTTCAGCGATGACGAAACATGGTGCCCCATCGCCGACATTGCAATGCCCAATTTGCACTTGTGCCATAAGAACTTCCTCCACTTAGAGATGAAAGGATTAATTACCGAGTAGGATACTACCACTAGCATCACACAATATCAAGTATCACACGTCAATTGGGAATAGCGACCGATTCCCTACTTATGAGAACCATATTTCTGTACACTTGGTTGCACTTTTCTAATAGTAGATAGGTACGTTCTTCGCATTTAAAACTATGTCACACAGTTCACGCAATGCATGGTCACCACCTTTTCTTGTAAGAACAATATCAGCGACTTTTTTTACTTCTTCGTGGCCATCGGCAACCGTCACACCAACGCCAGCGGAAACGAGTGCTTCAACATCATTCACATCGTCTCCGATGAAAGCAATCTGCTCCATGGCAACCCCTTCACGCTCCGCAAGTGACTTGAGAATCTCCAACTTTCCGAATGCGTCGTGAACTCCGTGGAAACATTCGATATTAAGTTTTTTACAGCGCGCCGCGACCACCGAATTTTCCTCTTTCGATATGACAAACAGTTTTATACCGGCACATTTGAGCATATTGAGACCAAGACTGTCCTTGCGGCTGCATCTTACTGTTTCAATACCATTTTGATCGACATACACAAAACCATCCGTGTGGACACCATCAAAGTCCATTGCTAATAAAGCGATGTTTTTTATTTTTTCGAAGGAATCAACGGCCATGTGTTTACGCTTTATATAAAAAGGCGTTGAAAACGCGCTTTGATGTATACAATAAATCGCGCATGCACTCTAGGTCTGTTTCTTTAGTAAAGCCAGCAGGTTTTCCTGGTGCTCCTATTTTCTTATTTAGATATTTTAACAAAGCGTTCAGTTCTGACTTCGGATTCACTGTAATTACAACTTTATTGTAATGAAATTGCTTTAAAAGTTGCATAATCCTTTCCTTTTGCTTGTCGTTTAAGAACATTGGATGAAACTCAATCAGAAGAGTTGTGTTACCAGAGAGGGTTTTTTGCATACCTTCCAAAATTGAAATTTCGAACCCCTCAACATCCATTCTCAAAAAAGATGGCGCCTTCCCAATAATTTTTTCTACAAAAACATCAACGGTAGTCATCGGTACTTTTTCCACTCCCACAACCCCACCGCGTGCATCTGATGGTAATTCTGTGAGTGAAGAAAGATTTTTCTTTGAACGAATGTAAATTGGTATTTCTCTTTCAGCATCGCCCATAGCCATCTGGAATGTTTTTACGTTATTCATCCCATTTAATTCAACATTTTTTTGCAATAACTCATAATTACTCTTCACTGGTTCAACCGCATATACAACACCGGTATCACCCACAAGTTTTGACTCTGGAAGAGCGTAGTATCCAATATTTCCTCCAATATCCAAAACGGTATCGCCAGTTTGTATGGTATTTGAGCTCAGCAAATAATCGACGGTGAGCACCTCCCTTTTTCCGTAAAGAATGAGTTCTTTTGATAAGCCATCATCATTTTTTAAATCTAAATGCATTTTAACACCATTAATTTCAAGAATGGCGTATCCAAAAACACACTTACGATACAGGTAATAAACGTACCTAAAATTATTTGGGATTATTCTAACGAGCATTCTATAGAAGGAATCTCGTATTCCGTACTCTTTAATTTTTTGAACAAAAAAAGAAATGGTCATATGCTTAAACATAGAAAGTTATATTGGTGATGTCGCTGTATTGTATACCACAGAGAGTAATATTCCACTCATCATGTTTTGTATAGTGAGGCTTATAACTATATAAAAATCAAAAAGTATACAAAAACCGTAATCACAACATCGAGAGACGCACTAGACGTAATAGGAAAACAATTGTACTATCACGCCAGTTGTTCTTCACATTCTTCCACATAACTCGTGTTTTTGAAAGGAAAATCCATGGGAAAGACACTCATGCACTACTCTTCGGAGAACAAGCACCCGAGTGATCGGGTCGCTCTCCTTCCCCGAAATGCACTAAGTGGTATGCATGTGTGTTTCATCAACATGCCCCTCCGCGAAAGTGCACGACCGAATACGCCACCACAAGGTCCGGCACTCATGGCGGCACGTCTCCGTGAATACGGAGCGAACGTCACGATTGTTGACCTCAACGCGTATCGCATCACCGACACCTTTGCACATGAACGCAGTCTTGCAAACGGTCGCCACCTGAACGAAAAAGAGGCGGCGGATCTCTTGCTTGCTCACTTCAACGTTCATGGAGCACCTGATGTCATTGGGCTCTCGGGTAAAATAACGACGCTCAAATGGCAACAGTGGGTGACACGTTTCTGTGCGAAAGTCGTCCCCGATGCGTTTATTGTTTCGGGTGGCGGCCTCGCAACGGAGTTTCGTGCGGGTCTCTTTAACTGGATACCCGAACTTGATGCGGTTGGACACTCGGAAGGTGATGACATTATCCTCCTCTGTGTTCACGATGTGAAAACTGCCGGAAATAAGACATCGGCAATGACATCGTTACCGAGTTACATCGGTGACCGCAACGGTAAGCCGAGGTTCATCTATGCCGGAGACAGGCCGAGAGACCTTGATGTGTTGCCATTCGCGGCGTGGGACTTACTTGAAAGGGACGTGTACGGAAACCCGGTTCTTGAGTGGTACATCACCACTCCCGTGTGGGGCCTCGCCGCGAACAATTCATCTGCGGCGAATTTCATCACGGAACGGAGTCTAACCACCGTCTCATCCCGAGGATGTCCGCACGCATGTGCGTTTTGCTACCGTGGAGCGCAAGGTGAACGTAACTGGGGCATCAGGAGCCCACAAAACCTCCGGGAGGAGGCTGAGTGGCTCATCAATGCGTACCGCATTGATTTCCTCGGATTCCCCGATGATAACTTTGCGGTTTCGCCCAAGCGGTGCCAAGCGTTGCCTGAAGCATTCAATGGTCTCAACTTCCGTTGGGGAACGCACACGCGACTAGATGAGTGCACCATGGACCGCCTTGAACCAATGGCGGAATCAGGGTGCATTTACATCGGCGTTGGTGCTGAGAGTGCCTCAAAGAACACCCTCTATCGCATGAAGAAGGGTGGACACATTATCAAGAAACACGGCGTGGAGCGCTTCACAACGGTTGACGGCTATGAGTTCCCCACCATGATGGTGGAAGGAATACAGAACTGCCGATCGGTGGGCATACACGTGAATGCGACATGGATTATGGGGTACCCGAGAGAAACACTCGGAGATCTCAAGACGAGCGTCGCTTTCATCAAGTGGCAAGAGGAGCTCTACACGCAGGGGCTCGCGAACGGTACGCCGGAGTTTGCACTCGCGATGGCATCAGTCAATAGGAGGATGTTCACCGCAACCGCATACCCCGGTACCGAGATGTTTCGTGATCCATTCGTGCAACAAGCGCTTCGGGAACACTTCGGTCTTTCGTTTGAACAAAATGGAGACCCCGTGTGCGATAGTGCCTTAGAGTGGTACGTACGCGAACTTGACGATGCAACGAAAGTCCTTACGGGAAAAGGTGGCGCACCGCTCAATTTTTCCGATATGTCTGAAGACGTTTTTCTTCAGGCGCGCGCGTACATTGATTCCGGTCAAACCGAAAAAATACTTGAGATGTAACATATCTCACAAAGGGGGTCACGCGACCCTCTTTTTTATTTTTAATTCCGGATCATTTATGAAGAAAAGCTCTCTCTTCGTTTTAGTATTTGCTCAATCAGCCAAAGTTGATACTCATTATCAATTTGAATAGAATCCTCTTCCGTCATTTCTACAATACCCATTCGTCCACCCCAACGATGTCCGCACCCCATTAGGAAGTCACATTTAGTAACATAAAAAGCACCGTTTTCATGGTAAATCTTTGGAAGATCTTGGCGAACAACACGTTGCATTACAGGTCGCTCTGGCGTAAAGGATTGAAAACCCTCTGAGTTATTGTCAACAGACCATTTCCATTCATATGTGTCAGGAACAAACGCCGTGATACAAGAATCACATTCATTATTAAACACCTTTCCTACACTTTCCTTAATGGTATTTGGCTTAAGAAGTGGCGAGGTTGGTTGGATCAGAGACACAATATCTGGAACATAATTTTCTTTTTCCTCAAGTTGTTTAAGGGCATCAAAAATAACGGGTTCAAGGGTAACCTTATCACCAGCAAGCTCAACAGGACGTTTAATAACTTCTGCTCCGCATTCCAGTGCGACTTTTGCAATTTCTTCATCTTCTGTTGAAACAAACACCCTATCTATTACGCCTGATTCTTGTGCTGCTGAAATGGTATGTGCAATTAGTGGCTTATCATAGACACTCCTAATATTTTTCCTTGGTACACCCTTGCTTCCTCCACGGGCGGGGATGATACAAATTACTTTCTTTTTATCCATAACAAGAGTTAACTAAATAATTATTCATTACAACATGCCTCATTGAGCAAAAGTTGTGTAATTCTTTCTGAGGCCTTTCCATCCATCTTCCACATGTGGGTCTCGGCAAATTTTCTACGTTCAGTTCGATGAGTTTCAGGATGTTGGAGATATGTATTAATCCACTCAGCCAACTCATCCGATGAACGAACAAGTGGTGAGGCTCCGTGTGAAAAGAAATATACAACACATTCTTCTGTTTGCCATCGAGCAAGACTTCGGAGAAAGGGTACTTCTTTTTCCCAACCATCAAATCCGATTGAAATAACCGGCTTATCACAAATTACAGCGTCAACGATAATTGATGAGAACGTGTTAATCACAAGTGATGAGTGAGCGAGTGTATCCGCAAGGTGGAGCCTGTTCGCCTTCCCTTCCTCACGGGCTTTTGAACGTTCTCCCTTATACACTGTAAGATTTTCCTCAAAGATGAAGTTTTTATCGGGCGTAAATTTACTGTAATCAGTGTCGTTGTACGGATGCGGGCGAACGAGAAATTGAATACCTTGCGGGATTTTTCTTTCGTTATAAAGTTTTTGCAAGATAGCGAGTATTTGCCAATCAGTATCAACAAAAACTCCTGACGCTGGGCACACGAGAATGATTGTTTTTGTTGGATCTAAATTCAATCCTCTACAAAATTCTTCACGTGGAGTTGGTTCATAATTAAGATATTCTTCAAATTGGGGTACACCACACGGAATAATGCGTGAAAAAGGCACATCATGAATTCTGTTTAATTCTTCTTTCATAACTTCGTTTTGCGTTATTATTTTGTCTGGAATGGTACGCAAATACACTTTTGTAGTCGTATTGTCCCATGATCGTGTCATACCAACTGTACGAATCTTCCGCCTTTTTGCGCTATGCAACAATGCAACATTTGAAGCATCAAAAATATCGGTTGCGAATACCACATCAGGACAATATTTTTCAAAAAGCACCTCAAAAGTTTTTGAACGTACAATGTGATAATCAAAAAACCTAAACAACTGCTTAAAAAGGGTTGAATGTCCGAGAGTTTTGGTAATTGCCGTTTCAATAGAATATCGCAACTTACTGCCAGTTTGCTCACGACGTACCATGCGATGATATTTTTTTACTGTGGTATCAAGTAGTAAATCGGCAAAACGTTCAAAATGTAAATTCCACCAACGAGTAGCAATCCATTCAAATGGAATACCTTCTATGATCACATTATCATAGTTTGCATACGTATCTACAAAGTATTGTTTTTTACTCTCCAAAACAAGAATAATCACTTTTGTTTGGGGAACAAGATAGTCAAGAACACCCGCATCAAGAATATTGCGTGTCACAAACGGATGAAAATTTGCTAAAAAGATTGTGTTTATTTTTTTTGGCATACCGCACGAACAACTGATATGGTTTTATTAACAATAAATTTCTGTTCAGCAATTGTAAGTTGTGTATAAAGAGGTAGCGTAATAGTACCTAAACCAATTTCTTCGGCATTTGGATACATCCCCTTCTTGTACCCGAGTTTTTTATAGTATGGTTCAAGATGAACGGGGTTGTAATGAATATCTGCAGGAACACCCACCTCTCTTAATTGTTTCCGGATTATATCCCTCTTTTTTACATCTACCACAATGGTGAACATGTGGCAGGCATTTTTTGCATTTTTCACCTCTTCAATAAGCCGTATACCGGGAATATTTTTGAGTGTCTGCGCATAATACTGATATACTTTACGACGTTTTTTCCACTCGCTTTCAATACGATCAAGTTGACCGAGAAGCATCGCTCCTTGCATATTTGTCATACTATACTTGTAGCCAAGTCTTGTCATATGACGTATGGCACCACTTCTATCAGAGCCGGAATCATTGAGAAGTCGCACCTCCTTTTCAGTCTTGATCGTGTGAACACCCACTGCACCACCCTCTCCTGCCGTGATATTTTTTGCTGCATGGAAACTGTAACAACTTGCAAATGATAACTGCCCCGGTCGAATACCGTCACGACACGCCTCTAGAGCATGTGGTGCATCTTCAATAATTTTAAGTTTATGTTTTTTTGCAAGCGCTGCAAGTCCTTTCATGTCAGCCATTTGTCCGTAAAGATGAACAGGTATAATTGCTTTTGTTTTTTTTGTTATTGCTTTTTTGACCGCATCAACTGAAATGAGTCCTGTCTCAGGCTCTACATCAACAAAAACAATTTTCGCTCTCACAAAAAGAATGACGTTGCTCGTTGCCCAAAATGTAAGCGGGGTTGTGATTACTTCATCACCTGGACCGACTCCGGCAGCAAGAAGTGCCGTATGAAGTGCCGCTGTTCCACTACTGTTTGCAACAATGTACGGAAGTCCAAGGTATGTCCCCAGTTTTTTTTCAAAAAGTTTGAGTTCGGGTCCTGTCGCAAGCCAGCCGGACCTGAGCGCTTTTGTGACCGCTTGTATATCTTGTGCTGTGAGATTGGGATTCAGAAATGATAATTTCATGGTCAGATTTTTTCAAAAACGAGCAACTTATACTTTGACTTAGTATAACCAATAAAACAAAGAATGCGTTCCAACATTCTCGTGAGATGGTATGATACCGCGTTTTTGCCAAAATAAAAAAAAAGGAATCCATCAATAAAATTCACATGTTTAATTTCTTTTTGCACAAAACCTGACGCATTAAATTTTTCTGTAATTTCTTCAATTGTTTCCACTTTCTTATATGTCAGTTTTTTTTGAAAAACAGGAATTGAGTGCGGTACATACTCAAGAAGCATTACTCTACTTCCTTTTTTCATTCGGTTCACATAGGAATAAAATGTGGCGCGTACTTCTGGAGAAAAGTGTACGTACACAGTTGTTGTGACGACCCCGTCTGCTTTTTCAATTGCCTCACTGATAGATTGGTGCGGTATAGAAAAAGGATGAAATGTGATTTGCAAATTATTCCCATAGCGTTCTTTTGCAATCTTAATATTGAATGGAAAATCAAATGCATCAATGTGAGCCGTGGTGAGTTTCGCAATTTCCATAGTGTACTCACCGATACCGCAACCAATATCAACAATTTGACTCATGCCTACAAAATCAGACTTTTTGAATGCACGGGTACGCATCCTAAAAGCATACAGGTCTTGCCATTTATTGTGATAGTGACATGGGTTATCACCCTTTTCAGTTTGTTCCTTCCAATATTCTTCTACACCTTGCGTATTGAGCATATTGTATTAAATAATTGAGTTGTACACCTCAAGGTAATGAGTACTGATATCATCCCAAGAATGTTTCTTGGCCTCAGCGAGAGCATTTTCGGACATACGAGTACGAAGTATTGAATCACCGACTATTTTTTTGATTGCTTCGGCAAGGTCTACATAATCATTTTGTGGAACCAAAAAGCCGTTGTGGCCATTTTTAATGACATATTCTGAACCAAACCCGTATGTACTAATTACCGGAGCACCTAGAGCGTGTGCTTCATAAAACACCATGGGGAAACCTTCAAATGCCCCATCTACAGTTTGTGCTGCGAGCACGAAGGCTGTACAAGTACTGTAAAGTTCTAATAATTGCTCATCATTTACACGTCCCAAAAGTTCTACCCTTCCCACCAGCCCCAGTTTCTTAATTTCGTTACGAAGTTCTTGCACGTACGGCGTTTCAATATATGAACCACCAATTTTGTATATGAGATCGGGGAATTCATCTTTGAGTAACCCAAGAGCACGAATCGTATAGAGAGCACCTTTACGTGGTTTCACTGAACCAATAGTAAGAAGGAATGGCAGACTCGGCTTTGAGTATTCACGATTCTTATGGTATCTGTCTAAATCTACACCAAATGGCACAAATTTCCATTTATTTTTAAGAGGAACCACCTCTTCAATGAGTTCAATGTTTTTATGTGAACCAGTAGCAATAAACGTAGCCTGTTGATACATGAATTTCATAAGCATTCTTTTTACCCGTTCGCGGAAATGTCTCCCCTTAGGAACAACACAGTAAGTACCCGCCAGCGTAATCACAAGCGGCTTCCTAAGACATTTCGCTGCAAGAGCGGCACCGGGAGCAAATGGTTCAATGAAAACATGAATAACGTCGCAAGAACGTAAGTACCTAAGAGTCGCAAAAAAGACTTGGAATTGAACGAGAAGAGAATACGAAGTGTGATGATTGGGAAGCACACGATGAATTGAATATGGAACAGAATCGTTTTGAGCACCACGCGATGTAAGAACCACAACTGGTTGTTTTTTTGCAATTGCACCAATAATTCCCTTTGAGAGAGTGCCCCAACCACCTTCATATGAGACTGATGAGGTGATACAACCGACGGTGTACTGCCTCTCCTTTTCTTTTGTTACATTCATGCTTTCTTCTTCTGATTCTTTACGTACCACTCGTATGTATGTTGCAACCCAACATTCAATGAAGTCCTTGGAGTCCACCCAACGTCGGTTTTAATCTTTGCAATGTCCGCCGCCCGTCGTTTTACACTTCCAGCAGGTTCATCCTTGATTTCGATGTTTTTCGGTCTCCATCCGGCAATAGTAAATAATTTTTCTGCAAGATCATTCATTGAAATTTCATCTGCATACTCCTGCCCAATGTGGTACGTTTGACCGTCCGTTTTATGAGATTCCATAACCAATTGCATTGCCTCAACCGCATCACTCATATAGCAAAAGGTTCGTGTATTGTCTGCACCATAAATTGGGAATGGGTCAACTTTATTAACGATGCGCTCAATGAACTGCGGTATGACATGGTCGTACCCCGTGCGTGGGCCATAGAAATTATGTGGGCGCACGATAACAGTTCTGAGCCCGAGTTGTTGTGCGTAATGAATATAAAAAAGTTCACCAATCAATTTTGTTCCGGCATACGTCCAACGAGGATTGTATGTGTCTGAAATAACAAGTGGAACCGCTTCAGGTGTTGGAATGGGAAGTGAATCAAATGAAGAAAGACCTCCTGCGTACGCTTCATTAGAAGATGTATACAATATTTTTCCTTCGGGATTCTTGTCCTTCATCCACTCAAGACTATGTACAATGGTCTTGATGCCAATACGCAAGACCTCGCCTGGCATTTTATAGAAAAGACCTGTGCCATTAATACTTACAAGTTGATATATGTAATCATATCCGCCACCAAGTGCGTCCCATCCTTCACGTGTGGTAAGATCCCCTTCAATCAGAGTTACGTTGGGGTGGGTAAGAACCTCATGGAACATATGGTCGCGCTTCCCGCGAAAAAAATTATCGGCAATGGTAACCGCATATCCAGACTGTGCAAGTTTGTGTACGAGATAGAGCCCCACCGATCCAGCGCCTCCCGCAACAAGAACTTTCTTTTTTTGATCTTCCATACTCATTTACTCAATGTGAGCCAAATATTCTTTACACCGATAACTTGGTGATTTAGTACGGTGAAACCATTTTTTTCGGCAAGCGCAAGTGCTTCTTCGGGTGTAAATGAAACACCATACGACCATGCAAATCGTTTAACTCCCCTTCCCCCACGCAATTGAATTTTTGCCACACCTCCTTTCCTTAAGACACGGAAGAATTCGGCAAAATATCTATCCACATCATCTTTAGTTGGAATATGCTGTAACGTTTGGAAAGAAAAAATGAAATCAAAGTGATTGTCTGTAAATGGAAGATTTTTCCCATCAAACGCAGTAAAGGAAACGGCATCGTCCTGCACACGCATTCTCGCTCTTTCTATCATTGCCGATGATACATCAATACCAGTAACTTCTCGGAAATGATTCGCAAAATATACGGTCATACGACCAACGCCTGATCCGAAGTCCAGTGCTCGGCTTATATCACTCTTTGAAAGCACATCGGCGAGAAGCGGGTCACTCTCAACGAGCTCTTCATAATCTTTTTTACCCGTTTCGCAAAGTTCTTTTTCAGTAACATCAAACCCGCTCCTTGTACGAGTATTGCTATAGTAGAGTGGGTAAGTCATTGCTTTTGATTCCCAAATAGAAATTGCTCGTTCCAAACTTCGTTCAGGAAAAAGTCGTGTCACCCAATCAACAAGAAACCGTAATTTCGTCCTGACTGATTTAACACTTTCGTTTTCATTAAAGATACGCCAGATTTTCGAAGCAAAACCCTTGTTAATAATATTGTTATCCCAAAATGAATAAATTTTAGGAAGAGTTTGATACATCGCTTGAATCTCTTTGTGATGATTATTTGATGAATATGCGCCAATGAGCATATCAAGATTTTTTCCTTCCTTCTGATGCGCACCAATGAACGCACGCGTGTCTTTTGGTAAACAATGCCCATCAAAACCTTGACCGTATCTTAGGTAACTTTTTCTCTCAAAAACAAAATTAAGGATGCGCTCTATTTTTTGTACCTCACTTTGATTACTGGGTATTGCAATACTGTCACCAATTTCATTCACAAACGCAATTCGTATTGTATTCCAAAGATTTGAAATATATTTAATATACGATGCTTCTTCCGGAGTACCATTAAAAGTCTTGTACGCTCTCCGTTTCCATTCGTTCAAAAATGACGGAAGTTGTATACTATCTCGCAATCCTATTACAAAAAAGTACGGATTGAGACATTCATCTACTGCATTTTTTTCATGCAAAAACTCAGGTACATATAAATGAAAATAAAGTTCCTTCAATTTTTGTGGCAAGACAGTTGAACGAAGAATGACCTTGCCACGTAGATTACGAAGTGAATCACAAGCTTTTCGTATCAAAGAAATATCTTGTTCTCTCTCCTCTGAAACCCTGTCCCCAACACAGACAATAAACCACGTGTTATCACTGTCCCACTCCTCAAGTGAGGATACACGCTGAACACTGTCATATTCGTTTTCCCCTTCTACATAGTGGAATGCAGGTGTTTCGGCAGTATCAAAATACGCAACACGGTAGCCGGTCTTCACAAGAGCCAGCGCATTTGCTTGACCAATCCAACCGTATCCGACAACGACTATTTTTTCCTTTTTATTTTGTACATTCATGCTTCTGAACCAACGGCGACTCAAGGCCAATAGGCAACGTAGTATATACCATACTGGCGTTTATTACTAAATGAGAAGACGAAAGGTTCTGGAAAGAAAAATGTTCGTTAAAAGGTTGGTAATGGGCAAGAAACTTGGTTCGTTTACTAATCAAAACAAAACTATTATTTTTCCAGACGTGCCAATATTCTTTTGCTACGCGCGACCCATGTGAATTGTTCCATGTATGCAATTCTAATCTGAGGTGAAGCAAGGCCATTATTGTTATTCACCACTAATTGTTGAATTTTGCCAACTAATGATTCGGTGTTATTTGATTTAATAAAAATAACCATAGAATTATCAACAATTTCACGAACTGACGGAAGGTCGCTTGTAACCACTATTTTTCCGCTCGCCATATAGGCAAAAAGTTTTGTGGGTGACATGAAGTTGCGGTAATGTTCCGTGTCCGGATAGTTCATAACGAGCACATCAGTCGCCTGTACGTACATGACAAAGTCCTTTTGTGCAAGTGACAGAAGAGACACGGCGCTCTCTTCAATACCAAGTGACACACACACTGTTTGAATGAGTGGGATTTCATGCGCTTCAAGGCCGGCAATGAGGAGGTGGGTATCGGGGACTTCTCTATGCACTGTTGCAAACGCTTGCACGAGGTCATCAATCCCCTTTTCCTCTCCCATTGTTTTATATTTACCAATATACCCAACAACCTTCGGTTCAGGAGGAATCCCAAGAAATTTCCTTGCATCTGATTGTGACGGGGCATTTTTGAATTGTTCCATGTTGACCCCGCTCGGCTCAACGGCTATTTTTTGCTTTGGCGCAATCTTTTCATAATGCTGTTTAAGTCCGTTTGATATGCAAATAATTTCGGATACATTATTCGCAATCATTTTTACAAAAAATCCTTTCTGGACCTGGTGGGCTTCCCAGACGATAGTTTTCTTCTTTAAAAAAATAGTAGGCAAAACCAACATCCACGGGTCACGTGCATACAAAAGGTCAAAGTCGTTTCTGTTCTTGAGTAATGCAGCAAAGCTCACGAGCATCTGTGAGAAACGGGTAAGGTAAAATCCAAACTTCCAAAATGTATCAACGAGATCAACTGATGGGAACTCCCTAATGGCAAAATGTGTACCAATACCGTAAAAAGCAAAGGCATCTTCACGGATGTGGTTGTTTCGGTGAGGTTTTAAAAGGGTTACCTCGTGACCTATTTTTGCAAACGCCTCACACTGCCGCATGATGGCAAGCCCTGATGCTTTTTCATTTGGAATACGAACGCTCGCAAGATACAGGATTTTCATGCAATGTTATTTCTCCCCGTATACCCCGCGGACGAGGTCTTGATCTTTGTTGGTTGACGCAAGAAGTTCAAGGTTTTTTGCTTCCAGAGCGCGGAGAACGGACTTCCCCTTTTCGTCGTTTGCATTGAAGATTTCATAGAGTTCAATGAATGCCGCCATGTCCTTGATGAAGCAGTGCCCTCCCGCACCACGACCACTCTTATGCGTCGGCGAGTTGTAGTACGGTGACATCATTGGATCAACGTTCATAATTTGCTCTACGTGTGTCCAATCAACCTTGAGCGACTGCGCGAGGTCGTAAAAAAGGTTTGAGAGTATGACACGCGTGAAGCCGTGTATGTTGTGGATGTACTTAAAGAGTTCCGCCGCCTCGGTGGGAACAATGAACGTATTCTCCGAGTGCGGAAGAATGCTCATGATGGTCTCTGCGGAGGTGCGGTGTCCGGCAGAGTCTGAGAAAATGCCTATGATATTGAGAATCGGATGTGCGGCATCGTGTGCGGCGGTCGCTTCGCAGAGAAACTCCGGAGAAAAGAGTATGACGAGGTTCGGAAATGCATCCTGCAATTTTCGGGTCGTGCCGGGGAGAATAGTTGATTTGATGATAGCAATGGTACCGTCACAGAGAAGCGACAGCCCGTGCTCCACAATGCTGTAGTCAAATCCATTTGGTGTTGATGGCGTTGGGACCGCAATAAAAACCGCTTCACACTCCTTGAGCGCCTCCTTATTGTTTACATATTCGGCTTCCAGCGCGTAGCGCACGACACGATGTCCGCGTGACTCCACATCATTTGCGATATTCTTTCCTACAAACCCCTGCCCTATAAATCCTATATTCATACGTGTTTAATCAATTCTAATACTATTCTCTCGCGCCCAAATTTGAAGCACCATTATATTCCATAGGGGGTATAGATGGTACCCCTTTCTTGCAACGTGCTCATCAAGGTGTGCGCGGACGCGCTCCCAGTCGAAGACACCGCTCAGACCATCGTAGTAATCGGATGAGAACACCTGTTGCGCGAGCGCGTATATTTTTGGATCACGGAACCACTTTGCGGCGGGTGAGAGCCACCCACGCTTCGGTTGATTGTAGAGATGTTTGGGAAGGTACGGTTTGTACACCTTGCGGATGACTCGCTTCCCCTCGTGGGGAAGCGTTTTCTTCCACACAGATATTTTGTCTGAGAGTGCAACGACGTCGATATCAACAAACGGCACGCGAAGTTCAACGCCGTGCGCCATGGACGCATAATCGGAACGAATGAAACACTCGTCGGGAAGCCACGTGCGACGATCCACTCGCATGAAGGTGTGAAGTGGGTGAACATCTTGTGTTGATTCGTGCCCGTACTCCTCATCAAAAAAATCGGTGACGGTTGCATTGATGCCGATGTCCCTCTTTAGGAATGGCAAGATCTTCTTTTCATCTTTCACCATGAGTGCGCGGTGGAGCAATGTTCCGAACGGAGTACTCAGTTTTGCAATACGTGGACTCACGCGAGCACCGATAGTTTGCATGAAGTGCGGCAACTGCTGGTAGAGGTATGCTCCCATTGCGATGCGGTGGCGCGTGTATCCGCCGAAGAGTTCGTCACCGCCATCACCGCCGAGAACGACGACCGTGCCGTCCTTGCGCACAAAGTCACTCAAAAGGTATTGGGTGATGGCGGTGGAGTTGGCGACCGGTTCGTTCGCGAGAGTTGATGCAGTCTCTATCGTATTTCGCACATCTTCAAGCGTTATGGTGTACGTTGTGTGCTTTGTTCCAAAAAAGGCGGCGGTACGTTCTGCGAGGCGCGCATCGGCGTTAAATTTTACGCTCTCTCCTTCCTGCCCCTCCACCGATTCAAAATCAACCGAGTACGTCCGCGTGTGTGGCGTGTGCTTCGCCATGTGGTGCACGACGATGCTTGAGTCAAACCCTCCTGAGAGGTACGCGCCCACTGGTCTGTCTGAGACGAGTTGCCTTTTGACCGCTGAGTCAATCGTTTCGTATATCGTTCCGTGGGGAATGTCTTCTACATTTTCATCAGAATTAAAATATGAACGTGTGACAATGCTTCCATCTCTGTACGTGAGCATGTGCCCTGCGGGAAGTTTGGTAATTCCTCTCACGAGGGTACGCGGACTCGGCACGTACTCCATGGAAAGATAGAATGCGAGTCCGTTTGTATCAAGTGTTCGTTCTTTTTGCGCGAGGAGAAGCGCAGGCATTTCAGAGGAAAATGCGAGTACTCCGTCATCATGGGAGTAGTACAGTGGCTTCACCCCCATGTGATCGCGTGCGAGTATGAGTGTGTTTTCCTTCGCATCCCATATGCCGAATGCAAAAATACCGCGCAGGCGTGGGAAAACATCAGTTCCCCACTTCATGTACGCGGCGAGCAATACTTCCGTGTCGCTCTCGGTTTTAAACTCATACGTATACCTGAGTTCTTCACGCAGTTCCCGGTAGTTGTATATTTCCCCGTTGAATACAATCGTGTACCTGCCACCATTGTCGGTCATCGGCTGTGACGCACCTTCTGAGAGGTCAATGATGGCGAGGCGATTGTGCCCCAAGGTCACGCCCTTCCCCTCCCACACACAAGAACCATCGGGACCGCGATGCTTCGTCCGTTCATTCATTCTCTCTACGAGTCCCCTGTTATTTGTCGTAATGCCGTTTATCGCACACATATTCTTTTCAACCTCTCAAAGAGGTCGTATCCGCCGAGCACCCACCGCTTGAGTTTCTT
>CAZBMV010000004.1:43568-72791 GCA_964493145.1 uncultured Candidatus Saccharibacteria bacterium
GCGGAATCATGCGCGACATCAAGGAGCGCGGAATTTGCAAAGAAGAGACCTTTGATACCGTTTTCTTCAAGAACCGAAAGTGCGGCTGACTCCCACGATGCATACCCGTCGTCAAACGTGATGAGGACGTTCACGCGCTCTTGATCAAACTTTTGTGCATGAAACTCATCGGGAGAGATAACGTTGAAGTGATCACATAAGGTTTCAATCATGAGTTCAAACCACTCACGATCGTGAATGTCATGAAACACGAGGACGCGCACGAGCGGTCCCTTTTTGCGCACCTCTTTTCGGTACAGGCGCACAATGCCAAAAGTCGTCACAAGCCATATGAACGTATTGCGAATGTGATGCTTCATGCTTATGACTTGTCGTTCCATATATATTCTAGATACCCCACTCAGTATTCATATCACGTCCGACGAGTTTGCTGAGTGCAACGACGTCATCGTGGAAATACGATGCGAGCGCACGCCGATCATACTCTGATTTTTCGTCACGCGCCTCCTTTTTTGTGGTGTTGATAGATCGCACGAGGTCGGGGATGCCCACGGTCCGAATAGCATGTACGATTCTATCTCCCCCGTGTCGTCGCAAGAACTCAGCCACGTGGTGCATGGCACGGTCAATGAGTATGAGCTTTGGTGTGCGTGCGACGTTGATCTCGCTGTGCACCATACCGGAGACGAAGGTGTCGTCCACTCTGAGGAAACGATATATGCACTTCATGAATGCGATGGGGTCTTTTTTGATATCCTCATAGACGAGGACAAGTACCTGTTCCTTTGGGAAACGTGCGAAGTACCGAGCGAGTTGGACGGAGTAGAGCCCCTGCGCACGGACGCTCGTCTCATTTTTGTCATACTCCTCAAAACGCATCGTCTTTGGAATCTCACCCGACTTGATGGCGTTCCGATACTGCGAGTACGCACGGTCAATTGGATTTCTCAAAATGGCGATGAGTTTTACGTTCGGATACATCTCTCTTATGCGCTGTGGTGCATCTTTGGAGTAGAGGTACGATGTTGAAAATTCTCCCTTCACTTTCTTTTCACCGCATTTTTTGAAATGGGCTTCGTACCATTCCCTACCATTCTCATACCGCGGTCGACTGAAGAAGTGGATTTCCTTGATGGGCGCGCAAATCTGCGGATGTTCGTAGAGGCACGCGTACGCCCATGACGTTCCCGATTTCTGTGCGCCTAACCCAATGAAATCAAGCATATTTAATGTGTTATACACCAAAAATTCGTTTTGATAATGTGTCAATTGAATGATTAGAAACGGCAATGTTTCTAAGTTTCTGTGTAAGTTCATCTCGTGCAGGTGAATTCATCTCGTATATTTTTAAAATGGCTTTCACATAACCACTCACATCGTTCGGCTCTATGTATAAACCGTACGGATCAAGAATAGGTTTAAACGACGGTATTGATGTAAGCGGAATGACCCCAGATGCCATAGCTTCTAGAACAACCTTATCAAAGCCCGCTTCATATGCAGGATTGAGTAAAAAAAGCGCTCGTTGATACTGAGAAACAATCTGGGGTTGTGGAACTCCATCAGAAAATGAAATATTGTCCAAGGAGCACTTTTTTGCCAACGCTTTGAGACTATCTTTATACACTTCGTTATCAGCATTTCCTATAATATGCAATGTTACGTCCTTATGTGTCCGCACCACTTCACTCATTGCATTTATGGCAATTTCAATTTTCTTAATTGGAACCACACGTCCAACAACTATACCTACACGTCCTCCGTGGTTTGCGTTTTTGGACGGAATAAACATTTTTGTATCAATTGCGTGCCCGACGACGGTAACTTTTTTTGCGTTTGTTCCAAAACTCTTTCCTCCCGCAGTAAATACTCTGTCACACACTATAGATGCAACTCGTTCCTTGAGAGCCCACGCCTTTCCGTGTGTTTTCCACCAATAAAACCGTGTTTTAAAAAATTTTCGTACTAGGAAAAAAGGAGTTGCAAGCACATTGTTAATCGCTCCCATGTGAAAAAAAACGTAGTCAACACGAATTTGGAAAAAAATCTTGCTGAAAAAATGGTAAAATCGCAAAATGTACTTCACCCTGCTTTCGCCGTACTCCTTCCCGAGGGAGTGCACGTGTACGTGTGCCGGCAACTCGTGTACACCCTCTCTGAGACAGATGACGTCAATGCGTTCAAAGTGCTTCGCAAACTCCGTGAGCCACCTATGAAAAAACCCAAGAATCGGGTCATTTTTGTCTACCGTTTGCGTCGTAATGAGCAGTTTCATGTGTGATTTTTATATTTCGGAAACCAGTTCTTTGATAGTTTGGCGATATGCACGGTTCATAAAACGGATGGGGTGTTTATGAAGACCGTTGTCACCTTTATCAAGAACTGAAAAATATGCTCTTTTGTTACGATTTCGTATGAGGATGGGACCAAAACCATTTTTGAGCAACATCCAATTAAGAAGGAGTCTACCTACTCTTCCATTTCCATCTTCAAAAGGGTGAATCGCTTCAAACCTGTTATGAAATAAAACAGCACGCTCAAATGTGTGTTCTTTTTTTGCATTAACGTGATACCACTTAATTAAGTTTTGAAGATTAGATTGCACTTCGGACGGAGGTGTTGTCTTTTTATTATTTACAACAATATCGCGCTCTTTGTACCCCTTCTGGATACCCAAACCATTTGTAACAATCTCATGCAATTTTTTAATATTTTTTTGATTCAGCGTAAATGAACGTGATTGTATTAATTCAAAAGCACTCATTGCATTTTGTGCCTCTATAATTTCAGTTTTTTCAAGCCCTTTTTTAACGTATCTTTTCTTCACGATAGCTGAAACCTCATCCTCGGAAAGTTTACTCCCCTCAATCGCATTTGATTCAAAAATGAACTTGATTGCAAAATCGCGCATCATTTGTATTCGCTGATGTTCTGTACGTGATGCGTTGTAATATTTCCAATCTATTCGCGAATACTCAAGTACCAGATACTCCTTTAGTTCATTTTTATTAGTCTGGACAGTATGTAAATACTCACGCGTACGTTCTTTTTCTTTTTTAGAAAGTTCCCGAAAATACGGCAGTACATCCTTAGGTATATTTTTACCGATATATACCTGTATTTTTTTAAATCTATTACCAAACTTAACTTGCTCTGTGAGGTAATAAAACGGCTTATTTCCTATTTTTTTTCGCTCAAATTTAATCATGAGTATTAGGTATATTTTATAGCAAAAACTGCACTTTGCAAGCCTAAAACACAATTATAAAAAAGAGAGGTTGTGCACACTATTGTTTTATGGCGTCAGCGACGCAACGTTCTATACTCTCGGCGTATGCCTTGAGGTACGCACCGTAGTCCTGCTCAATGCGCTCAAAGACGGTTGCGTGCGCATTGAGAGCGAAGTCTGTCCTGTCGTGGTTCTCGTTGAGGTACCTGTTGATGCTGTCCGCGACACAATCAACGTCTCCCGTAGCGCAGAGGCACGCGGACTCACCGTCAACGAACAGTTTTTCGGCGAGGCCGTCTTTGTGAGCGATGAGTGGCACCTTTGCCGTTGCCGCCATGAGAATGAGTTCGTCTTCGGCGCCATCTTCCGAGAGGTGCACGAAGACATTCGCGGTCTTCATGTGGGACATGAGTTCTACGGGCATCGGTTCAAATTCCACCTGGTGTTGCAGGCCGAGTGAGATAGCCGTTTTCTCAAGTGCGCTCCGGAGTGGCCCGCTCCCCACGATGACCAAACCGATTGTCGGGTACCGTTTCAAAATCTTTGACGCACCAATGAGCACGTCTTCAGTGTGCGAACCTTTCTGCATCGTGGAAACGTGGAGAATGATAAATCTGAATTGCGGGTACTTCTCGTGGAGATCAAACGCGGGCGAAAACGCATCCCACGCATCAAGCGAGTAGTACGAGGGGAGCAGTTCCGTGTGTGGCTCAAGGTCTTTACGCTCTTCAATGATTGCGCGGCGTTGAAACTCGGTTTTCGTACGCACGCTCGTCACGTCCTCTATGAGGTGCTGGGTGAACCACTCGTAGAGCGCGGGATACCTTTGTGATGCAATGAAGGTGTCATCAAAGAAGTCTTCGTAAATGTGCACCTGGAACGGTCGTTCGTACTTTTTGGCAAGGTACCGTGCGACGAGCCCCGCTTCAAACGGATCCTCGGCAACGATAATGTCTGCACGAAAACCACCACCGAATATGAGTTGCGCACGTGCCATACGGTACGCATCAATGGCGAGGGTCCACCACGACGAAGAGTTTGTGGGGTAAAACCAGGCATTTGCGGTGAGGCGTGTAATGGGCACCTTCGTCTCACCGTCCGCGTAGTTCATGACGATGACGTGTATCTCCAAGAAGTGTGCGGATTCGTCAACGATACGCTTGTACGTCGGACTCCCCTCCTGCATGACGGTGACGTCTTTTGTGATAATGAGAAGTCGCGATTGCGTGCGACTGGATACCACCTCCACAATGGATTCCTCGCTACGTGCCTCGTCCACAGTCACCGTTTCCGGTAGCGGTTCCGCGACTGTTTCCTCCTCATGCGCTACGGGAGCATTCCCTTCTTTCTTTTCTTTTTCTACGAGTTTTTCATCAAGAATGACGATGTCTTCAAGTGTGCCGGCATCGGTACCGAGCGCCTCGTTGAGGCGCTCGGTGGCACGACGTGAAGGATCCAACCATGAATCGTCCTTGAGTGGCATGACCGTATTATACCTCGCGACACGCAAGTGAAAGTGCCGTTACCCACGCGCGCACGTACTTCTCGTGTGATTGCCCTGCGAGTTTTTGCGCGGTCGCGCGCCCGTGTTCACCGTACCGTTTCCACTCACCCGCTTCTGTCACCATACGCACGAGTGCGTGTGCGTACGACGCCACGCCTGCATCTTTCACCACAATGCCATGAACGCCGTCTTCAAAAACCTCACCGACACACCCAACATCGGTCGTAATGACGGGAAGACCCACCGCCATCGCTTCCACGAGCGTGAGCGCATACGCCTCATGCTGTGACGCGAGGAGAAATACGTCAGCATCGTTCATTTCACGTGCGACGTCATGTGTCCACGGCGAGAGTGTCACTGCATCCTTGATGCCGAGAGACGTAATGAGTGATTCAATGCGCGCCTGTTCACTTCCCTCGCCGACAATCCTGAGCCGGGTATTCGGGTTCTTTTTATGAGCGAACGCGAAGGCATTCACGATGCGAGGAATGTTTTTTTCCGGTGCGAGGCGACCGAGGTAGAGGAACGTGAATGGCGGTTGGGTGCGGTACGTGTGCTCGCAACTGAGAAACGATTCCAGTTCCGGACGTATGGGGAGGACGGTTATTTTGGACTCCGGTATGCCACGGGCAACGAGTGAGCGTTTGATACGCTCTGACACGACCCGAATAGCGGGCGCACGACGAAGGAGCACGCGTGCGAAAAAGCGCTTCACACGCCTCACGAGCGAGTGTCCGACCCACGCATCGGAACTGAAGTAATCGCCGTGGACTTGCACGTGGAGGTGTGCACTTTTTGACCGCGTGAGAAACCACGAGAGCCACCCTACCTCAAGCGGGTCTTGCGCGGTGACGACAATGGGCTCCGTGCGCTCTTCGCGAATAATGTTTCTGCCGATGCGGTACGCATCCCAGAGCATGAGAAATCGTGTGCGTGAATTTGTGGGGTACAACTTCAGATTTCCTTCACATTGCACATCAGTAAAACCATGTTCACGTCGCGTGAGGACTACGATGGAAAGTTTTGTGAGCAGTGCCGCATAAGCACGCTGGCGCACTCGTTCACGATTTCCAGGAATAAGAAGCTGACGTGCCACACCAATAGTCATTACGTGCATTTTGTTTTGATTATCGTAAAACATATTGGAGAAATTCATCTGCGACGTGATCGTATGTTCTTATACTTTTAAAAGCGAAAGTCCTTGAGAGTGCATTTTCGTATCCTTCTTTCGTCATGAGTTTGCTTACTCCGTCAGCAATACTTTCAACACTTTTTGGATTAATGAGTGTTACCGTATCGGCAAGCATGTTCGCAAGACCACATTCCATTGTCATAACGACTGGAACTCCGAGCACGAGCGCTTCAAACACGAGATTGGGGCTCACCTCTGATAGTGAGGGTAGTACGAGCAACTTGCTATTCTTAAGTACTTCAATCACCTCTGTGTGTGGAATGTTTGAATACTTTTGATAGTTAACAGTCGGATATTTCATTTTTACAATGTCCATTGCTTTATCAAGCACATCAACATTCTTGAGAGTAATATTTCTTCCAATCCATACTACGGTATCTGAGTTAGTGTTCGTTCTTCTACTTGACGTGTGGGGGACAAAAGCGTTTTCAATAACGACAACATTCTTTTTCATTAGTGAATATGGTGTAAGCCAAATATCTCGTTGCCAAGTAGTACTAAAGACAATTGTGTTTGCGCATGAAAAAACAATTTTTTTCTGCAGTAAAAAAGATACGAGTTCCTTAGCGGAAAGTGATGGTTTTGAATTGTAAAATTCTGATAGTGTTATTTTCTCTTTCGTACGCTCAACGTATTGCTCCCAAACGAAATCTCCACCTACACGAACAATGATTCTCTTCCGTAAAATAAATCCCGCAATGACCACCGGTAAGGCAATGCTGAATGTATCCAGCACAATAACAGCGTCGGTGCCATACACGCAACGGAGCGCTTTGAAAAATAAAAAAAGATGACGTAATCCTGATGGATATCGGGCAACGCTTTGAAATGCGAGTGTGTGCACTTTGTGTCTCTTCTGTTGAAGACATTCTTTGAGATTCACGGCATATTGCGCAGGCCCGCCAGACTGTGTTGAGAGTAGCGGGGTTGCGATGAGTATATTCATATTCAATATAGTATGCATGAAAATCAACACTTTTAAAACAACCTTTTAAGCGCTATAGTTGCTCTATGAAAGCGAAAAAACGTACGGGCGGATACTTCGTTATTTCCCTTGACCTTGAACTCTTCTGGGGGATGTTTGATAAGACAACCATAGCGGAGTACGGGGATAGAATCTTGGGTGAGCGAACGGCAATCCCACGCACGCTCACACTCTTTTCAAAGTACGGTATTCATGCGACGTGGGCGACCGTCGGTATGCTCATGGCGCGATCGCGAGCCGAACTTCTCGCATTACTCCCCCCTAAAGAACTCCGACCAGCGTACGAGAATATGCACATGTCGTCATACGCGTATCTTGAAAGCGGTGCGGTGGGAGAAAGTGAAGACACCGACAAATACCATTTCGGGAGCAGTATCGTTGAACTCATACGACAAACACCACACCAAGAAATCGGAAACCACACCTTCTCGCACTACTACTGCATTGACGGGCACGAGAACGGCCGTGACGTGTTTCGTGCGGACGTACACGCATGGAATGCTATTGCGCACACGTACGGAGTGCGAGGGACGTCAGTGGTCTTTCCGAGAAATCAGGCGAGCGACGACGCACTCAGTGTGTGCGGTGAGGAAGGAATAACCGCATACCGAGGAAACGAGGATCACGTTTTTTATCGTGCGCGAAAGGAGTCGGAACAGTCACCCGTCATTCGTGCACTGAGACTCCTTGATCACTACCTCAACCTTTCGGGGTACCATACGTACCCGCTTCCCACGAGTGGTGGAGGACGCGTGATGAATGTGCCATCCAGCCGTTTTTTGCGGCCGTGGATGAGCATGCTCCGTGTATGTGAACCACTCCGTATGCGCCGTATAAAAAACGCCATGACACACGCCGCAAAAAACGGCGAGGTCTTCCACCTCTGGTGGCACCCCCACAACATGGGCATCAACCAAGATGAAAATTTCAAGAATCTTGAGACGATTCTTGCGCACTATAAAAAGTTGCACGAGGCGTATGGATTTGAGAGTGCATCAATGCGCGACATTGTTAGAGTCGCGAGCGAACGCCGCGCCTAAGCCACGCGGGGAGTGTGATACCCAAAGACGCACACACCCTACTCACCGCCTTTCCTAAAACAATAACCGCTACGGAGAACGCGCTTTCAAGAAAGTACTTTTTTATAATCTCATTGGTGTTTGGTAGCGTTCCGTAGATATGTGCACGGTCGGATGAAATCGTACAAGCTCCCGTACGCAACTTTTCAATAATGTTGTCTTCGGTAAGAGACGCAACATCCATGGTGACGATTGGCGTACCGATGTGCTCCTTTCGGTGAAGGTCTAGTCCTCCCGTCGCGACAAGTTCCGGCTTCTTTGTTTTTAAATCTCTAAATAACTTAATTGACCGCGTACGTGGGACACGCTTCCCCTCGTACTGCTGATTCCACACCTCAAGGCCATCAAGGTGCGCGAGAAGCGTCGCGTCAACGTTAAAACCATTCCTCACCGGATGTGCGAGCACGATGAATTTTGCTTCGCGAGCCCACGTTGCGAGTTCTTCGCCGCTCCGCGCGAAATTTCCGCAGAAATTTCGCGCCCCAATCATGAGCACATGTGTCCCTTTGTACGGAACCTCAAATCCCGGGATCAAGCGGAAGGTCACATCTGAGAGCGCTTCACACTCCTTCACAAACGCATCGGCGCGCTCCGATGTCATACGGTCGGTGTGTTCGGTCATGCAAACAAAGTGCATTCCCTCTGCCTTAAAGAGGTCTTTGAGTTCGCGAAGTGAAAGTTTCGCGTCGTACGAGTACGTTGAGTGACAGTGCAGAATTCCTTTAATTTCCATATCAAAAGTATACCCGAAATACCGCAAACCTCCATAATCATGCACCACTACCTTTTTACCACACTGACTTTAATTACACGCGACAGCAATGAATTAAAATCATCAAGTGAGTTTAAAATGTTCCTTCAATTCAACATCTCTACCGATAGAATGCACGACCATGTAGAGCACTTCCTTCCCGAGAAAGTTTCCTGTCTTAATGAGGTTAATTACGTCCTCAACATCGTATGGGTACACCCACACACTGTCCTGTAATCGCACAAAACCCACTTGGCGAAGAAGTAATCTGAGTTTTTCTCGCGAACCTTTTCTCCTTTCACTTACATCAAAAGCAACGATTCTCCATTTTTTATCCCATTTTATCTTTGGGATAGGATATGTTCCATGTTCAATCAAGTGCAATTTTTTCTCTCCTTCTTTTGTCAAAGACAATCGTCCACTTTTTGAAACACTAATATACTTCTTTGCCACAAGTCGTGTGAGTGCTTGATCTACAAGGTATTTTGGGTCTCTCTTTCGCTGTCTATTCTTATCAAGATACTTCAGTAGTTGGAGTGCATTCGGTGCCAAAACAGCAACCGTCACAAGTCCCATAAGAGCGAGCGATTTCAAAACCAATCCCTCAATATCAACCTTGCTTTTTGCTTGAAATTTTTGTAACTCAAGTAACTTCATAATTTTATTGTCATGACTTTAATTATACGCTATAGCAATGAATTAAAATCAATGCATAACATGTGCATTTCAAAAAAATATTTCAAATAAAAAATCTTTTAAGATTATCAAAAAACTCAAACAATGCGGGTACGGGGTCACGCCATGACCACACATCGCTCTGTGTTCCCTTGGGGAGTGAGAAAAAATCGCGGAGTGCTTTGAGGCGGTGCGGGTACAAGAGCGAGCGCATCTTATCTCTTGAAAAAAGAGTGCGCGCAAGATGGCGCACGTCCCCGAGAAAATGGCGTGTGACGACACCATCGCGCGCATGCACCGTCTCCATCTGCACCTCCTCGCCTGATGCGTACGTGTAGTAGAGGTATGGTACATCAACACCGGCGGCAATTGAGAGCGGGAGCGAACCCCAAAATCGTCCATTCACCTCCATGAGAAATGGCGTGAGCGAATCGCTATCAACCTTAAACTCAACCATAATGGGTCCTGACCATTTCAATTTTTGAATGAGGGTACTCGCGTACTCTTCAAGCGTGTGCTTCAAGTCTCCATCATCAAGTGTCTCCTTGAGAACAGACGCACCACCCGTGGGTGAGAGCGAACGAATTCTGTGGTGCGATACCATCGCAAAAATGATGCCGTGGTGCGCGAGCGCTTCAACACCGTACTCCTCACCGTACACCATCTGCTGAACAAGTGGTGCCTCACCGGTACTTTTTTTGAGAGTCGCAAACGTATCGCAAAGTTCTTTCTTTGTGTGCACAAACGTTGCCGTTCCAAACACGCCCTTCCCCTCGCGCCATGAAACGCTCCGTCGCGGCTTTATGACAACCGGGTACGTGAGCGTATCGGCGAGGTATGAGACTTCCTCCTCTCGCTCGGGCATGTGTGTGGGAATGGTCGGTACATCGGTGACACTCGCGAACGAGTACGTCGCGGCTTTGTTGAACACCAGTTCAATAGCATCCTCTTCCGGAGGGATGAACGTTGCACATTTCTGAATGCGCTCACGGTGTGCGACGAGTGCGAGGAACGTGGCATCGCTCATGGCGAAGATAACCGGCGCATCACCGCGGTCGTGGGCTTCGCCCACGACCGCGGTGATGAAGCCCTCCACATCTTCGTACGGTGACGGATACACGAATGTTCTTTTTGCGTACCGTGAGTGGAGCGCCATTGCCGTCCCCCGTTCCGCCCCCACCGAAACGGGGACACCGCGCGCACCAAGTGAGCGCACCGCTGCGAGCGCGCTCTTTGTACTCCCGTCTAAAACAATCGCGGATTTCATTGTGTAAGTGTATTAAACAAACTCTCCATGCGGCCGGTGACTACGTCCCAGTTGTATGTTTCCCGAACCATGCGTTCTGCGCTATTGAGTATTTTCTGTTTTGACTCGTCATCACGCAACATAATTCTTTGCACTGTCTCTGCAATACTTTTTGGATTTTCAATCTCAACAACAAAACCCGTCTTTTCATTTTCAAGAAAATCAGGGATTCCTCCCGCTCTCGTCCCAATGACGAGAATGCGCGCCGCCATTGCTTCAAGGAATGCGTTTCCAAGACCCTCGGTGAGAGACGGGCGAATAAAAGCATCTGACGCTTTCATGAGAAGCGGTAGTTCGTTTGGGTCAACAAATCCCATGAATTTCACGCGAGAATTGAGATTGTTTTTCTTTACCAACGCACGAATTTCACCATCTAGAGAACCGCTTCCACATATAACAAAGCACACGTCCGTCGGAAGGAGTGCGAGTGACTTGATGACGTCACCCACACCGTTTTTCTTTTCAAGACGAGAACTCGTCATGAGAATGAGTGCGGTGTCTGGGAAACCGAATGATTTTCGTTTTTCCAAAATTTCCTCATTGGTGAATTGCCTGGTGAATGCATCAATCGCAACGCCGTTTGGTATAACAACGCTGTTATTTTTCTCATACCCCATTTCTTTTCCCCACGAGAGTAAGTAGCGTGAAATTGCTTGAATACCATCTGCTGTTTTGAATATTTCATTGAATGCTCTACGGACATACTTCACTCGCTCATAGATGTATTCAAATGAATCGCCCTCCTGAAGAGTGAGTAGGAATGGCAGTTTTGTCTTTTTTTTCACACGTACGGCAGAAAAGGCGCCGTAACTTGCCATAATTGACCACACCAAATCATACTCGTGTTTCTTCATGAGGCGATATGCAAAGAAGTGTCCAGCGAGTGCGAGAAGAATTCCATCCAGTTTTGGAACACCAAAGCCGATACGGTGTATTCGTACATTCTTAACCTCTTCATATCTTAATGAATGTCGTCGCAATCGTGCACAGATGAGATCAAAGGTGATGTGTGGAAGGCGTTCGGTAATGTTTCCAAATGCCTGTTCCGCACCACCTGCGGGGTAAAGATGATCATCTGTTGAAAAAACAAGTACGCGATTATGCCTCATACCTGTGTACGCTTCTTAAGCATTGCGCTGTACGCAAAACGAATCTGGTTTGCGAATGCGTCGCCATCACCCATGGATCGTACGAGCGAGACGCGTTTTGAGAGCGTGACAGCCGTTCGCGCCTCTGATGTATCATCTGCGTACACCTGATCCGCACCACGCAGTATGTAGCGCAACACCAGCCGTACATACCATGGTATCTTTGCGAATTTCTGGTCGGCAATGGTAATGAGGAGCGGGAGTCGTGACGAACCGCGAGAGAAGAGTGCGGTGAGCGCACCGTAACTCGCAAAGAGCGCCCACCCGAAGAGGTACGTGTGTTCTCTCTTTAACCGTCGTGCAACCCGTGCGCCGAGAAACGGTAAAAGGTATTTATCAAAGCGATTTCCGTACCCAATCCGATGCACGGTGACATTCTCCAAGGGGAACGCGCTCTCTCCTCCGCTCTTTGAAAACACGGTCGTAATGACATCAAAACGAATGTGCGGCATTGCACCCATGAGATCGATGAGAGCCTCCTCCGCCTTTCCGTGGTCGGGATAAAATGTCGTTGAAAATACGAGGATACGGTGCTCCGCGTGAGGCGTCGCCAATATCGTATGTGTGAGTGAACTGATATACTCGGGAAGCGTGTGTGTCGCTACCCATCCCAAATCTTTTGTCCGCGCGGTGTCTGCATGTGATGTTTGTCTGTTACCTTTTCGCTCCGGCATCATGAGGATGTCCCCGCCAAACATACGCGCAACATCAATGACCGAGTACGCTTCACCGGCCCCAATGCCGTATCCGTCACCCTCTCCCTTCTCCCCCACGAGAATGAGGCCGTTCACGATATCGTCCACGTGCGTAAAGTTTCGTTCCTGTGTACCGGGAGAAACGACGGTGAGTGGTTGACCGTTTTTGTAGAGTGAGTGGAAAATGCTGATGAGCGTTCCATACGCGCCAGACATCTCGCGCGGTCCGTAGACATTGTAGAAATAGGTAATGGCGTATGGGAGATTGAACCAATCCGCGTAATTTTTCACGAGTTCGGTGTTCGTCGCCTTGCTCCATGCGTATGGGCTTTGGTCACGACCTTCACCGTTATCAGCAAACTTCGTACTTGAACCGGCGTACACGAGTTTGCATTTTACACGTCTCCAAAATTCAAGAACACCGAGCGTGCCGATTTTATTTTGATCCCACACGTACTCAACATCCTCAAAACTCTTCTCCGTACGTGCGTACTCGCCTAAGTGGTAGATAATGTCGGGACTTTCGGGAATGTGCGTTGCGATGTCCTTCGTGTGACCGGTGCGATACTCAACGCCGTGTACGTGATTTGCGGGAGAGCCCGTGAAGTAGTTATCAAGCGAAATGACACGGTACCCATCACGCACGAGTCGTTCACAGAGGTGCGAGCCCACAAATCCCGCCCCGCCGGTAACTACTGCCAATTTTTTCGTATTTTCGCCATTTTCCATTGCCCTATAGTACCAAAAATACGCTGAAATTGTTACACCGTACAGAGTGAGTGCCAATTCTAAAATCCAAGAAACAGAGCGAGTTTCCTAAAGAAACCTCTGACGCCGGACACCGCTCCAGCATCACTGGTGTCGTTCCCGATACGAATAACTGTTTCCTGCACTTCATCTTTGGCCGGTTCTGAAAGTGTGGATGTTCCTGCTACCGCCTGCTTTGCCGTTTGTGCCACCGAAAGTGCTTGGGTGGTTTGCGGTGCGCCACGTACCACTTTTGGTACTGGTGTGTCCCCCGCCACACGCACGCCCTGTGCATCGTGGAGTGACACCACACCTGCGCCACCAACTCGTTTTTGAGGAATGGTCATTACCCCACCCGCTTTCATGAGGGTGAATTTCGGGAAGACAAATGATATCGCACCTCGAAGCGTGAATCCTCCAATGTCAGCTTCATACTTCGCATTGTTCTTAATGATGATATCTCCCGCCTCGGTACGTTCAAGTGAGAATGTGAGGGGGAGTACTTTGATTTCGTGTCGCGCGAATGCGTTCTGTTTTGCAAATGCCGCATTCCCAACGACGATGTACTCTCCGGCGTACGCGAACGCGTGTTCAGTCTCTTGTGACGATCCCGTGTACGTGTCACCAAAATTCCATGTGTAGATAAGCGAGTTTCCCAGTGTTTTCCCAACACCGCTCGGCGCCATCTCAAACGACACGTCCTGATTCACGTATGCGACCGTAGGCGCATCAATGCGAAGTGAGAGTTCCGGATTGGATACCTTTTGCTCTACGGGAGCTTTTTTCTTTGATGAACCTCCTCCCGAAGAGGTGGTGAATTTGGTTGTCTCCGTTTGGTCACCGTTCTCATTCTCAATGTGTGTCTGTGTTTCCTCTTCATTCTCCGTCGCTTCTTCCGTTGTATTTGCACTTCCCGGAGTTGGTGTGCCTGTCACCCATTTTGAACCAGTCCACTGTGCGGTTTTTACTGTGTTTGTTTCTACATCTTTGCTCCCACCAACATTTTCCCAATTCGTTCCGCCTGTAACTTTATCAATTTCGTCACCTTCTGCGTTTTTGAGTATCAATGTTTTTCCGCTATCACTGAGGAGACGTGCGTACGAAATCGCATGTTCCGAAACATCATCTTGTTCGCCATCCCCGTATGTCGTCTTGAGTACTGTATAAGAACCCGGTTGGAGAACATTTGTAAGTACGACGAGTGGTGATGCTCCTCCATCTTCAATCACCCATCCCTCAAGAGACGCGTTTTCGCTCCCACTGTTGTAGAGTTCAATCCATTCATCATATGAATTCTCAACAGTACCCATCCACGCAATTTCACTGATGATTACTTCCGCGCGCGCACACGTGGGTGCAAGTATGAGTAGCAGTATGGAGAGTGCGCGCGCGATCATGACTTACAATTTATCGTTCGTCGTCACCCGCATCATGCGCTCAAGTTCTTTCAGGGAAGGCATGTCGTCTTTTGGTTTTTCATCTCGTGGTGCTTCGGTTTTAACGGACTCCGTCGCCTGTGATTCGGGAATGGCGGGTGCGCGTTCTTCCGTCTGTTTTGCTTCGTCATTTTTTGGAGATGTCGGTGTCACACTTTCCTGTGCTTTCATGATGGCACCGAGTGCCGCCTTGAGATCAGTCCTGTCCCCCGTGTCCTTCTTTTTTTGCAAAATACTTGCATTCTTTTTTTCAGTTTCCTGCGGTGTCGCGATGCGTTTTAGCACGGACTTCAAATCGTCCACTTGCTTCTTTGCCCGCGCCGGGTGCGGTTGACGTTTCGCATCCCTCTGTGGCATTGACGTGCTTTCACGCTGTGTCGGTATTGGTTGAGGTGTAGTGACATGTTCGGCTATCGCCCCCTCTGCTTGTATCGGTGTTGGTGCAGGTATGGGTGTGGGTGGCTGAGGAACTTCTCTGTGTGGTTTTTCTGCTCGCTCTACAGGTCGTCGCTCCTGTTCCCTTGGCCTCTCTTTCTTGGGAACTTCAATCCGTTCATGGAATTTATGCACCATTTCTTCCACCTCCGCTCGTGTTCTCGTAAATTGTTCCCTGCTTGCCGCAATCGCCATCTCCTTGCACGACGATACCGGAGGTGCAATCGGAGGAAGTGTCGTTGCGGAGAACGGCTGTGAACCGATACCGTCAATCATGAGCGTGAGGTATATCTGCGCGAACGCGAGGTTCACAACATCCGTTGCGGTAAACTGCGGAGCAAATATCGTCTCAAGGAGTTCTGCGTCAAGAGGCCCCACACGAAATGAAATGATGGTGCCAACGTTCCCAAAAACCGCGTCACGCACTTCTTCTTCCATCTGCGTAATGTACTGGTGAGCAATGGTGAGGTTGAGGTGATACTTGCGCGCTTCGGAGAGGATGTTTGCAAACGTTGCATTCGCGAACGACTGAAACTCATCCACAAAAAAATAAAAGTTTGGCATCTCGCGCATTTTTTCAGGCGGAAGGTCGGCACGGCTCATTGCCGCGAGGTAAATGCGTGTCGTGAGCATAGATCCGAGGAGGTTTGCGTTACTCTCGCCGATGAGCCCCTTACTGAGGTTGATGATGAGAATCTTCTGCTCGTCCATGATCTTTCGTATGTCAAAGGACGACTTCGGCTGTCCCACGATGTTGCGGATAATCGGATTTGAGGTGAATTGACCGATCTTGTTCTTAATCGCATCGCCCGCTTCCTGCATGTACCGTTCGTTGTACTTTGCAAACTCATCCACCCAGAACGCCTTCACACCGGGGTCCTTCACGTTTGCAACAACGAGATCGCGATACGCCTTGTCGGAGAGCATGCGGTTGACGCCGAGGAGCGTTGAGTCCGGATACTCCAAAAGCGCGAGGAGTGTGTTGGAAAGAATGTACTCCATGCGGGCCGACCACGCATCCACCCAAATCTTTTTAAACACCGACATGAGACCGGAAACGACGAGGTGACGTTTGTCCGGACCCACATCTTCCATGATGTTGAATGAGACGGGATGCTCGGTATCAAATGGCGCAAAGTAGAGTACATCTTTCACGCGGTGTTCGGGGATGTAGTTGAGGAGTGTTTCCGCGGCGCTACCGTGGGGGTCTATGAATGCCATCCCTTCCCCATTCTGAATGTCCTGCACCGCCATATTCTCAAGGAGTGTAGACTTCCCCATGCCGGTCTTTCCGATGACGTACACGTGACGCTGACGGTCCTTCGCCTTGATGCCAAACTGCACATTTTTCCCACGCGCGTCGGTACGCGCAAAGAACGTGATCTTGTTCGGATCAAATGACATACATACAGTATAGCAGAGGTGCGTCGTTACTCAGCGGAAAGTGCCCCACGTGTGTAGATATGTTTCAGTACAACACACAAAATATTACAAACACATTTCTACGAGGTGGCATCCGACTGTTTTTCAAAAGCATCTCTGTCTGAGCTTTGTTCATCCCGCTCGCGTTCAGCTTCACTTCCCTGTGTCGCACTTACATTGAATGATAGTTCTCTCCATCGCTGGAGCGCGGTGTTCGTTGCATTTTTCTCGGCACCTCCCCATGTCATATCAACATCATTGAGGTTCAGTACGCCCTTCCCTTCAACCTTCTTGAATGTGGGGTCCGAAGAAAGTTTTTCACGCGTGGCCTCTGTACTCGGAATTGCATACAGTGCGCCTTCCGCATCGGCATACATAATGACACCGCCGTTCTCGTTCCACTCGCCCGGCTCATAATTCACAATTCTATCTGCTCTCTCACCCAAACCAGAAAAGTGTACTGCTGTGAGATCAAGTGAATTTTGCTTAAGCCATGCACTACCACCACCTTCCCTACTTTCTGTTTTATCCCCTCCTGTTTTTTCAAAATTCATACGTATGAAGTAATCAGATTAACTTATTCTATTTCCTCTGACTTTCCAAACTCATTTGAAATTTCTATCACCTTTTTTGCAGCCTCCATAAGTTCATCCTCAGTCATGTGTCCGTATCCTTCCACCTCACGCAAAGCCGCCATTGTGTCAGCTAACTCAAATTTCTTTGCTGTTTCTTCGTCATCAGGCTCAACATCAAACTTTTGATAATCGTTTCCAAAATTTTCCGGTCCCATAAAAAATCTCATTATCTTTATAATACACTCATTAGCAAATGATATCACATTCCAATCCCGTTTATTTCATTCAGAAACAAGAGCTTCTCTCGTGTATATGTTACTCGGCGCCCAGAGCATCCATGATTTCACGCCTGCGTCGTAGCTTGCCTGAATCTGGTTGCGAACGTCAGTTGCGTCGTAGTCACCACCGTAGTCAAAGTCCTGTATCCACGTACGCAGTTTGTCCGCGGTGTACGCGGGCTTCGCGTAGAGAGCAGGCGTCGTCGTTCCAATGCGCGTGTGCGCGAAGCCCGCGACCGGTGTCGTCGTCGCCTGCATCCTTCGCACCCCACCCTGCATTGCGTAATGTACTACCTTGTACGGGTAGTCATTCGGATTCCCGAGACCGAGGAAGGCGTTCGGGTAGTGCGAGGGGTACACCATGGGTGCGATGAAATCAAAGTACGGTGCGGTGCGCTCAATGACCTGTCCAATGGAGAGGTCATCGTAATTCGTCGTCGTCATACCAAAGAGGTCTACGCTCGTCCACGGCGTGCTTGATGCACGCCCGGTTCCCTCGTGCCGAACATCCGCGAAGAATGTCTCGTCATCAAGTTTTTCATTCAGGTACTTAAAAAATGCTTCCAGGTTTGCTTGCTTATCACTTCCGTACTCACCCTTCATGCTGTGGGGGAATGCAATGTCTTGCATGTTACCGTCGGAAGGATACCGTACGTAATCGTAATTGAGTTCATCAAAGCCGACGTTGTACGCATCGCGTGAGAGGAGGAGAATGTGGTCCCAGTAGTCACGTGCGCCAACGTCAATAAACGAAAGCCCCTTGCGGTCGTGCCAGACCGAACCGTCAGACGCCTTCGCGACGGCAAGGTCGGGACGTATTTTTGCATAAAATGGATCTTGAAAAACGGTAATGCGTGCAATGACGAAGATACCCCTCTCGTGAAGTGATTGCACGAATTCTTTCATGTCACGAGCGCCACACTTTGAATTTTCCCACGCACCGACCCACTCCGTAGCAACGGGTGCAAACGAGATTGTTCCGGAATAATCCTTGATATCTATAATGACCGAGTTAATTTCCGTTTCTTCAATGAGTGACACGAGGTTCGCGCGCATGCTCGGCGTTCCCGCGACACACGAGGTCATGTATATCGTCTTCACCGACTCGGGAATGGGAACGTGGGTTACAACTTCGCGTGTGTCCACTGGTTCCTCCGTGGGAATCACATCTGCGGGCATGTTCACGCGCGCTTGCGTTTCCGGCGATGCGTACTTAAGTGAGGTGAGTTGTGGAAATGCAACATAGGAAAGGGTGAAGAAACTCACCCCAACGACTCCGACTGCTGCGGCTATTTTCATATATTCTCTCGTTTTTCCGTATGTACGCCGTCATTACTTTCGCTCTGATTCACGTACGTGCTTTCAACAAATCCATCGGCGCGGCGCTCGCCACTCTCATGGGTAAGCGAATCAAGAAACACTTGCCTCCGGAGACGGTAACCAATAAGCATGAGCACAATACCGGAAACGATGAGTATCCAGTCTTTATACTCACGCGGTAACCCAATGAACGGAGTAAAAAATACTGCAATTCCGAGTACGAGCACGAGGGTTTCCTTTGACATAGGGTAAGTATAACGCAGAAAGGTGACAGAGGCGAAAGTGTGGAAAACTGCTACCGTGAGACAATAACAACAAACTCACCTCGTACGTGATCTGGGTAATCGGTGAAATACTGGAGAACTTCTCCAGGACTCCCCTGTACCACCTCCTCATGCATTTTTGTGAGTTCTCGCCCAATAGTTACTTGCACTTCCCTGGGGTTTTCTTCACACTTCCCTAGGGTTCCCCTAGGGAAAGATGCGGCAAGTGATGCAAGAGTTTTCATAATGCGATGCGGTGATTCAAAGAACATAACGGGCAGGTCGTAGGACGTGAGACCTTTGAAAAAGGTCTCACGTCCCTTCTTCTGCGGGACAAACCCAAGGAATGCAAAGCTGTTGCCTGTAATGCCCGCGATTGAAAATGCCGCAGTGAGTGTCGAGGGGCCGGGGATGGCGTCAATGCGCGCGCCCGCAGTGCGGGCGCGCGCCACGAGAAACACTCCTGGGTCACTGATGCCCGGCGTCCCCGCGTCGCTCACGAGTGCGATGTTTTTTCCCTCTTTCAAATCATTCACTATACTTTCGTGCACCTTCTCACTCGCATGTGCATCGTACCGTTTTAACTTCGCCTTGATTTCGTAGTGCGCGAGAAGTTTCCCCGTGACGCGCGTGTCCTCACAGAGCACGTAGTCGGCCTCCTTGAGAACGCGAAGTGCGCGGAGGGTAATATCCTCCAAATTTCCAATGGGTGTCGCGACGATAGAGAGTGTTCCGATGGTATGTGTCATAATCATTGCTTATGTGCGATAGACGTCCTTCCGATGCTGTACGCGCATGATAATAATGTGCTTCCCCTCAATATCAAAAAGTACACGATGGTCACCTATCCTCAATCGGTACGCACCGACCATGTCCCCTTCAAGTTTTTTTGCCACCGAAGAGATGTCTCCGAGCGAGGCGACGTGAAGGAGTTTTTTCCCGAGACGTTTCTTTACGACCGATTCCAGACCGTCAATATCTTTCTTTGCGGTTCTTGTAATGAGTATCGCGTACGCCATACATCACTCAATTGAACCGAACACATCACTGAACGAGAGTACCTCACCCTTCTTGTACTCACCTCTCGCCTTCTTCACCGATGCGATGAGTTTTTGGTCTCGCTCGGAGATATAGTCCTCGTACGCATCAATATCTACAAGCACTGACGTCGGGATACCGCGCTCGGTGATGACGAGCGGCTGACGCGTCTTTTTCACGTGCATGAGCGCATCTTTGAAATGGTTGCGCAAATCCGATGATTGAATGGTCTTTATCATAGACATTCATCTTATACTATTCATTTGTACAAGTCAATTGTATGTACACGGCTCACTGATTTCAGTGGCATAAAGCACATGACCTCATGCTCACTACCTACTCTCACCTGCAAGTATACCTCATCGAATTTTACCAAACCAAAATCAAAAGGTCACAACAATGAGCAAGGTATCAAAGTGCTAAGTACTACTTGCGGACAAAGAGAAAGCGAACCCCGTCACCACACACGCGCGAAATACCGCTCGCACCGAGGTAGCGCTCCGAGCCAAGCCAGTCGAGGCAGGGCGCCTCCGCGTCGCCGCCCAGGGACACCGGTTTATATGTGTTTAAAACCTCATTTCGTTTGTTAAAGTCCGGTCTCCGGACACCGAGCGCGATGAGTTCGGCGAGGGTGAGCGGGCGGTAGCCCAAGGTGTCTAGGTGTGTGACCATAGTGTCGCGGTCTTTGGGAGTAGTGTTTCCGTGGTTGAGGATGAGGACGTCGAGCGTGGTGGCCGTTAGCGGCGTGTACGGGTACTCTCTGAGTCCGTCGTACACCCATGACAGTGACCCGTTGTCTGCGGCCTCAAATGCGGCTTTGGCGGACGGCCAGTTCTTGAGGTTCTCTTTGAGGTCGGGGGTTATGTCAATGGAGACGATGCCGCCCTCAAAGGAGAGGTCGGGGACCGCCGGAGAGCCGGCTTCCTTCAAGTGCTTCGCGAGCTCAACGAGTTGCGGCAGTTTACCTCTGTGCTCCTCCTCGCGGAAGTCAACGAGGGTGATTTTTTCTCCCGTATCCTCGCAGAAGACCTCGGTTGATTCGGTGAGGTCGGCGAAGGTGGTCGTGAGATGCTCGGGGGCGCAGTCGGCCATCGTGGCGAGGTCTTCGCGGCGGTTTCGCTTTTCTCGCACCTCGTCAATGCGCGGGTCGCGGTCGTAGCCGAATCCGAGAATAGGTGCGTCAACCTCGTAGAGGAAGCGGAGATCATCCGGGGTCATCGGCTCGCCCTTCTCCTGTTTTGTGGCGAGGAGGGTCATACGTTTCATGTCGGCGGATTTTTTGTCAAACTTCTCACCGCCGGGGAGCACATGGTACTGCGCCTGCGCAATATCAACGAGCACGGGTTCAAGCTCCTGCCGGTGGCCGACGCCACGGACCTCAACGACCTGATTATTCTCCATGCGGATGGCGATGCGCGGCTCGGAGTACGTGCCATGGGTGCCCTTGGTGTAGTAGACGTAGAAGTCGCCGTGCCGGAGGTGCGCGTACGCACTCCCCTCGGCGGTACACCAGCCCGTCCCCTTGCCGCGGAGGGTGTTCTCAAGAATGTGGTGGTCAGAGTTTTGCTCATACTTCACCCACTCGCCTTGGATGGACTCGCGGTTCAGGGCGCCTGCGGTCTCTATCTGCGCGAAGGTGTACAGTTTCACGAAATCGCGTTTCTCTACAAGCTTCATGAGTTCGCCGCGCTTCTCGGGTTCGTCCATGTACTCCTGGTGCCCGACACCGGTCGTGAGCATGCGGTACACGAAGCCGAGTGCCTCGGAGTTGAGCTCGGGGAACGGGGCTATAGTGTGCTCGGTACGCTTGCTGTACTCGCCCTTTTCTTTGTTGAGCGTCCCCATCTTCACAAGGTTGCGCACGGTGAAGTACCGGAACCACGTCGGGTACTGTGCGTCGTTTGTATGAAGGTACTCAAGCCACGAGGAGAGCGTGCGCTCTTGGATATCGCGCTTCTCGTGGATGGCCTCACGGTACTCTTCAATAGGGTCGCCCTGTGCCTCAAGGCGCTCAACATCCGTACCTCTTCCCTGTTCACGAGCAAGACGCTTCTCTGACTCGTAGAGACCATGGGCGATTTTTGTGACGGTGTCCTCGTCCTTTGTGTCAATGGTGAACTCATTCACGAGTTTGTGCTTGAGGCGGCGCCAGCCACGCTCATCCCGGATGATGTAGTCAAGGCGGTCAAGGTATGCGGTGATGCGCTCGTCGCGGGAGTGCGGGGCGAATGTCCGCTCGGGGTCGTGCTTCGCTTTCTCCACCGCACGCTCCACCGGTTTTGAACCGGGGAGGTCGGGGTACTTGCTCTGGAGGAATCTGCCACCTTCAATGCTCATGCCGAAATTGTATCACACGCACTCACTGTTCTTTTGCAACAAGTTTCGTTGCCACCTGCGTAATGTCCCCCGCGCCCATGACGAGGATGAGGTCGTCCGGTGTGACTGTGCGCCTAAGCTCCTCGGTGACCTCTTCAAACGTCTCGCGTGGCTCCGCGTGCCCGCTGTGCGCGGAGACTGCTTCGGCGAGTTTTGTGTGACTCACACCACTCGTGTTCTCTTCGCGTGCCGCATAAATGGGGAGGATGATGGTACGGTCGGCGAGCGCGAGAACGCGTGTAAAGTCATCAAACAAGACGTGCGTGCGCGAGTACGTGTGCGATTGGAAGACGAGTGTGAGTTTTTTGTCCGAGTACATTTCGCGCGCACCGCGAATGGTTGCCTCAATCTCCGTCGGATGGTGACCGTAATCATCGTACACCGGTGCGCCATTCAGCGTGCCCTTATACTCAAAGCGGCGCCACGTACCGGCAAATTGTGCGAGCGACGCATCGGCTTGGGTGACGGGAATGCCGGCTTCCGCCGCCGCCGCTGTGGCGGCGGCGGCGTTCATCTGATTGTGTACACCGGGTACCTTGAGCGTGCGGAGCGGGTTAAAGTACTTTCCATAGTCAACCACCCGTGCGGTAACTCCCTCAAGAATAGGTGCGATATTTTCACCGCCAAAGTTCACGACGACGATACCCCCTTCACGCACCTGAGATGCAAATTCGCGGAACGCCTCCTGCACGTCTCTCAGATTTTTGTAGTAGTCAACGTGCTCGTGCTCAATATTCGTAACGACAAGAATATCCGGAGTGAGAGAAAGAAAGTCACGTTTGTACTCGCACGCCTCCACAATGAAGTACTTGCTCTTCCCCGCACGGTAGTTACTCTTTGTCGTCGCTCTAAGTGAGCCGACGATTGCCGTTGGATCAAGACCTGCGTCTTCAAAGATATCGATGAGCATTGCGGTCGTCGTCGTCTTTCCGTGACTCCCCGCAACCGCGATGAGGTAGTACTCATTCGCGATCATGCCAAGCGCCTCAAAATAGTTGAGGCACACGATTCCCTTTCCGCGTGCGCACACAAGTTCCTCATGGTCGTGAGGCATTGCCTCGGTATACACGACAAGGTCGGTGCCATCGGTAATATTCCCCGCAACCTGCTCTGGAAAGAAAGTCACTCCTTCAGTTTCAAGTGCACGCGTGATGTCAGACGGAGTGCGATCAGACCCACTCACCACCTTCCCCTCATGGAGAAAGAGACGTGCGAGTGCCGACATGCCGATGCCACCTACACCGATGAAGTGTGCTTTTTTGATGTCACTCAATTTCTTCATGTTGCAGTGACTTAACGATAGATACAAATTGGTCGTTGCGGTCATACTCATTGACGAAGAAACCAAAGGATGCAAACCCCGGAGAAAAGAGGATTGTATCACCGCGCTCGGCGGAGCCGAGCGCGGTTTTTATCGCATGCTCCAAGAGCTCCTTCCCCGTCTCACCCTCCGCACTATTCCCATGAATGGGAATAGTGCGGAGTGCCTCAGTAAGTTTATCTGTTCCCGTTCCGGGGAGAAACACCACCTGCTTGCAATACTTCTCAATCGGTTCTACGAGCACTCGCGAATCAACTTCCTTGTACGCGCCACCCGCGATGAGTATGACATTCTTCCCATTCTGCACTGCTTCAATGCCACGCACCGTTGCGGTCGGTGTTGTCGCATTGTTGTCATTCCATACTTTCACTCCGTCAATTTCTCCGAGGTACTCAAGCCGCCCCGGTACGCCGGGGAACGTCGCAAGTCCTTCAAAAATTTCTTCGTCGGTGAGTCCCGTTGCACGGAGTGCCTCAAGCGCAAGTGCGGCATTGAGACGATTGTGCTCGCCGGGCATCGTGAGGAGGCACTCTTCGGGGAGCGTTGAGGTATCAACGAGACGAATGTCTTGCACGAGTTCCGTCGCCTTTTCTTTCGCATACGCCTCCGCACGCTCAAAGACCTCGCGCGTTGTCACGAGCACGTCGCCATCATTCTGATAGAGAAAAATATTCGCCTTATCGGCAAAGTACGCACTCATGTCACCGTGATAATAGTTGAGGTGGTCTTCCATGAAGTTTGTGAACACAGAAATGTGTGGCGAGAGTTTCTTTTCACCAAACCCCTGCAGTTGCCACGAGTCCAATTCCATCACCGCGATTGTGTGCTCTCCTACATCCTTAAGGAGTTGCAAGTTGGACACACCGCGCACGTTTCCGCCAAGGAGCACATTTCCACCCTCGGTCATTGTGGAAAGTACATGGTGAATCATGTGGGTCACAGTTGACTTTCCTCGGGTGCCCGTGACACCGATTATGGGTACCCCCGCGAGCGAAGCGAAAAGTGCTCCGCTCATTGCAATTTCCGCTCCATTTTTGCGTGCAATTTCTATAAACGGCGAATCCTTAGGCACTCCTGCCGCCATGAGTATCATGTCTCTCCCTACAAAATCGTCTTCAGAATGACCACCGAGGCGGTACGTAATATTTGAATACTCCCTCAGCTGTGCGAGTGATTCACGAAGCTGTTCCTCTGTTTTCATGTCGGTCACAATGAGGTCAGCACCACACTCCGCAAGAAAAGCGGTATCGCCAACACCGCGACCGAGGAGGCCCAAGCCCATCACGGTTATCTTTTTATCTTTAAAGCAAGCCACCACTTCATCCATACATGGGCATCATAGCACAAAAAACATCATGGGATGACGTGTGTTTTTAAACAGCACCTTTCAAATATTTGACGCTCGCTTGCTATACTTCATGTATATGAACCACACACTTGAATCACACAAACTCTTCCCCTTCGTTGCGTGGGGACTCGTTATCGGTTTTGGTCTTTTCACATACTTTCTTGCCGTGCGTATGCAGGAAGAATTGACCGGTATATCGGTGAGCGTTGAACGTCTTGAGGAGAAGATAGATAACATGGGTGCACAAAACGCGACCAAGAGGTAGTATTTTAAATGTTGCAGACGAGCAAGAAGCGAATATATGGAGTTTTGCAAGAAGTTGTCGTGATTTTAACGCAAGGAAAAATCTCATACAACTTGAACGGTCACCGTAAGAAAAAACTTAACGCAGTCAAGTTTTTCAGCTCGCGCGGATAAGGTGAATTGCGAAGCAAGAGAAGATGCCCTGGGGTACACGTAAAAACCCCTGTCCGCGCTCTTGGGGTCGAACCAAGGACCTTTCGAGTATCAGTCGAATGCTCTAGCCAACTGAGCTAAGCGCGGACAGGGGTTTCTACAAAGCCTTTTTAAAGGTCACACGATACTACCAAAAAGATGCAATTTGAGCAATCAAAAACTCGGTTGCGTATGTACTCTATGTGCGCTACTCTTGTACGTGAACTTGTTCCTACGAAAGGGGGTACCTGTATGAAATGTTGGGTGCGAATGAGTGTTCTGAAATCCGCCGGTAGGCGTAATTGGCGAGGTGTGCTCCACCCGCGGAATCAGGATCTCATTGGTCAGCAGAAGTTAAACAGGATGGGAAACGTCAAGAAAAAGATGGAACTCATCTCAAGAGAAAAAGAAGCACAATCCTGAGGGGAAAGCTCAGCGAACCGGAACACACGTGTTCCGGTTTTGTATTTTATGCAAAATTAAAGGCCAACAACATTTCATGTTGCTGGCCCTTTCGCTCACTGTATGAGTGGGTTACTTCTCCACGTACTCAGTGAGGTATGTTTCCTTCTTGAGGTTAATGGCGCTACACGCCACCTTGACCTCGCCCTTCGTATCAGGCACCATCACCCGAACGCACTTTCCATCCGGGTTCAGATGAACGATAGGGAGTGAAAAATACCAGTTCCCTGCGAAGAAAAGCATCACAGCGGAACAAGCACAGAATGCAAAAAACTTGAGCATTGCGCTCATAAAAATCCTTTCCAAAAAAAGAACTTACTAAGATTATACCACCATTAAAATGGTTGTCAATATGTATAAAAGTGGCGTGTTTTGGTGATTTTTGCGGTATTATTATGGTATATGAACATACAGACAATGCTCGTCAATTTGCTTGCGTTCCTCAATGGTACGGTGGTTCCCCTGTTGCTCGCAGTTGCTTTTCTTTATTTTCTTTGGAATGTTGCTCGTTACTTTATTGCCGGTGGTGCGGAAAGCGATAAGCAAGAATCTGCACGTCGATTGGCTATGTGGGGTATTATGGCGTTTGTTGTCATCGTGAGTCTCTGGGGTATTGTGAATATGTTTTTTTACGGATTTGGACTCACGCAAACCACATCCATCACTCCGGACTACATGCAGGGAAAAAATAATTTTTTTGACAACAGTGGGAACTACGATGATTGGCAACCGGGTGCCAATCTTTCAGGTGAAAATGTTTCGGACTGTACTATCTTTGCCGCAGATGGTAGTTGTGCGGGTGCACAAAATATAGAACGTTAAATTACTTATTGTTCAAGAGGTTTTTCTAAAATTTCTGTAAGTTTAGTGATGGCACGTCTCACCTCTGGACCATCAATGCCAGTTGCTATGAGATCGTTTCTTCGCTCTATCACTTCTGCCCTCTCGTCTCGCGTCAAAAATTCTTTACCTGTGTATTTCTGAATCATTCCATCTGCGGCGTCTACGTTTACGCCTTCTTGCCACTCTACTCCGTGAACATTTTTATTAATGCTCTCAAAATAATTTTCATATTTTTCCATACAGGAATTATGGCACAGTTTTAAGGTGTGCAAAAGACCCCGAACGCGAAGCGTTCGGGGTCTTTTTCATCAGCATCAAAAGCTTTGTTTCACTTTCTTTTGTCTTATCCTGGCTACGTCTTTCCGTAGAGTACAGATACTATCTTGAAGGTTGGGTATCATCCCTTTTTGTGTGGTCAATTGAGCCACACAAAGTCGACCAATTAGCCGTTATACGAGACTCTGTTACCAGAACTCAACGACGTGTCCAATTGGAATTAATCCACGACCAGCTTCCGCTAGCCGTGCCTTGTTACGACTTACTCCCTGTCACCGAACTTACCGTAGGCCGTGACGAGCACGAACTTCGGGCACTTCCGGCTCCCTTGAGTTGACGGGCGAATGCAATAATTGGAACATTTTGCGTTTCCACGTAGCATGCAGATTTCCCGCACTACGCGAATCCCACAGTTTTTTGATTCATCTTCTTCTTAAGTAATCGTATTTTTTCAACCCCTTCTGCCGTTTTGTGAACTTCTTTTTCAAGAAGTTTTGCAATCTTGCAAAAGATTTTGAAACTTGATGCTTTTGAAGTTGATTGAAGTTGATGATTCTCAAAAAAAGGAATAACCTTTGCGAGTATATCCTTTCTCGAACTAACCGTATATCGATAACATTGACAGTGGTTTTTTCGTACTTCTTTTTGGAAGTACACTTCACCGCAATCCAATGTGTTCTGTACTTTTTCGAGCAACGCACGGTCGCGTTCCTGCATTTTTATATGAAAATGCATTTGCACTTGTGCTCCTGCTCGGTACGTTGGTGTCTTCCAGATATTAACGAAGAAACATCCCTCGCCATCCGTAAGACCGGCAATATAATCACCACTTACTGTAGGTTTTGTCCTTCCCATACACACTCAATTGTAACACTGAGTTGACGCATGGTACTACGACGCAGCTGACTTCTCCTGTGTATTATTTTCCATTAGCACAGGAGATCTCCCCGGGTCACGTATAATTCTATTCTGTACATCCTACACGACTTTTCTTGATATCTTCCCCATCCTCACCGCGCTTTTCGATGGGTCGATACGGTCTTTTATGTGTGGCTATACTTTGCTCCTGATCCTTCAGTCCATTCCTCACGGAGTTGGACCTATCATTCCGCTACGCTCCCCTGACGAGGGGGAGGGGTGGATTTAAACCACCTAGAATTATGCGCTGCCGGGCGCATTTATTTGTGAGTACAAGGCTCGGGAACGTATTCACCGTGGCGTTGCTGATCCACGATTACTAGCGATTCCGGCTTCATGAAGTCGAGTTGCAGACTTCAATCCGAATTGAGGGTAGTTTTATTAAGATTTGCTCCGCCTCGCGGCATTGCGTCTCGTTGTACTACCCATTGTATCACGGGTGCAGCCCAAGGCATCTAGGGACATGCTGACCTGGCGTCATCCTCACCTTCCTCTCCCGTGAGGGAGCAGTCTCGCCTGACACTTGTAACAGGCAACGAGGGTTGCGTTCGTTTCCCCACTTAAGGGAACAGCTCAAGCCACGAACTGACGACGGCCATGCATCACCTGTCATACACCCTCGAAGGCTACTCTGCTTTCACAGAGTATGCAGTATGATTTCTAGCCTTGGTAAGGTTCCTCGCTTATCGACGAATTAAGCCCCATGATCCACCGCTTGTGCGAGCCCCCGTCTATTCCTTTGAGTTTTAAGCTTGCGCTCGTACTACCCAGGCGGTCCGCTTAATGCGTTAGCTACGCCACAGAGAGGGTCGATACTCCCCATAGCTAGCGGACAACGTTTAGGGCGTGGACTACGCGGGTATCTAATCCGCTTCGCTACCCACGCTTTCGTGTTTCAGTGTCAGGAAAGTGCCAGTGTGTTGCCTTCGCTTTTGGTGTTCCCCAAGATATCAACGGATTTCACCCCTACACCTTGAGTTCCACACACCTCTCACTTCCTCCAGTGTGACCGTTTCGAACGCGAGCCAGAGGTTGAGCCTCTGGATTTAACGCCCGACTAATCACACCACCTACACACCCTTTACGCCCAGTAAATCCGGGTAATGCTCGGGGCTTCTGTATTACCGCTCCTGCTGGCACAGAATTGGGAGCCCCTTATTCATGAG
>CAZBMV010000005.1:0-33924 GCA_964493145.1 uncultured Candidatus Saccharibacteria bacterium
GAACGTACTCTCACTCGGCGCACGCTTCGTGAGTGAAGACGAAGCGCGTGAAGTCATTGCACTGTGGCTCCGTACTCCGTTTTCGGGTGACGAGCGTCACGTTCGCCGCATTACCGATATTGATGCATAACGTATGTCTCCCGTTGTCCCCGCCATCATTCCCACGTCACTCACGAATTTAGATGAGACTCTTACAGCGGTTTCGTCATTTGCACGCGAGGTTCAGGTGGATATCGTTGATGGGGTGTTTGTCCCTTTCATTTCGTGGCCGTACGGCGAAGGTGACACCATTTCCGATATTGGTGCGTACACGAATGACTTTCTCATTGAGGTTGACCTCATGCTCATGGAGCCGGAGCGAGTCATAGAGGAATACCTCAAAGCAGGTGTTCGACGCGTTGTGGTGCACCTTGAGAGCACCAAAAACCTTGATGCGATTTTCGCATTCAAAAAAAAGTACGATTTCAGACTCGGCTTTTCAATTGGAAATGATACACCTCTTGAAACGCTCCTGAGTGTTATCGATGGAGCAGACTATGTGCAATTCATGGGTATTGCCAAGATTGGGTCACAAGGGCAACCGTTTGATGAACGGGTGTTGGAGCGTATCAGTACTCTAAAACAGACGCATCCCAATCTTCTCGTGAGCATTGACGGGAGTGTGAACGAAGAGACCATTTCGCGGTTGGCACATGCGGGTGCGGATCGTGTCGTCGCGGGATCGGCGATACTCAAGGCAGAAGATCCACAAAAATCATTCACCTGCTTAGAGTCACTTTTTAGCATTTCGGCGTAGAACACCCGTGAATTTTAGCCATCGCCTATTTTGGAAACACGTATAAACGTTTTACGTTCACTCAACACTACGTTGCGAGAGCGCGCATAAGACCTGAGAACCCACGCCGAAGGCGTGGGTTCTCAGGTCTTTGCTCACACTCCGCCTGTGTGGCGTCCGTGAGTCTCTCACAACGCATCGTTTCGTTTTGATTTTTTATCAATCCATTGAGTTACAATCCTTACCTAGAATCAATAAAGCAATTAACACCTGCATGAAGGAAAATGGTGTGGACGCGATATACTATGAACGTATGCACTACCTTTCTGATGAAGAAGTTCATTCACTTGAAATAAAAGCAAACGAAATACGCCAGAGCATCATTGAGATGCTCGTTGAAGCGGGGAGCGGGCACACCGCTGGACCGCTCGGCATGGCGGACATCTTCACGCTCCTCTACTTTGAGGTATTGAAACACGACCCCAAGAACCCGTTTTGGGAAGAGCGAGACAGACTCATTCTCTCCAACGGTCACATTTGTCCGGTACTGTATGCGACCATGGCGCACGCGGGGTATTTTCCGCTAGAAGAACTCCTCACCTTGCGAAAGTTCGGTACACGCCTACAAGGGCACCCGCACAAAGAAATACTTCCCGGTATAGAGACGAGTTCGGGGCCACTCGGCTCGGGACTCTCACAGGCGGTCGGCATGGCGCTCGCGGAGCGTATGGGCAATCCGTATTCCTCAAAATATTTTTACTGCATTATCGGTGACGGGGAATTGGATTGCGGACAGGTGTGGGAGGCCCTTATGCACGCAGGGAAAGAGAAGCTACATAACCTCATTGTCATCATTGATAGGAACGGTATCCAAATTGACGGGTACACGAAGGATGTCATGCCCCTTGAACCGCTCAACGAGAAGTTTGCATCTTTCAATTGGGATGTTCAGGAGGTGGACGGGCACAACATTCGTTCGGTAAATGACGCACTCGGCAAGGCTCAGGCGGTGTACAGTCAGCCTTCGGTCATCATTGCGCACACGATTCCGTCAAAGGGAATAGATGTGTTTGAGCGCGATTTCCGCTGGCACGGAAATCCCCCCGGGCTCGGTCCGGAAGAGTACGTAAAAAAATCAGAACAGGCAGATGTCGCGCTCAAAAAATTACGTACGCTCAACGACAACCTTCATACACACGACTTTTAATTGGTACCTATTGATATGAAACTTGCACAACATTTGAACCCAAACCTCTTTAACCACGATGTTGAGGTGGTTCCGAATCGCAACGGGTACGGCGATGGACTCAAGGAAGCAGGGGAGAAGGATGCGCGCATTGTCGCGCTTTCAGCCGACCTCACCGGGTCTACGAAAACGAACGTGTTCGCTGAAGCGTTTCCGAAACGCTTTGTCCAAGTGGGAATTGCGGAGCAATCTATGGCATCAGTTGCCTCCGGTATGGCGGCGATGGGGAAGATACCTTTCTTTGCATCGTACGCGGCTTTTTCTCCCGGAAGAAATTGGGAGCAGATACGGACAACGATTGCGTACAACGGTGCAAACGCGAAGATCATTGGGGCGCACGCGGGTGTGTCGGTTGGTCCCGACGGCGCAACCCACCAAGCACTTGAGGACATCGCGACGATGCGCCTCATCCCGCGGATGGTCGTTATTGCACCCTGTGATTATCATGAAGCAAAACGCGCCACGCTTGCCATGGCGAAGTACGTGGGACCGGCGTACATGCGCCTCGCCCGAGAAAACAGTCCGGTGATAACAACCGCCGGTTCACCGTTTGAAATAGGGAAGGCGGAGGTGTTCTTAAAGCGGAATGAGGCACACGGAAAGAAGGTAGGTATCATCTCAACGGGCATCATCACCTATCAAGCACTTGTTGCGGGGAAAGTGCTGAATGAACGAGGAGTAGGAGCATCGGTCATGCACATGGCAACAATCAAACCGCTTGATGTGAATGCGGTACGTGCGTTTGCCGATGAACATGACGTTATCGTTACCGTTGAAGAGCACCAGCGTGCAGGCGGTCTCGGAAGTGCCGTTGCGGAACATCTGAGTCTCACGAGGCCGACGCGAGTATTGCGGCTCGGCGTTGACGACGTCTTTGGACAGTCGGGAACACCGGAAGAGTTATTTAAGTGTTACGGTCTTGATAGCGACTCCATTGTAAAAGAGGTTGAACGATTCCTTGCGTAACATCCATTCATTTGAACGAATGAATGGAACGGGAGGAAAACAAAAAACACCCGCGGCCGTAGGCCGCGGGTGTTTTTAGTACTAGGACACTACTCGTGGTACGTATGTATCGGGAGCATTCTTAAGAAATTCTTCTATCTTTTCGCGTGTGAGGAGACCGGCCTGTGCGCCAATGTACTGAACGACCGACATGGAATTGATTGGTCCCCATGAGAGCGCGGTCTTCACATCGTGCCCGAGAATGAGTGCACTCGTGAATGTGGACGAGAATGAATCACCCGCACCGGTACGATCAACGGGATCTTTCGGATCCGGGTACATCGGCATGTACCACGCAACATCTCCATCAAGCGCGTACGCGCCATTTGGGCCATCGGTGATGACCGGAATTTTCGGCCCAAGTTTCTTGATGCCGCGAAGAAGTGCGGGCACACTCTGCTCGTCAGTCTTGAGTATCTCCTGTGCCTCTTCCTTGTTGCAGAAGAAGATTTCGGTGACTGCGTAGAGGTCGGCGAGTTCTTGTGCACCAAGTTTAATCTGGAATGTCCCCGGTTGAAAGGAGAGTTTCGTTTCAGGATGTTCCTTGAGGTATTTCGCAATGTCGTGGTGAAATTGCACTCCATTTTCACCGATTGAGGAGAAGTATATAAACTTCGGCGGAATGCCAAAATCGGGGAGGACGTAGGGATACTCTTCGTGTTCAATGAGGATGGTACGCTCGGGGCCGTACCGTAGTACGTAGTGGTAGTTCGTCTTTTTACCTTCGTGCACCTTCACAAAGTCCGCATCAACACCCTCTTTGCGGAGCGCATCAAGACAATCCTTACCGTTCCGATCGTGTCCGAGGTTCGCAACGAGTGCCGAACGAAGTCCAAGCCGGTGTGCCGCGACTGCCGCGTTTGGTGAATTGCCAACCGCATTTACGACGGTGACGCTGTCGTACGGAAGTTTACTCCCGAAAGGCATGTGGAGCGTAAAACGTCCCGTGTCCATGTCCTTACTTACATCCGCAGCGTCCTTGTTAAGTTCAATAAAAGCGTCAACGACAATGTCGCCAACCGCGATGAAATCATATTGTTGTGCCATAATGCCCATATTGTACCATTCAACCTGCACCACCATGGTATAGTTATGTGGTTAGAACTTATTTCAATCATCATTATTTTAATTACTCTATGGCACTCGTATACATCACTCATCACATTCCTGATATTGGCATCAACCTCCTTCGGGCGGCAGGACACACCGTTGACGTGAGTACAAAGGATGGAGTTTTGACTCACGATGAACTCGTGTCTGCACTCAGGGCAAAACCGTACGATGCCGTCGTTTGTCTTCTCACCGACACGATCAACAAAGACGTATTTGACGCCGTACCCACAGCGAAAATTTTTGCGAACTACGCGGTCGGATACAACAACATCTCGCTCCCCGATGCGAAAGCGGCGGGGGTGACCATCACGAATACACCCGGAGTCCTCACCGATACCGTTGCGGAATTCACCGTTGCGCTCATGATGTCGGTTGCAAAACGTATTCCTGAATCTGATGCGTTCACACGTGCGGGGAAGTATGAGGGATGGGGACCGGAACTTCTTCTCGGGAGCGACCTCAAGGGAAAGACCCTCGGTGTCTTGGGAGCGGGACGTATCGGGTACGAAGTGGCGCGTCGCGCGTACCTTGGACTCGGTATGAAGATTTGCTACTACGACGTCAATCGTCTTCCGCAGATAGAGAAAGATTTCAATGCGGAATTCATACCAACGGTTGAAGAACTCCTTCCTGTTGCAGATGTGGTTACTATCCACGTGCCACTCCTTCCAAGCACCGAACACCTCATGAACAAAGAGCGGCTTGCACTCATGAAGCGATCCGCGTACCTCATCAACACGTCACGCGGGCCGGTTATAGATGAAGAGGCACTCGTTGAAGCACTCAAGACCGGTGTCATCCGTGGAGCGGGGTTGGACGTATTTGAACACGAGCCACAACTGGCGAAAGGTCTTGACGAACTTCCCAATGCCGTCATTACGCCACACATCGCGTCAGCATCGGAAGAGACACGCAATAAGATGTCAGAAATGGCCACGCAGAGCGTCATTGATTTTCTCGCGGGAGAAGAGCCGGCGAATATCGTCCGAGAATAACAGGGTACCCAACGTCTTGGCACAAAACCAAAAACCTGAAGCAAAAAGCCAAAATGTAAAAACGTCCGCCTCGCTATCCCTCGGGCTAACGCCCGAGGCATTACGCGGGCGGAGTCGGGGCGTTTTTGCTCGCAGAAGAAATGGCTCCGCCATTGCTATGTTACATGTCCATTCATCCCCGCCCTGACGGGACGGGGCATTCTGGACGAACGAGTAAATAATGAATCTTGAATGTTTGATCAACTTTTTTAATTTTGAATTATTGACTACATTCTGGTCTCTAGCATCATTATTTTTGATTACAGTACGACTTGTGAAATTTCCTCCGTATGGTATGGTATTCGGCACAATAATCCATTACATATGACATTTTCATTAACCGTTGAAGAGCGAACTGTTCGCGGAAAAAAGCTTGCGCAACTCCGTGACGCGGGGAAACTCCCTGCAGTCATGTATGGGCCAAAGGAAAAACCCGTAGCGCTTTCCGTAGATCGCGGAACATTTGAAAAATTGTTCAAGCAGACAGGAGAGTCAAGCGTCATCGTGCTTGAGGGACTTTCCGCACCAAAGGAGGTGCTCGTGCACGACGTTGCCTTTGACGCGCATAAGGGTGGTATCACGCACGTTGATTTTTATGCCATTGAAGCAGGAAAAGAAATCACCGTTCACGTACCGCTCGTCTTCGTGGGTGAGGCGCCCGCACTCAAGGTTGGTGGAACACTCACGAAGGTACTCCACGAAATTGAGGTGACGTGTAAGCCAGCGAATCTTCCAAAGGATATTGAAGTTGACATCAGTTCACTTGATACTCTTGAGAAACAAATACACGTAAAGGATCTCACCATTCCAAAGGGGGTTGCCATTGAGAATGACCCCGAGGATGTCGTTGCACTCGTCCAAGCGGTGGAAGAGGAGAAGGAAGAGGCACCAGCGGTGATAGACATGAGCGCTATTGAAGTTGAAAAGAAGGGAAAGGCTGAAGAGCAGGAAGGAGAAGCAACAGCATAACACTGAAAAATACAAAAAATCCGCGTACTGCGCGGGTTTTTTTTTGTGTGGGCACCTATGGTGGATGACCGCACCGTCTGCTGTTATACTGATTCTATCTATGCGTACACGGTTTTTTATTGTTGCTTTTTATCTTGTTGCTCTTTTGAGCACCCCACACGTTTTTGCGCAGACGGTTCCGTCGGTGTGCAACGACGATGTCGCGGGAAAGACAGAAGAACAGTTAAAGGCCGACCTCGCACTCTGTAATGCGGAAATTGCAAAGTGGCAGGCGATTCTTTCCGGTACGCGCGAAAAGGTGTCAACGATTGACGGCGATGTGAAATCACTCACCGCAAAAATAAAAGCGGCAGAGGCAACGATCAAATCAAAAAATATCGCCATTTCACAACTCACAAAAGACATCAATGTACGAAGTCAAAAAATCGGTGAACTGGAGGAGCTCATCGGCGAGGGGAAGGAATCACTCGCGCAACTCATACGACGGACGAACGAACTTGATGGTTACTCAATTGCCGAGGTCGTGTTGGGGAGTAAAAACCTTTCCGATTTTTTCGTTGACCTTGATGCATTTCTCGCAATCCAACGTGACCTCAAAGATCACTTCTTCACCATACGAGAGGTAATCGCACAAACCGAAGAAGAACGCGCACGATTGAGCGAGGTGCAGAGTCAGGAACTGGATGCAAAGTATGACGTGGAACAGAAGAAAAAAGTAATTACGCGAAGCGAGCAAGAGAAGAAAGAGCTTCTCGCCGCGACAAAGCAAGAAGCGAAATCGTACGAGCAGATTGTCGCAGACAGGCAAGCGAAGGCAAACCAAATCAACGCCGCACTCTTTCGTCTCCGCGGCATTGATGGCGGGGGTATTCCTTTCAAGGAAGCGCTCGCGTACGCACGTGAAGCGTCACGCTACACCGGCGTCCGCGCGGCGTTCATTCTCGGTATTTTGCGACAAGAATCAAATCTCGGTGTCAATGTGGGGCAGTGTCTCCTCGCGAATGCAAAGACGGGTGCGGGTATTGGGAAGAACACCGGGACCCCGTTTGCAAACGTCATGAAACCCGAGCGTGACGTACCGTACTTTCTTGACCTCATGGAACGTCTCGGACGCGACCCATACATGACGCCCGTGTCGTGTCCGCAATCAGTAGGGTACGGGGGCGCTATGGGACCGACGCAGTTCATTCCTTCAACGTGGCAGGGATACGAGAGGCGCATCGCATCCGCCTTCGGTGTTGCTGTCGGAGATCCATGGAATCCACAACACGCCATTATGGCGACCGCGCTCTTCCTCCAAGATCTTGGTGCCGCCCGTGGCGGGTACTCGGCAGAACGTGAAGCCGCGGGGCGCTACTACGCGGGAGGAAATTGGGCGACGTACGGCCTCGGGTACGCGGCGAGCGTGCTCAAGCATGCGGCTACGTATCAGGGAGATATTGATTTTCTTGACGAGCAGTAGCGTGCCCCCAAAAGGATTCCATGCTACGTTGCACTTCACTCAGAAACGTTCATCATATATCAAATATGCCTCACATTTCTTCGTTCGTGCGCCTTGCCTAGAAGACCTTTTGGGGGCACGCGTTTACTTTTTATTGACACGTGTGAGGTATAGGATACATGCCCATATGTGCGACGTCCGACGTCGCACATTCTAGTGCAGGATGTTGCCAAAAGTAGTAATTCTGATATAGTGTTCCGACCATGAAAGCAGATATACACCCAAATAATTTTCGTACTGTCATTTTCCACGACAATTCAAGCGGGGAGCGTTTTCTCGTCGGTTCAACCATTGAAGCCGAAGGAACGGAGAAGTGGACTGATGGGAAGGAGTACCCCATTGCGTACGTAGACGTTTCAAGCGCTTCGCACCCATTCTATACGGGACAGGAAAAGGTTATGGATACTGCCGGACGCGTTGAACGCTTCAAGGCACGCGCAGAGAAGGCGCAGGCACGGACAAAGAAGAAGTAATAAAAACATCAAACCCGCGCAACCGCGCGGGTTTAATGTTTATGTGGTTGGTGTATGATATTTTGTCGCTCACGGCTATGCGCGCGATAAAGCCAATATAAAATTGTGGCGGAAACGAATGACGATGGTTCTGACGAAGGGTGGTATAGTACTATTTATGGAATTTAAGGAAGAACAACTCATTGCATTCAGGGACAATCCAAAGACGCAGTTTTTTTGCGGGCAATTTGATGACCTTGGTAAAAAGGTGAAAGACGCGGAAGCGCTTCTCGCTGACGCCACCATGTCTGGACTCGCACAAGAAGAAATTGCATCACTCAATTCGCAACGAGAGATGCTCTACAAGGAAATGGAACGCATTTTGGAAGCGTCAAAGGAAGAAGAGACGAAGCCGTACGGCGTCATCCTTGAGGTACGCGCGGGTGCGGGCGGAGAAGAGGCGGCGCTCTTCGCGGAAGAACTTGCACACATGTACCTCAAGTACGCTGAGGCAAAGGGATGGCACACCGGTACGGCCTCAGAGTCGCGCGCGGCACAGGGTGGGTACAAAGAGGCGTCCTTTGAAATACTCGGAAGTGCTGTGTACGACGACCTCAGGTATGAGACGGGTGTGCATCGGGTGCAGCGTATTCCAGTCACTGAAAAGATGGGGCGAATTCACACATCAACCGCATCGGTCGTCATTCTTCCGATGCGCAAGAAACCGACGATTGAGGTGAAGGAGAGTGACATGGAAATGGAATTTTCACGGTCGGGTGGCGCGGGAGGACAGAACGTAAACAAGGTGGAAACCGCCGTACGCCTCATTCACAAACCGACAGGCGTTGATGTTCGCTGTCAATCAGAGCGAAGCCAACTTAAGAATCGTGAGAAAGCGATGGCAATGCTCATCGCAAAACTTGAAATGCTCCACGAAGAGGAAGAAGCGAGAAAGCATGCCGCCACACGAAAGGATCAAATAGGAACCGGTGACCGTTCGGAGAAAATCCGTACGTATAACTTTCCCCAGAGCCGTATCACCGACCACCGCATCAAGGAATCGTGGCACAACATTGACGATGTCATGAGCGGGAGGTTAGACGAAATCGTGCAGGCGCTCCAAACGGTGTCATCCGGAGAGGCAACGCCCGTTGCGGAATGAGTAGGCGTGTGGTACCATCCACGTGCTCTTTTTAGGAGCGCGTTTTTTATATATTTTATGAATACAAATCACACATCGGAGAAATCACTTATCGAGCGTCTTTTTGACGTTGGTGCGCACTTTGGCTTTACACGATCACGACGTCACCCGACGACGACCCAATTTATTTTTGGGAACAAGCAGGGAACAGACATCATTGACCTTGAGAAGACGGCGGTTGCACTTGAGTCAGCGAAGACATTTGTAAAGGAAACGGCAAAAGCGGGAAAAACCATTCTCTTTGTCGGTACGAAGGAGGAAATTACCCCAATTGTAAAGGCACACGCAGAACAGGTGAAAATGCCATACGTCGTGAACAGGTGGGTTGGTGGCATGCTCACAAACTTTTCTGAAATTAAGAAGCGCATTCATCGCCTCGGCGAACTCAGAACACAGGGTGAAACCGGTGAACTTGAGCGCAAGTACACAAAGAAGGAACGAGTCATCATCGGTCGCGAGTTTGATAAACTCACGCATAACTTTTCAGGTATTGAACACATAGAGCGACTCCCGCACGCGCTCATTATCGTGGACCCACGACATGACGCAATTGCAACGGAAGAGGCGAATACACTCAATATTCCTGTCATTGGCATCGCAAATTCGGACACCGACCTCAATGCAATCACATACCCGATTGTCGCAAACGATGCTCTTCAGACGAGTGTTGCATTTATTCTCGGTGAACTTGCTTCTGCATACGCTGAGGGTGTTGCGGAATACACACCGGCTCCCGTCCGCAAGGAGGATGCACGTCGCTAGGCGCACATCACGGGGACTACGTTACTTATTTTTAGCTCTTTCATAGTTATATGGACATCATCCCGGTACAAAATAAAGTTTGTACGGGACAGGCGTCATTATACAATTGCACATTGTTAATCTAAAAACACATTTACCATGGATATTACTTCAGCGCAGTTAAAGGAATTACGAGATCTTACCGGCATTTCTGTCATGCAGTGCAAGAAGGCACTTGAGGAAGCCGGAGGAGACATGGACAAAGCGAAGATAATCCTCCAAAAGAAGGGAGGTGAAATTGCACTCAAGAAATCAGATCGTGAACTTGGCGCAGGGGCCATTGGAAGTTACGTGCACTCAACGTACGAAGTTGCCGCACTCGTTCACCTCGCATGCGAAACAGACTTTGTCGCAAAAAATCAGGAATTCGTTGCACTCGCACGCGAGATTGCAATGCACGTCGCAGCGCAAAATCCGCTCTGCATCACGCGCGCAGAGGTGAGTGAAGAGGCACTCGCAAAAGCGAAAGAGGTCTTCATGGAGGAGGTAAAGGATAAACCTGCAGACATACAAGAAAAGATACTCGGCGGGAAATTGGACGCGTACTTTAAGGACCGCATCCTCATGGAACAGCCATTCATCAAAGACCAGGAAAAGACGATTGGCGACCTCGTCAATACCGCCATTCAAAAGTTTGGAGAGAACGTTGCCATTAGCGCAATGTCCCGCCTTTCGGTAAAATAACACGATGACACCGGTCCTCGTTGGTCTCCTCATCAGTTTTTCGTGCGTGGGTGCCCTCGCCCTCCTTTTTTCGTATGAGCAAAAGAGGGGGGTGCGTGTGGGTGAACACCTTCGCGCCCGTGGTGATTTTTTTGTTCTAAAAATTGAGCATGCACTGCATAGAGGATTAACGTACATCGGGAGCGACCTTATTCCGCAACTGGCACGATACACCATTCATGCAATTTTGAAGGGTACCCTTAGAATTGTTACCGGTGTGGAAAGCAGTTTGAGAAAATCAATGAGAATCAATCGGTCGCTTGCCAAACAGTCGGAACGTGAGAGCGTGACACGGAACAAACTTGAGGAGATTGCAATTCACAAAGCGGAGAACGCGCTTACAGAGGAAGAGAAGCGTCTCCGTCGTGAGCAATCACTTGAGGGTACGTAAGTTGCTTTTTTGGCTTTTTTCTCTCATAATACCGTTGCGCATACGCGCATTTTTGTTTGTTACGCCGCCTTAGCTCAGTTGGTAGAGCAACACTTTTGTAAAGTGAAGGTCCTCGGTTCAAGTCCGAGAGGCGGCTCCAAATTTTGAATCATACACGTACCAAAAAGCCCCGCGCACCTAGAGGTGCGCGGGGCTTTTTTTATGTTCAAAATGCGCTATACTCACACATCAATATGGCAAAGCATCCACAGTTGCTCCCGTACGCCGCACGTCCTGATTTTAAGGTCGGACGGGCAACGGAACTCACAGGTTATGACCGCGTGTTTTACCGTTTTTTGGAAATTATGCCCGGAGCGACATCGTGGCTCTCGCTCATTGCGATGGTGCTCGCGTCCATCTATGCTCCCTTTTTTGCCGCATACTTCATCATTGCGTTCGCCGTCTTTTGGGTGCTTAAGACCGCCTTTCTCTCGTACCACCTCCGTCACAATTGGAAGAGACTCACGCACCACATGTCAGTTGATTGGAAAACGATGGCAGACCGTTTTGAGCACGGGCACATGTACCAACTCATTCTCCTCCCATTTTACAATGAACCGGAATCGGTCATTAACGCGTCACTTGAATCACTCGCGAACGCACACTACGACAAGAAGAGTATGATTGTCGTCCTCGCGCGCGAGGAACGTGCGGGAGAAACATCACTCCGCGTCGCACACGCAATGAAGGAAAAGTGGGGAGACCGCTTCGGGTACTTTCACGTTTCGTCTCACCCCGCAGACATTGTGGGAGAGATTGCGGGGAAAGGATCAAATGCGACGTGGGCCGCTGAAGATGTGCGCCGAAACGTCCTTGACCCTCATGGCATTCGGTACAACCACGTTCTCGTCTCCATCTTTGATATTGACACCGTCGTGTACCCTGATTACTTCAATTGCCTCATCTGGCACTTCATGACCGCAGAGCGACCGCTCAAAAGTTCCTTTCAACCGGTTCCCGTATTCAACAACAACATGTGGGAAGCATCGGCACTCGCACGTGTCGTCGCCATGTCGTCCACGTTTTGGGAAATGGTTCAACAGGAGCGACCGGAGCGCATGGCAACTTTTTCTTCTCACTCCGTTTCTTTCCAAGCATTGTATGAAATTGGGTACTGGCAAACCAACATGGTGAGCGAAGACTCACGTATCTACTGGAACCTTCTCCTCGCGAACAATGGTGAGTACGACGTTATCCCGCTCTCGTACCCAGTCTCCATGGACGCGAACACCGCACCGACGTTCTTTGGAACGATGAAGAATATCTACAAACAGCACCGGCGATGGACGTACGGCGTTGAGAACCTCGTGTACGTCATTTACCACTTCACGAAGAACAGAGCGATACCACTCCGCACGCGCATCAAGATAGCGCTTCAGCAAGCGGAGGGGTACTGGTCAATGGTGACGAATCCAATCATGCTCTTCATTCTCGGGTGGGCGCCTATTTTCTTTGGTGGGAGAGTCTTTCACGAGACGGTTCTCTCGTACAACCTGCCTATCGTCGTACGGAACCTCCTCATTTTTGCCATGTTTGGGCTCGTCATTTCATCCATCATTTCGCTCACGCTCATCCCAAAGCGCCCCGAGGGAAAAAATCGGTTCCTCTACATCGTCATGGCGCTCCAGTGGATTCTCGTTCCGATTACCATGGTTATCTTCAGCGCCATTCCGGGGCTTGATGCGCAGACGCGCCTCATGCTCGGGAAGTATATGGGTTTTTGGGTTACTCCAAAATCTAGATAAATTTAATTACCCAATCTACTTTGTTGCGTTCGTCGCTCAGGCACTCGTCGTACGTCAGTGTACGCCTCGCGCCTTCGCTCCTCCGCGCCTCGTATCTTGGTCAATTAAATCTATCTACCATTACTACAAATGGAGTGCGCCAAGTGTAACAGGGATGACGTTTTGAACTTTTGAAAATGGCTCTGTATCGTGGTACGCTAGTCCCATACTATGGAGGCACGTATTGACGTACAGCCGTTGCCGTACAAAAAGCGACGAAGGACTTTCCTCTCTCTCCTCGTCGTCTTTTTGGTAGCACTCCCGTTTCTCTACATGTACGCGACGGGGTATCGATTTGACTTAAAGGAACCGACGAACCTCGTGAGTACGGGGGGTATGTACATCGCCGTTGAGCGCACCGGTGCCGAAATATACATTGACGGAGAACTCGTACGCGAGACGAGGACGTTCAGGAAGGCGTTCTACGCACAAAATCTTGATACGGGTACGCACCGCGTACACGTTCAGAAGGACGGATACCACACGTGGGTGAAAGAACTCCCCATTTCAAAACGTCTCGTCACCGAAGCCGAGGCGTTCAACCTCCCCCTCGTTCCACAGGCACGTGTTATCGGTGAGTGGCAGAGCGCGACGGGAACCGCGATTGTCCGTACGCCACTCCTCTTCGCGTCAACGACGAACGAAGTACTCGCAACGACAACCGTGGCAACGACAAGTTTTTTAAAAAATGATGAGTACGCGTCGCTCATAACTCGTTTCGCAACATCCTCGGATGATGGGGGAGCTGAAGAGCGCAAACTTCGTAATCTCTTTACGCAGGCGACGACAACAAAAGAAAGCGAAAATGCGACTTCAACGATTGTTTCGGGGGGTGTTCGCCTCTCGCGTGCCGGAGAAGAACTTTACGCAACGTGGGTCGGGTCCTTTGAAGAAATGCCGTACTACTACTGTGCGGCTGATTTTCCTCCGTACAGCACGACGAGCACGAGCACGCTTACCACCGATGAGCCGGAAGTACCTGAGCAGGATACGACACTCCCCGTAGAGAACAATCTCGTTATGCACCCCGTGCAAACCGTTCCAAAAGATACTGCGTGTGAACCAGCGATACGCATTGATAGGAAGTGGCAGAAGATACACGATTTTGATTTTTACCCCGGCACGACCGACTTCGTCATCCTCGCTCTTGAGGATGGAATCTATGTCGTTGAGGTTGACGACCGTTCGTGGCAAAATGTTCAGCCGCTCGTCATGGGAAACAATCTTTATATGAATGTTGAAAGCGGAAACGTCTACGTGTACGATGGATTTCTCATTTACCAGGTACTTTTGCAAACCGAATAAGTATGGCGACACAAAATAAAGCAGAGGGGCACCGACACCCCATGAGTCACATGATTAGCGAGATCAACGCCATTTTTTCTGAAATAGGTTTTGTCTTTGCCGAAGGCCCTGAAGCGGAACGTGAACGGTACAACTTTGACAGACTCAATGTGCCGAAAGACCACCCCTCACGTGACATGCAGGATACGTTCTGGTTTAAAAAAAGCGATGTTGCAGAACCGACGGTTCTCCGCACGCACACCTCTCCGGTGCAAGCGCGTTACATGGAATCTCACACGCCACCCATTCGGGTAATCGTTCCCGGGAAAGTCTTTCGCAATGAGGCGACCGACGCAACGCACGAGGCGCAATTCTACCAACTGGAGGGACTCTACGTTGATAAGGGAGTTCACATGGGGCACCTTAAGGGAACTATTGAATATTTCTTTTCACGATTCTTTAAAGGTGATGTAGAGGTGCGGTTTCGTCCAAGCTTCTTTCCGTTCGTTGAGCCCGGGGTTGAGGTGGACATGCGACTCAATTCAGGAAATTCAAAACTCGTCGGGAAGTGGGTTGAGGTGATGGGTGCAGGCATGGTGCACCCAAACGTACTTCAGTGGTCGGGAATTGACCCAGTAGTGTACTCGGGTTTCGCTTTTGGCATGGGGATAGACCGCCTCGGGTTTATGAAGTACGAGTTTGATGATGTTCGCTCGCTCTACAATGGTGATTTGCGGTTTGTAAACCAATTTTAATCCTAAATCCACAGGCCTGAATACAAAATGGAATGCAACATTAAAAAACAAAATACACTCACCGGTTTGGTACGGAAATTTATGACTTTTGATTACATTTTGGCTTACGGATTTTAGTTTTTAGATTACCTATATGCTAGTACTTCATGAATGGCTCAAAGATTACTGTGGCGAGAAAATTCCCTCGGTAAAGGAAATTGAAAACCTCCTCACATTCCACGCGTTTGAAATTGAGGGGACAGAACAAGTTGACGGCCATGATGTGATTGACGTAAAAGTGTTACCTGACAGGGCCGCAGACTGTCTCTCACATCGGGGCATTGCGCGAGAGATTGCGACCCTCACCGGCACACCACTTGCTCATGATCCGCTCCATGGAGAAAATTTGCTCACGAAGACGACAGATACGGTTGCGATACACATAGAAAATACGAACACCTGCGACCGATTCGCAGTCGCGCACGTGCGTGGTGTGAAAGTAGGTGCATCACCTGAGTGGCTCGCATCGCGCCTTCGCGCGCTCGGTCAACGTTCCATCAACAATGTCGTTGATGCGACGAACTACGTCATGCTCGCACTCGGGCAGCCGCTCCACGCGTACGATGCGGGGAAACTCACGTGCGAGGACGGCGTGTGGCAATTCGGGGTGCGCATGGCGAAGGAGGGGGAGACAGTCACAACGCTCTCGGGAGACACGTACACACTCACGAGTGGAGTGCAAATCATTACCGATGGTCACAGAGATGCTCCGATTGGCATTGCGGGTATTAAAGGTGGAAAGGCGGCAGAAATTGACGAGGCGACGACGGACATTCTCATTGAGGCGGCACACTTTGACGCGCAGGTTACCAGAAAAGCGTCGCAGTACCTCAAACTCCAGACCGATGCTTCAAAGCGTTTTGAAAACAACCTTTCTCCGGAACTCGTTCCGTACGCACTCGCCGAGTGTGCCCGTCTCGTCTGTGAAATTGCGGGGGGCACCGTAGAAGGGTATAGCGATGCATATCCGCGTGTACAAAAAAATGAGGTGGTACCGGTATCGCTCCAACGGACGAACGCACTCCTCGGCATTTCACTTTCAGCGAAAGATGTTGAAGGTATTTTTGAACGGCTCGGATTTTCGTACGAGCGTACCGATGGTGGATGGAATGTCACTGCTCCCTTTGAGCGCAGAGACATTCTCATTGCGGAAGATGTCATTGCTGAAATAGGGCGTGTGTACGGGTACGAGCACATCGCTTCCGTCACTCCGGCACCAACTCCGCTCTCCGAATACAATGCACGATTCTACTACTCCGAAAAAATTCGTACCGCACTCATTGAACTCGGTTTTTCCGAGGTCATCACCTCGTCATTCCGTAACCGCGACGTGATTGAACTCCAGAACGCACTCGCGAGCGACAAGGGGTGTCTCCGAAGTTCACTCGCAAAAAATCTCGTAGAAGTTCTTGACCGCAACATGCCGAATGCCGACCTCCTTGGCGTGCGAGACATTCGTGTCTTTGAAATAGGGACGGTATTTGGGAAAGCGAACGATGGTGCCGATGTGTCTGAGCACGTGTCACTCGCCATCGGCGTGCGTACGAAACAGCAAGGGCATTCACCGAAAGACGACGCCACGCTCACGGACGTCCTCACAAATCTTGAAGGGGTGCTCGGGGTGCAACTCTCCGCACACATAGAGAAGGGTGTGGCGGAAATCAACCTCACCGAACGTCTCACGCAACTCCCCGCACCGACTGCGTACGATGTGTACGTGCCACCTCCGGACGTGACGTTCGTTCCGTACTCGTCGTACCCGTTCGTCTCTCGTGACATTGCGCTGTGGGTCAATGAGGGGACGAGTTCCGAGGACGTCATGGCACTCATCCACGCGCACGCGGGAGACCTCCTCATCCGTACCTCACTCTTTGATGAATTTGCGAAGGAGGGGAAGGTATCGTATGCATTCAGGCTCGTGTTCCAGTCATACGAAAAAACCCTCACCGATGAGGAGGTGGGGACTATCATGGAGCGCGTTACGGGTGCATGCACTGAGAAAGGTTTCGTCGTTCGGTAAGCATGGAGTATGAAAAACCCACCATGAAATGGTGGGTTTGGTGCGGTGGAGTCAATGCACTATCTTGCACTCTTCATCCTCATCGAAAGAAGTATCAGTTTCAACGGTGAGAAGAAGGAGTGACAGTGTGCCTTCTGGGTACTGCTCGTCCGTCATTTTTGCCACAATGTCGGGTAGGTGCGAGCATTGGGTTTCGTAATCACAAAATCCGATGTTGAACAAATCCTGTTCGCGCAGTACTACCAAACCGTGCCCTTCAGGCGGGGAAAAGAACGAGCCCCACGTCGTTGTGCTCGGAACCGCGATTTCACTACGTGAATAGAGAAACGCATTATCCGAAGAACGCTGGATAACAAACAGCACATCGTCTTCCGGAGTACTCATGGTGCCCGCTCTCCTTTCGTGTACAAAGACCTAATGCGACAGAATAGCACGTTAGGCAGCACAAAACAATAAAAATCGCACAGGGGAAGGAGGGACAAAACGGCTCAAATCTGCTATACTTTTCTGTATTATACGTCCATTAAACGCCACACCATCGTGAGTAAACAAAGTTCATACAGCGCCGATTCCATTCAGGTCCTTGAGGGGCTTGAACCTGTCCGAAAGCGCCCAGGCATGTACATCGGTACGACAGGTCCCGATGGACTCCATCACCTCATTTGGGAGGTGTTTGATAACTCACGCGACGAGGCGATGGGTGGGTTTGCAAATCGTATTGAAGTCGCCCTCCTCCCCGGCAACTACATCCGCGTCGTTGATAACGGTCGCGGTATTCCCGTTGACGTTCACAAGCAGACGAAGGTATCCGCCCTTGAGACCATCATGACGACGCTCCATGCAGGAGGTAAGTTCGGCGGTGAGGGGTACAAAGTTTCAGGCGGTCTCCACGGCGTAGGTGTTTCGGTGGTGAATGCACTCTCAACGCACGTCATTGCGGAAGTTCATCGCGATGGTGCATACCACATTCAGGAGTACCAAATTGGAAAGCCGAAGGCAAAGGTAAAAAAGGTTGGCGCATCAAAGTTGCAGGGAACAATCATTACCTTTAAAGCCGATGACACCATCTTCAATGAGGTAAAGTATGACTACAAGCGCATCGTTTCCCACCTCCGCCAGCAGGCGTACCTCGTGAAGAGTATGCGCATCAGCGTCATTGACGCTCGTCCAACGGAAGAGGAAGCGAAGGAGATGAGCGAGAAGGACGTGCAGAAGTTTCTCAGTTCACTCGCGGGAAAGCAGTACCTTGCCGATGAGCACCTTGAGGTACCGCACATGCACTTCTTCTTTGAGGGAGGACTCCGTTCGCTCGTCGCATTCAATAACGAGTACCAGACACCGGTACACCGAAACATTTTCTACGTGGAAAAGCAGAACGTAGATCCTGCGGTTCTCTCCGTGGAGGTTGCGCTCCAGTACGTTGACGACATCAGTCCGCGCATCAGCGCATTTGCGAACAATATTTACAACCCGGAACACGGCACACACATCACCGGCTTCAAGACTGCACTCACGCGAACGCTCAACAACTACGCAAAGAAAAACAACTACCTCAAGGAGAAGGATGGGACATTCACCGGTGAAGACGTCCTTGAAGGTATTACCGCCGTCGTCTCGGTAAAGATGCCCGAAATACAGTTTGAGGGACAGACGAAGGCAAAACTCGGGTCTGTGGAGGCGCGTGGTGCTGTTGAGACGGTTTTTGGAGATGCCTTTAATGAATTTTTGGAAGAGAACCCCGATGATGCGAAAGCAATTATAAATAAAGTCGTCATTGCCGTTAAGGCGCGCAAGGCGGCAAAGGCGGCGAAGGATTCCGTGCTCCGCAAGGGGGCGCTTGAGGGAATGACCCTGCCGGGTAAGCTCGCTGATTGTCAGACAAAGAGCGCGGAGGAGTCGGAACTCTTCATTGTGGAGGGAGACTCTGCAGGCGGTTCTGCCAAAATGGGTCGCGATCGCCGTACACAGGCAATCCTTCCGCTCCGTGGAAAAATTCTCAACGTTGAGCGTGCTCGCCTTGACCGTATGCTCGCATCTGAACAGGTAAAGAATCTCGTTGTGGCACTCGGAACCGCAATCGGAGACGTTTTTGATCTTTCAAAACTTCGTTACCACAAAATTATCATTGCGACCGATGCCGACGTTGACGGTGCACACATTCGTACGCTCCTCCTCACCCTTTTCTATCGTTACTTCAGACCGATTATTGATGGCGGGTACCTCTACATTGCACAACCACCGCTCTACAAAATACAAAAAGGGAAGGAAGTGCTCTACGCGTACACGGATGAAGAAAAAATGAAACTCGTCGGCGAGGAGGCTGATGTTGCTGAGGGCGACGAAGATGAATCAGTAGAAGAAGAGGGAGAAGAAAAAGCAGAGACTGGGGCAAAAAATGCTAAAGTTCGCATTCAGCGGTACAAAGGTCTTGGCGAAATGAACGCTGAGGAACTCTGGGAGACGACCATGAATCCGGAACATAGAGTCTTGAAGCAAGTCTCCATTCTTGATGCACAGGATGCGGACAAAGTATTTGATATCCTCATGGGAACGGACGTTTCAAGCAGGAAGTCGTTTATACAGTCCAACGCTCACATGGCCAACCTCGATGTCTAGGTTGTACAATAACTTTGTCATTGCTCATTATTTTTTATTCACCGTATATTGAATACGTTTCATAAAAAATGATTTCGCATTCCTCGTTCTTGCATCAACCTAGACATCGAGGAACCCAGATGTCTAAGTGATATTTTAGCGAATCACCGTATCGTTGCTCGTGATTTATTTTTAGTCCACGTGCTCAATCCTTCACGGGTGTACTGAGGACGGTAGTATTGTTTGTGCTGTTTACGTCTGACTTTGAGTGAGTGGTGACAGAGAGCGAAACAGGTGAGCGTTCATCGCCGAGGAAGAACCCGAGCGTAAATTCAATGTGATCCCCGGGGCGAAGTGCCACCTGCATCGGTGATGTGTAGCGTTCGCCATTCGGAAGAATTGCGGTGAAATTCCACACATCGGAAATGTTTGTTCCGACATTTTTTACATCAAAACGGATTGCGTTCTGGTTGTCACTATCAAACGTTGATGAGAATGAAAACACTCCGTCACGTATCCTACCGCTACCGAGCATGGTTATTTTTAGGTCTGCATTCGTTTGTCTCACTGCGTCTGCCTGTTGGTTGTTTGGTGCTACGCTCTCGTCTGTTGCTTCATCGCGTGCGGGGATTGCCGCATTCACCACGGTTACCTTTGTAGTGTTTTTGAGTTCTTCACTCTTTCGTTTGTCCTTGAATGTAACGGTTAAATAGGTGTCTGCAAACCTGAGGTTGTCTGAATGAACGGCGAGAAAAAGTCCATGAGCGGTCTCGGGGAGCGTGAGGATATCCGTGCACTTCATGGGGATGGTCCCCCCCTCGCCACGCACTTCAAGCGATACGCCACTATCGCACGTGTATGAAAAATGGTACTCGCCGTTTTGGCGGACATTCGTCCACGATATTTGGAATGATTCACCGGAATTCACAACGGTTTTTTCTGTTGCGATAGTAAGTTCATGGAGCGGACGGTACGTGTTCACTCGCTCGGCAACCGATGCAAGAGAAGCGAACGCACCCGGGGCACGCTCAAGGCCTTTCACCACGAGCGAAAGAATGGCGGCGATGGTAGCGATAAAACCGATAACGGCGAGTACTTTCGTCACCAGTGTTCGCGTGTCGTGGGTGTCGTTCATAGTGTGGTCATGCTATACCTCAATACCAGGTGCGTCAATGACGGGGTGACGCCATTGACACACATGTACATTCGTTATAAAAGTAGTACAGAGTTTCTTCCCGTGTTGTACTGAAAGGAGAATTCACATGAACGAGAAACGAGTATCCGAACCTCCGTTTGTCACGTACCTCAAAAAAATGATTCTGGAGAGAATCAGAAAAAACAGAGAAAAGATGAAGTTTCGCATCATGGGTGAAAGTGAGCGTGATGTGGAGAATACTGTGCGTCACATTAAGAACATTATACTTTTTTCGGAGGACGTATTTGATGTAGATACGAAAAAGTACCCTGACGGATGGGCGGTTCGCTTTTCGTGGAGCAAGACGTTGAGTGCAACACCGTTTGACCTCGGTCCTGGTAGCGAGAATCGTTTCGGCTTCATTTTTCGGGGACTTGAGGGGGTAAAAACCGTCACACTCCACCACGATGTCGCTGAGGCAATCGGTATTGTCGGGGCAGGGCAGGTAAAGAAGAAATAGTGCACGCTTGAAGCCTCGGCAACACGAGGCTTTTTTCTATTTATACTATAATTCCCCATGGGGAATTATAGTATAAATAGGACGTTATCTAATCAAGACCTTGGAAACACTTAGTGTTAATAATTGAACTGGCTTCATCAAATCAATACCAAAATGATGTCTCGTCTCCACGTAGTGTTTTAAATATTTAGGGAGGGCTCGATTAATGGTCGTCAGGTGTATCGGCAGTGCGTCCATACACTCCTCTCGCAATGTCCGATTAAATCGTTCTATATGAGCATTATCATTAGACTGCCGTACTCTCGTATGACGGTGTCTGATCTGTATCCGCTCTGTGAATGAAGTACTGAACTCAGGACCATTATCTGTCTGCACACATCGAAAGAGAAAAGGCGCTGCCACCTGCGCTTGTTTGATAAACAAGCTGGCAGTCCGAGTATTAGCCTTGGTATAGCAACGGGCATACGCCCACCTTGAATGCACATCAATGCAAGTGAAGACATATAACACGGTCTTGCCATGAATAGCTAAGTGTACCGTATCGGCTTGAATTAAGGCTCCAGGAGCATCCGCGTATGGTCGTGGTGATGGTGCATGATAGCGCTTCCACGGACTACGCTTCTTTAAATAACCACCTCGATCTAGTGTCCGCCTAGTGTCCGCTTCACGGACATAAGAGAGACTGCAACTCCATCTTCACTGAGTGCTTTATGTACCACCTCCGCAGAGCGGTTGAGGAGCAATCGTTTGTCGACAATCTTCATCACTAGATCCTTGTCTAAAGCCCTGGGACTATGTTTGGGACGACTACTCTTGGTTGGTATGGGATGGAGACCAACTACCTTCGCACGCTGTCGCCATTTCGAGATCGTACCAGGAGATACTCCGTATCTCCTGGCCGCAGTACGAACACCATGTTTATCTGCAAAAAGTACCGCGTCTCTTCGTACCTTTGGAGCTTGAGGGTTAGTTGTGTATGTCATATAGAAACAGTGTATTAAATTTGGGGGTGTTTCCAAGCTATTGAACCATTACGATAAGATTGACAAAAATGAAAAGTGATGTATTATAATATGACGCTATTTTTTCTATGAACCCGCAAAATAAAAACAGTGTACATTCATCTGTAACACGAGGTGATGTTGTTACTTTTTTCTTTGTGGCTGTTGGCACAGTTGCGATCACATATCTCGCACTTTCGTTTGCCGACCTTCTCCCCGAATCTCCTGAAGAAATTATTCCTGAGGTACAAGAGGTTGTGGACACCGATGAGCAGGTACCCGATACTGTTCCAGTTGATGTAGACCCGCTCCCGACAACAATCATTTTTGACTCACTTGAGGGGAGGGAAGTCAGAGTCCTCAACCCGGAAGAGAGTACGGTTGAAGCGCTTGATGCGGCTCTGCTCACTGGCGTTGTCCGTCACCCCGACGGAGCAGATTTCAAGAACGAGGGAACCATTTTTCTTCTCGGACACTCCAGTTACCTTCCTGTGGTGAACAATAAAAATTTTCAAGCGTTTAATGGAATTCAAAAACTTTCGTGGGGTGACACCATTCGCCTTCGCTCACGCGACACCGAGTACCTCTACAGCGTTGAGCGAGTGTACGAAACGAAAGCGTCTGATGCCGAAGTGGAGATAGAGTGGGGAACATCAACACTCGTTCTCGCCACGTGTAATTCATTCGCAACGAAAGATGATCGCTTCATCGTAGAAGCGGTTCTCGTTGGGTCAAAACCGCTAAAGCAAGAATAGCCCCAACCCAAGCCGTTTTTGACAGAAAACGTGTTTTAGTGTATAATATAAGTGTAAGTTCCCAGATCTTTTAAATTCTGAATTAGAAAGGAGGCCATCATGGCCATGCTCAAAAGCGCTCTCGTGGCGCTCCTCGCAGGTGTAGTACTTGTGGGCTGTGCGAACATGCAGCCCGGTCAACAACCGCAGCCGGCACCGACGCAACCCGACTCGCAGAAAACTGCGGTCGCGCAAACATCTGCGCCGATGCATGTAACGTTTCCTACAAGTAAGGGTGCCCCGCAAGGGAAGCCCTGGGGAACGATGCATGCTCAGGGGTTTACTGGCGGCTACGACGTCGCCTGTAAGCTCCTCGGGCTCACGCACAATCAGTGCGTGATGTACCAGGAGATGCACAGCCGCGGTGCGTGTCAGACCATGGACGTGCCGAATGGCGTCGTCCTTGACCGCTTGACGTTTACCCGTGAGGGTAAACACCAAGTGGACTACGGCGCCTTGGTTGCACTCCGCAATCCGCCCACGCGGAAAACGGAGGTGTGCGATCTCGGAGGCGGCGTCATTGCCATGCGGTTTCATGGTTGCAACAACCATGGAATTGTTCGTGGATGGGCACCAAAGTCGGCGCCGGTCGTGGTGCAGCCTACCGCGTGTGTTCCCGAGCACCTCGTGGAACTCGCGGTGTGGGAAGAGAAAGCGGTAATGATCCTAGGCGTAAGCCAGGCAATCGCTGCTTCGCGCTCGGGTGCGGGATACTTTGCTTCAGGCGATGTCTCACGTCGCTTCGGTGCAGTATTTCGTAAGGCACGTGCGGAGGGAAAACTTTCTCTCAGCACGACTTCGCACCATGTGACCGTGACGCTCTTGAAGTCGAACGGTCAGTCGCGCGTACTCTTCCAAGGTACCGTGACGGGTGTGCATCGCTTCCCGATACCGTCTGACTTTGTCGAAGGGGATATGATGCGGGTCATGTTTCATGACCTGAGCACATTCCACTCGCCGGTGTCGGACCTCCGCGCCGCGCGGAATGAGTTCGTGAGCCGTGGGTGTAAAAGCATCACGGCCATGAATGCCATTGAGCGCGGGAGCGGGAGCGCTCCACAGCAGTACAGTGGGGTGAGTATCCGCTAACGGTTGATGTGACGGGCGCGCAAGCGCGCCCGTCACCAACCTTTCTTTTTATTTTTTTCATATCCGCATCTCACGGAGGTGCTCGTATGCAGAGAAATGAAGGGGAGAGAAACAAAACATTGACAAAAATAGCGATTTGAGGTAGAATAAAGGCAAGTAAAGTTCTCGTTGCTCATTGAGCATCCACGGCTCAGGTAAGCCACATAAATGATTGTTAGCGGCTTTGTACACAAAAGTTGCATCTTTTTGTGCCATAAGTCGCTCGCAATGCGAGTGATACGAGTTGTTCTTTTTAATTTAAAAAACAGGAGGCCCACCATGGCCATTGAAGAAGTTTTTTCGGAAAGAAAGAGGCCGTCCATGTTTCTGTGGGGGGCACTCATTCTTGTTCTCGCAGTTTTCCTTTACTGGGGACTGCCGGCAATCAAAAAAGCATTTTTCACCACTCCTTTTCCACCGGTTGAAAAAACGGTGGAAAAGGAGAAGCTCTGGCACGAAACACTGCCGGAGCCGGCGAAGAAACAGGCGTTCACCGTCAGTGTGGTGCCGCCGCCGAAGGTGGTCGGTACCATTCAACCGAAAGGAGGCAAGTGATGAATAAGTTTTTCATTGCAGTTCTCGCTACGCTCGTTTCGCTGTCGGCCTACGCCGGCACCTGCGAGCGGCCGGGGCAACCCACCTGCTGGGACCTCCTCGTCTTGAACGTCAAGCATGACGGCAAGATGATGGCTGGCATGAACGTGGCGCCCGCCGATGCCGAAGAACGGCAACGGCGCGTCAATGAGGCGGGTCCCCGTCTCATGCGGGCGTACCAGGAGGGAAGTGTGTCGGCTGGGAAGCCACGCACGTTCTTGCTCTACGTCTGGAACGGCGGGAAGCCCCAAGCTTCCTACCGCGTCAACGGTCGCAAGACCGAAGGCGGGAGGGTGACTAATGGCCGTTACGAGGTGGTGACTGGCAAGGTCGCCACCCCGAAGATGGACAAGACGGAGAAGCTCGGTACACCGAAGGTGTATCGGCTCTATGCCGAGGGGAAAGACCCCATCGGCATCTCACTCCAGTTTCATTGGAGTGGGCTCACGGAAAAGTCCACGATCCTCGTCCGCGCGGAGGATGACCTCACGGTTTATCCGCACGACGACAAGGACGTGAGCGAGGGACTCTGGATCATGGGGCCTCAAATCGCCACCCTCAAGCAGAACACCGCGAGGGGGTCAATCGCTCCTTTTATCTCCAAGGAGTAATCCTTGGAGCGGGCGGACGGCATGTGCGAAGCGCATGCCGTCCCAACCCTTTCTTTTCATTTTTCCAATATTCTTGCGTACCGTCGTAGGTGAGAATATTTAGAGGAGTGAAGATTACATACAAAAAACGTTATGAATATTACACACAAAACAACCACACACATCATCGGAGCGATTGTTGCTCTCGGTGTGCTTCTTGGGGTGTCAATCACCGTTCGTGCTCAGGAGTTTGACTACGGGTACGATTTCTCCGACTACGGAGGGATTGGTGACGCGTATAACTACACAGCGACACAAGACTACTCGTATTACGACTATCAAGACTACTACGGTGGTGCCGGTGATGCGTACGACTACTCCTCATACAACTACGACTACAACTACGCAGACTACGGTGGTATTGGTGACGCGTATGACTTCACTTCTTATAATTATGACTACAACTACGATGACTATTCAGGCATCGGTGATGCGTATGACTACTCCTCATACAACTACGACTACAATTACGATGATTACGCCGGCATCGGTGATGCGTACAGTTACGACGATCTCTATTCAGGTGATTTCTATGATTATGATTACAATGACTACGGAGGCATCGGTGATGCGTATGATTACGGGAGTGACGCAGTAGTGGATGCTGGAGGCGACACCACAGATGACGTTGTGTATGCCGATGCAGGTGGTGACGTGTATGAAGATTACGTATATGGAGATGCCGGTGGCGATTCTACAGAACTCGCGTATGCGTATCCGTACTACGACTATGGTTACGACAACTACTACCCCTATAACTATGGTGGTGGATATTACGACTACGTGTACCCAACGTATACGTACCCAACCTACACGTATCCAACGTATACGTATGATTACCCTAACTATCCAACACATCAGAGCCCAACGTGTACATTCACGGCACGCCCTGGTTCAATAGATGAGGGTGAAGAGGTGGAACTTGTTTGGTCAACCCGAAACGCGACAAACGTATCTATTAACAACGGTATCGGTACCGTCGGACGAAGTGGCTCACGCGATGTGTCGCCGGCAACATCACGAACGTATGTGCTCGTCGCATCAGGTCCTGGTGGCTCAACGTGGTGCATTGCGACGGTCGTTGTGGAACGCGACATTGACGACAACGACAATGTTTCTTGTGATTCATTCACCGCGAGCGACACTCTTGTTGACGAAGGAGACACAATCACTCTTGAATGGCGTACAACAAATGCTGACGACGTAGACATTGATAACGGTGTCGGCGATGTGGAGGATGATGGAAGCGAGCGTGTGACCATTGACGAAGACACAACCTTCACGCTCACCGCGCGTAATGGTGGTGATACCGACACGTGCCGTGTCACCGTTCGTGTGGATGAGGATGATAGTGATGACGATGATAGTGAAGACGATGATAGTGATGACGATGATAGTGATGACGATGAAGATGTAAGTTGTGATGCCTTCACCGCGAGCGATACCCGTGTTGACGAGGGGGATCGTGTGACACTCACGTGGCGCACGACGAATGCTGACGACGTAGATATCAACAACGGTGTCGGCGATGTGGAGGATGATGGAAGCGAGCGCGTGACCATTGACGAAGACACAACCTTCACGCTCACCGCGCGTAATGGTGGTGATACCGATACGTGTCGCGTCACCGTCCGCGTTGACGAAGATGATGATAACGATGACGACGACGATGATAATGACCGAAGTGCACCACGATGTGTCTTTAGCGTCTCAGACAACGTCGTTTCCGTAGGTCAGCCGATTGTCCTCTCATGGAATAATGAACGCACCGACCGTCTCGTACTTCGTGATTCATCTCGCGAAATGCTTGATTCAGATGATGATAGGAATGTAAATGAGGATCGTGGTGGAATTACCGTTCGTCCGACAGAGTCAACGACGTACACGCTCACGGTATACAATGGAAACATTCGCCGCACGTGTAATCTTGATGTAACGGTTGGTGCCGCAACGGGCATCTCACTCTCGCAAGTTCCGTACACGGGATTTGAGGCGGGACCAATGCTCACGACGCTCTTCTACGTAGCGCTCGTTCTCTGGGGACTCTTCGTCGCGTACGCACTCGTTCTAAAAAAAAACGAAAGCCGCAAGAACCTGAACGTGCGTCCGTAACGGAGGTAACAGATTATAGCGGTCCCGAATCTTCGGGAGAGGAGAGCACACTTTCGGTTCCAAAGAATCTTCCGGTCGGCGAGTTTGACCTCGGCCACACCATACCTGTAGAGACCGACGAACTCCATGTACTTGAGATTCGCGCACACGAACAGTACGCACTCGTTTCAAGCGATGCGCTCCGTTTCATTGCAGGGCATAGTCCGGATGTTTCCGCACACTTCGCAATGCTTGATACGGTCATCGCACGCGCGAAGGCACGGTACCCGAAGGAGGGGGATTGGATTGTCATCAACAAAGAGCGACTCACCTCACTGCTCTCATAAGAACGCACAAAAAAATCCGGCACATGCCGGATTTTTTTGTTCTGGTGCACTTTGAAGAAGTAAATTCCTACAACGTTTTTGTGTCAATCTCGGTGAGGAGGTGGTTGCCGAGTTTTGAGAGTGATATCTCCACCGATTCACCTTTGCGTGATTCCAATGTGACATGTTTCCCCGCAACTTCCTTATCGCCGACAACGGCGAAGTAGGGAATGCGGTCGGTCTTTGCATTCCTAATGCGCTTGCCAAGTGAATCATTACTATCGTCCAGCACTGCACGAATGCCGATTGCTTTGAGTTCCTCGTGCACATGCTTTGCGTATTCATTGTGTGCCTCAGCAACCGGAATGATGCGAATTTGTTCCGGTGAGAGCCAGAGGGGGAAGTTGCCTCCAAGATGCTCTATGAGAACTGCAGAAAAACGCTCAATGGAACCCATAATCGCACAGTGAATCATGACGATACGCTCTTTTTCACCCTTTTCGTTGGTACAGGTAAGGTTGAATCGCTCAGGAAGATTCATATCAAGTTGAATAGTTGCAACTTGGTGCTCGCGTCCAATTGAATCTTTTGCCATGAAATCAAGTTTGGGGCCATACATTGCAGCCTCTCCTGGCGCCTCGAAGTAATCTGCATTTCGCTCACGTGCAATTTCACGAAGTGCATTTTCTGCATTTTCCCAAATCTCTTTTGTCCCGAGATATTTTTCAAATGCTGTCGGTTCGTGAAAGGATAGACGCACTCGCAAGTTAAACCCAAATGTTTTATAGAAGGTATCAATAATGTCCCATATTCTGAAGAATTCTTCCTTTACCTGATTGTGGCGGCAAAAAACATGTGAATCATCTTGCGTAATTGAGAGTACACGCGTGAGACCTCCAAGTTCACCAGATTGCTCATCACGGTACACCATTGTCGTTTCGGCATAGCGCTGTGGCATGTCTCGGTAACTGTGTGGGCACCTGTCAAAAATTTGTGTGTGATGCGGGCAGTTCATCGGTTTGAGAGCGTACTCTTTTCCCTCGCGCGTGGTGATACGAAAAAGTTCTTCTGCAAATTTTTCCCAGTGACCAGAGGTTATGTAGAGGTCTTTTTTGGTGATGTGTGGAATAGTCACACGCGTGTATCCGTGCTTCGTGCGGAGGTCCCACACGTACTCATCAAGTAGACTTCTGATAAGCGTACCCTTTGGCGTCCAGAGCGGAAGTCCTGAGCCGACGAGTTCAGAGAAGGTGAAGAGGTCCATCTCTTTCCCCAGTCTGCGATGATCGCGTTTCTTCGCTTCCTCAAGTTGCGCGAGGTGTGCACCAAGTTCTTCTTTCGTTTCAAATGCGAGTCCGTAGATGCGGGTGAGCATCGCGTTCTTCTCGTCTCCGCGCCAGTAGGCGCCGGCGACCGAAGTCAGCGTGAACGAGTCGGGGTCAATGTCTGTCGCCGGCGCTTCGCAGTGCCCACCACGACAGAGGTCGGTGAATTCAAAGTGACCCTCGCCCACGGTGTAGAGCGTTATGGTTTCGCCACTCTTCTCAAGGTCGTTAATGAGTTCCGTTTTGTACTGGTTTCCCTTGAATACCTCACGCGCCTCGTCAGGAGTTACCGTGCGGTGAGAGAAATGCTTCCACGATGGGAGCGCTTTTCGCATGTTTTTTTCAAGCGAGTGGAGCGTTTTTTCCGTTGGTGCGTCACCACCGCTAAAGTCAAAGTCGTAGTAAAAGCCGTGCTCAATCGCGGGACCGATGGTCGGCTTTGCATGCGGAAACTCTCGCCGTACCGCGAGCGCGAGGAGGTGGGCGAGCGTGTGACGTTTGTGTTCAAGGTGTTGGTTCATGAGTAATTTTTGTAATTAAAATTTCCAAAGTTCTTTCTCAGGTATTATGTGTAAAAACCACGCATAGGCCTGGAATTCATAAAATTTTATTTTATGAATTCCAGGCCTTGCTACGCTCGCCCTGTGCGGGCTCCGCGATGCTTTTTACACACAACACCTTCAACGAACTTTGTTTGAATAAACGAAAAACGTCCGAGTAAAGAGACGACATCGGTCGCTTCTTTACTCGGACGATCTTTGCCTCTGCAAAGCCGCGGTTCCACCGAGCTTCCTAACGGAAATCCGTTAGACACTTTCGTGCAGATTAGGGAAGAGTCCTTCCACACTATTCCAGTTAAATGGAATAGTGCCGGTGATTGGTGGTCACCGCAATCTCTGGTGTATCTATCCTATCGCGACGTTATGTATTGTCAACGGATGACGATTTCGGGAGTGCCTTGATACGCTCAATGACAATGGTTGACTCCTCATTCCGCATGGATATTTTCCCCTGAACGGCGACGCAGGTACCTTGGGTGAAAAGGTCGTGCTGTTCACGATAGAGTTCGGGAAATGCGACAATCTCAATACTCTCCACACCATCGCCGATGGTGATAAATCCCATGCGGTCGCCTTTCTTTGTGAGAATCTCGTGAATACTCTCCACCATACCCGCGGTGACGACGGGTATGCCGTTCCGCGTCTCTTTCTTGAGCGCGCCGATGCGCGGGCGCTTTTCTATCTCCGCTTTATACTCATCAAGCGGATGCCCCGACACGTACACGCCGAGGAGTTCTTTTTCCCACCGGAGTTTATCGTGCTTTGTCGCCGGTTCTGCTGGGGCGAGGACGAGGGAGTGTATCGCGTGCGTATCAAGATTTCCAAAGAGTGAATCTTGCGCCGACTCTTTCCCGTGCGACTGCTCTTTGTGGTACGCGAGCAGTGTCTCAAGGTTGTGGAGCATCGTGCCTCGCTCCTCAAAACAGTCAAACGATCCCGACATGATCAGTGCCTCAAGCGATTTTTTGTTGAGGTTCTTTGAGGTGACGCGCGTGAGAAAGTCTTGGAGTGACAGATACGAACCGTTCGTCTTTCGTTCCTCAATGATGGATTCGGCGATACCCTCGCCAAAATTCTTAATGGTAGTTAGCCCGAACCTAATCTTTGCTGGCGTATCTTCCTTAGCGGGAACGACGGAGAACGGCGCAAAGCTTTCATTAATATCGGGAGGGAGCACCTCGATACCCATGCGTACACACTCCTGAATGATTTCAGATATTTTTTCCGTATCGCCCGAGTCGGCGGTGAGGACGGCGGACATGTACTCCTCGGGATAGTTCGCCTTCATGTACGCGGTTTGGTACGCGACGCGTCCGTAACTCGCGGCGTGCGCTTTGTTGAATCCGTACGCGGCAAACGGCTCAATGAGTTTCCAAAGTTTCGTCGCGAGTGACACGGAAAGTTTGCCGTACTCAACGAATCCCTTGAGGAGTTTTTCTTTCTCCGCTTCCATGACCTCGGGAATTTTCTTTCCCATCGCCTTCCTGAGTTTGTCCGCATCAAGCCAACTGTACCCCGCGAGTTCGCGCGCAATCATCATGACGTCATCTTGGTACGTGATGACACCGTACGAACGATCAAGAATGGTTTCAAGGCGCGGGTCAAGGTACGAGATAAGCGATGCGTTGTGCTTGCGCTCAATGTACTGTGGAATGGATTCCATCGGTCCTGGGCGGTAGAGCGCAACCATGGCGTTGATGTCGTGGATGGTCGTCGGGCGGAGTTGCTTCAAGAACGCAGTCATGCCACTTCCATTTAATTGGAATAGTCCCATCGTCTCACCGCGCGCGAGCATGGCGAACGTTTTTTCATCATCAAGGGGAATGTGCTCAATGTCCACTTTCACGCCGTGAATTTTTTCTACGCGCTTCACCGCATCGGCGAGAATGGAGAGGTTCTTGATGCCGAGGAAGTCAAACTTGAGGAGTCCGACGCCGTCCTCACCCACGGAATGCATTTCGTACTGGGTGATGAGTTTGCCGGTCTTCGGGTCGGGCTGTACGGGAACAAATTCGGTGAGTGGGGCGGGCGCAATGACGACGCCGGCGGCGTGCACGCCGACGTGTCGCACACGCCCCTCAATCTGTCGCGCGAGGTCTATGACTTCCCGCGAGTCCTGATCTTTTGTGTAGAGCGTCTTGAGGTCAGGCTCTATCTCAAGCGCCTTGTCTATGGTCATTGGGAAACCTTGGCTTCCCATGGGGATGAGTTTTGCAATGCGGTCGCCCGTCGCGTACGGGTGACCGAGCGCACGTGCGACGTCACGCACTGCGGCGCGTGCCATCATGGTTCCGAAGGTACCTATCTGCGCGACGTTGTCCTTTCCATACTTTTCACGGACGTAGTCTATGATTTCGTCACGTCGGTTGTCGGCGTAGTCCATGTCTATGTCGGGGGCGGATGGACGTTCGGGATTGAGGAAACGTTCAAAGGGGAGTTTGTACTCAAGGGGATTCACGTTCGTGATGCCCAAGACGTACGTCGTTAAGGATCCTGCAACGGAGCCACGGATGGTCGTGAGTATCTTTCGCTCACGTGCTTCACGCATGAGGTCACCCACGACGAGGAAGTACTTCGCGTACCCCTTCATCTTGATGACGGAGAGTTCGTAGTCAAGACGTTCCTTTACCACAGGATCCTGAAGTGAGAGTCCGCGCCACGCGACACCTTCGTACGCGGTGTCGGTGAGTTCGGTATCGGGGTCTTTCCCACTCGCAATGATGTAGTCGGGGAAGTACCACGTTGAGCCGGGGCTCATGGTGACGGTGCACTCTTCGGCAATTCGCACGGTGTTTTTTCGCGCTTCCACCTCGTCATCGTCATGAAAAAGTTCTTTTGCTTGCTCCTGTGAAATGAATGAGAAGTTCGGCGCGAGCTCACCCTCCGTATCTTGCGTTTCCACGACGCCACCATGCTGGATCTTGAGCATGGTCTCGCGCGCGAGGTGGTCACGTTTCTCCAGGTAGTACACGTCGTGTGCGGCAACGAGCGGCGTATTTGTTTTTTGTGCGAGTGTTTTGATTTTTTGCTGTAATTCTTCGTGACCTTCAATCTCCGCGTGGTGCGTTATTTCAAGGTAGCAGTCAGTACCAAAGAGGTCTTTGTACCACGCGAGCGTCGCTTCCGCATTTTCCTGCGCATTCTCCTTGAGCGCAAGGACCGGCTCACCGCTAAATGAGGGGATGATGCAGATGAGGTCACGGTGAAGCTCTTCTATGAGTGCATGGTCAACGCGCGGACGGTAGTAGAAGCCGTTCACATAGGATTCCGTCACCATCTTGATGAGGTTTTTGTATCCGTCGTTGTTCTTTGCGAGGAAGACAACGCGCCCGCGCGGTTTGTCCAGTCCCGCGTCCTTGTCAAAACGAGTGCGTGGCGCGAGGTACGCGTCTATGCCGATAATCGGCTTGATCCCTTCTTTTACACACGCTTTATAAAAATTGATGGCGCCGTAGAGTGCACCGTTGTCGGTGAGCGCGAGTGCGGGCATGCCGTACTCTTTTGCGCGAGCGACGAGCTCTTTAGGAGTCGGGAGCGCACTCAAGAGCGAGTAGTGCGAATGTACATGAAGATGAATAAAGTCGGCAGTCAGGGGAGTCTTTTCGCTCATGGTAGACTCATTGTATCTCATACAAAATGGAAAGAGAAATAACGCACGTTATTGGTGTTGATGAGGCTGGTAGGGGTCCTTTGGCAGGTCCTGTCGCTGTCGGAATTGTCCTTATTCCCCGTAATTTTGACTGGAGACTCATTCCCGATGTAGGGGACTCAAAGAAGATTACGCCACGCAATCGCGAAGCGATTTTTCGGCGTGCGCAAACACTCAAAAAACAGGGCGCACTCAATTTTTGTGTTGTGCAGGTGTCCGCACAGGTAATTGATCGCGTCGGTATCACCCGTTCCGTAGCACGCGGTATCAGTAGGGGACTTAAAAAACTTAACGTAGATCCCGCGTGTGCGGACGTTCGCCTTGATGGGCTTCTTAAAGCACCGCCGGAGTTCAAATGGCAGAAAACGATTATAAAAGGAGACGTGAAGGAGAAAGTGATTGGGCTCGCTTCAATTTGTGCGAA
>CAZBMV010000005.1:34024-49925 GCA_964493145.1 uncultured Candidatus Saccharibacteria bacterium
AAGGAGGTCTTTATGAAAATAGGAGGGGTATCGCAACTATCGCACTACCCGCACCATCACGTACTGGAGAGAAAAGAGGTTCCCGAGGATACCTCGCACCTCTCAAACTGGGCGCACCACATGCAGGGTGTAAGTCCGGACCAGACGGAAGTGGTGCTGGGGAATGACGCGGTCGGCGTTGCCGTGTACACGCGAAGCGGAAACCTTGCATAAGGTTCCGCAGTAATAAAAGCCGAGCGAATTCGCTCGGCTTTTTATGTTGCAAAAAGGTTTCTTTTTGACATACTAACCGCTTGTTCTTTCATAGGGGGAAATACGTGAGTAAAAGAAAACTCGTTTCAATCGTACCTGTTCCCGCACACGAACTCGGCGACCTCCTCGGTGGTTGTCGCTCGTGTGGGTGGTGGAGGAAACACATCGTGTTCAAACGTGTGAACGGCAGTTCTGTCGTTCGTGTGACGTGCATGTCTGTTAACAACGGTCGTGAACTCGTTCGTCCCATTCCGATTACCGCAGATCATGAAACGTGCAAGCGCAAGCAACATGCACTGCGGAAGAGGGAAGGCGACAAGGTGTATTGCAAAAACAACACCTGTGGGGAAGTTGCTGCATGAACGTATCGCAAACCCTCGGACTGCGGTCCGAGGGTTTTTGTTTGCAAAAAGTATTTTTTGTGGCATAATCACGGCACATGTAGCCCGCTGTGGCGAAATGGGGAGTCGTCTGAAAACGACATGTTCTTCAAATTCAGTTTGTTTAGGGGGTACGCCTGATGGGCAAAAGCAAAGAATACAATGCCGTGCAAACCGCGCAAAAAATAGGTAATGCGGCGAAGAAGTGGGTGCAGTTTGAGCGAAAACGGCTCGGGTCGGTGGATGTGTACGCAACACCGATGAACGGCCACGGTACCTCAATCCAATTGTCGTTTACCGGTTCACTGGATACGACAAAAAAGGAAACTATCCGTGATTTTCTTCTCAATGGATTTAAGGATGAAATCGCACCTATCCTTAAGGCCGGTCTCGGATGGACCAAGTTTCGGGTGAATACCTGTGCCCGGCACAAGTCGGACACGGTGTACAACTGGTTCATTGAGAACCGGTGAAGATACCAAGGCCGTGGGGAACCCTGCGGCCTTTTTTGTTGCATTTTCAGGAATATCTGGTACACTCTTGCCACTATGGTTATACGAATGCGACATACGCGAGCCCACACGGGGAACCGCCGCTCACATCATGGACTTAAAGCGCCTACGCTTTCAAAGTGCACGCACTGCGGTGCTGCACGTCGACCTCACCACATGTGCCTTGAATGTGGCTACTACAACGGTCGTCAGGTTATGGACGTTGCGGGAGAGAAGGCGAAGCGCGATGCACGCATCAAGGCGAAGGAAGAACGCATCAAGAGCGAACTCGGTGTAAACGCAGATGTTCCCGCACCGGTCGCAGAGCCGAAGGAGGAGAGTACAAAGGAAAAATAATTTTAGGATTTTTTGAGGAATCCACAAACGTCCCCGTTTCGGGGACGTTTGTGTAAAACAATCTGGTATACTGTTCACAGTAGTTCATTAGTTTTATGGCAAATCGGCACCTTTCACGTTCAATTGTTCTTCAGTCACTCTTTGAGTGGGATTTAAATAGTATTGAAAAGAACGTGATGCACGAGACGCTCATACGCAACGTTGAAGAGTTTGCACAAAATAAATCAGACATTCCGTTCATGGAGAAACTCCTTGACGGAGTCCTCCAGAAGCAACCCGAACTTGACCTCATTATAGAAAAGGCCGCACCCGAGTGGCCTATTGATCGTATCGCACCCGTTGACCGCAACATTCTCCGCCTCGGCCTTTACGAACTCCTTTTTTCAGACAGGAGCGAGGTTCCCGCAAAGGTCGCCATCAACGAAGCGATAGAACTCGCGAAGCAATTCGGTGGCGAGAACTCGTCCCGTTTTGTGAATGGCGTTCTCGGTGCCGTGTATAAGGAGATTGGCGAGCCGGGAAAGGAGGAGAGTTCAAAAAATAAGAAGAGGCGCGACATCCCGTACGATGAAATGGAGATTGAACGTCTTGCAGGTGCGGTCGTCTACGCAATGCACGAAGGTGTCATGTACCTCGCACTCGTTCACGACATCTTCGGCCATTGGACTCTCTCAAAGGGGAAAATAGAAGAAAATGAAGCGCTTGAGGATGGTGCACGACGCGCACTCAAGAGCGAGATTGGGCTTACCATTGAGGTGGAGACCGAGCTCGGGAAGAACGAGTACGTCGCCTCACATCCGGAAAAGGGAAAGATTCGCAAGCAGGTAATATACTTCCTCGCACGGGCGCCGTATGAGAATCTTGTCCTTGAGCAAAAAGGTGGGCTTGATGCCGCGCAGTGGTTTAAGGTGGCGGATATTTTGGAACTCAATTTCTACGAAGACATTTTGCCGATTGTGACGAAGGCGGTAACGGTATTAGTGAGTAGGAAGTAGACGAGCACACGAAAAGTAGCAATGTAGATTTCTTATGGACATCAGTAGAAAAAATTTTTTGTTGTATGGTACCGCAACACTCAGTGTACTTGGATTTTCACTCTACGCGTTAAATGAATTATTTTTTCTTTTGATTTTCTTTCCGCCCCTTATTTTTCTCCTGATTTTGTGTCTAACCTTTTTCCCATTGTTTCTTGCACAGTCAGGAAAACTTGCGAAGGATAAAATTGCCGTAGGTATTTCAGTTGTGCTTCTTGTGCTCACGTACTTTTTCTCACCTGCGATGTCTTCTTCCGGAAATGCTCTTGGCGATGCCGCGGGGGGTGAAATTTCAATTGTGTTAGCCATGTGTACCTTCTCCTTCATTTTGTACTATGTATTGTCACGATATATCGCAATTATTCCTACTACAGTTTTTCTCATTCTGTTTACTATTGAGTGCGCTGTTATGATTTACTTCGGATTACCATTCCTGTTCATGTGATAAATAATATCCCGATTTCAAATTTTTAAACTTTGTGCTACCCTAGCGCCATGACCGAACAGCCAGATTCTCTGCAGAAACTTGAGACACTCGTGGGTGTCGTTTTTGAAGATGCAAAGCACCTTCTTACGGCAATCACGCACCGCTCGTACCTCAACGAGCACAGGGAGGCGACGCAAGGACACAATGAGCGGTATGAATTTTTGGGCGACGCGGTTTTGGAACTCGTGGTCACCGATTTTCTTTTTCATAAGTATCCCGAGAAGCCAGAGGGTGAACTCACCGCGATTCGCGCCGCACTTGTCAATACAAATTCTCTCGCGGATGCTGCGGGAAAACTCAACTTGAGCGAGTTCCTGCTTCTCTCAAAAGGGGAAGAGAAGGATACCGGTCGCGCACGGCAGTACATTCTCGCGAACACGTTTGAGTCCATTATCGGTGCTATTTACCTTGATCAGGGGTATGATACCGCAAAGGAATTCGTTGCGCGAAATCTCTTTGATCGTACGGAAACTATCGTTGCGAAGCGTCTCTGGCAGGATGCGAAGAGTCGTTTTCAGGAACTCGCACAAGAGCACACGAGCATCACACCGAGTTATGAAACACTCAACCAAGCGGGTCCGGATCACGACCGCGTGTTTACCGTCGGTGTATACCTCGTGAATGAAAAAGTGGCAGAAGGAAAGGGTCGCTCAAAGCAAGAGGCGGAACAGGCGGCGGCAGAGGCGGCACTTGAAGCACGCGGGTGGTAGAACTCATTTCAAAACCCATCTGCTTTGTGGCCAGAAATTAAAGAGCGTGAGCGACTATAATTTCTGAGTGGCCTGGAAGTTACAGAACGTAGCGACAATAACTTCCGGTCTGTCTATTTTTTCTTTCACAATGAAAAAATAGACCAAAGTCACTTTTTCTTCAACGAAGAAGAAAAAGTGACGGCGTTTGCTCCTCCTCGCTCTACGAGCGCAGTACACCTTGTGGATACTTTGCCTCACTGTCGTTTGCAAAGGTATCTCACAAGGTCTTGCGAAGCTCCATGTATTCGCTTCGCAACCTTGTATCTGAGGCTTTAAAATGAGTTCAAGTACTTCGTAGATTCTTAACAGTCGTTCGTAAATATGCATATCACTCATGCTAAAATATCATCATGGGATTTTTTAAATCATCTCGCATGGGCGGGTTCACGCTTGCGGAACTTCTCGTTGGGCTTAGTATTCTCGCGCTCCTTCTTGCGGTCGTGATTGCGAATGTGGGAGAGGGGAGGAAAAAAGCACACGATACCGAACGAACGACCGAACTCGCACAGATTCAACTCGGCCTTCGTCTGTACAAGGATGCTCATGGTGGGTACCCGAGCGTGAATAGACCGGAGACCGTTGGCGAGGGGGGTCTATTTGATGCGATTATTGCACCATACATTGCGGGGGGGATAATCAACGATCCGTTAGTGGATGCTTCCGATTCAACGTACGAGTATGTGTATGATGATGACCTCACATGCGGCGGGACGTCCGTTTTTGCGGTATACGCAAAAACGATGGAGCGAAGCGCGTCTTCAAACTGGGGTGATGTGTGTGGTGGTGCAGCCCCGGGCACAGACACGTACGTTGTAATTCTCAAATAGAGCAATCGCAGGATATGTACCTCAAAGAACTCACGATACACGGATTCAAATCGTTCGCTCGCAAGAGTGATCTCGGGTTCACGACACCCATCACCGCTATCGTCGGCCCGAACGGTTCGGGTAAATCAAACGTCGCTGAGGCGTTTCGTTTCGTTTTGGGCGAGCAGTCCATCAAGTCAATGCGCGGAAAGAAAGGAGAAGACCTCATCTTCAACGGATCAGTCTCGGTCTCGCGTGCGAACCGCGCATCAGTCGCGATAAAATTGGACAACCCGCTCAAAAACGGCACCCGCACATTTCCTCTGGACTTTGATGAAATAATTGTTGAGCGTGTGGTGAATCGTGACGGCACGAACGAGTACGCCATCAACGGTTCAAAGACGCGCCTCAAGGACGTACAGGAACTCCTCGCCGCCGCAAACATCGGCCCCACGGGGCACCACATCATTTCGCAGGGTGAAGCCGACCGCATTCTCTCCGCAAACCCAAAGGAGCGACGCGAAATGATTGAGGATGCGCTCGGGCTCAAAATATTTCAATTCAAAAAGGCTGAGAGTGAGCGAAAACTGAAAAAGACGCGCGAGAACATCGCACAGGTGGAATCGCTTCGCAGAGAAGTCGCTCCGCACCTTAAGTTTCTGGAGCGACAGATAAAAAAAATTGAACGCTCACTCGCACTTCAGGAAGAACTCAAGGGAGTCTACGCCGAGTACCTCAAGCGTGAGGATACGTACATCGCCTTTCACTACAATCGACTCACCGAGGAACGAAAAGCACCTGCGCACCGTCGCAGCGAACTCGCGCACCTCTTAGAAAAGGCAAAAGAGAAACTCGCACATCGTGAGAAAGATGACACGAGCGAGGCACTTGTTGCGCTTGAGAAGCGGATGTCGGATGCACGACACACGCGTCAAGAAGCAGTGCGCGCTGTCGGGCAACTTGAAGGGCAGGTGCTCTTCCTTGAACGCCAAATACATGATGCGGAGAGGAAGCGGGAAGCGGAGGATGACGCTCCTATCCCACGGGGAGAGGTGGCAAAACTCGTTGCACAGGTTGAACGATTTGTTGCGGATACGAAGGAGAGTAATGATGTGAAGCATTTCACTCACGCACTCGCCACTATCCTCCACGCGGTGAAAGCGCTCCTCACGCACACCTTCAAGGGTGCGCACGCGGATACGCACGAGACCCTCCTCAAGGAGAAGGCGCATCTGGAAAAAGAGCGCACCCATGCGGAAGAAAAACTCGCGCACGCGCAGAAGGAGGAAGAAAAACTCGCGCACGAGTACGAAGAATTGAAGCGATCTGTGGAGTCTGAACACCGAGAGAGCAGAGACGCAGAGCGTGAGGTTTTTGCGATTATGAACGAACAGCGCGACGTGGAGAAGACGCTTGATACGATTGATCGTGAACTCGCCATTCTTGAACGTGACCGACAAGAATTCAAAAATGAACTTCAGGAAGCCGTGTCACTCCTCGGGCGTGCGGTTGGTGCGTACTTTGATTACGTGGTCGTTGATGCGGAGGGGAAGCAGGTACCGCCAGAGCACATTGTGAACGAAGATCGTGCCCGTCAGCGCACGAGGAAGCATGAACTGGAGCGCATGAAGATTCGTCTTGAAGAATTGGGTACCGGTTCAAATGAGGATGTTCTCAAGGAGTACAAGGAGGTCAAGGAGCGCGATGAATTTTTGGTACATGAAATCAGTGACCTCACGGAGTCCGTTGCAAAATTGGAAGCGCTCATTACGGAACTCACGAATGACCTCAATGAGCAGTTCGTGACCGGTATTGAAAAAATCGGAAAAGAGTTCAATAAGTTCTTCGTACTCATGTTCGGTGGCGGGAGTGCGGAACTTCTCCGCGTGAAGCCAAAAGTGTCGCGAAAGACGAGCGAAGAGGATATGGTTGAAGAGACCGACGACATTTTAACTGAAGAGGAAAACGAGGAGGGAATTGATATTGATGTGAAACTTCCCAATAAGCGTGTTCGCGGACTGGACATGCTCTCCGGGGGTGAGCGTGCACTCACCTCCATTGCGCTCATTTTTGCGATGAGTCAGGTGAACCCACCGCTCTTCGTCATTCTTGATGAAACCGACGCGGCACTTGATGAGGCGAATAGTAGACGCTACGGCGAAATGATTACCGCGCTCGCGGAGCGTTCACAACTCATTCTCATCACGCACAACAGAGAGACAATGGGTCGTGCGGGAGTACTCTATGGCGTTACGATGGCGGGAGACGGTGTCAGTAAGTTGCTGTCAGTGAAATTTGACGAGGCGGTTGCGGTCGCAAAATAAATTAGGACATCGGATGTCCTAATTTCTGTACAAAAAAATGAAACCCGAGCAGTCGCTCGGGTTTTTAGTCGTTTTTCTTTTTATTTTTTGGAAGTGCATTCACACATGCCGACCTGCACTTCATGGTCGGGACGCTGCGCGAACGCTTCCAGTTGTTCAGGGTTGATATCTTTCCCGAAGAGAAATTTTCCGAAGTATCGGACTTCCTTTTCCTCCTCTTCCTGCTTTTCTTCCCACTCATGTTCAACTACGATGTAGGGAAACGCCTTGTAAAGCGAGGTAAGAAAAATATTTACGTACCCCATCCTACCGCAAATTACAATTGCACACGTTGTGCCCATTTCCAACTCCCCCTTTGAATGAACCAAATTTCATTATACCACAGAAGTGGCATGTACGCAAAAGTGGCTAATCCACGAGGTCAAAATCAAGCACCCGTTCTTCCATATCCGCGCGGGTGAGTTTCACCTTTACCTCGTCGCCGAGTGAGTACACCTTTCCAGTCTTGTTCCCCTTCACGCGGTACTTTGTCGGTTCGTACGTGAAGTAGTCTCCCTTCATACGCGCGAGGCGAACCATACCCTCGGAGCGTGAACCTTTCTCCTCAACGTAGATGCCCCAGTCGGTGACGCCGGTGATGACACCGTCAAACACCTGACCCACTTTGTCTTGCATGTACTCCACCTGCTTGTACTTGATGGAGTCACGCTCAGCGGTGACGGCGGTCATCTCGCGCTCTGACGATTGCACGGAGAGACGTTCGTACTTCGTAAGTTCACGCGAGCCAATCATTGAACCATCAAGGTGCTTCCTAAGGAGGCGGTGTGCCATGAGGTCTGGGTAGCGTCGGATGGGTGATGTGAAGTGTGTGTAGAACTTGAACGCGAGTCCGAAGTGGCCGATATTCTTCGTCGTGTACACCGCCTTTGCCATTGAGCGAATGGTTGCCGTCTTAATGAGGTTTTCCTCGGGGGTACCCTCAATGGATTTGAGGAGGTTGTTGATGTCACGTGCGTCAACGACGCCTTTGTGCGCCTTGAATTCGTACCCGAGTGCGTGGAGAAAGAGAGAAAGGCTTTCAATTTTTTCCGGATTGGGCACGTCGTGAATGCGGTAGACGAACGCAGCATCGCGCCCTTTCTCCTTCGTGTGGTTGTACACGTACTCCGCAACGCGACGATTGCAGAGGAGCATGTAGTCCTCAATCATGAGCATCGTTTCCGTACGCACCTTCGTGAAGGCGCGAATCGGTTTCCCTTTTTCATCCAATTCAAACCTTACTTCCGGCTGGTCAAAAGCAATCGCTCCCGCTTCGTGTCGTTGCTTTCGCAGAATGCGTCCGATATCCATGAGTGTCCGAAGTTCTTCATACAGAGGACCACTTTTCGTATCAAGCACCTGTTGCGCTTCCTCGTAACTGAAACGTTTGTCAGAGTGAATGATGGTTTGCCCAAACCACTCGTGGTGAATGTGTCCACGTGCATCCATTTCAAATACTGCGGAGAAAGCGAGGCGGTCCTCATGTGGGCGAAGGGAACAGAGGTCGTTACTGAGCACCTCGGGGAGCATCGGAATAACGCGGTCTACGAGATAGATTGAAGTACCACGTTCTTGTGCCTCTTTATCAATGGTGTCTTCTTCACGCACGTAATGAGAAACGTCCGCAATGTGAATGCCGATTTCGTAATTGCCGTTCGGAAGTGTATGGAATGAGATTGCATCGTCAAAGTCTTTTGCGTCCACGGGGTCAATGGTGCACGTTATTCTGTCGCGCATGTCGCGACGCTTCGGATTGTCACCCACGGTGTCGCGAATCGCTTCTTCAAAAATTTCATTGCGCCTTTCGTGGAGTTCCTTTCCCGCTTTCGCGACGTGCGGTGGAAAGTTTTGTGAGAAACCGCCGGAGCGAATGATGGCCTGCATTTCGGTCTCGTGGTCACCTGCGGGACCGATAACTTCGGTAATGGTACCCAATGGGTCCGTGAGCGGGTTTTTCCATGACGCAATGCGCACGACGACTTTCATGCCCTCGTGTGTCTGTGTTGCGTCGCTCACAATCGGGCGAACGTGGATACGACGATTGTCGGGGAAAAGTTGGTACACGTCATTCTTTTTTTGAATGACACCAATGAATTCCATATGTCGCGGATCAAGGACACGAAGCACCCTTCCTTCTTGCCGTTTTCCTTGAACGCGCGGGAAAAGTTCAATCTGAACCACGTCGCCATCAAGCGCAAAGGAGAGATTCTCAGGAGAAATGACGATATCTTCATCATACTCGGGGACGGTAACAAAGCCCGTTTTCTTGCCACGAATCATAATAGCTCCTTCGTACGTTGATTTTTTTTCCGCCATGTGGTGCGAGTGTAGCACGGTGCAGTCATTGACTCAATGAGTGAGTTCTGGTACTCTTCTCCGCACTTATGTTAAAGATGCGATTACAGCGAATCGGCCGCAAAAATAATCCCACGTACCGGGTGATTGTTACCGATTCCCGAAATGCGGCAAAACGAGGTCGCAACGTGGACCACATCGGTTCATACGAACCAAAGGCGGGGAAGTTTGAAATTGATGCCGAGAAGGCGAAGAAGTGGATTTCACAGGGAGTCCAGCCATCAGATACTGTCTACAACTTTCTTGTAGCGAAAAATATTATTGAGGGAAAGAAGAAGAACGTACTTCCACGAAAGTCACCGATTATTGATGAGGCAAAGTTAAAGGCGGAAGCAGAGGCGAAGGCTAAAGCAGAGGCAGACGCCAAAGCAGCCGAGGAGGCGGCGAAGGCAGCAGCAGAGTCTCCTGTCGCAGAAGAAGTTCCTGTTGCGGAGGAAGTTGCAGCCGAAGAGACACCAAAAGAGGAAGTTACAACAGCGTAAATGCAGACAAAATAATACGGGCGCAAGGGGGAATCCTCATGCGCCCGTATTGACGTATGGACGCTTCCTGTTACCATTCTATGCAGTACGTTTCAGCATGAACGTCACGGAAGCATTAGCAAATAAGTTCTACATTCACATATGGAGTTAGACCAGCAATTTCTAGAAAGTTTGGTAAAGGCACTCGTTGACCACCCGGAGAGCGTAAAGATTAACCGCACCGTTGATGAGATGGGGGTACTCCTCACACTTGATGTACACGCCGAGGATATGGGGAAGATTATCGGACGTTCCGGTAACACCGCGAAAGCAATTCGCACACTCCTCCGCGTCGTCGGCATGAAGAACGACGCACGTGTCAATCTTAAGATTAACGAACCGGAAGGTGGCACCCGTTCATCTGCAGCTGCAGACATGAGCGTAGATGCAGGCGCTGATGATGCACCATCAACTCCGAAGTCACTAGATGAGGCAATAGAAGGCCTCAGGATTTAAGAAAAAGCCTCCTCTACGGAGGCTTTTTCAATCCTGAGGAACCGGAGCGATGTGGCCAGAAAATAACGAGCGCAAGCGACTGTATTTTCTGAGTCTGTCTTAAAATCCTTTTCAAAATGGATTTTAAGACGAGGCTATTCCTTCAAAACCTTTTCGTTCCTCGAACTTTTTTCAGTTTTAGACCTGAGGAAACGAAGCATAAACAAAACACAAAATCTTTCAATCGATTGAAAGGTTTTGTGTTATATGTCTCGCACTATGTCGATTAATCGACATAGTGCGAGGCGTGGTGTGTTCACTATTCCAATTAATTGGAATAGTGTTTGTGTAATGTGGTGAATCGTGTAAGACTATTTTATGCATTTTCACGTCATAACTCTTTTTAAGGAAGTCTGTGAGCCGTACACGAACGCGTCCATCCTCGGTCGTGCGCAAAAAACGGAGAAGGGGAAGGGCGCAAAGCATCGCGGGAAAAAAATTGACGTGTCGTACTACAATCCCCGCGACTTCGCCGAGGGGAAGCACCACAAGACCGATGACCGCCCTTATGGTGGTGGTCCCGGCATGGTGATGTACGCGAAGCCGATTCTGAAGGCATGGGAAAAAGCCGTTGGGAGAAAGCGCGACCAGAAGAAAGTGAAGACCCTCATTATGTCGCCACGGGGGAAGGTGTTTGATACGACGATGGCGAAGAAACTTGCAGAGAAGTACGACGACATTGTGCTCATCTCAGGGAGGTACGAGGGAATTGATTCGCGTGTGAAGAAGATTCTCAAAGCGGACGAGGTGTCGGTCGGCGACTACGTCCTCACCGGAGGGGAACTGCCGGCACTCACCATCATTGATTCCGTCGCACGCCAGGTACCCGGCGTTCTCGGCACCTTTGAGTCACTTGAAGATGAACGTGTGTCATCGGGAGAAATGTACACGCGACCCGAAATTCTTGAATACAAAAAGAAAAAGCACAAGGTTCCTCCCGTTTTTCTCTCGGGAAATCCGAAAGAAATAGAGAAAAGACGCTTGAATACATAGTTTTCATACAGCACCCATTGCCAAAGTGCGGTATTTCTGGTAGTATCTCGCGCATAAGAAATCGTCGCGGGTGAGTTCTGGATGTGCGATTTTTGTGAGGTGGGGGCTAAAAGGGGAATACCTTTTTAGAAAACGAAACGTCTGTTTCGTGTAAGTCACATCAGAACGATGTACATATTACAAGCTGAGTAAAGAATCAGTGGAGGGGAACGCGCTTACGGCGCGGTTTTTTGCTTGCTGAATCTTTTCTCACCATTACGAGTTTAATCGGGTTAATTTACGTAGCATTATGCACAACGCACCAATGTCGATTGGACAGCTTCCAAAGAAGCGTTTCCAAAATTTCCGTGACGCGCGAGTATCGCTTCCGGATCTCGTTGAGCCACAGCGAGAGTCATACAAAAACTTCGTTGAGGTGGGACTCAAGGAAGTGTTTAAGGAGTTTTCACCTATCAGTGACTACTCGGAGAAGAAGTTCGACCTCATTCTCAAGAAGTACGAATTGGGGAGTCCAAAGACGACACCAGAGTACGCACGTGAGAACAAGCTCACGTACGAGGCACCACTCCGCGCACAGATAGCGCTCAAGAACAAGACGTTCGGGAGCGAGAAGGAGCAGGAGATTTTCCTCACCGACATTCCGGTCATGACCGAAAACGGCACGTTCATCATCAACGGTGTTGAGCGCGTCATCGTGCCGCAACTCGCACGTTCGTACGGTATCTTCTTCACCGCAAGCGAAACGAAGGGACGTACGTACTTTGGTGCGAAAATCATTCCCGCCCGCGGTGCGTGGGTTGAGATTGAGTCAGAGGCGGATGGTGTCATCTACGTAAAAATTGACCGAAAGCGAAAGTTCCCCATCTCGTCGCTTTTCCGTGTGTTCGGCGTAGAGAACGACAAGGACATTTTGAAACTCTTCAAGGGAGTTCCGCACGCCGATGAGTACATGACGAAGACCATTGCGAAGGACGCCGCAAAGACAACCGACGACTCATACATTGAAATCTATCGCCGCCTTCGTGACGGCGACCTCGCAACCGTGGAAAACGCGAAGGAGTTTATCAACTCAATCTTCAGTCCACTCCGCTACGACCTCTCCGAAATCGGTCGTCACCACTTCAACGAGCGCTTTGACCTCGCGACCGACGCAAAAGCGGATGCACATCGTACGATTGGTGTTGAAGATCTTGTGACCATCATCAAGAACATCATTGAGCAAAACCACACACCGAACGCAATTCCTGACGACATTGACCACCTCGGTTTCCGTCGCGTTCGCTACTTCGGTGAAATGCTTCAACAGCGTATTCGTGTCGGTATGACTCGCGTGAAGCGCAACATCCAAGACCGCATGTCTACGATTGAGGCGGAGACATCGCTCCCCATTCAACTCGTGAACCCGCGCCCGCTTCAGGCCGCGATTAAGGAGTTCTTCACGACGAACCAACTCTCACAGTTCATGCAACAGCAGAACATGCTCGCGGAACTTGAGGGGCTCCGTACACTTTCCGCACTCGGCCCCGGTGGACTCACGCGGGAGCGCGCCGGCTTTGAGGTGCGCGACGTGCACACGTCTCACTACGGACGCCTCTGCCCCATTCATACGCCGGAAGGTCCGAACATCGGTCTCATCCTCCGTCTCTCCATGTACGCACGTGTCAACCGTTTCGGTATCATTGAAACACCGTACGCAAAGGTGGAGAAGGGAGTTGTGACCGATGAAATCGTGTACCTCAATGCGCACGAGGAGGAGCGCTACCACATCGCCCACGCCGCAGTAGAAGTTGACGATAGCGGCAAGATAAAAGTGGAGACCGTTGAAGCGCGCTTTAAGGGCGAGCCGGTCATCGTGCCGAAGAAGCAGATTGAGTACATTGATATCGCCACGAATCAAGCATTCTCTGTCGCAACGTCAATGATTCCGTTCATCAACCACGACGACGCAAACCGCGCACTCATGGGTAGTAACATGCAGAAGCAGGCAACCCCGTGCATCATTCAGGAGGTGCCGCTCGTCGCAACCGGCGTTGAGGAACTTTCCGCACGTGATACCGGACGTATGATTACCGCTCACGAGGCGGGTGAGGTTGTTGCGGTTGACGCACGACACATCATCGTGAAGAACAAGGATGGAAAGAAAAAGGAGTACACGCTCACCCCATTCCAACGAACGAACGACTTTTCAGCGTTCTACCACATCGCGGCGGTATCCATCGGCGATAAGGTCAAGCGCGGAGACGTTCTCGCAAACACATCATCAACCGCACACGGTCAGATGGCGCTCGGGCAAAACATGCTCGTTGCGTTCATGAGCTGGAGTGGTGCGAACTACGAGGACGCCATCATCATTTCAGAGCGCGTCGTCAAGGATAGCAAGTTTGCGACAATTCACCTTGATGAACTTGAGGTCTCAGTCCGTGATACGAAGCTCGGACCGGAAGTTACGACGCCGGATATTCCAAACGTGTCAGAACAAAAACTCCGCAACCTTGATGAGGAGGGAATCATTCGTGTCGGTGCGGAGGTGCGTCCCGGCGACATTCTCGTCGGTAAGGTCACCCCAAAGGGTGAGACACAACTCACTCCTGAGGAGCGACTCCTCCGTTCCATCTTTGGTGAGAAGGCAAAGGATGTGAAGGACACCTCGCTCCGTCTTGAGGCGGGGAAGCGAGGTCGCGTCATCGGCGTGAAGATTTTCACCCGTGAGAACGGCGACCAACTTGAGTCAGGTGTCATTAAGCGAATTCACATTACCATCGCGCAGGTTCGTAACGTGAGCGTCGGCGACAAACTCGCGGGACGGCACGGTAACAAGGGAGTCATCTCACGTATCCTCCCCGAAGAAGATATGCCGTACACGGAAGACGGGAAGCCGGTAGATGTCATTTTGACCCCGCTCGGTGTGCCGTCACGTATGAACCTCGGACAGATTCTTGAACTCCACCTCGGCATGGCGGCAAACACACTCGGCTACCAAGCGATTGTGCCTCCGTTTGCAGGCGCGGGAGAGAACGAAGTGAAGGCGGAACTCAAGGAGGCAGGACTCCCCGAAGATGGAAAGCTCTGGCTTCGCGATGGACGCACCGGAGAGACGTTCGCGCAACGAATTTCTGTCGGGTACATGTACATCTTGAAACTGCACCACATGGTTGAAGATAAGATTCACATGCGCTCTATCGGTCCGTACTCACTCATTACCCAGCAACCGCTCGGCGGTAAGGCACAGGTCGGAGGTCAGCGCTTCGGAGAAATGGAAGTGTGGGCGCTCCTCGGCTACGGTGCCGCGTACACCTTGCGCGAAATGCTCACCATTAAATCAGACGATATTGTCGGTAGGTCGGCCGCCTTTGATGCCATCGTTCGCGGTGAAAAAATCAGTCATCCACACACGCCGGCGGCATTCAATGTTCTCGTCAATCAGCTCCGCGGACTTTCACTTGATGTTGATCTCAAGAGGAACGAGTCGGAACGTCGTTATCAGCAACAGTAGTCTTTAATCGTCATATACTATGAAAACACAAGCGCCACAGCAGTTCAGCGAAATCAGCTTAAAGCTCGCATCGCCTGAACGCATTCTTGATTGGTCAAAGGGCGAAGTCACGAAGCCTGAGACCATCAACTACCGAACCCAACGTCCGGAGAAGCACGGGCTCTTTGACGAGCGAATCTTCGGACCGGTTGAAGACTACGAATGTGCGTGTAAGAAGTACCGCGGTATCCGCTATAAGGGTATCGTGTGTGAGAAGTGTGGTGTGGAAATCACCCGTTCCATTGTTCGTCGTGAGCGCATGGGTCACATTGATCTCTGCGTTCCCGTCTCGCACATCTGGTTCCTCCGCGGTGTGCCGTCACGCATTGCGCTCATCTTGGGCACCTCGGCGGCATCCATTGAGAAGGTGATTTATTTCGCGGGATACATTGTAACGAAAGTTTCTGAGGATGAACGTTCTCGTGTGCTCAAGGAACTTGATACGGAATTCAAAGCAAAGTACAAGGAACTTGGCAATGAGTCCGCTCGCGATGAACTCAAGAATCGCATGGATGAAATCAAGCGCGAGATTGAGAGCATTACCGTCGGGAGCATTCTTGATGAAATGCACTACCACAAGTACTCAATGAAGTACTCAACGCTCTTTGAAGCGCGCATCGGTGCGGAGGCCATTTACGATATTTTCAAGAAACTTGACCTCGTCCTCCTCCGTGACCAGCTTGAGAAAGAGCGCGAGACCGCAGGTGCCGCAGAACGCGGGAAGCTTGATAAGCGTCTCTCACTCGTTAAGGGGATGATTCACGCGAACGTTCGCCCCGAGTGGATGTTCCTCATGCGCATTCCGGTCATTCCACCAGCACTTCGCCCAATGGTTGCTCTTGAGGGCGGTCGTCATGCGTCATCAGACCTCAACGACCTCTACCGTCGCGTCATCAACCGAAACAATCGTTTGAAGAAACTCATAGACATCATGGCACCGGACGTTATTCTCCGCAATGAGAAGCGCATTCTTCAGGAAGCGGTTGATGCGCTCATTGATAACTCAATTCGTCACGGCAACACCGCGTACTCGGCAATGAGTCAGGCACAGCGACGACCACTCAAGTCTCTTTCCGATTACCT
>CAZBMV010000006.1:0-40454 GCA_964493145.1 uncultured Candidatus Saccharibacteria bacterium
GCGGAGAGTGCGGGATTTGAACCCGCGAGGGCTTTTAGACCCTGCCACGTTAGCAGTGTGGTGCTTTCGACCGCTCAGCCAACTCTCCGTATATCTTTGATTGTGCTCGCGCGATTCACACAGTTGCTGTGTGAATCGCGCGAGCAAGGATACCATATTTTTTTTACACTCGCATTTTTAATGTGCAAGCGCGATGCAGGTAATTGACGCAGGGTGGTGCTCTGCGAGCGCGGATTTTGCCGCCTGAAGTGTCGCACCGGTGGTGACCACGTCATCAACGAGTACGAGGTGTTTGCCGGTTATTGCGTTTCCGTGCGCGACGCCGAAGGCGTCGCGCACGTTCGTGAGTCGTGTCTGTCGTTCGTGTTCCGTTTGTGGGCTCGTGTGTTTAATCCGCTTGAGAATATCGGTTCGCACATTGAGTTCAGACGAGCAGAGGGGAGATTTCAGTATTTCGTGCACTTGGTTGTACCCGCGTAATCGCAAACGTCTGTATGAAAGGGGAACAGGAATGATGACACATCCTTCAAAATCGCCTTTTTCTCGGTGTGTCTGAAGGAGCACACCGAGGAGCGAAATGGCACGCCTGCTCTTCTGAAACTTTGCTTCGTGTATGAGTGCTCGTATGCGTTGGTCTCTGTAGGAAGAAAGAGTACACACACCATCAATGTGCGTGGGTGAGTACAAAAGGGGAATCTCACGCTCGGTGATTGCGCGTACGATGCGCGCATCGTCTGATGGAGGGAAGAGTGTGTCAACGATATGAACAAAGAACGTGTGCATGAATTGTATGAATATCGTACCACCTAGTGATAGAATGTATTCAACTATTGCATTAGGTATGGCATTTGGTCTTTCATCACTCACATCGCTCTTCAAATCCGACATGCCATCCGTGTCGGGGCAGACGAGTGTTGTCGGAATTGATATGGGACTTTCGGCAATTAAGATTGTTCAACTCAAGGAAGAGCGTGGTGTTCCGACGCTTGAGACGTACGGCGAACTGCAACTCGGCCCGTACGAAGGCGTTGATATCGGCAGAGGAACACGTCTTCAGCAACAGAAGATGGTAGAGGCACTCATTGATATTATGCGAGAAGCGGGAGCGACGGCAAAAAACGTTACATTTGCGCTCTCGTACAATTCATCGTTCACTGCGACCATAGCAATCCCAACGGTTGAAGAAGCGAAGATTGGTCCCATGGTCCCCATAGAAGCGAGGAAATACATTCCCATTTCTCTCACGAAGGTTAATCTTGAGTGGTTCCCCATTGCGGTGGATTCTGAAAAGAACGTAACCGAGACACTCATTTCAGCTGTATACAACGACGCTCGCACACGGTACGAATCTATCATTCATGGCAGTGACCTTTCCGTTATTGCAAGTGAAATAGAAATATTCAGCTCTATTCGCGCGACACTTTCCCCCAAGGATACGGTTGTTGCAATTCTAGATTGTGGCGTCTCTTCCACCCGGCTCTACATTGTGAACAAAGGAATGGTTGTGAAAACACACAGCGTGCTCCTCTCGGGTGCGGATTTGACTACCGCAATTTCTCAAGCACTTGCCATTGAGTTTAAAGACGCGGAAGAACTGAAGCGGAACGTCGGCATGTACGGAAAGGAGGGAGATCCGCGTGTTCAGAAGGCGCTCACACCACTCCTGGATCGTGGCCTTCGCGAATTACACACTGTCATTAAACGGTTTGAGGAAGAGGGGGGTGTGGAGGTCGCCTCGGTGGTACTGAGCGGGGGCGGGGCACTTCTCAAGGGAATGAATGTGTACATACAAGATATGTTTTCAAAACCCGTGACACTCGCAGAGCCGTTTTCCAAAGTTGCATACCCCGCATTTTTGGAAGATACACTTAAGGAGGCGGGGCCATCGTTCTCGGTCGCCATCGGTGTCGCACTCCGCGCATTCCAAAAAGGGTAACAGAAAAAACACCGTCTCTGTCCACAGGAGAAACATTTAAAGTGAGTTGGATGAGCGTATAATACTATCAATGTCGTACATTCCACGTTCTTCGTTGGCGAATCCTGAAACGGCGAGTGCCATTCCGATGCAGGTAAAAAAGAAACACACCATACGCGTTTTCAACGTGATTACGAGCATGTTGCTCATTGGTTCAATTCTTGGAACAGCCGGCGTTTTCTTTTACAAAGATTACGTCCGGGGCCAACTCACTGAGGCACAGAACAGGCTCAGAGACGTAAGTTCTGAAGATTACGGAAGAAAGATGGAAGAAATTCAGACGTATGATGCCAAGCTCAACATTGCGCACACACTTCTCAACAACCACCTCTCACCAACCGCCCTCTTTGAGGCGCTAGAGGATACGACGAAGAGTACCGTCCGATTCAAAACGCTTGAGTATGTCTATGATCCGGGGTTTGAGGTAATGGTTACGCTCGGCGGAAATACCGAAGAACTTGCATCTATCGCACTGCAAAAAATGCAACTCCTCCGCGATGGACTCTTTTCCGTGTTCGTTGTTTCCGATATTACCACCGTTGCCGACGTCGGTGTTACAAACGGGGAAGATGACGTGACATCGGACATTGTCGTTGAAGATACGGGTATTGATTTCAAAATCACCGGGCTCTTTAAAAAAGATTTACTCACGTACAATGGACAGACGCGAGTATCGGGGGCGTATGAATCTGCCGTATCGTCCGTAACAAGCACTGGTGCGCAAGCAAGCACAACAACCGACATGGGCGGTATGGGTACCACACCAAGTTCAGGCAATGAAACAATAATTGATGATACTCTATGATTCTACGTACACTCACACCATTCCTCTCACTCATTATTGCGGGCATACTTTTTATCTTTGTTATACAACCCCAGTACATTGCCGTCGTTTCGTTGCGAAATGAGGTTGACGAATACAACAACGCAACGGAAAAATACAATGATTTCATGCGAAAGCTTGAGGAAAAACTCGCCGCAAAAGGTAGCCGTTCAGCGTTGGATAATGAGCGGCTTGATACATTTGTCTTTGACCAAATAGACACGGTGCAACTCCTCGTTGACCTTGAAGCAATGGCAAAAAAGAAAAATTTGCTTTTCGGAAATATTGAGGTAAACCAAGGCGATGTTGATATGAAGAATGTGACCGATGACGCGCGAACAGTAGGGAGCGAACTGGAAACAGCGGATCTTACGTTTGAGGTTGTCGGTACCTATGAGCAGTTTAAGAGTTTTCTTGCGGACGTTGAGCAAAGTCTTACTCTGTTTGAGGTTATAAAATTGGAACTCATAAGCACGGAGGAGAGTCTCTTCCAACAATTTGCGGTTACTGTGCGCGTGTACGCACTTCCTAAATCATAAACACCATGTCACACACACTCAAAAATCTGTTACTCATACTCATTAGCCTCCTACTCTTCGGCGGGGCCTATGCGGTTCTCAGAAATGCGGATACGACCGAGACGGGAGTTGGTTTTATGGACGAACAGAATGATGTAACCGTTCGCACAAACCAGATCCTCTCCGACACGAAGCGAATTGACGGGTACAAACTTGATGTTTCCATTTTTACCGACCAACGATTCAGTACACTTAAGGACACCCACGTCAATATACCCGATACGTACACCGGACGACCGAATCCGTTTCGTCGTGTTGAATAGGTATACTGACACCTTGTAATGAATCTCCTCGCGCTACTAGAAGAGAAAAAAATCATTGACGCAGCGCTCAGTGAGCGTGTTGAAACACGTGCGGCGCAGAGTGGTATTTCGTACGAAAAAGCTCTCCTTGAGGAAGGTGTTGACGCCGATGCTGTACGTAACGCAATTGGTGAGTACTTTGACCTACCCGTCCGTTCAATTGATGAAAATCAAAAAATTGAAGCGTCGGTGCTCAAGTACCTTTCTGAAGATTCGGCACGCCACTACGGCATCATTCCGATTGCCATTGAGGACGATGTGCTCATTGTGGGTATCGTTGACCCGGAGAACCTCTCATTTAGGGATGCGCTCAACTTCATTACCGCGAAGGATCAAATTCCATATAAAATTGTCGTCATTCTTGAACACGATTTTGAACACGGACTTAAATCATATGAAAATCTAACGGGCGAGGTAGATGAGGCACTTGGTATACTTGAGACCGAACTGAAAGCGGAAGAACTTGAGGATAGTCTTGAATCTGGACCAGAGAAGAAGGAAGTGGAACACATTAAAGAGGATGCTCCCGTTACAAAAATTGTGGCAACGATCCTCCGGTATGCGGTTGACGGTCGTGCGTCAGATATCCACGTTGAACCACGGGAGAAAAAGACCATCGTTCGCTTCCGCGTGGACGGGGTCCTGGTACGCTCGCTTGAACTTCCGAAGAAAGTGCACCCTGCGGTCGTCGCGCGTATCAAAATTCTCACCTCACTCCGCCTTGACGAGAAGCGGAAGCCGCAGGACGGACGGTTTTCAGCATCCATAGACAATCGCGCGATTGATTTTCGTGTCTCCATCCTCCCGACAAACCATGGCGAAAAGGTGGTGATGCGTATTCTTGACACGGAAGTCGGCGTTCGCACGCTTGAGGAAACCGGCGTCTCCCCGCACAACATTGAACTCATTAGGAACGCCATAGCACAGCCGTACGGCATCGTGCTCATTTCCGGTCCAACGGGGTCGGGTAAGTCAACGACGCTCTACGCGATGCTCTCAGAAGTTGATCGTCTTGGGAAGAACGTCATGTCGCTTGAAGACCCCGTTGAGTACAACATTGACGGCGTGAGCCAATCGCAGATACGTCCCGAAATCGGATACTCATTTGCGAACGGACTCCGCACCGCACTCCGCCAAGACCCCGACGTCATCATGGTGGGAGAAATTCGCGACAAGGAGACGGCGCAACTCGCCATTCAGGCGGCGCTCACCGGACACCTCGTTCTTTCCACCATCCACACGAACAACGCCGCGGGCGTCATCCCCCGCCTCATTGATATGGGTGTTGACCCGTACCTCATTGCCCCTACGTTGCAGCTCGCGCTCGCACAGCGCCTCGTGCGACGCATTTGCCCGAATTCGGGTAAGAAAGTGGTGGTTGAAAAGAGTCTCAAGAAACTCATTGACGACGAGTTTGCAGGTCTTCCGGATAAATTCAGGTCGCTCATACCATCGAGTGACTACGTGCTTTTTGCACAAGCAACCCCGGAGTGTTCAAGCGGAACAAAAGGTCGCGTTGCGGTTATGGAAGCGATTACCGTGGATGACGATATTGAAAAACTCATCCTTGAGGGTGCGGATGAGGATCAGATCCTCACCGCCGCACGGAAGCAGGGTTTTGTCAGTATGAAACAGGACGCAATCATTAAGGCACTCAACCACGTCATACCGTTTGAGGAGGTGAGTACTTTGGGCGGGGCGATGCTCGTTTCGGATGAAGCGGAGCGGGAGGCGGAGGAGATTCATGGAGTGCAGCCTTCTCCGAGCGCGCCTGTCGATAACCAAGGAGAAACTGCTGTATAGAATGTATAATTAAAGAATATGAAAATCTTGCTTGTTGATGACGATGCATTCCTCAGGGATATGTATGCGACGAAGTTTACCGAAAAAGGCTTCTCTATTGAGGTCGCAGAGACCGCAGATGTGGCGATTACAAAATTGCGCGAGAATGAGTACGACGTGGTGCTCTTGGATATGATAATGCCTGGAATGACCGGAATTGAGGCATTGGACATCATTAAGAAAGAAAAGCTCGGCGGAGACCCGATGTGTATTGTGCTCTCAAATCAGAGTGAAGAAACCGATAAAGCGTCCGCACTTGCCGCAGGTGCTCTAGGGTACATTGTAAAAGCGGAACTCATTCCGAGTGAAGTTGTAGATGAAGTACTTAAATTGGTGGAAAAGAAATAACTATGGCATCTGTTGATTACAGGCGAGAACTTGCCGACCTCATTGACATCGTCTCGGGCGAGGGAGGTTCTGACATACACCTCGCGGTTAATTCACACCCCATCATCCGCGTGGACGGTTCACTCATTCCGCTCGTCAAAAAGCCGATTCTCACAAATGCGGACGTGAGCGGTTTTGTGAAGGCACTTCTCACCAAAGAACAAGAGGAAAAATTTCTCACCACACGGGAAGTTGACTTTTCGTATGCTGCGCACAACGGCATCAGGTTTCGTGGAAACGGATTCTTTCAACGTGGCGCAATGTCTGTCGCGCTTCGTCATATTCCCAATACCATTAAGACATTTTCTGAGCTCAGCCTACCGCCGGTTCTTGAATCTTTCACCCAACGCCCGCAGGGATTTTTCCTCTGTGTGGGACCTGTGGGACAAGGGAAATCCACCACACTTGCCGCCATGATTGATCACATCAACGAAACACGTGCCGAACACATCGTAACCATTGAAGATCCGATTGAGTACATTTTTGAACCGAAAAAATCTCTCATTGACCAACGAGAGGTTCGTGTTGATACCGCAGACTTTCACACCGGCCTTCATTCAGCATTCCGCCAAGACGTAGACGTCATCATGGTGGGGGAAATGCGCGGCAGGGAGACGATTGCAACGGCGGTAACTGCCGCTGAAACCGGTCACCTTGTGCTCTCAACGCTCCACACGAACAACGCCGCTCAGACGATTGATCGTATCATTGATACCTTTCCCGCAGGACAGCAGGACCAGATTCGTGTCCAGCTCTCAGGTTCACTCTCCGGCATCTTTTCTCAGCGACTCATTCCACGTATTTCAGGAGGGCTCGTGCCGGCATTTGAACTCCTCATTAACAACGCCGCAGTCTCAAACCTCATTCGCGAACGTCGTACACATGAAATACAGACGGTTATTGAGACGGGGATGGAGCATGGTATGATTGATATGAACCGATCGCTCGTAGAACTTGTGCAGAAAGGCGAAATCACCGTTGAGAATGCGTTTGCATACTCAACAAATCCGAAGGGTCTTGAGCGGCTGATGTAATTAGTACCTATGTTATTTACATACAAAGCAGTTGATAATGGGGGTGTACCACGAGACGGGACTGTGGATGCAACCAACATTGCCGCCGCCATTGAGGCGGTGGAGGGACGTGGGTATACGATTGCATCCATCAATCCCATCGCGACAAACACTTCAATCTTTAACACAGAGATTACGTGGTTTGAGCGTGTTTCCAGCAAAGAACTCGTCATCCTCTCACGTCAAATAGCAACACTCTTTGAGGCTCAGGTGTCAGCACTTCGCATTTTCAGACTCCTCGGGTCTGAGGCGAATAATCCTAAACTTCAAAAAGTATTGACCGATATAAGTGATAGTCTGCAGGCGGGTAACTCAATCTCACACTCACTCTCGCGTCACCCCGATCTCTTTTCAACATTCTACATAAGCATGGTGAAGTCAGGTGAAGAATCGGGAACGCTTGAGAAGACATTTATGTATCTCGCAGACTATCTTGACCGTACGTATCAGGTCATCTCAAAGGCACGTAACGCCCTCATTTATCCCGCGTTCGTCATTTCCATTTTCATTGTGGTTATGGGGCTCATGCTCACGCTCGTTATCCCCCGCATAAGTGAGATCCTCCTTGATTCCGGAGAAGAGATTCCTATTTACACAAAAATTGTTATCGATATTTCCAATGTGCTCACGAACTACCTTTGGCTCTTCGTACTCCTTTTCGCACTTGGTGGTATTATGTTCTGGCAATTCAACAAGACAGAGGCGGGGAAACGGCTCGTTGATGAATTCAAACTCTCCATTCCGTTTTTTGGTGTCCTCTACGAAAAACTCTTCCTCACTCGCATTTGCGACAACCTCTCAACGATGCTCGCATCAGGTATCAGTATGGTACAGGCGCTTGAGGTGACCGCGGATGTGGTGGATAACGAAATCTATAAAGACATCATAGAAAATACACTCATTGACATCAAGGCGGGACGTTCGTTTGCCGATGCGATTGCGGAATACCCGGAGATACCGAACGTGCTCGCGCAGATGAGTAAGGTCGGAGAAGAGACTGGTAAACTTGGTGACATCATGAGTACACTCGCTGTCTTCTATCGTCGTGAGGTCAATGATGCCGTGGATATGCTCATTAGCCTCATTGAGCCGGCGATGATTGTGCTTCTCGGCCTTGGTGTGGGAGTACTTTTGGCATCAGTACTTATTCCTATCTACAATATTACTGGAAGCATTTAGCCGTTTTGAGTCGTCTACGTCGTTGTGTTCGTTGTTTAAACGCTCATCGTATATTGAATACGTTTCGCGTTTCTACTCCTCCACGCCTCGTGTACACTCTCAAAACGGTTAAATGCTAAACTGAACCAGTCATGTTGTTCTTGCCCTAGCAGACTACTATTAGAAACAGAATTGTCCCTGTACACAATAGGGAGTGTAAAAAATTTTATAAGCAACTCGTGCGAAACAGCATTAGTGATATTCTAAAAAAATGATATGAAAACAAAGGCAAGCGTCACTGTAAAAAATAAAGTATACCCATACACCCTTGAAAAAACGAGGGCGGGGAATATTCGTATTGTGGTAACTGCAGCACGTATAAACCAGGAATTTCTTCCAGAAGACGCATCGGGTGTAATATTTGATCTTCCCAATCTCATCATCGCTGAACAAGAGTACGAGAAAAAGCAGTCGGACGTCATTCGGTTTCGTGTTTCCGGTACTGACAAAGCAAAAATAGAACAAAAAGCAGTCAGAAAGGGATATGGTTCAGTGTCTGAGTATATTCGTGATTTAGCACTCTCTGCATAGCGAATTCCAGTTAAGAGCCCCGTTACAGCCGAAGACCATGCGGGGCTTCTTGTCCACATGAACAGAATGTGGGCGGTACGGATGAGCGTATAATGTCTAGTAACCACACTACGTGGAGCAGGTCATTCCGTAATGTTCTGCAGAACCGGAATGATTGCAAGTAATATTACTTATTTATAATAATTTATGATGAAACATACACATACACGAGGCTTTACACTCATCGAGCTCCTCGTCGTGATCGCTATCATCGGTATCCTCGCATCCGTTGTGCTCGCGTCACTCAACAGCGCTCGTGATAAGGGTGAAGATGCGGCAATTCGTTCAGACCTCAACAACGCTCGTGCACAAGCGGAAATGTCTTATGATGACAGTGGTCGTTCATACGACAACGTATGTACAGGTACATCAACGTCGGATCCTCAAGGAATTGCTGATTTGATCACCGCGGCAACAGCGGCGGGCGGAGGTCCGACAGAGGCAGATTGCGATGATGATGAATCAGCATGGGCCGCAGAAAAAGAACTCACAAACGGTGACTATTATTGCGTTGATAGCGCTGGTTCTGCTGGTGATATTGCATCACCAGGGAAGGCAGATGATGCTATCGTGTGTCCATAAAACGGTATCGCAAAAAAGAAAAAGCCACGTACGTGGCTTTTTCTTTTGGCGTGAATCAATATCGATAATTTGTGAATAAACTAAGTTGCCATTATTTTGTATGATATACTTCAAGTAATGAAGTCAGAGAACATTAGATTGAGTGGATTTACTCTAATTGAACTTCTTGTGGTTGTTTCCATTATTGTTGTTTTAATCTCAACGATTCTTGTTTTGCTCGGCGACGCTCGGGTCAAGGGGCGTGATGGCGCACGAAAAAGTCAGATTTACGAAGTGATAAAGGCACTCGACCTCTACTATACTGATAATGATGAGTACCCGACTATAAATGGTTCTGTGGGAACCGGTGGAAATCTTGATGACATCGAGGCGGCATTTTTTGGAGTGGGAACGTATTTAAAGAAGTTGCCGAAAGATGCGGGAACCAGATACTATTACTGTGTCTCTTCAGACAGAAGCTCTGTTCTCATTGCGGTCAATACTGAACAAGATAAGGGTGGGAGCGAATTTTGCAGTGTGATGCGCGGCCCTGGTCCGGATTATGGATGCACCGTCTGGCAAACCACAAATGCCAGTGATTCTTGTTCGTCAAGATTTTAGCATGGCCTATTTCTCAAAGATTTATTCCACCAATTCTTAATGGTCATTTTTGACGAGGCGTCGCACCCCGATCCTATATGATGGAAATATATTGGTATGTAATGATGTTTGCGCTTGGAGCTATCATCGGGAGTTTTTTGAACGTTGTTTTGTATAGACTTCATACGGGCCGTTCTCTCTCGGGACGTTCACACTGCATGAGTTGCGGAAAGGAACTCGCATGGTACGAACTTCTTCCTGTTTTTTCATACCTGTTTCAAAGAGGAAAATGCCGTGGCTGTTGCGCACATATCCCAACACGATATCTCATCGTCGAGGTGTGCACCGGTGTCCTTTTTCTCCTCACGTGGTACCTCTTCCAAACTGACGTTGCGTTGCTCGTATACCACCTCGTGTTACTTTCTCTCTGCGTCCTCATCGTGGTATACGACATGCGACACACCATCATCCCTGACGAACTCACTTGTGCGGTAGGCGTTCTCGCAATCATCTTTATCGGGTATGAGTATCTGCTTACCCACGACGCATTTGTTGTTCTCACACGTCTTTTGGCCGGTGCTACTGCGGGTTCATTTTTCTGGGGACTCTGGCACGTTTCAAAGGGGAGGTGGGTTGGACTCGGTGATGCAAAACTTGCACTCCCCTTGGGAGCTATCGTGGGTGTAGGGGGCGTGTTTTCAATGGTGGTATTTTCATTTTGGGCCGGTGCGCTCATCAGCCTCACCCTCATCGGTTTGGAACGCCTTCTGAAACGGGGAAAAGTACACTTACACTTTCTCTCATCTCCGCTTACAATTAAGAGCGAGGTGCCGTTTGCGCCATTTCTCATTCTCGGGTTCCTTGCGGTACAACTTTTTCATGCAGACACTTTTGACATCACGTACGCCCTCTTTTTCTCCTATTGGTAGGGGTAAGTGTTCCGGGTTTACCCTTGTGGAACTCCTCGTTTCCATTGCGGTCATTGTCATCATTACATCTATTGTGCTCGTAAAGTATGACAGTTTTGACAGTACGACGCTTCTCAAAAATACCGCGTACGACATCGCACTCACCCTTCGCGAAGCACAACTGAAGTCTGTGAGCGCATCGCGACAAAACGGCAATTTTGATTACCCGTTTGGGGTGACGTTTACCCCGGGAGCGAAGACGTACACGACATTTCGATACCAATATGTCGTTGCGACTGACTATCCCTATTATGACGGGACGCATACCAGCGACCTCAATACAGCGACGATTGACCGATCCATGTACGTGAGTGATATGTGTGTTGAAAAAAATGGAACATATTACTGTAGTAGTACCAACGAAATTACAAGACTTGATATTTCTTTTAAACGACCGGAGTTCAAAGCACTTATTTACGCAGACGGGTATTCAGCTGGTGCTCAAGAGGATATTTCAAGCGCAAAGATTAAGGTTGCCTCAACACGCGGAACGGGTGATGTGTTTATTGTTACGGTGACGCACCTCGGTCAGATAATGGTGTGTCTTGAGGATAAAAATAATCTAAATGAATGTTTGTGAAATTAGGTATATGACGAGCATGAACCAACAAATAAATAAAAGAAAGAAACAGCACAAGACGAACAGAGGTTTTTCACTCATTGAACTCATGGTGTCGCTTTCCGTTTTTGCCATCATCATGGTCGCAAGCGTCGGGACACTCCTCACGATGGTTGACGCAAATGCGAAAGCGCAGGCGCTCTACACGGCAACGACGAATCTCTCCTTTGCACTTGATAGCGTAACGCGCGAAATTCGCATGGGATACAATTATTACTGCTCAAATAATATGGCAAGTCTGCCGAACAACAACAGCACGAGAAACTGTGACGGTACAGGTGGTACTTCATTAGGCGGTAATTCTATTGCGTTTCATCGCGAACGTGATGATGTCCACATGGGGTACAGACTCAATGGAAGTACGGATAAAATTGAGCAAAAAGTTGAAAATGGGGACTGGGAACCGGTGACTTCTTCTGATCTTGTCGTCACATCTCTCACATTTGTGGCACGAAACACTGAACCGTATTCCCCAAGCAGAACAGACGATGACCAACCCATTGTTGACATGCAGGTCGTGGGGTATGTGCGAAACGGACTTGAAACAGATACCGATTTCAACATTCAGTCACACATTGTTCAACGAAGACTTGATTTAAGGTAGGTATGCAAAGCAATTTACAAAAACAGAATAGGGGATTCACGCTCGTAGAGACGCTTGTTGCCATTACCATACTCCTCCTTGTCATTATTGGACCTATTACCGCAGCGCAAAAAGGAATTAAAAATGCGTACTATGCGAGTGAGCAATTGACGGCCGTCTTCCTCGCGCAGGAAGCGATTGAAGGTGTTCGTGAAATGCGTGACAGGCAAGCGCTTGACGTGTACTACGATATGGATCATAACAGCGCTACTGCCAATACCGCCGATTGGATTCAGCCACTATCACTGAGTGGGTGTTTAAATTCAACGAATGGTTGCGCATTTGATGTTGAGAGTAATTCATTTAGTGCGTGTGGGAGCGGGAACAACTACTGTCAACTTTTTATTGATGAGAATACCAAAAAGTATAATCATGACACCGGAATAGAGTCGCCATTTACAAGAAAAATTGTTGTTGGTACCGCAGTCAATAGCGGGTGGCTCATTACGGTCACCGTTTCATGGAATAGCCAGATATTCGGCAGTCGGAATGTAGTACTCCAGACGTGGGTGTATGATCACTATCAAAGGTATGAAAACTAACCACATGCACATACGAAGAAATGAGGAAGGTATCGCGCTCCTCGTGACACTCCTCCTCCTCGGGGTCCTCCTTGCGATTGGGGCGTCACTCCTCAATATCACCCTCAAACAGTACCAATTTTCCGGTATGGCACTCGCCTCTGAAGTTGCGTTCCAGGCCGCAAACGCAGGTATGGAATGTATTTTGTATTACGATAATCTATCAACGAGCGTATTTGACGTGCCGGGAAATGGTGATGAACAGTCGAATCAACCGGTGATAAATTGTATGAATACTGGAAATGTCGGTGCAGTAAATCCTAGTGGAGCGAATAATAACAATGGAACAGGGGATACTAACAACAATGGTAAAACAGTGAGCGGTGGTCAGCAAATGTTTGAATTTGAATGGGGTAGTCCACGAGTGTGCTCCCAGATGAGCGTATACAAGTTCTATAGTACAGATTCTACTGTGGATGTTGAGATAGACGGGGTGTCCTATCGTACGGACGGTAGTGATGCAGATCTTGATCCTGATCCTTGCCCGCAGGGTGGTATCTGCACCGTGGTGCAAGCACGCGGGTACGATGTGCCGTGTTCTGACGTTGGGACGGCGGCTCGGGTGGTGGAACGAGAGTACACAATCGTATATTAGAGTGTTGTCAAAATCACTTGATGCTTCGTTGTCCTTCACTCGGAAACACTCATCATATGCTTAAATATGTCTCATATTTCCTCATTCGGACGCCTCGCCTGAAGTGATTTTGACAACACTCTGTGATACGCCTTTTTAAACTCCGAAAAATACCAACAGGTCTATAAAAGCAATCTGCCCTCATGATTGCGAGTAGGAGAAGGGTGCGCGTTTTGCTATCATGAGTACACGAATATGAGCAAAAAGAGTGACATCCCGGCAGAAGTACTAAAACGAGCGAAAACTCTTTCGGCGCTCATCGCGTATCACCAGAAGCGGTACCACGAAGAGGATGCGCCGGAGATAAGCGATGAGGCGTACGATTCCCTCGTTCGGGAACTCTCCTCTCTTGAGGAGCGGTACGCGGAACTCAAAAAGGCCGTGTCGGTGACGGAGGCGGTGGGCGGTGCGCCGAGTGAAGCATTCGCAAAGGTGCGCCACAAAGTGAGGCAGTGGTCGTTTGATAACGTGTTCACCGATGACGAACTTCGCGAGTGGGAGGCGCGCCTCCTTCGCTTCCTTGAGAAGGAAGACGTGGGTACCGCGCACACGGTTTCATACGTGAGCGAGCACAAGATAGACGGGCTTAAGGTCGTGCTTGAGTACGAGAGGGGGGTGCTCATTCGCGCCGCGACGCGCGGAGACGGGGTGGTGGGTGAAGATATCACGCACACGGCACGCACCATCAGAGATATTCCACACACACTCAGGGAGGGGGTGACCGTAATTGTCGCCGGTGAGGCGTGGCTCTCGCACAACGAGTTTTCTCGCATTAATGAAGAACGAGCGAAGTGTGGTGAGCCGATCTTTGCCAATCCGCGGAACGCTGCCGCGGGGTCACTTCGCCAACTTGATCCCGAAGTGACAAAGAAACGGAAACTCTCTTTTTTTGCGTACGATATTGACGATGTTGATTTAAAAACGGTGCACCGTGCGCCACGAACACAGTATGAAGAACTCACCTTTCTCAAAAAACTTGGATTTACAACAAACCCTCACGCAAAACTCTGCAAAAATATTGACGAAGTCATCGCAGAGTATCGTGCGTGGGCTCCGAAAAAATACGAGATGCCGTACGGCATTGATGGTACTGTCGTGAAGGTTAACGAGATAGCAATTCAGAAGGTGCTCGGGTATACCGCAAAGTCACCGCGCTTCGGCATCGCGTACAAGTTTCCCTCGGAAGAATCAACGACGATTGTAGAAGATATTGTGCTCCAGGTTGGTCGTACGGGTGTCGTGACACCGGTCGCGCACCTCCGCCCGACACTCATCGCCGGCTCCACCGTCTCGCGCGCAACGCTCCACAACGAAGACCAGATTAAGCGACTTGATGTTCGTATCGGGGACACGGTCGTGCTTCGGAAGGCGGGAGATGTCATTCCGGAAATTGTGAGCGTCGTTCGCGAACTGCGCCCGAGGAGTGCGAAGCCATACGTATTCCCGAGAAAGGTTACGGAGTGCGGTGGCGATGGAAGCATTGAGCGCGTACCGGGGATGGCGGCGTATCGGTGTGTCGCAAAGGACTCAGATACACTCCATCGCCGCCGCCTGTACCACTTCGCGTCACGCGGTGCGATGAACATTGACGGCCTCGGTCCCCGCATCATTGACCTCCTCTTGGATAACAATCTCATCAATACCGCATCTGACTTTTATACCCTCACCGAGGGTGACCTCATCGGGCTCCCTGGTTTCAAGGAGAAAGCCGCACGAAATGTCATTGAGGCAATTGCAACAACGCGGAAAGTCCCACTCTACCGCCTCCTCGTTGCGTTATCCATTCCACACGTTGGCGAGGAAACGGCACGAATCATTGCGGATGCAATGGGAACAATGAAGCGAATACGAGAAGCGACGCGTGAGGAACTCTCGCGCATTTACGGTGTCGGAGACATCGTTGCGGACTCACTCGTGTCATGGCTCAGGGAAGAGAGTCACGCGCGAGAACTTGATGCGCTCCTCGCCCACATACAACTTGAGACACCGACAACGACAATGCACTCGTCCGCCCATCTTCAGGGCAAAACGATGGTCTTCACGGGCACCCTTCCTTCACTCGGTCGCACCGAAGCGGAAGATCTCGCACGAAGCGCGGGTGCGCACGTCGTGAGTTCCGTCTCAAAGAAAACCGACTACGTCGTCGTGGGGAATGACCCCGGCTCAAAGGCAAAAAAAGCGGAAGAACTCGGTGTTACCATTCTTGATGAGCGTGCGTTTCGTGCGCTTCTCGCGTAATTTTGTTAGTATAGCCGACATACTTATATGGAACGAAAAGACATAGAACATCTTGCGACACTGTCACGTATCGCACTCAGAGATGACGAAGCGGATACGCTCGCAAAAGACATCACGAGCATTCTCGGGTACGTGAGTGTCATTAACGAAATTACGGGGAACACCGCTCATGAGAAGGAGGTTGGTCCGCACTTCAACAGCATGCGTGAGGACAAAGACCCACACGAGGCGGGAATGTACACGGAAGCGCTCCTCAGTGCCGCGCCAAAGCGTGACAAGCAGTACATAGAAGTGAAGAAGATTCTTGGAGAAAAATCGTAACGATATGACTATCACCGAACTTAGGAAAAAATTTATTGCGGGAACGTACACACCACAGGATGCGTACAACAACATGCGCAAGGTCATAGACGAGGACGACAGAGACATTCACGCGTTCATTGATGTGTATGACGACGCACGCGAGACCGCTGAAGAGGCGACACGGAGGTACGAGAAAGAGGGAGAGAGTGCTCCGGTGCTCCTCGGCATGCCCATGGGTATTAAGAACAACATTCTCATTAAGGGGAAGCGTGCGACTGCCGCGTCAAAGATGCTCGAAAACTACACAGCTCCGTACGACGCAACGGTCATAGACCGCCTCAAGGGACAGGGTGCCGTATTCATGGGGAGTACCAACCTGGATGAGTTCGCGATGGGTTCCTCAACGGAAAATTCCGCTTTTGGCATTACAAAAAATCCTGTTGACCGCACACGAGTCCCCGGTGGTTCATCAGGCGGTTCGGGTGCCGCGGTCGCCATGGGTGCCACGGTTGCGTCACTCGGTACCGACACGGGAGGTTCCGTCCGCCTCCCCGCAAGTTTTTGTGGCATTGTCGGGTTTAAACCCACGTACGGACGCATCTCACGGTATGGGCTCATCGCCATGGGTTCCTCGCTTGATCAAGCGGGGACGCTCACCAATTCAGTCGCTGATGCGGAGATTCTCTTTGATGTTCTCCATGGCAAGGACCGGTACGATGCGACGACAATAGGAGAAGACACGTATCCACACGTTGCGACGAAAGACACGTACCGCATTGGCGTTCCGCGTGATTTCCTCACCGAGGGAATGGATGCCGATGTGCTTGCACTCTTTGAGAAGAAAATTGCGGAACTCGTCGCAATGGGGCACGAGGTTGTTGACGTATCGCTCCCACTCATGAAGGAGGGGCTCGCCGCGTACTACATCGTGATGCCTGCCGAAGTCTCATCAAACCTCGCACGTTACGACGGCGTACGCTTCGGACTCCACGTAGAGGGGGACAATTTGCTTGAGGACTACATGAAGACACGTGCCGAAGGATTCGGTGCAGAGGTGAAGCGTCGTATTCTCCTCGGGACGTACGTGCTCTCCGCAGGATACTACGATGCGTACTATGGAAAGGCGGAACAGGTTCGCACCATGATGCGCGACGAAATGAACGAGGTGTACAAAAATGTTGATCTCATCATGACACCAACCGCTCCCACACCGGCGTTTAAAATCGGTGAGAAGAGCGACCCGCTCTCCATGTACCTCGCGGACATATTCACCGTACCGGTCAACCTCACCGGCGTACCAGCAATCTCGGTCCCCGGAGGTACCGTAGATCGCGAGGGGAAGAGTCTCCCCGTCGGCATTCAGTACATTGCACCGCACGCCGGCGACGAACGTCTCTTTGATTTTGGAAAAAAGGTACACGACGCACCAACGGGAATTCTCTAATTCCGTGGAAACAATGGGTAATGGGTTCTACGGACTGGTACAATAGTGATGTATGGGTGGCATAGAATTTACTCCCGACGATAACGACCTCATCTACGATACCTACGGGCTAAACATTGTAGGTGCTTTTGAGTACCTGTATGAACTCATCACGGGGAACGATTGGGATGCGCTCATGTCAACGCTCGTTCACTGGTGGGACATCTATTCCGTATTCGCACTCCTCATCTCACTCATTTTCTTTGCGGGGTTTGTGTATGCAAAAATCCGCCTCGGAGAACTTTCGGAAATTGAGCACCACGCGCTCCATGAGGCGGAAGAGGCGTGGGCGCGAAAGTACGAACAGCCGGAATCACGAAATGCGCGTTGGGATGTTATAGAGAAGCGTGTCGCGGAGCAAAATCCGGAATCGTGGAGAATCGCCATCATTGAAGCCGACATTCTCCTCGATGAGACGCTCACGAATGCGGGGTACGTCGGACAGACACTCGGTGAGAAACTCAAGAGCGCGAACCCATCATCGTTCACTACACTCCAGGACGCATGGGAGGCACACAAGGTTCGCAATGAAATCGCACACGTCGGAAGTGACTTCGTCCTCACACAAAAAATTGCAAAAGAAACACTCACCCGCTTTGAGCGCGTCTTCCGCGAATTCGGGGTTATTTAGTTGCGCATCTCCCCAATATACTGTACATTCTTAGGTATTCTTTTCTTGAAAAAAATATAGCGGGGTAGAGGAGAGGTACCTCGGGAGGCTCATAACCTCCAGACCCTGGTTCGATTCCAGGCCCCGCAACACGAATGAAAAGCCGAGAGCGCATGCTTCGGCTTTTCTCGTGGTGCGGAGCAGGAACGTGCCTGCGCACGTTCTGTCTGGAATCGAACAGGCGGAGCGATGTGGCTTTGCCACGAGTGAGCCCGGGGAGGAAGTTCTTAGTACAATTGAGGTATCAAATTGTACTAAGAAACTTGACTCCGTTTCCAGGCCTTACAACAAGATTGGACTGATCATCCACAAATTGGTCATTTAGCTCGAATATGGGGGGCAGAACAACGGTTCCAAGTGAGCCGACTGTTTTGTTGTACGTAATCCCATGCATTCAGTACTCTAAATTTATCTTTGTTTGGTACAATATACGCACAAGTGCGTGAGCACGTTTTTTGTGTATGAGTATATTTAGTTTATTTCGAGTGTACAAGAAACGGTATGCTCTCTTTGGTATACTCACAATATTTACGGCTTTTCTCCTCACTCACATTCTTCCTGCTGGGGCGGAAACTGTTATTTTTGATCCACTATTTGTTGACCGTCAGGTGGAGGTAAAAAGTGACGAGACAACAAAGATCGTCCAAAATCTTCACACACACACTTGGAATTCGTTTGGCGGAGAAGCGCCCGATGGAGCAATTGTAGAGAAAATCTCTCTTATACTCTCATGGTCTGAGTCGCACGTTCTTGGTGACACTGTTCAAGCAGAAGTCACTGTGCCGACTTTTCCTGATGCTACAGTGGATGATGAAGGTGGAGCGAATGAGACAACACACGTCGATTTGCCAATTGTGGAAAGTGAAAAGATAGAGTTTTTGGATGAAGACCTTTCTACGCAAATTATCGAGGAACGTTCAGGTGAGATAGAGTCACAAGTTGAGATAGTAGAAGAAGTGGAGGCAAAAGTTCAGGACGAAGCAATGCAGGAAGAGGTGGAGAGTGAAGATGGTGCCTTGCTCCCAGATGCAATTATTCAAGAATCTACAGAAAATGGAGGTGAGGTTGGTTTCTTTCCAGTTCTCCAGCAGGAGTCGTATCCCCTCGTTATGCTTGGACTTGAAGAAAAGGTGAATGAAACTTTGTTAAGTGAAGAGGTGATTGTGAATGAGGCATTGGTGATAAGTGAAGATATCGAGAATGAAACCACTGAGACATTTGTCACTCAAGAAGCGCTTTCACCTGTGACAGAAGGTGGGGAGGATGGAGTACTCTCTGAAGCAGTAAGTCTGACGGAAGAAACTAAAATTGAAGATGATGAGAAGGATACCTCGGTACCAGTGCTTTATCCAACTCGTGAATCGGCAGATGTTCTCTATTCATTGGATGGAGATTTGTGGGAACTTCTTGGTACGGTTAATCTTCTTGCGGGGAATGAAGCCGAGTTTGATATAAGCATGCTCTCGCTTGAGCCACTTGCCTCACTTCAGGTGCGTGTGGTGTATCTTGCACCACAGGATGCTCCGCCTATTCTTTTTGGGAATATGCAGGCAAAACTTTTTTATACACCAGGAATCGTCGAAGAAGTGATTGGTGCGCCATCTGAACGAGAGCCAAATTTTTTGGTGAGTTTGGTGCGTGCTGATGAAGCGAGTGGACGAGTCCGCGCTGTACTTCTTGAACGAGGGGGTCTCTTTGAGATGTGGGCAGGTATTACCGACAATACTACAGGTCTTATCGTGTGGAAGAAGCTTGCAAGTGGTGACGCCATAGAACCACGAATGCCAATTGGGGTAAAAAGCGGAACCGTGTTTTGGTTTGACAGAAATGCAGAAATGCTTTACGCGTATGATGTTTTCAGCGAAACAGTTGCCGGAGGGGTCTCGTTGCTTCGAGAAGATGGCTTGCGAGAATTTTCATTTATATTCGGAGATGGTAAACGACCTTGGGAGGTTACGTATAGTCCTGACACTCATACACTTGAATTTACTCCCGCATTAGTTGAATCATTATGAGATGGGGGATCCACATTAGTATTCACGCTATACAATCACGTACAACGGTGGGTCGTGTGGTGTTCTTTTTGTGCATGCTCATACTTTGTGGTTTTGGTCTATCTAGACTCTTTGGTTCATACAGTGGCTCTGTCGGAACACTCTTAGATTCACCTCGTGCCCTCGCACATTATCAATTCACCCCTTCCCGCGGTGCCATCATTGTCGGTGCCTCTACCACCATCACCGCAGTCGTCGCAGCAAGTACTGAAGGATCAAACGTCGGCTCCTGGAAGGGAACACTCGCCGATGATGGATATCACTGGACAGTGGCAGGAGAGAACCCTGGTGGTATCGACGTCAATCTTTCGGTTGGTGGTGTGGAACTCAATGGTGCAAACAAGCTCATCATTCAGACCGAGTTCGACCTCGATGCAACGGTACTGAGTACCGAGGTGCAAATCTGTGACTGGTCATCGTCGACGAGTGTTGATGACCCTGCAGACAGTGAGTGTACCGGGGGAGGGTGGCGTACACTGAATACCAAAAACGCCTCACAAGTCCCGGTCGCACTCGTCCACACTGCCGGTACAGGATTTCAGTGGCATGTATACAACGGATACTGGTCTACCGGCACGACGGGTGGTGCCCCAGTCAACACACCGCTCACCAACTTTGTGAATGGCGCAAACGAAATCAAGATTCGATACTTTTCGTCGACGAACATTACCACCGAACTTGCCATCGATTTCCTCCGTGTCTACGCGGTGGTGGATCCGGTGTATCATCCTGCTGGCTTCACCCAAGAATCAGGAGGCACTCCGACCGGTCACTATGGGAATGCAAACATGCTCGGGAACACGACAAACGCACAGCAGGCAGCCCTCACCGGAGACGGTATTTTCCTCGATGTGCCAGGCACTGTCTCTACCACTTCAAACTTCTACCTCACCTTCAAGAACGTGAAGACCTATACTGGCATGAACACAATCCTTGTGAACGCAGAATCACTCTGTTCTGCAGCGACTGCAGGACTCCAGTATCAGTTTAAGATTCGAAACTTCACCCTAAACACCTGGGAAGACATCTCGCAACCACTCGACTGTTCCGCGACCGGATTCTTCAACAACTTTGCAAAGAACAACATCGTCATCGATGACTACATCAACGACTCGGACGAAATCTGGGTGGGTGTCTACGCACTCTCAAACTCAACGACGAACATTCGTCTCGACAGTATCTACCTCATCCTCGGGACGACTAATACCGACACCAATCAGTGCGAGATCACGCTCGGCTCTAATACCGCAGGGCGTATCACTGCAAACCCTTCAGCACCAGGCGCTGACCGTATCGAGGTTATGAAGGTGAACGGAAACTACCTCTACCTCGGTGGGTACGACAGCAGTGGTGTCGACAACGAGTGGCGCATGGAGAAGCGAAACACGAGTGATGGTTCATTCGTCACCGCGTTTGGTACAAACGGTGTGGTGACCAACGACCCGTCAACCGGTGCAGACCAAATTCTTGCCATCGCCTCCACCTCAGATGCACTCTTCTTTGGTGGGTATGACACCGGTACTGGTGCAGGGCAGTGGCGTATTGAGAAGCGAGATCCAACAGATGGTTCTCTCATTACCTCGTTTGATACTGACGGTATCATCCAATTTAATCCCGCTGCCGACATCGACCAGATTACCTCGATGACCGCAGACGACAGCTACCTCTACGTCACCGGATTTGAAGACGATGACACGGGTGTGTGGCGTACCCACAAGTATGATGCGAGTACTGGTGCGCTCGTCACCGCCTTCGATGGTGACGGTATGGCAACAAGCTCACTCGCTGCAACAGGAGATGAACGTCCTCAGCGTATCAAGGTTGATACCGACTATCTATACGTCGCTGGATACGACAACGTTCCCGGAAACATTGAGTGGCGTATCGAAAAGCGAAACAAAACGACCGGCGCACTCTGCATAAGTGGCGTTGAGTGTGCTTCAGGTACCTTTGGTGTGGGAGGAGTGGCAACGACAAACCCTTCTGCAAACATTGACCGTATCTACGCACTCGCCATTGATGACACCTATATGTATGTGGCGGGACACGACGGTGCAATCAGTGCTGCGGATGGACAGTGGCGTATCGAGAAACGAAATCTCTCTGACGGTGCCCTTGTCACCGCATTTGATGGCGATGGTATCGTCCAGATTAACCCTACAACTGCTGACATCGATTGGGTGAACGATGCGTTTGTCGATGATACCTACCTCTACCTCGGTGGATTTATCGATGATGATGCAGGAGTCTGGCGACTTGAAAAACGAAACAAGACATCCGGCGCACTCGAAGCAACGTTTGGGGGCGGGGGGGTGGTACTCTCCGAAGATGGTGCTGACGACCGTATTAACGCAGTTGGTACCGATGGTACCCACCTCTTTACCGCCGGATACGGTACTGCACCGGGAGACAACCAGTGGGTGATTGAGAAGCGCTCGACAACGACGAGTCTTCGTACCACCGATACCTTCGGTGACAACGATTGTACTGGAACGAGAAACATTGACATCACAGGAGGCAATCGCGATGCGTGGGCCATTCAGTCACAAGATGAGACGGCAAGTATGAGTACGCCATTCTATGGATTTGATAACGACTTTGATACCGGATTGGAAGAAGCATCCGCTGCGCATCTCGGCTTTAGCGTGACGCCACCACCGAACACCGCTGTTGCTGGCCTCTATTGGGCAGGACGTGCGATGAGCGGGGCGGCGGGTACGGTACGTCTCGCACTCAAAGACTATTCAGGACTTACCGGAACCACTGGTGGACGAAGTATTGTGGGGTCAACGCTCACCTCCGCCATGACCTACAACGACCCCCTCACGACCGCAGGTATCGGCTCAGGAGGTCTTGCAGGATACATGACAAACCCCGAAGACTATATCGACTCGGTGAACAACACGATGAGTCTCTCCCTTATTACGAACGTTGCGGGTGCGAGCACGACAAACTCCACTGCGATCTGGGACTTCGGTATGGTGAGTTTTAGTTGGGTGGAAAATATTGATCACCCGAGTGGGAGTCATCAATTCACCCCTTCCCGCGGTGCCATCATTGTCGGTGCCTCTACCACCATCACCGCAGTCGTCGCAGCAAGTACTGAAGGATCAAACGTCGGCTCCTGGAAGGGAACACTCGCCGATGATGGATATCACTGGACAGTGGCAGGAGAGAACCCTGGTGGTATCGACGTCAATCTTTCGGTTGGTGGTGTGGAACTCAATGGTGCAAACAAGCTCATCATTCAGACCGAGTTCGACCTCGATGCAACGGTACTGAGTACCGAGGTGCAAATCTGTGACTGGTCATCGTCGACGAGTGTTGATGACCCTGCAGACAGTGAGTGTACCGGGGGAGGGTGGCGTACACTGAATACCAAAAACGCCTCACAAGTCCCGGTCGCACTCGTCCACACTGCCGGTACAGGATTTCAGTGGCATGTATACAACGGATACTGGTCTACCGGCACGACGGGTGGTGCCCCAGTCAACACACCGCTCACCAACTTTGTGAATGGCGCAAACGAAATCAAGATTCGATACTTTTCGTCGACGAACATTACCACCGAACTTGCCATCGATTTCCTCCGTGTCTACGCGGTGGTGGATCCGGTGTATCATCCTGCTGGCTTCACCCAAGAATCAGGAGGCACTCCGACCGGTCACTATGGGAATGCAAACATGCTCGGGAACACGACAAACGCACAGCAGGCAGCCCTCACCGGAGACGGTATTTTCCTCGATGTGCCAGGCACTGTCTCTACCACTTCAAACTTCTACCTCACCTTCAAGAACGTGAAGACCTATACTGGCATGAACACAATCCTTGTGAACGCAGAATCACTCTGTTCTGCAGCGACTGCAGGACTCCAGTATCAGTTTAAGATTCGAAACTTCACCCTAAACACCTGGGAAGACATCTCGCAACCACTCGACTGTTCCGCGACCGGATTCTTCAACAACTTTGCAAAGAACAACATCGTCATCGATGACTACATCAACGACTCGGACGAAATCTGGGTGGGTGTCTACGCACTCTCAAACTCAACGACGAACATTCGTCTCGACAGTATCTACCTCATCCTCGGGACGACTAATACCGACACCAATCAGTGCGAGATCACGCTCGGCTCTAATACCGCAGGGCGTATCACTGCAAACCCTTCAGCACCAGGCGCTGACCGTATCGAGGTTATGAAGGTGAACGGAAACTACCTCTACCTCGGTGGGTACGACAGCAGTGGTGTCGACAACGAGTGGCGCATGGAGAAGCGAAACACGAGTGATGGTTCATTCGTCACCGCGTTTGGTACAAACGGTGTGGTGACCAACGACCCGTCAACCGGTGCAGACCAAATTCTTGCCATCGCCTCCACCTCAGATGCACTCTTCTTTGGTGGGTATGACACCGGTACTGGTGCAGGGCAGTGGCGTATTGAGAAGCGAGATCCAACAGATGGTTCTCTCATTACCTCGTTTGATACTGACGGTATCATCCAATTTAATCCCGCTGCCGACATCGACCAGATTACCTCGATGACCGCAGACGACAGCTACCTCTACGTCACCGGATTTGAAGACGATGACACGGGTGTGTGGCGTACCCACAAGTATGATGCGAGTACTGGTGCGCTCGTCACCGCCTTCGATGGTGACGGTATGGCAACAAGCTCACTCGCTGCAACAGGAGATGAACGTCCTCAGCGTATCAAGGTTGATACCGACTATCTATACGTCGCTGGATACGACAACGTTCCCGGAAACATTGAGTGGCGTATCGAAAAGCGAAACAAAACGACCGGCGCACTCTGCATAAGTGGCGTTGAGTGTGCTTCAGGTACCTTTGGTGTGGGAGGAGTGGCAACGACAAACCCTTCTGCAAACATTGACCGTATCTACGCACTCGCCATTGATGACACCTATATGTATGTGGCGGGACACGACGGTGCAATCAGTGCTGCGGATGGACAGTGGCGTATCGAGAAACGAAATCTCTCTGACGGTGCCCTTGTCACCGCATTTGATGGCGATGGTATCGTCCAGATTAACCCTACAACTGCTGACATCGATTGGGTGAACGATGCGTTTGTCGATGATACCTACCTCTACCTCGGTGGATTTATCGATGATGATGCAGGAGTCTGGCGACTTGAAAAACGAAACAAGACATCCGGCGCACTCGAAGCAACGTTTGGGGGCGGGGGGGTGGTACTCTCCGAAGATGGTGCTGACGACCGTATTAACGCAGTTGGTACCGATGGTACCCACCTCTTTACCGCCGGATACGGTACTGCACCGGGAGACAACCAGTGGGTGATTGAGAAGCGCTCGACAACGACGAGTCTTCGTACCACCGATACCTTCGGTGACAACGATTGTACTGGAACGAGAAACATTGACATCACAGGAGGCAATCGCGATGCGTGGGCCATTCAGTCACAAGATGAGACGGCAAGTATGAGTACGCCATTCTATGGATTTGATAACGACTTTGATACCGGATTGGAAGAAGCATCCGCTGCGCATCTCGGCTTTAGCGTGACGCCACCACCGAACACCGCTGTTGCTGGCCTCTATTGGGCAGGACGTGCGATGAGCGGGGCGGCGGGTACGGTACGTCTCGCACTCAAAGACTATTCAGGACTTACCGGAACCACTGGTGGACGAAGTATTGTGGGGTCAACGCTCACCTCCGCCATGACCTACAACGACCCCCTCACGACCGCAGGTATCGGCTCAGGAGGTCTTGCAGGATACATGACAAACCCCGAAGACTATATCGACTCGGTGAACAACACGATGAGTCTCTCCCTTATTACGAACGTTGCGGGTGCGAGCACGACAAACTCCACTGCGATCTGGGACTTCGGTATGGTGAGTTTTAGTTGGGTGGAAATCGAGCCAGTGCCGGTCTATTCGATATCGGTCACGAGCGATGGTGCTATCGAGTATGGTTTCTTGAACCTCAACACATCCTCGTCGACGGTAGGGGGAGATACTCAGACTGCAGAAAATATCGCAGTATCCACAGAGACTATCAATGTTCGCTCGAGTAACGCTCTTGGGGGAACGAGCTGGCTCTTAGGTACCTCTATCGCAAGTGACCAATATACGCACGAGTTCTCCACGACGACAGGGTCATCGTGGACGTACATGCCGGATAGCTCCACCTATGTACTCGCGTCTCCAAGTGTTGCACCGAGCGGTACGGTGGACTTTGATTTTAGGATTACGGTGCCAGACGGAACGACAGATTTTCTCGAAAAATCTATCGTTATTACGGTACAAGCAGTCGCTCCCTAATCTGTTGATAATTCTTTGGGGAGGGCGGGCTACACTCCTGTATACTTACAGGTACAATAACGTATGATGTATGTAACACATGGGGCAACTCGAGAAAAGATGTATAACGTTCTTCTTACAACACTCCTTATTATTAGTTTTGCTCTATACTCAATCACTGTATCAGCGCAGAGTACCGATACGGTGACTGCAACAGTAAGTGCAACAAACCTTGCAGTCTCCGTGACTGATGGATCTATCGCCTTTGGTTCTGTTGCACTCAACACAGCGACGAGTACGCACGGTACCGGCCAGACACAGGTAGCAACAAACGACGGATCCAACGCAACATTGAACGTAAAGACAAGTGATGCTACAAACGGCACTACATGGACGCTCGGCCTCGCACCTGGGTCAGACATCTTCACACTCGCCGTGTCGACGACGACTGGTGCGTCATACTCACTTCTCCAGGCGACCGACGTGTATCTCACGGCATCATCAAGCTTCACTTCGCTCACCTCATCAAACCTCGACTTCAGGTTTACGACCCCGACCGCTTCGACTGATTTCGTAGAAAAGTCACTTACCATCACTGTCCAAGTCACAACGCCATAGGGTGACAATGTCACCTGTGTGGTGTACCGTATTCAGATGAATCAGAGATATTGCACAGCACAATATGTCGCGCTCAGTGTCTTCCTTATTGCTTGTATCTTTGTATGGGGGAACGACGCGCTTGCAAAGGTCGGTGTCGGCATGGGTGCAGGAGAAATTAAAGTAACCCAGGACATCAAGCCAGGAGGAATCTACACGCTCCCGAGTCTTCGCGTCTTTAATACAGGAGACGAGACTGCAACCTATGGTATGAACATCGCGTACCACCAGGATAATCCCGAGCTCCGCCCAGGAAAGTCTTGGTTTACCTTTGAGCCTGCAACATTTACGCTCGACGCAGGGCAGAGTCAAGAAGTTTTAATTAGTATGACAGTGCCGGTGCAGGCAACACCCGGAGACTACTTTTCATTTCTCGAGAGTGGCCCGGTACAAACACAAGAGGCAGGTACATCTGTTGGCGTCGCTGTAGCGACAAAACTCTATTTCAGTATTGTGCCAGCAAATCTCTGGCAGGCGCTTGTCTATAGAACATCGGCATTCATGCACACGTATGCACCGTGGACATGGGTGGGACTTGGAACCCTTCTCATCATTGCTTCCGTAACATTCTTTAGACAATTTTTCTCTCTCAATATTTCATTCAAGAAAAAAGAAGGAGCATAGCATGGTTAGGTCGTACGCGTGTATTTTGGTGGTTCTCTCAATCATCGGTTTTTTTTGTGTTGCTCTTTTGTGTGTCGGTACGCCACCACTTTTTGCTGCACCCATTATTGCAACGGTGCAGACAGGACTGTTTGTGCCACTCAATCCCATCAATCTCGCACGAACTATCGGGGACAGTGAGGTTGACCTCTCGTGGTCGCCACCACTCTCTGATGGTGGGGTTGCTATTACTGACTATGTGATTGAGTACAAGCTCTCATCCCTTGGTGTCTGGTCTGTCTTTGGTGACGGCACATCCGACCTCACTACTGCGACGGTGACAGGGCTTTCAAATGATACCGCATATGATTTTCGAGTATCTGCCGTAAATCCGGTAGGGCAAGGCCCTGCCTCGTCGTACGTGAGTGGAATGCCCGGTTCACCTGCACAGGTACTCATCTCTGGGTTTACTGACCTCACCATACCGAGTATTACTGCAAATGCACGTATTACAAACGAAGGAAGTGGTGCGTATGAGTACCAGTACACGTGGTGCATCACGAACTCTGATACCAATCTCTGTGGAGGCGGGAATGATGTAATGAGTGGCACGGGAGCGAAGCTCATTCAAGCGGGAGAAAACTGGGATACGACACTCACAGGGAATGTATTGACCGTGGGAACGTACTGGTTTCACCTCGAAGTACACTTTGGTTCGGATACCTCATACGCGAGTCAGTCATTTGTAGGGGTGACAGAATCTGGGGGTGGAGGTGGTAGTGGAGGAGGTTCTGGATCTCGTGCACGTCAGTGTGTGGGAGCAGACCTCAACCGTGACCGCATTGTTAATATGGTGGACTTCTCAATTTTCCTCAACTTCTATGGTAAACCGTGGCCGTTTAAAAATAGCTGTGTCGACATCAATCAAGACATGAACGTATCAGTTGCTGACTTTTCAATTATGCTCACGCAGTGGGGGAAGAAGCCGATACCATTTGTGAAGCCAAAAGCACCATGAATAAAATCTACATTCTATTAACCATAAGCATCGTTATGTTTAACCCTCGGGCACTTTTTGCAAGTGAGGTTTTCTTTGTAGTCTCGCCAAATACCATACCGGGCGATCATGCGGTCGTTATCGATATGTATATTGAGAGTGAAGGAGAGGTGCTCAACGCTCTCGATGGGGTGATCGGGTTTGAGGTAGAAGGGCATTCTGCAATAAGTGACGTCATAGTGGAGACGGGGGGATCTCCGTTTACACTCTGGCCTACCGCACCATCCTTTAATACAGAAGAACAGGTGGTTCGTCTCACCGGTGGGACGACCGAGAGTGTGTCAGGGGAAGCACGTATGCTTCGTATGCGACTCTTTACCGATGCTGAGAAGTCTATCACGGTCTCATGGCTTCGAGGGGAAGCATATCGGAATGATGGTTTGGGTACTGCAGTCCCACTCTCGTCTCGCTCACTCACCATTAATCCTGAACGGGGAGAGCCGAACATCATCTCTCCAACATCTGAAGACACAGAGCCACCACGTATTGAGTCGATTGAGGTGGGGCAAGATGAAGATACGTATGACGGAAAGCGTTTCCTTACTGTCTACGCAGTCGATGCGATTTCGGGAGTCTCTCACATTGAGGTTATAGAAGGAGGGGTAAAGACTCGTGTCGATAGCGGACCGTATTTCTTCATGAATCAGTCAGATACAGAGCAGGTGCTACTCATTGTTTACGACAAAGCAGGAAACAGCGTCTCGGTACGATTCCCTGAAGAGATATCTTTCGTGCGTATGTTACGTTTAGTTCTGGAATCCCTTGCAATACTCCTTTTGCTCACCATTATTTGGCGCAGGTTTCGGTCCTAAAGTTTTTGATTATTTTGTAAATGAAATTAGGTTTGGACCATTACTTATATCGGCCGCAATTAGAAAAATGAATTGTGTGTTTAGAGTGTAGTAATGTTTTAATTTCAAGCAAGTCTCGTACAACCTGATTCCAATTGAGTCCGATATCTGCAACAAGCAAAACAAAAGCCACCATCCGGTGGCTTTTGTTTTGTGCAATTGCGGGGCAGGAAGCAACGTTGAGTTGCTTCCGTCTGGAATCGAACAGCGGAACGATATTTTGCCTATTCATACATGGCAAAATGAGTGAGCTGCGTCCAGCGTTCTTACGAACGAAGTGAGTTAGAAAAAGCGGGACGATGAAAGGCCTGTCATTTGAAAAGCCGGGGACTTTTGTCCCCGGCTTTTCTCGTGTTGCGGGGTAAACGTTTACTTCTACCAATAATATTGTTTTGTGCTAAAATCCTCAGCATATGCAATGCGTTATTCTTGCGGCGGGAAAGGGGACGCGGCTTAAGCCACTCACCGACAACTGCCCGAAACCACTCATAAAGGTCGCAGGTAAGCCACTTCTTGACCACATCGTTGAGGCGCTCCCCACGGCGGTTGACGAGCTCATTATCGTGGTCGGGTACCTCGGTGACATGATACGGGAGCACTGCGGGACAGAGTTTCTCGGCAAGAAGGTGACGTACGTTGTTCAGGACGAGCAGAAGGGTACCGCGCACGCTCTCTGGCTCTGCAAAGACCTCCTCCACGGACGTTTCCTCTTCATGTTCGCAGACGACATTCACGGAAAGGGAGATATCGCTCGTATGACCTCATACAGCAGGGCGCTTCTCGCCAAGACGAGTGATACGCCGGAACGCTTTGGTGTCATTGTGCGGAATCCGGACGGCACGCTCTTCGAGATTATTGAGAAGCCGACGCACCCACCATCAAACCTCGTGTCAACGGGCGTCATGGTTCTTGATGACAATATCTTTGAGTATGAACCGCAGTCACCGGTGAATGGTGAATACTACCTCACCGAGGTCATTGAACGCTACGCGAAAGACCATCCCATCGCCGTTGTGGAAGAAGATTTTTGGATTGCCATCGGATACCCCGAAGACATCACGAAGGCGGAAACAATCCTTTCCATTTACCGAAGGTAGAGTTGAAGAGAGGCATACGAGATGGTATGCTCATCTCACTTTTGAACACGTGTCAGAAGTACTATTTGTCAGTGTAGCTCAGTTGGTTAGAGCGAGGGACTCATAAGCCCTAGGTCGGAGGTTCGATCCCTCCCACTGACACCAAGGTATATTGCCCATTGCGAAAAGGGAAGGTATACTCTTGCAACTGCACATTTTGCAGATACTGCGGTCGTAGCTCAACTGGTTAGAGCACCCGCCTGTCACGCGGGAGGTTGCCGGTTCAAGCCCGGTCGACCGCGCAGGAACGTAAAACAAAAACCGACAATCATCTGATTATCGGTTTTTGTTTTATTTGGCCGTGAATCTTTTTGAGCCATCTCGGAGGATCGAACTCCGGACCTTTACGTTACGAATGTAATGCTCTACCAACTGAGCTAAGATGGCGGTGGCTCAATCCTAATACACAAAGAGTTTGTTTTCAACCGAATATTTGGTATTCTTTCCTGTGCGCAATGATGTAATTGCGGGAGAAGCCATTGTAGCTCAGTTGGTAGAGCACTTCCATGGTAAGGAAGAGGTCATCGGTTCAATCCCGATCAATGGCTCACGAAGAACGAAGTGATGAGGGAGACATTCTCGGGATTGAACGGTTTTTGATGTGAGTCGCTCTCATAATGCGACGAACCAAAAAACCGCGGGCAGGTGAGAAGCGAATACTTGGAGCTTCGCAAGACTCATCGTGCACTTTTACGAATGAAATGAGTAAAAGAGCCGATGAGTGGACAGCGTCTGTAAGATGACAGTTTGAGAGCGTCAGCGAACTAGAGTTGGACGCCAATCCCGATCAATGGCTCACGAAGCAAAATCTCAACCATTGCGGAATCCTTTTTTGAGGGGTACGCTGATGGTTGGGTTTTTTGAAAGAGGAGGCACCGTGGAAACGTCAGTTCCCAAGAACGGCAAAACTGTCTCATTCATACACGATCCTGAAGCGCTCGCGTGTTTGCTCCATGACATCGTCGCGCGCGCGGAACAACAAAACGGCATTCTCACACTCAACGAAATAAGTCAGCTGTCGTGGAAACTCGGGTACCGTGGGTCGTTGCCGACCGTTCGTACACTACTTCTCATGCACCGATTCTTGTGTGAGCACGAAGCGCGTGACACGTTCTGTCTACGGGAGGAAAATCGTATCGCGATAGAAGCGTTCTTCCGTGAACACGAAGCGGTGTTTGCTTCGGTACGATTGAGTGAGAGTGAAGAACGTGCGCTGTTTGGCCGTTTAAGTGATTATGGCACGGACGCAGAGCGCATTTTGTCTCGTGTCATGATGCACCTTTCGTACATTCTCAAAGAGCTCACGCTCCTCCGAGATGCAGGGCCGCAAATCAACGCGACACTTGCCGATGCGGAAATGATGCACTGCTTGGCACTGGAGCGAATTATGTGGTTCATGGCGATGTACGATTCCGTGACGAAGGAGTGCGACCATGTTCTTGAAACGCACGGCATGCACTCTCGGGAGTTTCGGCGCGCGCTCTTGCGGTACCTCAAAACGCACCGTAAGTACCTTGATGTGCTGTACGATGCAGAGGTGGAGAATGCCCGCCTTAGCACCGCGGTACGAGACAAGGAAATCCTTGAGTTCCTGAAGCCGATCCACGAGTTCTTTAATCGTTTTGCGACCGTCTTTCTCACGAAAGTGTAGAGAGCGCGATGCATGAATCACCCCGAGCCATTGCTCGGGGTTTTTGTTATACTCATGCAATGCAAGAGGATGGAAAAAACCGCATACAAGAGATTGAAAGCGCAATGCTGCGCGCCGATTTTTGGAATGACCCGCAAAAGGCACAGGCGATGATTAAAGAATTGCAGACGCTGAAAGATACCGCCGAAGGAAAGGGGAAGTACGACCGTGCGAACGCCATCGTGACGATTGTCGCAGGTGCGGGTGGGGACGACGCGGAAGATTTTGCGCGCATGCTCGTCCTCATGTACCAGCGGTACGCGGAGAAGCAGGGGTGGGGTGTCACCGTTCTGGATTCCAACACGAACGACCAGAACGGCTACCGTAACATCGCCTTTGAAATCAGCGGGAAGGAGGCGTACGGTACCCTCCGTCGCGAATCAGGCGTTCATCGCCTCGTGCGTATTTCGCCCTTCAATGCGAATGGGAAGCGTCAGACTTCGTTTGCGCTCGTGGAAGTTTCACCGCGCGTTGACGACGTGAAGGAAGTGGACCTCTCGGATGATGATATTGAGGTCACGTATGCAAAATCAGGCGGGGCGGGCGGGCAGAACGTCAACAAGCGTGAGACCGCCGTGCGAGCGACGCACCTCCCGACGAAAATATCGGTGCACGTCTCATCGGAGCGAAGCCAACAGCAAAACAAGGAACGCGCGCTCGCCCTCCTCGCGGGTAAGGTGTACGCCTTCAATGAAGAGCAGCGAGCGCGCGAACTCAAAGGCCTCTCCATAGAAAAGACGGTGAAGATAGAGTGGGGGAGCCAGATTCGTTCGTACGTCCTCCACCCGTACCAACTCGTGAAAGATCATCGGACGGGGGTGGAAGTTCGCGACATTGAACGGGTCCTGGATGGCGATATCACGGTCTTTTTGGAGTCAGAAAAAACGCTTGAATAGCCCAAATGTTATTTCTGGACAAAGGAAGCAAAATGAGCGAACATAGAGCGGTACCATGATCTATTTTGACAAGGTTTCAAAGATATACAACGGAGGTAGATCAGTGGCTCTTCACGACGTCACGTTCCAGGTCGCCCCGAATGAATTTGTTTCCATTGTCGGACACTCCGGAGCGGGCAAGACGACACTCCTCAAGATGCTCATCGCTGAGGACAGACCATCCAAGGGTCAGGTTTTTTTTGAATCACTTGATATTCACAAGATTCCCCGTGGCTCACTCCCCAAATACCGCAGGAAGATAGGCACCGTCTTTCAAGACTTCAAACTCCTGCCCAACAAGACCGCGTACGAGAACATCGCGTTCGCCATGGAGGCGAACGGTCGCACCGACGACGAGATTGCGGAAAATGTGCCACAGGCGCTTGAACTCGTTGACCTCGCGGACAAGATATGGAATTTCCCCCACGAACTCTCCGGAGGAGAAAAACAGCGTGTCGCAATTGCGCGTGCCATTGTGAACCAGCCGGACATCATCATTGCCGATGAGCCGACGGGAAACCTTGACCCTATCGCGACGTACGAAGTCGTCCAGATTCTCAAAAAGATTAACGACCTCGGCACGACCGTCATCATGACAACCCACAACAAGGGCGTCATTGATGCACTGGGGAGGCGCGTCATCACCATGGATGAAGGTCGGATAGTGAGGGATGATGTAGAGGGTAAGTATGTACTATAATAACGAGTATGATCACCAGCATTAAACGAATCATTCGCTCAGGTTTCATCGGGTTTTGGCGTAATGCATTCGTTTCGCTCTCCGCTATCTTTGTCATCATGGTGACGCTCACCGTCGTCGGCGGTACGATGATTATGGGACAACTCTTGGACGTCTCCCTCGCGCAAATCAAAGAGAAGGTAGACATCAACGTGTACATGCGCACGACAGCATCAGAGGAGTCGGTCGCGGGATTGAAACAGTCACTTGAGAGCCTTCCCGACGTGCGTGAGGTGATATACACCTCACGCGAGGATGCACTCACCCAGTTCCGTGAGCGACACAAGAACGATGAGCTCACCATACAGGCGCTTGAGGAACTCGGCGACAATCCCCTCGGAGCAACACTCTCCATTCGTGCGAAAGAAACATCGCAGTACGAGAGCATTGCGAACTTCCTTGAGGAGTACCGCGCATCAGAACCCGCAGAGGCACCCGTCATAGACAGGATCAATTTCAATCAAAACAGGGAGGCCATCAACAAACTCACGAACATCATCAATGCGACCGAGCGCTCCACGTACATCGCGATGATTATCCTCATCAGCGCGTCGGTCCTCATTGCGTTCAATACCATTCGCCTCGCCATATACACCTCACGCGAGGAGATTAGCGTCATGCGCCTCGTCGGTGCGTCAAACATGTTCATTCGCGGTCCTTTCGTGCTTCAGGGGGTCATGTACGGGCTCGTCGCGGGTGTGCTCACGCTCCTCATCCTCTATCCGGTGACGCTCTGGCTCGGTCCCGGCACGGAGTCATTCTTCTCATTTAATATTTTCAACTACTTCGTCTCTGATTTCGGGCACCTCTTCTTCGTACTCGTCGGTTCGGGTATCGTCCTCGGCGTCGTCTCAAGCGTCCTCGCGATTGCACGGTATCTACGCGTATAACCATGGCACGGAAACGGAACACGAACACAAAGAAAAAGGAACACGCGTACATCTTTGTCGTCGGCGGCGTCATGAGCGGCGTCGGGAAGGGCATCGCATCCTCTTCTATCGCACTCCTCCTCAAGTCACGCGGGCTCTCGGTGACCGCAATAAAGATTGACCCGTACATCAACGTGGACGCGGGCACAATGAACCCCACTGAGCACGGCGAAGTCTTCGTGCTTGAGAACGGACTTGAGACCGACCAGGACATGGGGAACTACGAGCGATTCCTCGGGAAAACCATTCCTGGCATCAACTACATGACGACGGGGAGCGTGTACCAAGACGTCATCAAGAAAGAGCGCAATCTGGAATACGGAGGGAAGAACGTTGAGGTGGTACCGCACATCCCCGAGGAGGTCATCAGACGCATCAAGCAGGCGGCAGACGTCGCAAACGCCGACGTCACCATTGTGGAAATCGGCGGGACGGTCGGCGAGTACCAGAACATCCTCTTCCTTGAGGCGGTGCGTATGATGAAGACCGAAACCCCACACAAGGTCGCTGTTGTGATGGTGAGCTATTTGCCGGTGCCGAACAGTATCGGCGAAATGAAGACGAAGCCGACACAGACCGCCGCACGTATCCTCAACAGCGCAGGCGTGTTCGTGGACTTCATTCTCGCGCGCGGTCCCGTACCGCTTGATAAGAAGCGCAAGGAGAAGATTGCGCGCTTCTGTAACGTGAAAGCGGAGCACGTCATTTCCGCACCCGACGTGGAGAGTGTCTACGACGTACCGGTCAACTTTGAAAAGGACGACATTTCACGGCTCATCATGAAGCAACTCTCCATCCCCATGAAGAGGCCGATAGACCTCGCAAAGTGGAAGAACTTCGTGAAGCGTTCAAAGAACGGCAAGGACACGGTGAAGATCGCAGTCATCGGGAAGTACTTCAACTCAGGCGATTTCATTCTCTCCGACGTGTACCTCTCCGTCCTTGAGGCAATCAAGTACTCCGCGTATGCACTCCACCTGAAACCCGAGATTCACTACCTCAGCGCAACATCATTTGAAGATCCAAAGAAACTGAAAGACCTCAACAAGTACGATGGCGTCCTCATCCCCGGCGGCTTCGGCGCAACGGGCATCCCCGGAAAACTCGCCGTCATCAAGTACGTGCGCGAGCACAAGATTCCGTACTTCGGCATCTGCTACGGCATGCAACTCATGGTCATTGAGTACGCGCGAAACGTGCTCAAGCTCAAAGACGCGCACACCGCGGAAATTGATCCGGTGTCACCGCACCTCATCATTGACATCATGCCCGACCAAAAGGAAAAGATTGCAAAGAATGACATGGGCGGCACCATGCGTCTCGGTGAATACACGGCAGTGCTCGGAAATGGAACTGTCGCCGCACGTGCGTATGGGGTGCGCGAAGTGACAGAGCGCCACCGCCACCGCTATGAGGTGAATCCGGAGTACGTGGAGAAACTCAAAGCAAAGGGGCTCGTCTTTTCGGGGACATCACCCGACGGTCGTCTCATGGAGATTGCCGAACTCCCACACGACACGCACCCGTTCTTCCTCGGCGCGCAATTCCATCCGGAATTTCACGCGCGACCGCTTGACCCGCATCCGCTCTTTACCGCTTTTATTAAATCCTCCTACGAGTCAAAAAAATAAGCTCACCCCATCTGCTTTGTTGCATTTCATGAAATAATCCTCATCGTATGCGATATACGCCTCGTATTATTTCACTCATGCGCCGCGCATCTGAGGCAATCTTATTTCTTTAGCAAATATAGAGTATACTAAGCACCAAGAACTAATAACCAACAAACTAAATATGCACCAAGGAAACTGGACCTGTAGCGGATGTGGGGGAGCGATTACCGAATTACCATTTGAGCCACGTCGCACCGACGGCCTCCTCTGCCGTGAATGCCACCGCAACAAGCAGGGGGGCGGTGCCCCGCGTCCCGCAGGCGACCGTCCTCGCGTTGAGGGCAACTGGACCTGTGCAACCTGTGGCGGTGCCATCACCTCACTCCCGTTTACCCCACGCGATACCTCAAATCTTAAGTGTATTGACTGCTTTAAGAAGAGCAAATCTTGAGTTCATTTTAAACTCACCTGCGCCGTTGTGCATTGCGAAATAATCCTCACCGTACTCTTGTACGCCTCGTATTATTTCGCTCGCGCGCCTCGCATCTGAATTCAAAATGAACTCAAGCACGGGGTAGAGGAGTCACAGAAAATATGCTATGGTAATGAACGCGCGCAAGCGCGTTTTCATTATATTGTCTGATTGTATAAAACCATACAATTTGCGTTCGCTCGGTAATAAAAGAGAAGTCAATAGAATTGTGTTTATGGCTGCCAGATCGTCTAATGGTAGGACTACAGACTCTGGATCTGTGTATCTTGGTTCGAATCCAAGTCTGGCAGCCATGAATGGAATTGACTTCTCTTTTATTACTTTCGCTCACTAAATTCTAGGACTACAGACTCCCTTATTCCCACAGCCCGAAAAATGCGGAAGGTTCTGTTCTATAATTAAGGGTATGGGAAAAATATCCAGTGGTGACAAGAAGCGGGTGCAGGCTCTGCAAGCGGAGTTGAAAGCGCTTCAGGAAAAATTAACGGAGGTACAGAAGTTTGAAGGGAAGGACGCGTACGTGGACGTGAAGGTGAAGAAGAGCCAAGCGCACGCGGAGCGCATCAAGCAAAAGGATGCGAAAGACAAGGTGCTCGGGAAGTTTTATCTGGAGGTGGACGTTACCGCAAAGAGTGAACCGGTATTCATCCCGCTTTCTATCGCTTCGGGGAAGAAGGTTGCCGGCTTCATGTACCAGATAGAGGGGACGGCGCAGGGCTCAATCGCTTCTGCGGAGGTGAGAGTTCGCGGTCTTGGCGTGTCGCAGGTGACGGTGGGTACCTTACTCTACGCAAAAGTGCCGGCGGGCAAAATCGCATCATTTCAGATTCGCGCAACGATACGAGGTACCTACGGCAAAAAGTACAAAATCGTTTTCACACGCTTAAACTACAAACTGCACCTGTCTGACGCACGGTATCGGCAGTACCTCAGAGAAATATCATCAGAGAACATTTAGAACGTACTCTCGTACAAAGGGTGGCCCTTGTAGTAAGAGAATGGCTATGTTATTCAGGGTCTCAGGTTGGTTGACAATTGGTTGACAATTTAAAACCATCAGTTTACAATCTTGTTTACAATGCTTACGAAAGCAAAAATACTTCAAGAAATACGTTTGAAAGGAAAAGTAACATCCTCTGATTTTCGAAGTTTTGGTGTTTCCAGACAGTACGTATCAAGAATTTTGTCTGGTTTAGTTGCCGAAAAGGTGTTGCTGAAAATTGGTTCTACCAGATCAGCTTTTTATACAACCGATGAATATATCGCAAAACATCCAGAACTCATCCCAAATTCGTATTCTCGGACTCTCACAAATAAAAAGAATCTGGAGGAGCATGTGATTTTTAATGATGTGCAAGAGCGATTTCGTCCAATTGAGAAAATATCTGAGAATGTAAAGAGTATCTTTGAGTACGCATTTTCAGAAATGTTGAATAATGCGATTGACCACTCCACTTCAAAGAAAATTAAAATATTCGTTTCACTGAATAGGGATATCCTGACTTTCATTGTTGATGATTACGGTGTTGGAGTTTTTCGTAACATCATGAAAAAAAGAGGTTTAAATTCTGAAATTGAAGCAATTCAAGATCTTCTGAAAGGGAAGACCACGACCGCTCCAAAACTTCACTCTGGGGAGGGAATTTTTTTCACATCTAAAATTGGTGACGAGTTTGTTTTGGATAGTTACGGGTATCAATTTATTGCAAACAATGTAATCAAGGATATTTTTGTAAAGAAGGTGAGGGGCCAAAAACAGGGGACTAAGGTCACGTTTAGAATCAATATTAACGACACCCATCACCTCAACGATGTGTTTAAAAAATTCACGAATATAGGAGAAGATAGCGACTATGGTTTTGATAAAACGGAAATAAGGGTTCGTTTGTACACAATTGGTGGAGTTCATATTTCACGTTCACAGGCACGGCGTGTTTTGTCTGGACTTGAAAAGTTTAAAGTAGTTGTGATGGACTACGATAGGGTACCAATGGTCGGGCAAGCATTTGCGGATGAGATTTACAGGGTTTTTAAGAACAAGCGACCAAACGTCAAAATTCAAAACATTAATATGAATGAGGCGGTTAAGTTTATGGTAGAAAGAGCAAAATACGAGGCGAAAAAATGACTAAAACACACAGGTCACATCTTTTGACCGGCTTACATACCTCCCTTATTTAAAAAACGGTACGTGACGAGCGGTGCCCAGAGGAGGAAGTTTGCGAATCCGATAATGAAGAGCGTCGCGGGTATTTTGAAGTACTCTTCGGGAAGCTTGTCCTCAAGCCAAATACCCGTGATGACCGCGCTCGCACAGGCGAGCATGCATATCCAAAATAGTCTCAACGTTACCTTTTCCATACTCCTTGGAACATAGAAAAACGAAAAAAGGTGACGATGTGTGAATTAATACATAAAAAATTGAATACGGCGGATTGACGAACGCGCGTACGCGTATTCTAACGTTTGTCCTTTAGATTTTCTATTTTTCGTCTAAATCCATGCGATGGCGAATTTCCGTGTGTCTCTAAAGGACATGAAGTTATTTTTTAAGGACACGCAAAAATTTAATGAAATATGATTGATAGTATTAGTGATTTGCGTGATAATATCGCTCAAATTAAGGTCTTTTGCTCGTTTCTATGGGCCTTCGTGGCGCCATTATAGCCACAATATTTTTTTGCTCCTTTGTGTGTAATCGGAACGATTACGTAATTACGTTTTTTGCTCTGTTCTTCTTCGCTGTAGTAACCGCTACAGTAATTTTTTTCTCATTATTAATCCAAGCAAAACAACCTTACACATGGAAACTAGCAATCTTTATAACTTAATGACACGTATTGTGCGTTACGTTGGGATTGTTGTTGCAACCTTCATGTTCGTTGTGCTCGCGCCACAGACCGCGCTCGCCGCAGATGGAAACATTACGGCAACCGCAGGTGCAAACGGCGCGATATCGCCAGCAGGTACTGTTGTTGTGCCGGAAGGAACGGATCAGACGTTCACGATTACTCCGGATTTGGGGTACCACGTGGACGACGTTCTCGTTGATGGAAGTTCTGAGGGTGCGATTACGTCGTACACCTTCACCACCGTTAACGCTGACCACACGATCCATGCATCCTTCACCATAGATCAATTCACTATCACCGCATCAGCGGGGGTGAATGGCTCTATCGCACCGAGTGGACCGACAACGGTTAACTACGGGGCAGACCAATCATTCACCATTACTCCGGATTCGGGGTATGAGGTGAGTGATGTCTCAATTGACGGATCATCCATCGGCGCAACGACCACGTACGCATTCACGAACGTGCTCGCGAACCACACGATTGACGCTAC
>CAZBMV010000006.1:40554-47064 GCA_964493145.1 uncultured Candidatus Saccharibacteria bacterium
ACCACACGATTGACGCTACATTCAGCGCCATTCCGGTTCATACCATTACCGTCGTTTCAGGAAGCAACGGTACGGTGACACCAAGCGGCGCGACGTCGGTACTTGAGGGAGACAGCCTCACACTCACGATTACGCCTGACGCGGGGTACACCCTCGGCACGCTCATCGTAGACAGCGTCATCGTTTCAACAACGACGTCGTACACGTTTACGAACATTACGGGTGACCACACCTTGAGCGCGTCATTCATTCCGACGTACAGCATCACCGCTACATCGGGAACGAATGGCACCATCATTCCGACGGGTAGCTCTACGGTGTCTCATGGCGGAAGCGTGACGTACACGATTACGCCGGACAGCGGATACGGCATTGCGACCGTTACCGTTGACGGCGTGACGACGACCGCAACATCAACGTACACATTTACGAACGTAACCGCACCGCACACCATTATCGCCACCTTCCTTCCACTCTACGACCTCGTGGCGAGTGCTGGCGTAAATGGCACCATTAGTCCTCTGGGGACGACGACGGTTATGGAGGGAAGTGACTTCACCATGACCATCACCCCTGATGCGAACTTTGGTATCGCGACGCTCACCGTTGACGGTTCACCGGTCGGGACGACGACCGCCTACACGTTCACGAACGTGACCGCACCGCACACCATCAGTGCCACCTTCCTTCCGCTCTACACCGTAGTGGTGAGTGCGAGTGGGCAGGGTACGGTGAGCGGACTCGGGACGACGACGGTTATGGAGGGAAGTAACTTCACCACAACCATCACTCCGAATTCCGGATACGCTATAGGTACGATAACCGTTGATGGCGCAACGACGACACCGACGACGACGCATACGTTTATGGGCATTACGAGCAACCACACCGTGAGCGTCACCTTTGTTGAACTTCACGCGGTGACTGCAATTGCGGGTGCGAACGGAACGGTGACACCGAGTGGAGCAACCGACGTGCGAGAGGGAGATGACCTCACGCTCACGATTACCCCCGATGCGGGGTACACCGTCGGTACGCTCATTGTGGACAGCGTTTCTGTTCCGACGACGACGTCGTACACGTTTACGAACGTGACGGGCGATCACACGCTCAGTGCGACATTCGTACCCGTCTACACGATCACTGCGACCGCGGGCGCGAACGGCACGATCACCCCTTCGGGAACACTCGTTATCCTTGAGGGCAGTGATCAAACGTTCACCATCACCCCTGATACGGGTTTTGGTATCGCGACCGTCACGATTGACGGAACAACGACGACACCGACGACGACACACGCGTTCACGAACGTGACTGCAAACCACACCATTGACGCAACCTTCCTCCCACTCTATGACCTTGTCGCAACGGCGAATACAGGAGGAACAATTTCGCCTGTTGGTACAACGACGGTCATGGAGGGAAGCGATGTGATGTACACCATTACGCCAACACTCGGGTATGGCATCGGAACGCTCACGGTTGACGGTGTCACGACGACACCGGCGACGACGTACACCTTTACCGGTGTAACGGCGGGCCACACGATTGACGTGACCTTCATCGCGCTTCCGATTTACACCATCATCGCAACCGCAGGAGAGAACGGCACTATAAGTCCTACGGGGACAACGTCAGTCACCCACGGTGATAATCAGACCTTCACTATCAACCCAGCGTACGGATACGGTGTTGCGACACTCACCATAGACGGTGTGACAACGACACCCGCAACCACGTATACATTCACGAATGTACAAAACAATCACACGATTGACGCGACGTTCGTGCTCTTGCCAACGCACACCATTTTCGCAACGGCTGGCGGAAACGGAACCTTAAGTCCGGTGGGTACGACGACGGTGATTGAGGGAACAAATCAAATGTTCTTCATCACGCCGGCATTCGGGTACAGCATTGGTACCATTACGGTTGATGGAACGCCTATCCCCGACGCAAACGTGCACACGTTTGTGAACGTTGTGGGCGATCACACCATTGATGTGACGTTCACCGCGCTCCCGGTTCACACGATTACCGCATCGTCGGGTGCGAACGGCACCATAAGTCCGACGGGCGCAACGCTCGTCTACGACACGTACGACCAGACGTTTACCTTCACGCCTGCGTTTGGGTATGCCGTTACCTCACTTCTCATCGATGGTGCGCCTGTTGCAACGGCAACGTCGTACACGTTCACCAATGTGACGAGTGACCACACGATTGAGGTTGCGTTTGGCATTCTTCCGACACACGAAATTGTTGCGTCAGCGGGTGCGAACGGCACCATTAGTCCACTGGGAACAACGACGGTACCGGAAACGTACAACCAGACATTCACCATCACCCCTGATACGGGCTTCGGTGTTGCAACGCTCATCGTTGACGGTGTGACGACAACCGCAACGACGTCGTACACGTTTACGAACGTGACCTCGGACCACACCATCCACGCGATGTTCACTGCGCTCCCAACGTACACGATTACCGCAAACGCGGGCGCCAATGGTACCGTTACGCCGTCCGGAGCGGTGGTTGTCTTTGGTACGTACAACCAGACATTCACCATCACCCCTGATTACGGCTATGGCATTGCAACGCTTACGGTGGACGGGACGCCGGTTGCGACGACAACGTCGTACACCTTCATGGGTGTGTCAGCAAATCACACACTCACTGCGACGTTCTACCTCCTGCCAACGCACACCATAATTGCGACCGCGGGAAGTGGTGGAAGCATTTCGTCATCGGGAACGACGACGGTGATTGAGGGTAACGATCAGACGTACACCATTGCGCCCGATTACGGCTACACGGTGGGTACGCTCACGGTGGACGGTGTTACCACAACGCCGACGACGACAGTTACCTTCGCAAACGTGACCTCGGACCACACCATCCACGCGATGTTCACTGCGCTCCCAACGTACACGATTACCGCAACGGCAGGTGCTCATGGAACCATGAGTCCTGTGGGTGCAACGACCGTGTACGAGACGTACGACCAGACATTCACCTTCACGCCTGATAGCGGGTACACGGTCAACAAGGTACTCGTTGATGGCGCTGAGGTTACTCCGGCAACGTCGTATACGTTCACGAACGTGACTGGTAACCACACCATTGATGTTTCCTTCGCGAAATCATCAAGCGGTGGCAGTAGCGGCAGCGGCGGTGGAAAGAAGAAGACCACTGAGCCAATGACACGTGAGGAACTTCTCGCGAGCCTCATGGAGAAACTTTTGGACTTGCGCGCGAAAGTGGCGATGCTCCCATCCGAGGATGAGGGTACGCTCATAAGCGAGCGAGCAGAGCTTCTCGCGAGCCTCATGGAGAAACTTAGAATCCTTCGTGCACAGGCTGCAAAACTCGCATTTGAGGAGCAGTTGGCTCGAGTCAGCGCGGCATCAGGCACCACGGTTGAACTCACGAGCAGGTTCTTTACCGGTAGCGGGTATTCACTGCTACAGGGAACCTCCGGCGTACCTGTCTCTGCGACAACTACGTACCAAGGTGGTACAGGTACCATCCCGTCATTTGATGGGGTCCTTGATACCATCTACATCGGTTCAATCGGAACTGAGATGGACACGGGTGGTGTAGAGATGACGCTCTGGGAAAAACTCATGGCGTACCTCTTCGCATTCATGGAGTTCGTTCGCGGACTCTTCGCACGGCTCTTCGGTTGGCTGTAACCCACTGAAGGAATGTGCACCACAGAAAAACCACCCTCGCGGGTGGTTTTTCTGTGGTGCGTCGCGTCCCTAGACGGGAATGTGTTTTGCGAGCTGTCCCACGAGCGGGAGTTCCGCCTCCTTCTTCTGAACGACGTTGATGATACCGATGATTGAGAGTACGAGCATTGCGAGATTGACGAGACTCAAGATAGGGTAGAGTCCCCACATCATTTCGCCGACGACGTACACGATAATTTCAATAACGAAAAGCACGAGGCCTTGTCGTACGTGGAATTGAACAAACGCGTTTCCCTTTGCAACGAAGAGGGGAATGAGCACGAGTATCCCGATGTATGCGAGAATACCCATGAGTAATGAATTGTCGCTCCCTGCGGCTGCCGGTGCTTGCTCTGGCACCTGCGGTTGTGCCTGTTGCTGTTGTTGTGTGTTATTGCTATCTCCGTCCATAAAAACAATGGTTACGTATAACTATAGGATAATTGTACGCTCTTATTGGCGAGGCACAAGACAGTACTGCGGACGAAACAAGGTCTAAAATTCGGGCTTTTGAAGGTATACCGTGATGCTCCTCCGCTTCGCATACTTGCCCTTGTGGCGGTGCGAGCGTGAGACCTTGTGTACGGTGAAGAGTGATCCGTAGAGGGCATCTATCTCGTCTTCCGTTGAAACGTGCTCCGCGACACCAATCTTCGGGTGAATGTACGTATTGTCCTCTCCCGCGGGGTTTTCACTGATGAGCCGCTTCGCGTGCTTGTCCTCATCAAGGAGGAACGTTTTGTAGAAGAGAAATCCTCCGGGGCGAAGGACGCGGTGGATTTCGCGAATGAGCGTGTGGCGCTCTTCTTCTTTGAGAAAGTGCGATGCCATCATATCAAGGACGAGTGATTGTGAATCGTCGGGAACGGTGAGTGCTCCTGCGATGGAACGGGCTTCAAAGGTGATGGGAAGGTGTGCGCTCATGGCGTGTCGTTTCGCTTGCTTCACCGCCTCGGTGGAAATGTCGTACCCGATTCCGCGCACGGCGAATTCCTCGGCGAGCCATATGAGGTTTCTCCCGTTTCCGCAGCCGAGGTCCAGCACTGACGATGTGACGTTGAGTGTGGAGTTGCCGTACTCGCGGGCGAGCCAGCGCGTGAATTTTTCAAGGTCTTCGCTCTGCGTCATGGAGAGAGCAAGATGTCCTCCATCCTTGTACTCCGCGTCCCAAAACGCTTGACCGCTCCGCTTTCGTTTCATACCCATAGTGCGTACCAGTAGACCATACCGCTCCACACATGGCAAATTCTTTGAAACTGCTATATACTCGCCCCATGATTGACGAAACAACATACATATACGGGAAGCATGCAGTTAAGGAGGCGCTCGTCGCACGGCCCGACGTCGTGCACACCATTCACCTCACGAAGGAGAACAGTGACTTTTTTCCGGAACTGAAGGAGTGTCCGTGGATTCTGAAACGCGACCTCAACCCGAAGAAACTCCCGAAGGGGATGCCTGCGGACGCGGTACATCAGAATGTCATCGCGGAAATTGACGTGAAAAAAATGGTGACCGACTACGATGAGTTCATGCGAACGTATGAGGTGACGAATGACACCGCCTTCGTGCTCCTTGGGGAGGTACAGGATCCGCAGAACGTCGGCGCGGTCATTCGCTCGTCAGCGGCATTCGGTATCGCGGGTGTGCTCATTCCCGAGCACCGCCAAGCGCAGGTGAACGGTACCGTCATCAAGGTATCTGCCGGCATGGCGTTCCGCGTTCCGCTCATCAAAATCGGAAACGTGAACAACACCATCAAGGATTTGAAGGAGCGTGGGTTTTGGGTCTACGGACTCGTGGGTGGTGCGGAGCAGTCGGTTCACGATGAGCAATTTGAAAAACCGAGCGTGCTCATTCTGGGAAATGAGGCAACGGGGATACGTGAAAAAACACTGGAGCACTGCGACATACCGCTCCGCATTCCGATGGTAGAGCGCGCAGAATCTCTGAATGCCGCGGTCGCCGCGGGCGTCGTTCTGTACGCGTGGAGTACGAAGCATCCGAGACTATTTTTGTAGGAAACTTTTTCGTATATACTGGTGTGTACCATGGGTGATGAGAACGGAAAAAGAGAACTTTTGATTGCGCTTCCGATTGCGCTCTCCATACTCGCTCTCTTCGTACTCCTTCAGATGACGGGACTCGTGAGGTTTGCCGGAGGAGGCGACATCGGGTATGGCGGTGTACTTCTCATCGGCGTTATTGCGTCACTCTCAACGTGCATGGCGGTGGTCGGTGGACTCCTCCTCTCCATGTCGGCGACATTTGCGCAGGGTGGCGATAGGGTGCGACCACAGGTGCTCTTCCACGTGGGGCGGTTTATCTCGTTCGCTCTCTTTGGAGGACTGATCGGCGCTATCGGCACGGCGTTCACACTCAATACGGGGATGACATTTGCGCTCAACCTCATCATCGGCATAGTGATGCTCATCTTGGGACTGAAGCTCCTCGGGGTGTCCGATGTCGCAAGGCAAATTCGCATCTCGTTCCCGCGCTTCTTTCGGACGAAGGTTGAACGAATTGCGATGGTCAATCATACGCTCACGCCGTTTTTGGTCGGCGTGGCGACATTCTTCATGCCGTGCGGTTTCACACAGTCAATGCAACTCTACACGCTCGGCTCCGGCGGATTTTTTGCAGGAGCACTCACGATGCTCGCATTCGCTCTCGGCACCTTTCCCGTGCTCGCACTCGTGAGTATGAGTTCGCTTTCTGTTTCGGAAAGCGTGTACGCGGGTATGTTCTACAAGACCGCAGGGTTCATCGTCATAGC
>CAZBMV010000007.1:0-25851 GCA_964493145.1 uncultured Candidatus Saccharibacteria bacterium
TAGTGGGCAAGGAGGGACTTGAACCCTCACGACCTTTCGGTCACGCGATTTTGAGTCGCGGTCGTCTACCATTCCGACACTTGCCCGTACCCGAGTCTAGCAAATTATACACAGGTAGGAAAGAAAGTGCCTATGCTACAATAGCAATTATGGCGTACGAGAGTAACTCAATTTTTTGGATTGAGGTAGAGAAAATTGTCCCCAACCCGTTCCAACCACGGCGGGAATTTGATCCTGCGAAGCTTCAGGAACTCGCGGATTCAATTCGCATGTACGGTGTCCTCCAGCCACTCGTTGTAACGCGACGTGAAATTATTGGTGATAACGGCGCGTTTACGACTGAGTATGAACTCATTGCGGGAGAGCGTCGCCTCCGCGCTTCGCGGCTTGCGGGACTCGCACAGGTGCCGGTCATCATCCGCTCGGGGGAGGAGACGGAACTCATGAAACTTGAACTCGCCATCATTGAAAACCTTCAGCGTGAGGACCTCAATGCCGTTGACCGAGCACAAGCGTTTAAGCAACTCTCCGAGCAGTTCGGACTTTCACACGTGCAGGTTGCACAGAAAGTCGGACGCAGCCGTGAGTACGTGACGAACTCCATTCGTCTCCTCGGCCTTCCGGAGGAGATACTCGCCGCGCTTCGTACCGGTGATATTTCGGATGGTCACGCACGCACGCTTCTCATGCTCAACGACCGACCGACGGAGCAGAGCGTTGTCTTCAGAGAGATTCTCATCAAGAAACTGTCCGTTCGCGAAGTGGAGCGCATCTCACGAAAAATTGCGACCGACAAAGTTCGCAAAAAAGATTGGCAAAATTCAGACCCGGAACTTATTGAAATTGAGCGCGAATTTACAGAGACGTTTGGCACGCGCGTTCAGATTCAAAAGACTGACTTTGGTGGCAAGTTAACCATTGACTACTTTGCACCGGAGGACCTTCGCAAGGTGTTGGAAATCATTCACAAGGGAGAGGTTGCTACATTCGGTGGTACAGAGACAAAGATACTCGCGCACCTTGAAGCGGCGACCCCGCTCATGCAGGTGCCGAATCAAGAAATTGCACACGAGGTTCCGAGTGAGGGTATACCGTTGCAATCAGAGCAGCAGAACGAGGAGACTGTTTTTACGAGGCACGATACACTCCTCGTTCCCGAGCCGACACTCACGAGTGAAGAAACTACCGAGGTGTACACTGAGCACGATGCCATTGAGGATGTACTTGAAAAGGTTGCTGAGGCGAAAGCACAGGAACCGGCACCCGCTCCCGAGAAGAGCACCGATGAGGAGGGTGAGTTATATTCAATTAAGAATTTTTCGCTGTAGTACCAGTACGTATACCTAGTTCTGCGCGAATGTGTCTGCGCGCGAGTGACGTCATGGTGTAGTCAAGCCACTTTTGCGTCGGTTTGTTTGATTTTCCGGTGATGATTTCCACAATGTCACCGTTCTTCAGTGATGTGTTGAGTTCCACGAGTTTGTTGTTCACCTTCGCACCGGCGGTGTGGTTGCCTATGTCGGAGTGAACCGCGTACGCAAAATCAATGGGAGACGCGCCGACGGGGAGGTCAATGACGTCACCGTCGGGGGTAAAGACGAAAATGCGGTACGAGAAGAAGTCATCCTTATGCCCATCAAAAAATTCTCGTGCACCATCGCCACCCGCTTTGTGCGCATCTGCAATCTCTTGAATCCACTGGGGAATCCTTTCCTTGTGATTTGGCTTTTCTAATATGTGCTCTTGCGATTCCTGAATAGGTGCATTTTTCCAAATGAACGGGCGGAAGAGTGCGGGCACGAGTGAGGCAAACCACGAACGTCTCCCGACCGCGGCATCCTTCTGCCCCTGTTGCCTGTTTTTATAAATTATGTGGGAGGCGATGCCGTACTCTGCCTCGCGGTGCATGGACTCAGTGCGAATCTGTACTTCAAGGATGACATGACCCGGTGTGATGACGGTCGTGTGGAGTGACTGGTAGCCGTTTGGTTTCGGGAAGGCGATGTAATCCTTCACGCGTTGGGGGAGCGGTCGCCAGATTTCATGAACGATACCGAGCACCTGGTAGCACTGCTCCATGGTGGGGACGACGATGCGAATCGCGAGGTAGTCGTAGATGTTGTTCATGTCCCACTCACGACGCTTGAGTTTTTGGTAGAGACTGTAGAGACCCTTTGAGCGGTACGAAGTATGGAAATCGCGTATGCCACTTTCCGCAAGTCGCTTCTGGAGTGCTTTGCGAGACTTTTCTAGTGTTGCGACGCTGTGTTTTGCAATGTGTTTCGTGAGCTCTGTGACGCGCTTAAATTCACCAGGGTACACGTAGGGGAATGCGAGGTCTTCCAGTTCCTTGCGAATGCGTCCCATACCGAGGCGGTGGGTCACCGGTACATAAATTTCCAGCGTCTCGCGCGCGATGCGCAACTGCTTTTCCTTCGGGACGAATTCCAACGTCTGCATGTTGTGGAGGCGGTCAATGAGTTTGATGATGAGGACGCGAATGTCCTGACTCGTCGCAACGAAGAGTTTGCGAAGTGACTCATTGTGACGGTCGCTCCCGTAGTAGCGGACGGAACCGAGTTTCGTAACGCCCTGTACGAGGAAGAACACCTCGTCACCAAACTCTTTCCGAAGTTCGTCGGCGGTGACGCTCGTATCTTCAATGGTGTCGTGGAGAAGCCCCGCCGCTACCGTCTGTGCACCCATGCCGATTTCGGCGAGCATTTTTGCGACAATCGCGAGGTGCTCAAGGTACGGGTCACCCGAGTATCGCATGCGTCCCTCGTGGGCAACTTTTGCAAATTCGTATGCGCGGCGGACAAGATCAACATCCTCGGGAGACGTTGTGCTGAGGTGCTCAAGAATATCTTGTACGCTCGTGAGTTTTGCCATTGTGCCATTCTACATCCAGTTTGGCGTAAGACAAAGAGACTTATTTCGCACTCATGAGCGCAATCGCCTCTGTGACGGTAAGCGTTGCGACATCAACGTTGTCGGGGAGCCAGATGCGTGAGAAGCCACGCTTAAAGTACCGTCCCGATTTTGACTCAAAAATTTTAATCATTTTTTTCGTTTTTGGATGGAGGCCTATTTCACGAAGCAGTTTTTCACCCGCGCGCGTCTTCTTGGGTTCTTTGAGAATCGCGAGCGCTCGCTCGTACGTAATGTCGTACGGAGTGTCGGGAGCCTTGAGTGAACGGAAATCCCCCGCGTGCCCTATGTACGGTCCAAACCTGCCGGTGTTTGCGATAATCGGTTCTCCCGTTTCAGGATGGTTTCCGAGTTCGCGTGGGAGGATGAGGTAGTGGAGTGCGTCCTCAAGCGTCACCTCGCTCACACTTTTTCCCTTGGGCACGCTCGCACGCTTTGGCGTTGGTGTCTTCGTCCCTTTCACTTTCTCAGGAGTTTTTCCCACTTGAACGTATGGACCGAAACGACCGTTGAGGAGGTAAATTTCCTCACCTGTTTTTGGATCTATCCCGAGCGGCTCGTCCTCTTTTATTTGTGATCCATCAAGCATGCGCGCGCCGAGGCACGTAGGGTAGGTAGTGCACGAGAGAAACTTTCCGTTCCGTCCGAGTTTGATAACCATTTCGTTCCCACAGAGCGGGCAAGGAAATTCTTTCGGTCCGCTTCCGAGGTTTGTTATTTTTTCAATGTGCTCTTTTGCGGCGACCGCTTTTTGGAAAGGGGTATAAAATGCACGGAGCGTTTCGGCGTACTCACGTTTGCCGAGTGCAATGTCGTCCAGCTCATCTTCCATTTCGCTCGTGAAGGTGTCGCTCACGTACTGCATGAAGTGTTCCTCAAGGAATGACGAAACGAGGTCACCGGTGTCGGTCGGTATGAGTGTTTTTCCGTTCTTCTCAACGTACCCACGGTCAATGATTGTCTTCATAATGGATGCGTACGTTGAAGGGCGCCCGATGCCACGCTTCTCAAGTTCCTTAATGAGGCCCGCCTCAGTATAGCGAGAAGGTGGTTGCGTCTCCTTTCCTTCGGACACAAGCTCCGTGAGCGTCAGTGTGTCACCGGTTAAGAGTTTTGGAATTTCTACATCCTCACCCTTGGCTCGTGTGTCTACCTTGAGCCACCCGTCAAACACAACACGTGAGCCGTTTGCCGAAAAATCAGGTATTTCCTCTCTTACACCCGTAATGTTTGCAACAATTTTTGTGCGCTCAAGCACTGCGTCACTCATTTGCGACGCGACGGCACGCTCCCAGATGAGCGTGTACAACTTTTTTTGTTCATCGGTTGCACCTGCAACTTTTTTTGCGAAGTTGGTTGGACGTATCGCTTCGTGCGCTTCTTGTGCGGATTTGCTCTTCGTTTTGTACGTGCGCGGAGAGACGTACTCCTTCCCGTACTCGCTGCCGATGAGCGCAATGATTTGTTTTTGCGCGATGGCACTCATGGTCGTTGAGTCGGTTCTCATGTACGTGATAAGCCCTGCTTCGTAGAGTTTCTGTGCCGCACCCATCGTACGTGAGGGGGAGAGCCCGAGACGTGTTGAAGCGGACTGCTGGAGCGTGGACGTCGTAAAGGGGGCACGTGGCACACGCTTCTGCTCCGTTTTTGAAATATTTGTTATGTGCCACGGATGGGCGCGTCCAATGTCGCAGATTCTATCCGCCTCGCTTTTCTCGCGTGGTTCAACGGTGCACGTGAGGGGGAGATCGGTACCTCGTTCCGTCTTCGTGTGCGCGGTGAGGACGAAGTATGCCTCGGGGATGAATGCGCGTATCTCACGCTCACGTTCCATAATGATGCGTACCGCAGGGGACTGTACGCGTCCCGCGGAGAGTCCATAGCGCACCTTTTTCCATATGAGACCGGAGAGGTCGTACCCGACGAGCCGATCAAGAACACGTCGCGCTTCCTGCGCCTCCTTGAGGTGCATGTCAATATCACGAGGATGTGAGAGTGCCTCCTTCACCGCCGGTTCGGTAATTTCGTGAAAGACAATGCGCTTTTGGTTTTTGTTCGCATCTTTAATGAGTTCTGCGACGTGCCACGCAATCGCCTCACCCTCACGGTCGGGGTCTGTTGCGAGGAGGACAGTATCGGCTTTTTTTGCCTCCTTCCGAAGCTCACTGATGACCTTTTCCTTACCCGGAGAAATGAGATACTTCGGGATGAAACCGTGAGCAATATCAACGGCGTCCTTGTTGCTCTTCGGGAGATCGCGAACGTGACCGACCGATGCGCGGACGGTGTACCCCTTGCCGAGATATTTTTCAATTGTCTTTGCTTTCGCCGGCGACTCAACGATGACGAGTGTGTGTGTACCCATGAGCACCATTCATACTAGGGAAGGGAGTGACTGTCAAATAATATGTGAGACGTCTGTCACCTAATCATGCGATAAAACCAGATAAAAAACCGCTCCATATGAAGCGGTTTTATGAAATCTACACCTTTGTTTTTCCCCACAGATTGTTTTTTGCACGAGTTGCGCGAATTATCATTTCAATTCCCGCAAAGTACATATACATAATGTGTATTCCCCCGACAATGAGTACAATCGCTGCGAGAAAATTAAGACCGTGCGAAGGGAACACGTAGCTCCCGAGTGCAAGGGCGCCGGCAACGGCGAAATACCAGAACAAGGCTATGCCCACGTTGAACCCTCCTGTAAGCGTACAACTTATGCAAGTCTAGCACATCACGAGCTACCTACAAACGTCAATTGTCACGTTTTAAAAAATAAACCGTTTTGCTCGTAAATGTGCCCCGCGAGTTCCATGTGTGTGAGGAGGGTGAGTACGTCCTGCGCGGGGAGGGTGAGTGACCTGATAATAGTGTCGCTGTCCTTTGGTTCATTAAGGAGCGCGAGAAGCAACAATTCGTGTTCGCTCAAAAGTTTTTCCTGCTTCGGTTTGTCAACATTCACATCAATACCAAGTGCGGTAAGAATATCTTCGGGTGACGTGACTGGTGTTGCACCGAGTTTTAAAAATTGGTGAATACCACGACTGTTGTCGGAAAAAATGTTTCCAGGGACGACGAGAAGATCACGGTTGTAGTCAACAGCGAGTCGCGCAGTGATGAGCGTTCCCGATTTTTCTCCCGCCTCAATGAGGAGCGTCGCGTGCGAAAGACCGGCCATAATCCTGTTGCGTTTGGGGAATGTCCACTGCGCGGCGGAGAGCGTCGGTTCAAATTCCGAGAGAAGTCCACCGCCATTCTCAAGAATTTGTCTGGCGAGTGCGTAGTTTTGCCGTGGATAGAGAACGTCGTCATTAAGACCGGAACCCGGGACGGCGAGCGTGAAAAGCCCCGCATCAAGCGCGGTTCTGTGAGCAAGTGCGTCTATTCCGAGTGCGAGTCCCGAAATAATTGAAATTGGGTACCCACGAAGACCGCCGATGAGGTGCGTTACAACCTGCTTCCCATAGTTCGTGTAGTTTCGTGAACCGACCACCGCGAGGCACTTCGTGCCTCGCGGTGGTACATTCCCTCGCACGTACACATCTGTTGGAGCGTCAGGAATCTCCGCGAGGAGGGGGAAGTGTTCGCGTACGCTAAAGGTTTGAATGGGAAAGGACATGTGTATGAAGTATATCATCGTGTTCGCGTATGTTGACAGCACATTCAATTCGTTTTACTCTCAACTCAGATTTTGATTTTTCTTATCTATATAGGAGGAAGCATGAACACAGGAGTAGACAATTGGAGACAGACATTCTACGGGTGCGAGCTTGGGGAAGTCAGTGACGCACCCGTTCCGGCAAAGTTCGTATGTTTGACACCGATGATTATCGGCAACAATTGCCATGAAGAATCCATAAGAATACCTCTGAGCGAATTTTTTTCACTCGCACATGAGTGTAACTACCGTCCCGTTCATGCATCGTGCATAGATACATTCAATCCCGACTGGGCACGAATCCCTCGTCAGGTGGAACATGTTCTGCTCTACGCAGAGTGCCCAGGCGCGGAGCAAGACGTGATTGAAATGTACCTCGCGAGGAATGATGACACGACGTCAGTGCCGTTTTCCACAACCGGTACTGAGCGTTCAATTGAATTGACACCCGATGTAGGTATTATCCTCATGAAGGTGTATTAGTTCACCGAAGCAACGAACCCCGCCACAGCGTGGGGTTTTTCTTTTGAAAAGTACACGAAATGGGTATAATGGTGCAATCATTTAGAATCATGCTGGATATCAAATTCATTCGGGAGAACCTTGACCTCGTGAAGATGGGGGCACAGAAGAAGCACATGAGTGTTGATTTGGACGCGCTCATTTCACTTGATGACGACCGAAAGCGACTTCTCGCGTCCATGGAAGCGAAAAAAGCAGAGCAGAATACCGTCTCGCGAGACGTTGCGCAGGCGAAGGACGAGTCGGCGCGCGCACAACTCATCGCTGAGATGAAGATACTCAAAGACGACATTCAGAAGGAAGAGGAAGAGCTTAAGGGTGTCATGCTGAAATGGCAGGAACTCATGCTTCAAGTTCCCAACATCCCCGACATGTCGGTACCGGAAGGGAAAGACGATTCAGAAAATCGTGAGGTGAAGACGTGGGGTGAACAAACGTCTTTCTCGTTTACGCCAAAGAGTCACACTGAAATTATGACGGCCCTCGGCATCGCTGATTTTGATCGTGGCACGAAGGTGCACGGTTTTCGAGGATACTACCTCCAGAAAGGTGGCGCGCGCCTCTCGTGGGCGATATGGAACTACGCGCAAGACTTTTTTCTCGCACGCGGGTTTGATCCGCTCATTGTTCCCACAATCGTCCGCAAGAGTAACCTTTACGGAACCGGACACCTTCCGAATGATGCCGAGGATGTATACAAAACTCAGGATGAAGATTACCTCATTGGAACTGCGGAGGTATCAACGATGGGGTACTACGCTGATGAGGTGCTCGAGAAGAGCACGTTCCCCATTAAGTGGCTCGCATTTTCACCCTGCTTCAGACGTGAGGCGGGAAGCCACGGGAAAGACACGAAAGGACTCATTCGCGTACATGAATTTTTTAAGATTGAACAGGTCATTCTCTGTGAGGCGAGCCACGAGGAATCGGTGAAGTGGCACGAGTGGCTCAACAAAAATACGGAGGAGTTTATTGAATCTCTCGGTATTCCGTATCGTACGGTCATAAATTGCGGTGGCGATTTGGGACAGGGTCAGGTGAAGAAGTACGACATTGAACTCTGGGTTCCCGGCGAGAAAAAATACCGTGAGATTAGTTCAGCATCATATTTCCACGATTTCCAAACACGTCGTTTTAACATCCGTTACCGCGATGAAGAGGGAAAACTGCGCTACGCGCACTCACTCAACTGTACTGCAATCCCGACTCCGCGCATCCTCGTGTCACTCGTAGAAAATTTTCAGCGCGAGGATGGAACGGTGGGTATACCACCTGTGCTCGTGCCGTATTTTGGTGTTGATGTATTACAATAGTGGCGATGCCACACATTGTTGAAAAGGGGACACGCATTCGTACGCGGCGTGAGCGACGCTCGGATTTTGCGTGGCAAATTATTAAAGGGGTCATACGTTTTTGTATCGTTGGCGTACTCATTGTCGCGATGTGGTACGTAACCCGACTCCCCTTTTTCTCACTCTCCGATGTTGTCGTTTCGGGTGGCGAAACCATCTCGCACGAAGAAATACGAACAAGCGTAGAGCAGGAACTTGAGGGGACGTATTTTCTCATCATACCGAAACGATTTTCATACACATACCCGCACGACCGCATTGTTACAGTGCTTGAAAAAAATCAACGCATTCACAACATAGTCGTTGAGCGAACTTCACGTACGTCACTCGGTGTTTCTTTTGATGAATATTTTCCTCACGCGCTCTGGTGCACCGAAGATACGACGAAACCATGCTTTTTCATCACGCGAGAGGGGTACGCATTCGCACCCGCGCCCACGCTTCAGGGTGGTGCGTTTGTCAGACATTTTGTTGAGGGACTTGATGAGGTTCGTGAAGGTGAGGTGATACGGGCGAATGAACTCGCACGTATTGATGCATTCATACAACGGCTTAACGACGAGCAGAAACTTCGCGTTGCGTCACTCGTGTATCGTCAGGATGGTGACATTACGTTCAATCTTCACGGAGGGGGGATGATTTTTATAAACAGGAACAAAGATTTCAACGCAACATTTGAAAATGTTGCAGCAGTGCTAAATTCAGATGAATTCAAGCACCTGAAACCGGGTAACTTTGCATACGTTGATGCACGTTTTGATAACAAAGTGTTCGTCAATGAGCAGATGATCCAGGAAGAGGCGACAACGACGGCGACATCCACGGGGCTTTCAGAGTAGGAGGAAACGTGGTATTACATCACTTTCACTTATGTCATTTTGGCACAAACTTCCAAAGCCGATTATTGTACTTGCACCGATGGCGGACGTTACTGACGCGGCGTTTCGGCGTGTCATCTCGACGTACTCTCGGCACACGCGCAAAGATGGCACCGAAGGGGGTCCGGATGTGTTTTGGACAGAGTTTGTTTCTGCTGACGGACTCATGCGTGCAACCGAGGAGGGTAAAAAAAAGTTGATGGCTGATTTGCAGTACACTGAGGAGGAACGACCGATTGTCGCACAACTTTTTTCCGCTCATCCCGACTACATGGAAAAAGCTGCGCGGCTCTGCGCAGAACTTGGTTTTGACGGTATTGATATCAACATGGGATGTCCCGATAAGGGCATTGAGAAACAAGGTGCGGGAGCGGCTATGATGAAGAATCCGGAATGTGCTCGTGAAATTATCCGTGCGGCGAAGCGTGGTGCGGGAAAAATTCCCGTTTCGGTAAAAACACGCATCGGCTATAACAGGTATGAACTTGATGCATGGCTACCAACCCTCCTCAGTGAGAGTCCGGAGGTCATTACCGTTCATGCTCGTACGAGGAAGGAAATGTCAAAGGTTCCCGCACGCTGGGAACACGTACGCGAGGCGGTACTCATGCGGGACACGATACAAGACGACGCGTGGCAAAGAGAAAATCCAAACCGTGAGAAGACGCTCATCTTTGGAAATGGAGACGTTACGTCACTTCAGGATGCGTACGAGCGTGCGGAAACGTGCGGTGCGGACGGTGTCATGATTGGGCGCGGTATCTTTGGCAATCCATGGTTTTTCCATCCGCAGTTTGAAACGACACCTCCCACGCTTGGAGAACGTCTTGACGTGCTCGTGTTGCACACACGTCTCTACGAAGAGTTGCTCCCCCACAAGAGTTTTGCACTCATGAAGAAACACTATAAGGCGTACCTTCACGGGTTTGAGGGCACGAAGGATGTACGCATGGCACTCATGGATACATGTAACAGCGATGAGGTTGCACGCGTTGTGGACAGTTTTAAAAAGGCACACACGCGCGTCTGATACAATGAATAAATGGACGAGGTATTACACGCAAACATTTTCTTTTTCATAACGGGAGTGGCGGTCATTATTTTTACCGCGCTTCTCTGCGTTGCACTTTTCCACGTCATTAAGGTTCTCAAATCATTGCGACGCATTATGGATCGCATTGAGGCCGGAACCGAAATTATTGCTGAGGACATGCAACACGTTCGTGAGTTCTTTGCACAAGAGGGACTTTTTGGGAAAGTTCTCAGTTCACTCACGAGCCCTGTGAAAAAAATGGGCGCGCGCGGTGCACGCGGTAAGGGGGAAAAGAGGAGCGCTGAATTATAAAGTAAGGGGCGAAGCAGACATATAACATGGCACAGAAAAAAGCAAAGAAGGGGTTGAGTGCGGCACACAAGATGGGTATTGGATTCGGCCTCACCGCGGCGGCGGTTACCGCAGCAGGTGCATACTTCCTCTACGGGAGCAAGCAGGCGGTTCAAAATAGAAAAAAGGTAAAAGGGTGGATGCTCAAGGCAAAGGGGGACGTGCTTGAAGCACTTGAGAAGGCGGAAGCGATTACCGAGGACGAGTACAAGACTCTCGTTGAAACCGCAAGCAAGGCGTACGGTACCGTAAAGAGTGCTACCGCAGGAGAGGTAAAGGATTTCAAAAAGGAAATGCAAGAACACTGGGCAAAACTTGAGAAGAGTAAGGCGCTCAAAAAACTCGCAGGTGGCACACCGGCACCAGTGGCAAAAAAGGTAGTGAAAAAAGCAACAAAGAAGACCGCACCAAAAAAGAAAAAATAAACACATGCAAAAACCTTTCGTTTAAACGAAAGGTTTTTGCGAGTGGTGTACCGTTTGCGGTATGCTATGTACATGCGCCACAGCACCCCATTCATTCAATCGGTATTTTTTTACGGTGTAGTGAGCGCGCTCGTTTTTTCAGGTATCATTGCGTTTGTCACGTACTCACTACCCTCACAGGTAGCATCCGTCAGACGTGCACTTCCGCCACCCAACACACTCACCACAGACGTGTGGGGTATTTTTAATCCCGCGACGGGAGAAATTGTCGCAGGGAGCAATGTACATGCGGTGCGACCGATTGCCTCAGTGACAAAACTTTTTACTGCGGAGGCGGTGCTCATGAGCCCAGAAAAAAATACACGATTTACCATTACGGAGTCCGATGTTCAAACGGAGGGTCGTGCGGGCAAACTGGTACGTGGTGATGCGGTGACTTCGTACGAACTCTTGTACCCACTGCTCATTGAATCATCAAACGATGCCGCACACGCCATTACGCGCCACCTCGGAGAGACGTATGCGACAACGGTCTACTCGCTCATAGAATCACTCGCACTCAGAGACACGGTGATCAGTGAGGGTTCCGGCTTAAGTCCGGAGAATGTTTCCACGATTTACGATTTGGTACACTTTTATTCACACATCAAAAAAACGTCACCGCACATACTGGACATCAGTCAACTGCGTCTCTTCATAAACGGTACTGAAGACGGGTACGTGAACAACAACCCCGCACGCGAATTTTCTTCATTTGCAGGTGGGAAGCACGGCTTCACCGACGAGGCGGGGAAGACGTTCATCGGTTCATTCAATTCTGCGGACGGTACGAAGGATATAGGGGTTGTCTTCCTCGGGAGTAGTGATATTAAAGCTGACATTACCGCCCTCCTCGCCTATGGGGAGAGCGTTATGGGCGACTCTGATATAATAGCGCCATGACAGACAACAGACTCGCGCTCTATAGGAAATACCGCCCGCAGTCGTTTGACGACGTTCGGAATCAAGATCGTGTCATTTCGGTCCTGAAAGGCGCACTCGCAAAGGGGATGATACCTCACGCACTCCTCTTTACCGGTTCACGAGGTACGGGAAAGACGACAGTTGCACGCATTTTCGCTCAGGCGATTGGGGCACACGACGTTGATATTTATGAAATAGACGCGGCATCAAACAGGGGAATTGACGACATCCGCGAACTCAAAGAGGCGGTACACACACACCCGTATGAGTCGCCGTACAAGGTGTACATCATTGATGAGGTGCACATGCTCACGAAGGAGGCGTGGAATGCACTCCTCAAGACGCTTGAAGAACCGCCAGCGCACGTCGTGTTCATTCTCGCAACCACCGAGCGTGACAAACTTCTTGATACCATCGTTTCTCGCTGTCAGGTATTTGAATTTCGTGCGCCGACACGCGAAGAACTTCGTGACATCGTCACTGACGTTGCCAAGAAAGAAAAATGTAGTTTGGACGCCGACGCCGCCGACATCATCGCCCTCGCGGCAGACGGCTCCTACCGTGATGCGCTCGGTATCACCCAGAAGGTCATGATGGCATCCGGTGACAAAAAATTGACCGCAGACGAAGTTGCAGAAATTGTCGGTGCGCCCAGAAACGTGCTCCTAAAAGACCTGGTCGTTGCTCTCGCGACGAAGGATGTAGAACGTGGTCTCGCGACACTCGCGAGTGCGCGCGCATCACACGTTGATATGAAACTTTTTCACACACTTCTTCTTGAACGTGTGCGCACCATCATACTGTTGCGACACGCGAAGAAAGACACCGAGCGGCTCCTCGCTCCGTACGGGGAGGATGATAAAAAAATGTTTAGCGAGTACGCGGAGGATGCACAGTCACCCATACACTCACACCTCCTCCTCAAGATGCTTGACCTGGGAGAGTACATCGGAAAGAGCACCATTCCCGAACTTCCGTTGGAACTTTTGCTCATTGAGCACTGTTCACAATAGTTGACGTATGCACGTGTATTTCGTACGACACGGCGAAACGCCGTTGAATAGAAAGAATATTCACCAGTCGCCCAACACGCCACTTTCTCCGAAGGGGAAAGAGGAGTCGGTGACCGTCGCAGAGTACATCCGTACGGTAAACCCCGATCTCCTCATCTCAAGCGAGTATACGCGCGCACGAGAAACGGCGGGTATCATCGGACTCCACACGGGACTCTCACCGGTCGTCAACGGCCTCTTTTACGAAATCGCGCGACCATCGGCACTCTTCAGCACTTCACACTTCAATCCACAGACGTTTTGGTACGTTCTCCTCTCGGTTATTAACCGGAAAAATTCATCATGGAGGTACAAGGACGCTGAAAATTTTAACGATATCAGTAGCAGAGCACAGCGTGCGCTTACGTACCTTGAGTCACTCAAAAACATGCACACGTCGGTTGTTGTGGTGTCACACACCATTTTTATCAACATCATGGTTTCGTACATGTGCAAGGCGCGAATGCTTGACGTTCGTGACCTCATGCTCACCTTTCTCCACATACGACGAATGAAAAACACCGGAATTGTACACGTTGAGTACGTTGGAAAAGGCAACGGAAACACGTGTGCATGGAGGATGGTAGAGGATGTATAATGTAATCGCAACGTATGGCGATTTTTGGGAAGTATCAAAAAAATACGATAAAGCCAAAGAGGCGAACATGGGTCGCGTTTTTAACATATGGTGCGATAGGGGTGGGTGTGTGTGGCGCCATAGGCGTCACTTTTTTTGTTATTGCGGGTAAGCAAGCGATGGTCCGACAAACGGTGGTACCCAATGTGTCGGGAAAAACAATAGAAACGGCGCGCATCGTGGAATTCCCCGTAGGTGTCAATCCCATTGAAAAAACAATAACGGAAAATCCAAAAGTCGCTGACTTTTACTCGGAGCATATTTCAAGAGGCGGTGCGCCACATAAGGTTCGCTCTGATTGGTTTGGTAGAATGCTCGGCAAACTTGCACTCATGAATTGGTACCAAAACCTCGCATCACTCACCAGTCGCCTGCTTATCATAGAATCAGGTGAGCGCAAGGAACAAGTTGCAGACCACTTTGCAAAAATCCTCGGATGGAAAAGTGATGAGAAAGCCGAGTTCCTCTCACTCATTGAAAGTACCGCGCCGGAACTCACAGAGGGAAAATTTTTTCCGGGGACGTACAATGTGGAGAAGGGTGCGAAGCCGACCGAGGTCGCCGCGCTCGTCGTTGACCGTTTCCGTGCAGAAGTGCTCGCACGGTATACCGAGGAAGTTGAGGCGCGCGTTCCTTTGGAGGACGCGCTCATTATTGCGTCACTCCTTGAGCGTGAGGCGTACGACTTTGAAGACATGCGTCACATTTCCGGCATTATTTGGAATCGCCTCTTTACCGACATGAAGCTTCAAATAGACGCGACACTCCAGTACGCAAAGGGGAGTACTTCAAAGAAAACGTGGTGGCCTCGTCCCGTACCGTCCGATAAGTACATCGCGTCTGCGTACAATACATATAAAAATATCGGACTGCCACCCGCACCTATCGCAAATCCCTCCCTTGAGGCGATACTCGCTGCACTCAATCCGACAGAAACGGAATGCATGTACTACTTCCATGACAAAAAAGCCGGCTTCCATTGTGCGGAAACGTACGATGAACATGTGATGCTCCTTAAGCAGTATTACGGACGAGGGAAATAATTTGTACACCCTGTTGGTTATGTGGGATTATTGATGTTGTCGTTAAGGTATAATGTAAGCACATGAATAGTGTGTTCTTCTGTGTTGATTTTTCTCTGTGGTACTATACGACCGCAATACGAAACATTCTTTCGTTGTGGATGAATGCGATGTGGTTTGTCACACACTTTTTTTCCATTCCGCTCCTCACCAAAACACTCTTTGCACCATGGAAGCGGATGACCGATGAGTACCGCCGAACGGGGATTGAGGAGATTCTCGCCACCTTCATTATGAATGTCATGTCGCGCGTTTTCGGTGCGACGGTGAGACTCTTTATTCTCGCGTGTGGCATAGTTTCGCTTCTCGTCACCACTCTCATGCTTTTCGTTGTGGTCGCGACGTGGGTTGTTCTCCCCGTTGTTTCCGCGTACCTCATACTGTACGGAGTAACACTCTTTCTCACATGAAAACGATTCACTCGGAAATACGTACGTACCTCCCCGCAATCACCCTTGATACGTACTTTTCACGTCGCATACGGAGGTATCTCCTTCGCGCAATCTTCGTCATTCTCTGCCTCCTTGAAACTGCTCTCTTTGCCTACATCGCCGGTGTTTCAATTCCCGCGGGGGAGTTTAATACAAGCACGATACTCACCGATATGAGAATTCCGGCAGGTATCTTCTGCGTTCTTCTCGGAACATTCCTCGTCCTTGTGCAGGTCACATTTTTTTACAACACCTTCTACTACCGTGGCATAAGCACCGTGTACGGGGAAGACTTCAGTGATGGCGAGGGGGTGACGTATGAAGTTGCCGAACTCTGTGCCATAGACAAGAAAGATTTGACCCGCGGATTTCTCTCTTCACGACATGGGCGTGAGATTATGATTCGCGCCGGAGTCACCTTTGCAGATGTGGACATGTTCATTCATTCAGTGCGAACACCGATTCCATGCACCGCACTTCCTCTTTCCGAGGGCACGTTTGTTGATTTGGTTGATGCCGGTACGTTTGTGTACAAGTCAGACTCCGCATTTGCCACGTTTCTCTTTAAGCGCGGGGTGACCGAAGAACTCTTCATGGGAGCACTCACGTGGGTTGCACGTGTACGCTTGGAGTACAAGCGACGACAGCGGTGGTGGAGCAGAGACGCACTCGGAGAGATACGGAGTCTCGGCAGAGAACTTTCGTACGGTGGTGCGTACGCACTCCACCGGTACGAGCGTGACATCCGCACCACATCCGCACTCTCACTCATGTACCAAAACACCGCATACGCGAATGAAATTATTGAAAAAATAGAGACAACGCTCACGCGGTCAAAATCCGCAAACGTTATGCTCATTGGTGACCCCGGGGTGGGCACCATGGACATACTCATAGAATTCGGGAGGCGGATTCGTGACGGGCACTCACCTGCGTCGCTCCAAGCGAAGCGGCTCGTCGTGTTTGACACCGACGTGTTTGTCGCAACCAATAGCTCAAAGTCTGATTTTGAGTACGCGTTCCTTGAACTCATGTCGGAAGCGGAACGTGCGGGGAATATTGTCATCGTCATTGAGAACATCACCTCATTCCTCACGAGTGTTTCAACGTTGGGTATTGATGCGGGCGACCTCTTGGATAGGTTTCTCGTCTCACAGGAGGTGCAAATTATTGCGACGTCCGACCCGCAAAGTTTTCATGCGTCACTTGAAGACAAACAGCACCTCCTCCAGTACTTTGAAAACGTGCACATTGATACACCCGACATTCTTTCAAGCGTTCGTGTTCTTGAAGAAGCGTCGCGAAATGTTGAGTTGCGACACTCACTCTACTTTACGTACCCCGCTCTTATGCGCATCGCGGAAGGAGCGGAGCAGTACATTGTTGAAGGTGTTATGCCGGATAAAGCACTGAGTCTTCTCGCGCTCGTTGCTTCTCGCGCAGAAGAGGAGGGAGTGCAGATAGTTGAGAGTACTTTTGTGGACACGTGTCTCACTGAAAAGACCGGCATTCCACTTGGCCCCGTGGGGAAAAGCGAGCGAGAGATGCTCATGCACCTCGAAGATATTCTCCACGAGCGTGTCGTAGGTCAACATGAGGCAATTCGTGTCATTGCGAATGCAATGCGTCGCGCGCGTGCGGGAATCCAGAGCAAAGAGAAGCCAATCGGAACGTTCCTGTTTCTCGGATCTACGGGCGTGGGGAAGACCGAAACCGCAAAAGCGCTCGCGTACACCTTTTTTGGAAGTGAAGACAACATGGTGCGCTTTGATATGTCAGAGTACAGCGGGGAGGAGAGTGTCGTACGGCTCATTGGCGATCGCGAATCAGCGGGTGCGCTCACATCGGCGCTCCGTGAGCACCCATACTCCGTACTTCTCCTTGATGAGTTTGAAAAGGCATCTGAAGACGTGCGAGACCTCTTCCTGCAGATCTTTGATGAAGGGCGATTTACCGACGGTCGGGGAAGTAAGGTGAATGCGCGCAACACCATCATCATTGCCACTTCAAATGCGGGGAGCGACCTCATGTGGAAGTACGCTCAGGAGGGGAAGTCGCTTGAGCAGGAGAAAGATGCGATTATCAACGCAATCATTGAACGGCGCACCTACAGGCCGGAACTCCTCAACAGGTTTGACGCAATCGTACTCTTTGAAATTCTCAAGCGAGAAGATCAGTACGCCATCGCAAAACTCATGCTCAACGAACTCGTTGCGCGTATTAAGAAGCGAGGATACGAACTCATTATTTCCGATGCCATCATACCGGCGCTCCTTAAAGATGGGTACGACCCGGAGTTTGGCGCACGCGCGCTCCGCCGCACCATTCAAGATACCATTGAGGAAAAAATCGCACGAAAAATCATTGAGAAGGGGTTGCAAGCGGGAGATACGATAGAACTTACGCCAGAAGACGTTCGGTAGTTCAGAAGTGAGGTTAGACTACTTATTCCATGGCATCTTTTCCAATAGATGTGAGAGTCCACACCATCCGGTGATACCTGCAAACATTTGTCCGCAACCGACAAAAAGCGCTACGTACGCAAAGTATTCGTGAACGAAGAGCGCGAGTACGACACTGAGAGCTGTCATGAGTCCGGCCGTGAGAAGCACCTGTCGCATGAGTGGCATACGCTTTGTAAAGGATTGCGTCGGGAATCCTGCGTTACCCCACGCGATGAGTCCGCCGGCGACATTTACGAGTTCCGCTTTCACACCAAGGTTGATGAGATCCTCAATCGCTCGCCCACCCCGTCTTCCGCTCTGGCAGTGAATATAAATTGTTTTTTTATCTTGAAACTCACTGAGATGATCGCGAAGCTGATCAAGCGGTACACAGCGAACTCCGGGAATGTGCTTCTCTGTGTATTCACCCTCTGTGCATACGTTAATAAAATCAACGTCACCGCTCCCTGCATTCTTTTTAAGAATTTCATTGAATTCCTGTACGCTTATTTCTTTCATGTGCATATTATGGCTCACTACATTAGAAATGACAAAATTGTGCGTCACTAAAATCCCGTTCCAACGGTAAGTTCAACAAGAACAAAGGCGAGCCAGAGAATAAAAAGTGCGAACGCCTCTTTTCTCGTGAGTATTCTTCCAGAGCGCATGAATGAAAAGAGTATGAACGCCGAAGTGACCATAAAAATACCCGCAACATAGATAATGTCTCTTGAGAAAGAGAAAGGACTTATGAGTGCGAGAATTCCAATAACAATAGTTGCATCAGCAAGCACCGTTCCGAGAACGTCGCCAATGGCGAGTGAATCGTCGTGCTTCCGTACCGATCTGAGAGAAAAGAAAATCTCAGGGATTGTCGTCCCGAGTCCAATGAGGAGCAAACCGATGAGTACCGGATTTACTCCCGCGAGCGTTGCGAGCGAGGTTGCAGAGACGACCGTGAAGTGTGCACCGACGAGAAGAATAACCATTCCAAGGAGAAGCATTAAAAAATCCTTTCGCCTGTTCCTCGGAACACCATCAGACGCCTGTGTATCCGCCCCATTCTTAAATGAGAGGTAGTAGAAGACAAGTCCGACAAATATGAGCGTCACACCCTCAAGACGGGTAAAACTTCCATCAAAGCCGAGTATGAGCGGAAGTATGAGAATGAATGGGTAGAGTGCGTGGTGCTGTATTATTTTGCTCTCAATTTTGAGGGGTCTCCGCGCCAAGAGTGTGATGAGAGCAAAGACGAGCGTGAGGTCGGCAACGTTTGATCCAAAGAGTACGCCGAGCGCAAACGATGGCACGCCAGTGAGCGCCGCGTTGAGAGCAATAAATGTTTCGGGGAGAATTGAGATAATCGCAATGACAATAAATCCGACAGTGTACTTGGAGAGCCGAAATCCTTCTGCGAGACGTATCGCGTACGTCGTTGAGAGGGAGGCCCCCTTCATAACCGCGACGAGTGAACACACAAGAATGAAAATACTTTGAATCATGATGGATTATTATACAGCAAAAACCCGCGCACTTTGTGCGCGGGCCGATGAAACTATTTCACCGATGTAAGAATGCCGATGCCGCTATTCCGCTTCAAACTCGCCATCGTCGCCTTCATTTTTTTGGTGATTGTTTCGCTGGATTCACCGGATAGAAGCGAGCCGACCTTGCTCACTTTTTCCAGTTGGTTAATGAGCGTGTCCATTTCTCTGAAATCAGAGATCATTCCTTCTTGATTCCGCGATGACATAACTATCTGCCCCCTTTGTGAACAAAACAGTACATACCATATACTGTATTTTCAGTACCCGCAAGTGGCATTGTTGACAATAATGAATTTCAAGGTATATTGCGTGCGGATTGAAATCTGAGCCCATACAGGACTTAGTCGCTCATGCGGGCGAACCGCAGATACCAGAGGAGGATCTTCAATGAGAATGGTAAGTTACGGACGCATTGACACCGAAAAGCGAGCAACGCACCCGATTCCCACGGCGGCACTGCAGAGGGTGTCATCCGCGTACGGGTACTTCTCCGGCTACAAACCCGGGGTCGTCAGCATCGCCGATCAGGTCAATCGGCTGAAACGGGCGGGAGTCCCAATCGGGACGTTCAATGAACGTGTCGTACGAGAAAAACTGCCGCCGCACTCCGAAGGGTGGTTCATCCGCCCCTCGTGGGAAACGCTCGCGCCGACGTATCTGGAAGCGGTCGTGAAGGTTTTGGAACTTCTTCGGCGCAGTCGCGACGGCAAGTTCTACAACTATCGCGAGGGGTCCTTGGAATACATTGACCTCCACCAAACGCGCGATACTGAAACGGCCATCACGGCGATTCAGAAGAAGCAGGGAAGTGAAACTATCATTCTCCCCGCTCAATTCGGCATCTACTACCGCGGACACTCGCCAGTGCTCGTGGAAGAAGAAGTCGGATCGCGCGAGTTCCTTCTGGATACGTACACGGTGAGCATCATGCTCCTTTCGCATCCGCAACGCTTCGGCAACGAGGAAGACCTCGGCGTCGTCTGCGGCGGCGACACCTGCGTGAACGTCAATTCGGATACGAGAGACGAGCACATCCCGCACTTCAATTGGAATGCCGGTCAGCTCCTCTTCGGGACGGGGAACCCGCGACGCCCGCTTCCGAATTTCGGCGTCGCCACGGGCTTCGCGATTTAGGACCATGTTCCTTTTTAAAAACCACTCAGCAATGAGTGGTTTTGTTTTTGCTGGGGTACAAGGATTTTCGGTCATTACATGACCAGTACACCTTTCGGATATTATTTTTCGCTTCACTCAAATAATATCACGAGAAGGTCTTCGAATCCTTGACGCACAGTGCCCCGCACTGTGCTTACCCCAACTCTACAAAAAATACGGCTTGAAAGCCGTATTTTTTTTGAGCTGGGGTACAAGGACTCGAACCTCGATACTCAGGACCAAAACCTGATGTCCTACCATTAGACGATACCCCAATTACTGTTGCTCACTCACTATACTTAGTTGCGCAACGTCATGATTGTGCCAAAAAATGGGGAAATAGCAACCAGGTGACGTGCGCGTGGTAGTATGTACCACATGGAAAAACGGATGAACAAAAAGACATCGTGGGGAAACGAAACCGATTGGTACGCGGAGCACCTTGAGGGAAATGACACGTACCACGCAAAAGTGGTTCTGCCGAATGTGCTCCGCGTTATTGCACCGATGAAGGGGCAAAAAGTTCTTGAGATTGGGTGCGGAGAAGGGTACTTCGCGCGTGCACTCGCGAAAAAGGGAAGTGAGGTCACCGCGTGCGATATTTCACCGGAACTTATCGCCGTTGCGAAGGAGCGTGGGGGAGGTGTCACATATACCGTGACACCGGCACAAGATTTAAGTTTTGCAAAAAACGACTCATACGACGTGGTGCTCGCCGTGCTCACACTTCAAAACATGGAACGTATTGACGCGGTAATGAAAGAGGTCGCCCGTGTGCTTAAAAAAGACGGACGTTTTGTCTTTGTGCTCAACCATCCCGTGGTGCGCATTCCACACTCATCCGAGTGGGGCTACGACGAAGCAAAAAAAGTTCAGTACCGTCGTTCGGATTCATACCTCTCGGCAAAAAAGGTAACGATAGACATGCACCCGGGGAAAGGGGGAAAGAAATCGTTCACGTACTCGTTCCACCGGTCACTTCAGGAGTACATGAAAGTGCTCCGCAGTGCCGGGCTGTGTATCACGCGTCTGGAGGAGTGGATTTCGCACCGAACGAGCGAACCGGGTCCGCGTGCACAGGCGGAGAATACCGCACGAAAAGAATTTCCACTCTTTATGATGATTGAGGCATCTCACACGCATTAGGAAAAGAAATGACGCACCGAGGGTGCGTCAGTATTGCCGTGTGTACTATCGCCCGAGGTGACGAATGACGTTGGCAATATGTTTGTCTTGGAGACTCATTCGTATTTTCAGCACGACAAGCCTTCCGGTGTTGGTTGCTGAGTGCGAATTGTGGCCGGTTTTCCTGAGGAGACCTTGTCGCGTGAGCGCGGCCTGCACATTGTGAATCTTTTCCATGGGGAGCTCAATCCCCGAACACGACGTGAACAGCTTTTGCACGTCAGCCAAGGATTGGTTCGGTTTCATGTCGTGGACGATGAGTACGGCCACGAGGTACACCGGAAGTTCCAGTACGTACGTTTCAATGACATCGCGTATCATGTCTCCTCCTATGGTGAGTGAAGGTACAAAAATTGGTACGAAAACTGAGAAAATTATACAATATTTTGTATGAAAAACAATAGTTTCATTGACACGACGCTCTTGGAGTTTTGTTTTTCGCACACGTCGTTACGGTGGTTGTATACTGTACGCATATGGCACGTGAATTTCGTGGTAGTCACCATCGTCATCTTCTGTGGTGGCTCGTGGTGAGTACGCTCCTCCTCCTCCTCATTCCCCTTGAGTATGCGCATGGAGCAGAGGGTATCAACAAGCAACTTCCGTTTTATGGAACGCTCAATGATAGTGAGGGTGAGGCACTCACCGGAACGTACGACATGCTGTTTACGATATACGACGCGCCGACGGGCGGAAGCGCGCTCTGGACCGGCACCTACACGAGTGCGAATGGAAATGCGGTATCGGTTGAAGACGGCGAATTTAGCGTCATGCTCGGTTCCGGTACGGGGAATATCCTCACGCTTGATTTTAATGACGACACGTACTACCTCGGAGTAACAATCGGGACGGATCCCGAAATGACACCGCGCGAGCGGCTCGGTGCGGCGGGGTATGCGTTCAACGCCGACATGCTTGACGGACTTCACGCGTCTGACTTTTTACAGAGCAATGCACCCATCTCACTCAATCAAAACACCACAACCTCCCTCCTTACGCTCACCCAATCAGGAGCGGGTGACTTTATGTCATTTTTTGATGCGAGCGAGGACAACCTCTTCAGGGTGGATGGCGTGGGTCGCGTGTACGCGAGCAGTTTTGAGAGCCTCGTAGATGAGGTGAATACATTTGCGGGTGCACTTGATGTCGTGAGCGCAGACAATTCATCGTTCGGTGGCAGTATCGTGGTTGCTTATGATTCCGGACTCATGCTCGGTGGCGGGGACGGCGTTATGCTCTGGCAGGATTTGAGTGCACCGACCGACCTCATGCTCACACCGGTTGGTGAGTCTATTGGAGGTGATGTGAGAATCGTCTCTCCGAGTGCACTCGCCATTCATGCAAACATGGATGCCGGCGATACGGGCAGTGAATACCCCAGTCTCATCTTCAATACAAACGGCCTCGCCCAACTTATTAATTTATCAGGTGAGGGCGGCGATGATGCACGTCTTGAACTCAGTTTTACAAATGGGACAGAGGTCACTGATGGCGGACTCGTCGTTTCAGATGGCGGTGTTTCGGTGACCGGAGGTGGTATTACCTCTGAATTTGATGTTGAAATTACTGACTTGAGTAGTACCTTTCGTGCGAGTTCGCTTGCAGGAAGTGCATTTGAACTTGAAAGTGATGTAAACGGAAATATTGTTCTCGGGCCACCCGTGGTCTCCGATGAACGATTCAAGCAGAATATTCAGACGATAGATAACGCACTTCAGATGGTTCTTGATTTACGTGGTGTGCGGTACGAGTGGAAGGATGCGGAGCGCTTTGGAAGTCAGACCGAAGTCGGCTTCATTGCGCAAGAAGTTCAGGAGGTTATTCCGGAGGTGGTCCGAGACAACGGTGAGTACCTTTCGCTCAATACAAAAAATATCGTCGCCGTCGTCGTTGAGGCGATAAAGGAACTGTATGAGCGTGTTGAAAACTACTTCGCGCGCACTGAGCGTCTTGAGCGTGAGGTTGATGCGCTTCGCAGAGAAATTGAGGTGCTCAAAGGAAATGAGTCCGAAGAAACGGAACCCGTCACTACGGTACCACCTGATGAAAGTAGCGAATCAACGCAAGAGCCCGCTCCAGAGGAAAGTGTCGTGACAGAACCTATAGAGGAATCCATTCCTGAAGAAGAAGTTGCTGTTCCCGACGTTCCCCCGTCTGAACTTCCTCTCGAAGTATGAACATACTGCGATCAATGATTATCGGTCTCGTACTTTGCTTCATTCCGCTTTTCTCCGATGCAACGGAACTCACGAGTACCAACTATTCGCTTACGCCGCGCATCGGTATGACCGCCCAGGCGACCATTCTCACATCAACCAATTTCACACTCATTCCGCATGGCAATGGTGCCGAATCAAATGACACGACTACTGAAGATGACGAACCGGAGCGTGGAAGCAGGGGAAGAACCGTGCGCGCGGTTCCTCAATTCAATACGCTCCCCGAGGTCATTGCGGGTACGCTTTTTGAAGATTTACTTACGGAGCAGGAGAGTGTACCGCACATTGTAAAAAGGAGTGAAGAGGCGCAGGGCAATGTATCAAGGGGTGACGCTCCGCACGATGGGGGTGCAACACAAGCAGTTGCAGAAATTCAGAACGAAAAAAAACGTGACATGAAAATGACCGCGTCACTCATCGGCGCGTGGCTCTCCGGGCAATTTGGTGAATTCAAAGCACTTTTTGAGGAGCGTCGCGCACGCATCGCACTCCTTATATTTGCGCTCATCACACTCGCACTTATACGAAACCACACATCGTTCGGAAGGAAATATCGCCCGTTTTGAGAGTCGTTGGCGCATTATGTATACGGGTATATACTGCATGTATATTTCATAACCACCACCACTATGAATATTCGTAAACTTTTTGATTACTCGGTACCGCTCGTCGCCGCATCAACAATTCTCGTCATTGGTGCGTGCATTGTGACTTTTTACGGTGCACGAGTTGCGTATGACATCAAGCTCGCACAAGACACGATTGAGGTAACCGGATCCGCAAAGGAAGCCGTCGTCGCGGATGAGGCGCGCTGGATTATCAATTTGGAAACAAAAACAGGCATCAATGACCAGCAAGCGGGATTCAATCGTCTTGACGACGCGGTGACGAAAATTGTTGCGTACCTTGAAAAGGAGGGATTCACCGAATATGAGACGCCTGCAGGGACATCATATCCACAGTACACGTACCCGCAGTACAGTGAGCCGTTTCAGACAGGATATTCTGTCTCACGCACTATCATGGTGCGAAGCAGTGACGTAGAAGGATTGAGCACACTCGCTAATAATGTTGATCCACTCACCGGCGCAGGGTACACGGTGGGAACGAGCGCCCTTGAACTCACGTACAGCAAACTTGCGGAGATGCGCGTAAAACTTCTCACTCAGGCAATCAAGGACGCCGAAGATAGGGCAATGGCGATTGCGCAAGACAGCGGAAGATCTATCCAGACACTCCGCAACGCATCAAGTGGCGTCGTGCAGGTGCTTTCCGAAGGTGCGGTGGAGGTGAGCGATTACGGTGCGTACGATACGCAGAGTCTCCATAAGGAAGTTATGGTGACGGTGCGTGCGACGTTCAGTTTGCAGTAGTAGGAAATAAGCAAAACAGCCCCGCGCGTAACGCGGGGCTGTTTTGCTTTTTGTGACGACAAAAAAGTGCGTTATAATGGCTTTTCACTACCAATAATTTTTCAAACACTATGAGTAACACACCTACACAGGTACCGCAGGTCACCTTTAAGACCCGCGTCCGCGACGAGAGCGTTGAGGGGCCAAATCCATATCGTTGGCAAGACGTGACGACCGACGAGATTTTCAAGGGGAAGAAGATTGTTCTCTTTGCACTCCCCGGTGCATTCACCCCCACCTGCTCATCGTTTCAACTTCCCGGGTACGAGGGACTCTATGATGAGTTCAAGGCCCTCGGCGTTGACGATGTTATTTGTCTCAGCGTCAATGACGCGTTCGTCATGTTCCAGTGGGGCAAGGCACAGGGAGTTGAAAAGGTAAAACTTCTTCCTGACGGCTCCGGCGAGTTCACCAAGAAAATGGGAATGCTCGTGAAGAAGGACAATCTCGGCTTCGGCGAACGTTCGTGGCGGTACAGCATGTTCGTTGACAATGGCGAGATCAAGAAAATGTTCATTGAGCCCGGCATGGCGGACGACTGTCCAACTGATCCGTTTGAGGTGAGCGATGC
>CAZBMV010000007.1:25951-30176 GCA_964493145.1 uncultured Candidatus Saccharibacteria bacterium
AGTACGAAGCGCTGTATGCGGAGCCCCAACGCGTTTTCAATATTTTCTTGTGTGAACGGAACACCTGTCTCAATCGTTACATACGCGCTCCCGTCTTCTCGGACGGTGAATTCCGCGACGCGTGGATGTGGTTCTGTAAACCAGTTTTCGTTGTTCCATCGGAACGTAGCCGTTGTCATGACGGTACTTGTATAAAATGCTTCGTTTGCGTTTCCCGAGTATGGGTATACAAAGAAAACAGCGCACAAAAGAAGCAACAGTATTCTGCTGTACATACGTGAAAATATGCTTTAAATACCTCTTTTTTGTGCCCAAAATGGGCGCAGGTGGAACGAATTACGTGCACTATGCTCTTGAATTTGAGGTTTGTCAATAGATCGCTGCCGTTTTGAAATCGCCATCCTCTGTAGACATTTTATAGAAACGTGGTAGCATTGTGCTAACAAAACGGGGCCTGAAGTAGTCGGATCAGAAGCAAACGATTTTGTTTATTCAATAAATACGAAGGTAGATTCAATGAAGGGAAAAATCGCTCGTCTCACTGACCGAGGATTTGGTTTCATCACTCCTGATGAGGGAGGAAAGGATCTCTTCTTCCACGCTCGTTCTCTCGTAGAGGGACTTATGTACGATTCTCTTAAGGAGGGTCAGGAAGTCTCATACGATCTTGAGGATGGCGAGAAGGGACCAGCTGCTGTGAACGTTCGCGTCGCATAAGCAACCAAATCACATAAACCCGCGTGGCCTACGGCCACGCGGGTTTTGTGTACAACGCGCTTTTTTTCAAAAACCGTATGCTTAAATAGTGTGAGTAGTATTGTACAGATGAAACGAGAAAGTCTCATTGCAGAATTTATGAACTACATAGTTTCCGGCTATGTGTATTTCGTAGCCCTGACGCTCGTCTTCTACATGGTGTCGTCCTTGGTAACCGGTGTTCTCGGGGTTGCGTCAGGTCTCATGGATATTTCATCGTCTGCGAAGGCGATTCTTTCGGCACCGGAACTCAACACCCTTGAACTTGAACTCCTCCACACAATCGCTTTCACCATTGTGCTCGTGAAAGCGTACAAGATTCTCATTTCCTACGCTCACAAGCGACACATCAACCTGAAATTTCTCATTGAGATTGCCATTATTGCGCCAACCATTGAAATCATCTTTAATTCACAGAAGTACTCACTTGAGATTAATGCACTCTTCGCGCTCTTTGCATTTGCCAATCTCGTCGCGTACCTTTTCTTCTACCAAACAATCAAACATGTGAGCACCGACTACGAGCACGACACCTGCGCGCAAACGAGCGAAGCAGTACCGCCAAAAAGAGTAAAGAAGAAGAGTTAGCCCTACTTAAGCCCGAGTTCGTGCTGGAGCACCGTTGTTTCTTTTGGTTTGAGTTTGTAAATAGCACCTGGCTTCAGTGACTTGAGCGTGAATCCCAAAATACGCGTACGTTTCAGTTTTACCACCTGATACCCGAGTGCGGCACACATCCTGCGCACTTGGTGCTTCTTTCCTTCGGTGAGCGCTATTGTGAAGGTGTGATCATCGTGTTTTGCCAACTCTGCACGTGCCGGTTTCGTACGGTAGCCCTCAATCGTAACGCCCTTTGAGAGGCGATTGCAGAATGTCTGTGTGACGCGCTTATCAACGGTCACTTCGTATTCACGTTCGTGCTCCTTATCAGGGTTGAGAATTCTATCGGTAATGCGTCCATCATTCGTGAGTATCATGAGTCCCTCGGAATCTTTATCAAGGCGACCGATGGGGAAGAGTCCCGTGAGCCCGTGCTCTTTTCGTATGTGCGTTGCAATATCAGTTTCATCTTTTTCGGGCGAGTGGGTGATAATACCGCGTGGTTTGTAGTAGAGAATGTACGTAAAGTGTGACGTGTCAAAATCTTTTATTTCAATGCGGTCTGCCTCGGTAACTTTTTGACCCAAGGTGGCAACTTTTCCGTTTACAAATACGCGCCCTTTTTCAATGAGTTCGTCGGCACCACGACGTGTCGAAAAACCTCGTACCGCGAGGAATTTATTAAGGCGCATGGGGGAAGTCGCGTCATTCATAGTGAGTCACACTATGTCAGAAAAAACACTACACGTCAATGTTTTGTACATGCTCAAAGATGGAGCGGTGAGGTTGTGTAGTGGCGAAGTTCCGATGGGTTGAGTTCAAGTTGTTGCACCCCGTCAAAATTAAATGGGAGGTGCGTGACCTGAAGTCTATAGGACGCTGAGTTGCGAGTCTCCGGCGTAAAGAAAACGGCGAGTGTAAATTTTTTTGCCGCACCTTTTGGTGTTTTATACATGCCGGTGTCGGTAATAGCGGAATCGCTCAATACAATCGCTGACGTTTTTCCAGTCACCGCGTTTCCTTGTTCGTCAAGAATATCGTACGAAACCGTGGTGTTGCGCTGCTCTTCATCTTGCTCTGCCACGATGGGAAGGAATATATCGTGCTTCGCGTGACCGAATGAATACTCAATGAGAAAAAGTCCCACCCCGTTTCCCACATTCAACTCTTCTTGATTGGTGGTGAAATAAGCATGAGTTGTGGTCGTAAAACCAAAAAAAAGAAGAAACAGAAACCCGAAGACAAAATATGCTGACGAAAAATGATGTGTGTATGACATGGCACTATTATACAGTACCTTGTGACACGAAAAAACCGCCAAAGGCGGTTTTTTCGTGTGGACCACTGTTAGTTAGTCATTCTCGTCTTCATCCTCAGAATCCTCATCATCTTCATCCTCATCCTCATCTTCATCGTCTTCCTCAGGATCTTCTATTTCCTTCTGCAATTCTTTCTTAATTTCGTACTTGAGATCCTTGTCCATATCGTTGAGATCAATATCCATATCTTCTGCAACTGCGTCAAGAACTCTCCAGAGATTTGTTGAGGCGATTTCAACGTCATAATCCTTTCCGTCAAACGTGAATGAGACCGTCGTTGTTCCATTCTCAATTTCCACCTCTACTTCAAGTTCATCCTCGTCGTCATCGTTGGAATCATCATCATCGTCATCATCTGATGATTCTTTGAGTTTCTTGCAGAGTGGGCCCATTGCTTTTTTTGATTCACACCCGAGCAGGAAACGATTTTCAACTTTTTTCATGATGCCCGGCGCTTTGAGAAGTCCGGATGGAACATCGTCACCAAAACGCTCTTTGAGGTACTCCTCAAGAAGATCATGTGTTTCTTCATCAACGACTCCCGTTACGGAAAGTCCGTGTCGTTCCTGGAAGCGCTTGATTGCTTCTTTCGTGAGTGGACCGAAAAAGCCGGTCACCTTACCCTCCGGATAAATTGAAGGGTCTGACGCAAGAAGTTCCTGTAATTCCTTGATGTCATCGCCGGACATACCTTCGGCAATGCCGTCGCGAATAATATCTTTCACCTCACCACGAATGGTCGCGAGTTGCTTCTGAAGTTCTTCAACTTTTGCCATGAGAGCCTTAATTTGCTCAAACATGGATGATACGGACGTTGTTGCTTCCGCACGTACGGGTGACACGAAGACCACTCCAAGAAAGAGGAATGCAATGACGCCACTATATATATACTTTGACATAATGTGTAACGTTAACGATTATATTTTTTAACTCTTGATAAATAAACAAAAGCACACCCTACACGAGGTGACCTGCTTCCGTATAGTATAAACGTTTATCGCGTGTACTTATTACACGCGTGTGGAAGGTTTTTGGTAAATACAGTTAAACGATTACACCACAAAACAAAAATTATCTTGTGTACATCCCCACACGTAGAAAAGCGGACTGCTATACTTTTAGTATGAAGAACGACACACATCACACATCGGCAAAAGTCCTCGGTGGTGTCTCACCGCATCGTACAGAGGTGCCGCTCTTTTCGTCACGACCGCAGGCGGGATTTCCGGCACAAGGTGACGACCACATTGAGCGGGTGCTTGATATCAACGACCTCGTGGTGAAACACCCTGCGTCCACGTTCTTTGTGCGCGTTGAAGGTGATTCCATGGAAGGTGCGGGTATATACTCCGGTGATGTTCTTGTCGTTGATCGGTCGCTCACTCCCGCAGATGGTTCCATTGTCGTCGCGGCGGTATACGGTGAGATGGTTGTTAAGCGGCTCCTCGCTCGAGGTGACACGCACGTACTTGCGTCCGAAAATCCAAACTATGAGCCCATTGCCATTTCGGAAAATGATGACTGCACACTTTGGGGTGTCGTCGTTGGCA
>CAZBMV010000008.1:0-16716 GCA_964493145.1 uncultured Candidatus Saccharibacteria bacterium
ACGGCCTTATCGTCTAACGGTTAGGACATCAGGTTCTCATCCTGAAAATCGGGGTTCGATTCCCCGTAAGGTCACCAACGAAGAAGGATCAACTAAATATTGCTGATAAACGCTGTAAATAGGCGTTAGTTTTGTGGTTTCAAATTTATCACCCCAAAACAAAACATGTCCAGAACGCAGGCAGGCGCGCCCCCAAAACGCCACTAAATCGTGGCGTTTTGGGACCCGTAGGCGCGGGAGCGGTGACCTACCTGCGTTCTGGACAAATTATTAAAGTGACGATGCTTGGTTCTTACTTTTTTTAGATCGGTAAAAAGAGACACTTGCCATAATTCCAACAATGAAAGGAATCGCATTTGAAACATCCTTCAATAATTCCAAAATAGCAGGTGATTGAATATTTCCCTTAAAAATCATAATTCCAAATATAAAATGGAATACAATGTTCAAACCATAGGTAGTAACCATCAAAATAACAACAGCTTCAATAAACCAGACACCTTTCGTTAGAATAAATTTAGCAAAATCCTTGAACCTTGAATCTTTAACATCTTCACCTAAGGATGGTTTTAGGGTGCCAAGCACTACGTAGTAAAAAGTACGTCTAATAACCTCTGAAATAAATAGAGCTATCACAAGAAGACATAGCGAATAGCCAATAATTGAACCCCATTTTTTATCTGTGTAACCAACAACAAGTTCATAATTTACTCCAAGCGGTCTACCATACTTACCAAAATCAATACCCGCAGGAGGAGGTGTGTCATACCTCTCTTCGTATTCTGATGCTGTCATTTGAATTGTGCATAGTTGTGATGCTTTCTCATCATCCTTAATTGAAGTAAGGACGTTATCCACAAAAAGGAAGGTGTCCCCCTCTCTTATATCAATCTCTGACAATGAGTGTACCCCTCCGCCAGAGCATTCAATATATGATTTCTCTATGTCAGGATGTGGGGCCAACTCTGAATTGGAGAGTACATATGCGTCAATAACCCCATATGTAATCGCGATAAAAGTTACAACATAAATTACTTTTAACAGACGGTACCACCACTTGTCATTAAGTTCCGCAATAGTTTTCATATTTAACTTAATCCTACTACTTTTTTTAAAAATTAAAACAAGCTGAATCTACAGTGGGGTCACAGAAGATATCCTTAACAAAAGCACCCACGGGTGTTTTTGTTAAGGATATCCTGTGACCTTAAGCGGGCAACCTGCGTTGCCCGCGTCGGGGAATCGAAGCGCCGCAGTATATGTGCGCGAGCAAGCAAAGCGAGCGCACATACGAGGCGCCGTCCAGGAGTCTTAGTACTTTGGAGCGAAGCGAACAAAGTACTTAGAACTCCGGGGACGTTCCCCGTAAGGTCACCGCTCACTACCTCTCTTTCCACGTCGCATCCTGACGGACGAGGAGTTTTTCGGCGTCTTCGGGATGCGCCATGAGTTCTTCCACAAAGCGCTCGGCGCGGATGGACTGCGACCCCTTCACGAGGAGCACGTCGCCCGCGTGGATAAATCCCTGCAGTTCTTTCCCTGCGGTGAGTGCGTCGTCGTACTCAAAGATATTTTTTGGATCCATGCCCGCCTCAATCGCTCCCTTGCTGAAGCCGCGCGCGCGGACGCCAATCGTCACGAGAATGTCCACCGTGTGCGGAATGAGTCGTCCGATACGCTCGTGCTCGCGAATTGAAAACTGTCCGAGTTCCATCATGTCGCCCATGACCGCGATGCGTCGCTTCACACCCTTGAGTTCACCCAGAGTCGCGAGTGAGCGCTCCGAGGCGGTCGGGGATGAGTTGTACGTGTCATCAATGATGAGCGTGTTCTTGATACCGGGGATGAGACGCATGCGACCCGGTGGAGGAACGTACGCGCTGAGTGCCTCGGCGACGGTGTCTATATCCATGCTGAATGCCGAGGCGACAGCTGCGGCGGCGGCGTAGTTGTACGCATGCTGAACGCCGAGTGAGCCGTTCACGCGCATGAGGACTGCCCTATCAAGGTGTGTGAGGAGAAACTCAAAGCCGACCGCGTGTCCATTCTCGTACACGATTTTGTCCGCTGATGCGGTAAAGGGTGAGAGCGAGTACCTGCTGTACCCGATGGATCGCTGGAAGACGCCGCGGGCGACCTCGGCTACCTTCTCATCGTCTTGGTTGTACACGAGAATGCCGTCCGGCTTCAGCGCGTCAACGAGTTTTTTCTTTTCTTGCGCGACCGCTTCCGGTGATTCAAAAAATTCAACGTGTACCGGCACGTCGGGAAGTCGCGTGAGCACGACAACGTCGGGTCGTACCCACGAGGTGAGTTTGTCCATGTCGCCCGGCCTGTCAACGCCCATTTCAAGGATGAGGAGTTTCGGGTACTCACCGGGATGAAGTGCAATGAGCGCGCCCTCTATGAGATTTTTAATCCAGTGGAACGGATTATTCCATGCGTTCGGGAGTCCGAGGATGGAAAGTGGAACGCCGATTTCCGAATTGAAACTCTTCTCGCTCTTTCGCACGTGAATCTTCCCCTTGAACACCTCGTAGATGGCGTCTTTGATAGATGTCTTCCCCACACTTCCCGTCACGGCGATTATCTGCGGGTGGGTACGCCTGAGGAGCATCTTTGCTTCAAAGGTGAGAGCGGCGACAACGATTTTCTTAAAAAATTCTTTCATGCTTATGATCGGTCAGGAGGTATTGCGTAGTAATTGATGAGAAACTGCACGAGGTCCATGAAGGGGTCGGTGAGCGTCTCGGATGCGTACTGTACCCCCTTCGGTTCAACAGTATACAGGAAAATGAGGAATTGCGGGTCATATGCGGGGAAATAGCCAAAAAACGAGTGCAAATAGCGGTCATCGTAGTATCCGCCGTTCACCTCATCGGCAATCTGCGCGGTACCCGTCTTTGCGGCGATGGTATAGTACGGATTCTTCGCCTTCCCCCCCTTGAGTGCGGTGTCCACGACAGTGACGAGCATGCGCGTAATCTCCTCGCTCGTCTCCTCACTGAAGACGCGCTCGCCGTCGGCGTAGCCGACCTCATGCACGTCGCCGTTCTCGTATTCAATCTTCTTCACAAGGTGCGGGGTGATGAGTACACCGCCGTTCGCGAGCGTAGAGAGCGCACGCACGGTGCCGATGGGTGTGAGTGAGATTCCCTGCCCGAAGGATGCCGTCGCATACTCCAACTCACGCGGACTCTCAAGATTTTTTACGAGCCCGTGTCCCTCACTCGGGAGGTCAATGCCGGTTTCCGAACCGAGTTTGAGTCCGTAGAAATACTTTCTGAAACGTTCTTTTCCGAGGAGCGAGGTGATGTGCGCAACGCCGGTGTTGAGTGACTGGTTGAGCACCTCCTGCATGTTCACCGTGCCACGAGCGCGTAGGTCATAGTTGCAGAACTTTTTTTCGTTGAGTTCCACACACCCCGCATCGTAGTATGTTGAGTGCGGTGCGATGACGTCGGCATCAAGACCGGCCGCAACGGTGAGTGGCTTAATAATGGAACCCATTTCATACACGTTTTCAATGAGCGGATTTCGGAAATCCTCAATGGGGACATCCTTCCTGTTGTTGAGGTCAAAGGAGGGTACGACGTTGAGCGCGATGATTTCACCGTTCTTCGGATTTATGATAATGCCTCCCGTAACCTTACTCTTCCACTCTGCCTGCGCCTCATCAAGCACCTTATCAAGCGCGCGTGCGACGGTTGGCTCAATCGTCGTGACGACATCTCCCTCATTCTCCTTCGTTGAGTCAAAGACGAGTCCGCCCAAATTGCTGAAGAGTTCCGCAAAAAAGTTGACGCTCAAATGGTCGCTGTCTCGCGTGAGTGTTTCGTTGTAGTAGCGCTCAAGTCCATACTTTCCCGTGAGTACATCACCGTCGTATCCGACGAAGCCGATGGTTCGTGCGGCGAGTGATTTTCCGGGGTAGTAGCGCCACTGGTTCTTGTACAGTTTGACGCCATCAAGACGGAGCGCCTCTATGGCGTCTGCCGTCTCGTTTTCAACGCGTTGCTCAATTTCTTGGTACGTTTTCTCTTTGCGATTTGCGCGCTCAATGAATGTGTCATGGTCAATCGGGAGAAGTGCTGAAAAACGTGCGTACACCGCCTCGGCGTCCGTTATCTTCGTCGGGTCAATGGCGAGGAGGTACCCCGATTTAATCGTCGCCGCAGACACCTTCTCGTCGTCTTTCGTCGTGAAGTACACGCTTCCCCGCTTGTAGAGATCACGCACCGTGTGAACATACTGATTTTCACCCGCTTCGCGGTATGCCTCGCCGTCAACGATTTGTACAACATAGAGCCGTACGATGAGCACGGTCATGAACGCAATGACGATTCCGGTGATAATGCGTATTCTGATGACAGCGTCTCGTCTCATCACCGTAGCATGCTAATTTCTTGATAATACGAGCGTTGCGTCTGATTTATCTATAAAGACTTTTGTATCTGCAATCGCAAAACCCTTGTGCGATGCGATATCGCTTGAAACTGAGTGTTGTACCTCAATGTATGCCGCTTCCAGCTCGCTTATTCGCGTCGCCGCCTCGGCAATTTTTGTGTCAACTTCTTTTCGCATGACGACATTCATGACCGACATGCTCACAAAGTACATGTACACGCACGCGCACGCAACGAAGAGTGAGCACGCGGCGTAGAAGTACCGTGACTCATCTTTGTATGTTGCTGTGTGCTTATGTTTTTTCCTCATGTTTTTCAAATACTCTCAGTTTTGCGCTCCGTGCTCGTGGATTTGTACGTAGTTCTTCCGGTGATGGGGTAATCGGCTTCTTCGTTACCACAACACCGTGGTGATCGTGTGCGAAATTTTTAAAGTGATGCTTCACCACTCTATCTTCCAAACTGTGAAAGGTGATGATGGCAATGCGTCCGCCGTCCGTGAGACGACCGATGGATTTTGTGATGAAGCGTTCCAGTACTCCGAATTCATCATTGACCGCAATGCGGAGTGCCTGAAACGTGCGCGTCGCCGGATGAATGCGCCCCTTCCCATAGAACGAGGGCACCGCGCCTTCAATAATTGCGACGAGTTCAGAGGTGGTTAGAATTTCCTTTACCTCTCGTGCAGTCACAATGTGACGTGCGATACGCCGTGCGAACCGCTCCTCGCCGTATCCCTTGAGTACGTTGGCGATACTCTCTTCGCTCCACTCATTGAGGATGTCTCTCGCGGTGAATGGATACTTTTCCGGGTTGCCGTACGTCATGAGGAGCGGCTCGTCTATTTGGAATGAGAATCCCTTCCCGTTTCCCGAAAACTGCTCCATGCGCCACCCGAGGTCCGCCAAAATCGCATCTACTTTTTCAATATGTAAAAGATCAAGAATTGAGTCTATGTGTTCAAAGTTGTCGTTCACGAGATGAGTCGTGCACGTCGTCTTTTTGAACACCTCGGTGAGGGCTCCAATCGCCGTATCGTCCGCATCTATGCCGATGAGTGTTCCCTTGGTGCCGAGACGCGCGACGATTTCTCGTGCGTGTCCTCCGCTCCCCAGTGTTGCATCAACGACCGTGGATGATTTTGTTAGCGCGAGCGCCTCCACTGCTTCTGTCTGTAGTACGGTGATATGCTTCTGCATATGAGTCGTTGTGATGACATAATCGCATCAGCATCTTAAAGTGCGCTTTAAAAGTTTTTATGTACGAGGTGTCAAGGAATGGAAGTACGAGACACATCCAGATATACGATGAGTACTTACATGACGATGACAACGATGTAGATAAGACTTTTTAAGCGTACCGTTTAGAGGATGCCGATCTCACCAAGTTTTTCTGCCAAAGCATCCGCCTGTCCCTCAATGCGACGCTTGTATTCCGTCCACCTATTCTCATCCCACATCTCCACACGATCATGGATGCCTGCGAGCACTACCTTTGTGGTAAGCCCCGCAAACTCCTTAAGGAAATCAGGAACGAGAATTCGTCCTACAGTATCTACCTCCACCTCAACCGCCCCCGAAAGGAAGAATCGGTTGAACCCACGTGTATCCGCTTGTCCGAGTGGGAGTTGACCAATCTTTTGAGTGATCTTCTCCCACTCCTTCAAGGGATAAACAAAGAGACAGTTATCAAGTCCACGAGTGACGACAACGTTTTTGCCAAGTTCCTTCCTCCATTTAGAAGGTAAGGACAGCCGTTTCTTGGCATCTATGTTGTGCGTGTACTCGCCAATCAACATGTGAATGATTGTTGAACCTAAACTGTTAAACTATTTTCATAGTTTACCACTATCTCCCACCACGCGTCCATTATATACCACTCTGCCCCACCATGTTCCACACTTATCCACAGCCGAACGAGCGAGCGTCATCAAAAAGAATTCCATGTGAATTATTTTTGATGACCGAGCACGTGAGAGATGTATGAAATTTTAATTTCATACAGTTATACACACCCATGCAAAGGTACTCATTAATAAAAAACGCTCAACGATTTTATCGTTGAGCGTTCATGGAACAAGAAATCCGGTTGCTGCGCCGTAGTGATTGCTCGTGCCGGACCCTTCGGTGAAGCGAACCTCACCACCCGCCATGAGGAAGAGTGGGTGGTTCTTGAGACCCTGCACCGGTTTGCACTCGGTGCAGATGTCTCCGATGCACTCTATCCAGAGATCCTGAGAATTGCGGAATCGTTCTGGATGTGTGAGGAGCATGATGCCCACCTCGTACGCACCGAGTCCGAATTCATTTTTCTTCAGCACGTCGTCAATCCTGTGTGTTGGAACACCGCATCGCATGAGTCCAAACTGCGCAGGAATGACGATGCACCCGCCCTGCTGTGTCTCTTCAATACGACGTAACGCACGACACTTCTCTTTCGTTTGAACGAATCCGTTATCGTGTGACCTCGTGCAGTAATTGAGAAACCTCTTATGGTATGTCTCGCTCACTTTTTGAATGACGAGACTCACCGCTACCTCATACGTTGATGCAATGAGATACCACCTCGGAATTACAAACCATGCCTCAGCGCCAACGGGAAGCACTCGGCTGTTGCATTGGTCAATGAGGTCATGGTTGAGGTGCGAAAAATGCTTCTTGAGTATTTCAAATTGCTTTTCTATCCTCTTCGGTTCATAACCTTGAGGATATCCGTGAGTTACACAGACCATCTGCTGTTCACTCATTTTTATCTCCTTAGGTATTGAGCCGGAATTACAAAAAACAAACCGGTTCCGATTAAACCACGAAAATTGAATTCGTACAATGTTACTCCCCTTTCGGTCGCATAAGTGGGAAGAGTTGCGTCTCACGGAGTGGTTTGTTTTCAAGAATGGCAAAGAGTCGTTCACCGAAACCGAAGCCACACGTTGGCGGCATGCCGTGCTCAAGCATTTCCACAAATTCGTAATCTGACATCATCGCCTCTTCGTCTCCCGCTTCTATGAGCGCTCGCTGTGCGTCAAAGCGTTCACGTTGGTCAACGGGGTCGTTGAGTTCTGAGTACCCGCGCCCCACTTCACTCCCTGCGATGAGCGGTTGGAACATTTCCACGACGTCGCTTCCCTCTTTGCTCTTTGCGAGCGGTGCGACGAGTTTGGGGTGTCCGACGAGAAATGCGGGGCCGGAAATGTTTTTGCGACAGTACTTCCAGAGCGTATCGGTGAGTCGTTCCCTATTCTCACCCTCATACGTGACGCCGAGTTCGGTGAGTGTTGTCGCGAGGTCGGCTTCAGTCGCGGTGAGCACATCAACACCCGTCTGCTTCTTGATCTCCTCTACGTAGTCAATGCGCACCCACTCGTCGGCGAGATCAAAGGAGTGATTCTTGTACGTAAAAGCGGTGGTGCCGTACACGCGCTCTGCAATCGCAACGTACAGCTCCCTCACCAGTTTCATACCCTCTTCGTAATTGACGTATGCCCAGTAGAATTCCATGTTCGTAAACTCTTGGAGGTGTTCGGGACTCGTTCCCTCATTGCGGTACACGCGACCGATTTCAAATGTCTTTTCATAGCCGGCGGCGAGGAGACGCTTCTGCCACAACTCACCAACGGAAATGCGAAGGAACACGTCAATGTCAAAATCGTTGTGGTGCGTCTTGAAAGGACGCGCTTCGGCACCACCGGTTGTGAGTTCCAACGTCGGGGTCTCAACTTCCATGAACTCTCGCTCTTTCATGAACGAACGTGTCGTCTCCCAAAACTTTTCCTTGCGAGCAAAGAGCGCTCGGAGATCGTCACGTGTGAGGAGATCGAGGTAGCGCTTCCTGAAACGCTCTTCCTCATTCTGGAGGCCGTGAAATTTATCAGGGAGCGGAAGCAGACTTTTGGTGAGTATTTTCCATTCAGAGACGAGTACGGATTTTTGCCCTTTCTCCGTCGTGAAGAGCATACCGGTAACCTCAATGAAATCACCACCGTCAATCGCGTCCTTAAAGAGCGTAAAGGATTCCTCGCTGAGCACGTCGCTCTTCAGTACCGCCTGGAACTTTCCCGTTGCATCCTGAATGTCGGTAAAGAGTATTGAACCCTGCCCGCGAACAATGAGAACTCGTCCCGAGAGCGTGATCACCGTTTTCTGCTCTACGAGAGAATCGTACGACGTGAGCACATCGCCAATGGTGTGCGTACGTGCAGATGTCGCCGGGTAGGCGTTGTACCCACGTTCTCGGAGCAGTGAAAGCTTTTTGAGACGTTCGGCTCGAATTTCCTCAATGGATGACATGCTGAATAGTGTAACGTTTTGTCATTAAAATGGGAAGTTGAAAACACCCGCGTTTTGCTCTGCAAAACGCGGGTGTTTTTTAAAACGAAAAACGAGGAGTGTGAGTAAATGATACTCTAGATACCTTCTAGAGCTCGTTCGTCGCCACGTGGCATTAGGGATAGCACGTGGCGACGGGCTAGGAATTATATTTCTTACAGAAACTGTCCACTCAGTGGATTTTGTTCATACTTCACAAAATCTTACTGAGTCTTGCGAAGTGACGTTGTGTCACTTCTCACGCTTGCGCTCCTTAATTTTAGCGTCAGATCACTAATTCACTACGTTCATAAATGCCTCCTGCCCGGCCTCGCGGTTTTGGCATGTAGAAATAGCCAAAACATCGCTCCGGCTCATAAAACGAAAAAACGAGGAGTAGATCCTCGTTTTCTTTTTCGTTTTATGCCACCTTCAGTACTTTGTATGACTGCTTCCCGTTTGGTGTTTCAAAGGTGAATGAGTCGCCCTTCGCCTTCCCCATGAGCGCTTCACCCAAGGGTGAGAGAAATGAGAGCTTGTGTTCGTGAATGTTCGCTTCCTCAGAGCCGACAATCGTGTATGTGTGGTTTTCTGAGTCACCTTCCTTCTGAATTGTCACCGCAGATCCGAGCCCGACGACGTCACCCTTCTGCGTACTTGCGACAATTTTTACTTCCTTAATAACCTTCTCAAGGTACTGGATGCGCTCTTCAATTGCAGCCTGCATGTCGCGCGCTTCCTGGTATTCCGCATTCTCGGAGATATCGCCGAGACTTCGTGCGTACTCAAGCGACTCTGCAACCTCCTTCCGACGAACCGTTTTGAGGTGCTCAAGTTCTTTCTTCAGTTCCTCAAATTTTTCTTGTGTTAAAAACGAATCGTGTGGTTCATTCATATATGCGTGAAATAATTAGTGAGTCAATTATACGTAGCACCACCCCGAAGTCAATGTGGAGAAAAATTGCGTCTCACTATGGCTCAATGTATTCCTTTCGGTGCTCCGCAATCCAGTTGAACACCTTCCCCATAACCGATGACGCGCCGACGGTGTTGCTCCGTGGACCGTACTCCATGAAGAGGATGAAAGCGTACTTCGGTTCCTCGTACGGGAAGAAACCCGCAATCCAAGAATTCACCTGTGCCTTTTCGGTACCGAGTTCGGCGGTTCCCGACTTCGCCGCAATCGCGACATCTTTGCGGTCAAGCGAACGTGCTGTTCCGCCCTCCTGTATGACCGCATTGCGCATCCCCTCTTGAACCACTCTAAGGTCATCGTGATTGAGTTTGAGATCCGTTGATGTGCCATGTGCACCAGCGAGAACCTGCGGTGTGACGAGCAAACCTCCGTTTGCAATCGCCGCATACGCACGAAGCATCTGTAGCGGTGTTGCAAGGAAACCGAATTGCCCGATTGATGTGAGGTACGTGTCGCCGAGACGCCAATCATCGTGAAATATTTCTTCCTTCCACGCTGGGTTTGGCACGAGACCCTCTCTTTCTCCGCCGAGAATAATTCCTGTTGCGCTCCCCATCCCGAACTTTTTGAAGTACTCATTGAGCTTTCTAATTCCAAGTCCTTTCTGGTCGCCATACCCCCCACCAATCGTCATGAGGAAAACGTTTGACGAGTACGCAATCGCGTCGCGAATCGTCATCGCACCGAGCGTTGAACGCCAATCTCTAAAGACGGCGGGGTTGTCCGGATCATAGGGATTCGGAATGGTAAGCGCCCCCGTACTCACGATTACTCTCTCCGGGCTGATAATGTTCTCCGCGAGTGCTCCGTACGCAACAAACGGCTTCACAATGGAGCCGGGTGTGTATGTACCGCCGATGACCTTATTGAGAAACGGGTACCGCGAGTCGTTGTTGTATGACTCAATGAGCGCAACATCGTCACCATCCGCAAGTACTTCCGGGTCATACGAAGGGAAACTGGTAAGTGCAATAATTTCTCCCGTGCGAACATCCATAATGGCACCTGCACCGCTCCGAAAGCCGTTCTGTTCGGTCGTCGTTGCAATGAGGTCGTGCATCACCTCCGAAAGTTCAGCATCAAGTGAGAGGTGCACCTCGTGCCCCGGAACGGCGGGGTGGGTCACGTTTTCTGAGATAACATCGCCATGCACGTTGACCTCAATGAGCTGTTTTCCGTTCGTACCGTGAAGTGCATCCTCATACGTCGCCTCAACGCCATTTCGTCCAATGTAGTCGGTTCTGAAGTAAAATCCCGACGTATCTTTTTGCGGGTAACTGACGTACCCAATGAGCTGACCGAAGCCACGCCTATCAGTGTACGCACGTACCGGAAAATCGTACTGGCCGGTTTGGTCACGCTCATTCCACGCAAGCATCTCACCGCGACGATCGTAGATAATTCCGCGTTCTGCCACAATGAGCCCTGCCTCAAGACTGTTGTTTTCACCTTTCTCGGCGAGCGTTGCTCCCTGCAGTATCTGCAAGTTAAACAGTTGTGCGGTGAATGCAATCATGACGAGGACAAAAATGACACCGACCGCATATATACTTTTTTCTGAGAGTGGCAATTCTATGCGCCCCTCCATGCGTCCTGTGTTGAACGACGGTAAATTTGAAGAATCAAGGAGAATCTCATCAAATGAAATATCAGGTTTTTTTCTTTTTCTAAATATCTGCATGGTTATGTGTGGAAACGCACGTATGGCTTGAGACACAGAGAAATAGCGGTCGCCACACTCACCGTGAGTGTGTGCGCATACCACACTCCAACCCCTGATGTACCGTACGCCGCGTCAATGCATACCGCAAGAATCAAAAGTTCATATGGACCAAACATGAATGTGTACGCGAGCGTCATTACCGCAAACACCCACAGGGGTAAAAAGAGTGCGCAGAGTAGCATGCATGTAAAACTGATAACACGAAACGTCATGGTGTTGTGGTTCCTACTTCGCCAGTATTCAGAGCAGGATTGAGCGTTTCAGGAACGTCAACGGTAAAGAGCGTGGTGCTCGCCTCCTGTACTCGTGTCTGTGCTGTTTCAAATGATATTCGCTCCTGTGGTTTTGTCCCAACCCCGACAAGACGAATTGACTGGAGGGGTGCGCCGAGCGTAACGTACCCGTGCTGTTCCGGTTCGGTTGGAATTGACTGTACCTCGTCAACAATCCCGATGACTCCCGCACCGAATGAGGGGAGAACGACCGGGCTACCCACTGAGAGTGGAATTCCCTGCGGAACGCTGATGCGGACGACACCTCCACCCTCACCGTACGCATTCGTGAAAATGTTGGAACCAAACACGTATACCGTTGATCGTGTCCCCGGTGATGAAAAAAGCGTCACGTGAGCGCTGTGTGCGGTTACGTTCTCTACGTACCCAAGTGCTCTGTTCGTTCCAAGGTACACAGGAGCGAAAGGAACGATACCATCGTCGCCTCCACGATCAATGATGAGCGTGTCGTATGGTGTGTACGGTGGACGGGCGATAACTGCTGCCGCTATCCTCGGTGTTGATGTCCCCGAGAGCAGATTTCTGAGTTCATTATTTTCTTCCGTGAGGTACGCAATCGTCGCTAAAGAACTTTTTCCCTCAGACACCTCATCCTTGAGTGCGTTAATCTCCGCAACGAGGTCAAGTCTGCTTCGCAAGAACACGGGAACCGTCGCAGATGATGTGCGCACGTAGTGCTGCGTGCGGTACACCATATCACCGACGAAACTACCGGTGACACGGAGCGCATCGTGCGCGAAAAAGAGTGCACAAAATGCAAGGGCAACGGCAATGAGTTCCCTCTTTGCGCCCGTTTTTTTAGAGTTGAGGTGAAAGTTCTCCTTCATGTTCATTGATAAGTTCTTCATACCGTTCTAAATCTTCAAGAACGGTACCTATTCCGCGAACGACTGCGCGGAGGGGATCGGGAACGACGACGACGGGAACTTTGAGTACATTTTCCAAAAGGTGTGCGACACCGGGGATGAGTGCACCACCGCCGGCGAGACTGATGCCGCGTTGCATAACGTCGGCGAGGACTTCGGGTGGCGTCTGTTCAATGACGTCGCGTGTCGCTTCAACAATTGCATTGACCGATGCACCGACCGCTTCGCGTATGTCGCTGTCAGTAATGACCACCTCGCGTGGGAGGCCCGTTACGACATCGCGTCCGCGAATAATCATTTCCTTTGACTCACTCTTTTCTTCAACGGATGCGAGTGAGATTTTTGCATCTTCGGCTGTTCTGTCACCGACGAGAACTTTAAACTGATCACGAATGTACGTGACGATATCTTGGTTGAGCTGATCACCTGCCGTCCGAAGATTGCGCGCGGTCACGATGCCGTTGAGCGAAATGACGGCAATGTCGGTCGTCCCTCCACCGATGTCAATGATCATGCTCCCCTGCGCCTTGTGAATGGGGAGTTTCGCACCGACTGCGGCAACAATGGGTTCTTCCACGAGGTACACGTCACGTGCGCCCGCATTCTGTGCGGCATCACGCGCCGCGCGCATTTCTACGGACGTGATACCCGATGGAACGCCAATGAGTACACGTGGCGCAATGAGTGATTTTGTTCCCGCACGAACTTTCGCAATGAGGTACGCGAGCATTTCTTCGGTCACCTCAAAGTCTGAAATGACACCGTGCACGAGCGGTCGCACGACTTCAATGTGATTTGGCGTTCTCCCGAGCATCGTCTTTGCCTCGTTTCCGATAGCGACGAGTTGGCCGGTTTTTTTGTTGAGCGCAACAATGGTCGGTTCATTGAGCACAATCCCCTTCCCCTTCACGTACACGAGCGTATTTGCGGTACCGAGATCAATTCCGATATCGGTTGAAACGGAGTTAAGCAGTGTATCAATGTATGACCGAATCTTTTTCATTATGCATTAGTGTTTAAAAACTTTTCGTAGAGTTCTTCTTCGGTGAGGTACTGCACGTCACCCGTCCTGCGTTCAACGACTTCGTACTTCCCCTCCTCTTTTGTCTTCTTGCTCACGACGACGCGGTACGGAAGTCCGAGGAGGTCGCTATCATTGAATTTTTCCCCCGCGCGTGCGTCGCGATCATCGTAGAGAACTTCCACACCACGTTCACGGAACGTGTTGTAGAGTCCGTCCGCCTCATCTTTGAGTTCCGTATCACCTCCGGAGAGTTCCACGAGGTGTACGCGGTACGGCGCAACGCCCTCGGGCCACACGATGCCTTTTTCGTCCGAGAGTGTCTCAACAATCGTTCCCATGACGCGGGTTGGTCCGAGTCCGTAGCAACCCATGTACACCGGTTTCTTTTCGCCGTCTTCATCTGTGTAGAAAAGTCCGAGCGGTTCCGAAAACTTCGTACCGAGGTGAAAAATATTTCCCACCTCAATTGATTTTTTCTCAACGAGATTTTCTTTTACAAGACCGAGTTTCGCGATAACCTCGTCTGTACACACTTCTTTATTGAGTGCTATTCCCGATTTCTCATCAACATAGATAACATCTTCTCCTGCCTCAGAAACGGTTTGAAACTCTTCAGAAAATTCGCTGAAGATACCACCCGACGCGAACGTCGCGTAGGTGACATCACCGAGACCAAGACGCTGAAACGCGCGTATGTACGCATCGCGCATGCGGTTATAAAACACATTATGTTCCTCCTCGTTTCGTGCAAAGTCGTAGAGATCCTTCATGAGGAACTCACGACCGCGCATGATTCCCGATTTTGCGCGCACCTCGTTGCGAAATTTGTTTTGAAATTGGTACGCTGCACGAGGTAGATCGCGATACGATGAAACGTACGCTGCCATAATGCGCGTTACCGGCTCTTCGTGCGTAATACCGAGCCCCAATTCCGTACCATTCTTGAGGGTGGTCTTGAACCAATTATCAACCTTTGCGTCATCCCATCTGTCGGTCTTCTCCCAAATTTCTTTTTCCTGAAGTGCGGTCATGAGTATTTCCTGACCACCCTCACTGTTCATTTCTTCTCGGATTATCTGTTTTATATTTTCAAGAACACGAAGTCCGAGTGGAAGATAACTGTACACACCCGCCATTTCCTTGTGGACGTACCCTGCCTTAATGAGAAGTTGTGCGTTTTTTGACACTTCGTCAGACGGAACTTCCTTTCGCGTTTTTGTGAAAAGTCTGGACTGTTTCATATAAAATAAAAGCGTATCGTTTAGTGTTAATTCTCGTGCACAAACTCCCGCACCAACAGAAAAGCCCGTCAGTACGCGTTTTTTATATTGTACCATTCAAACGGAAATACGGTCAAAAATGCACACTCTGAATGGCGTGTGGTACCATACTACCGTCAAAGTTCTTTGGGAGATTACGATGAAACTTCATCGGCTGAACAGGGTGCTTCAAGAAGGATCGGTATACATCTACGTTACTCAATCCCTAAAAGGAGCAAAGCCGATTCGGAAGCGACTCGTGAGTGTCAGAAAGGACGAAGACGGGTGCTTCACCATCACGACAACTCATACCGAATCGGCAACTCACGAAACTCATTATAAGCAGATTTCACGAGGTGACACACTCTTCGTGAGGGCTGACAGATTGCCAAACGGAAAGATGCAACGTTTTGATATTCGCTCCCCTCGCTACACCGTGGTCGGTATCAATCTCGCTGCGATTTCGTAGCATAAACCCCCATCACAAAATTGAGGGGTTCTTTTTATTTCAGCATGCTCTATAGACGGGCGATGTCATTCCACGTCACTATAACCATAAGAAGAATGAGGAGGATGAACCCCATAGCGTTGAGCGCTTGTGCGTAGTGTGGCTTTATTGGCGTTCCCTTCATTGCCTCAACACATACAAAGAGAAGCCGACCGCCATCAAGTGCCGGAAACGGGAGGATGTTGATGACCGCGAGGTTGAGCGAGATGAATGCGGTAAACATGAGGAGCGCAGTGAGCCCAAACGCTGATGCTTCGCCAACGAGTCCCACAATACCAACCGGACCCGCAACCTGTGAGAGATCGGCTCGCATCATGATTGCGTCGGTGATGAGTTTCGTAATACCAACGGTAATGTCGCGAAGTCCAGTGAGGACGTATGCACCCCCGTCAACAACCGCATCCACAAATGGCTTTGGAACCGTGTCAATGAGCGAGAGTGCGACGCCGATTGCGGCTTTTTCCGCATCACCTTCTATCACCCCCTTCTCGGGTACCACCTGCACGACGCGGAGTTCGCCCCCCACCGAGTGAACGAGTGTTATCGGAGTGTCACTGTGCTCTGAAACGAATGTGCTGAATGCCGACGGTGTGAGCGCTGAGAGTTTTTCCTGACCTGAGAGCACTTCCTTGATGACCGTACCCGGTGCGAGTGCTGACTCGTCTGCAGGACTTCCCGCGAGCACGTGCGTAATGGTGAGTGTTGCATTCGGACTCGCGTGTGCCTCCTCAACGGGCGACCTGACACCGATACTAAACGCAATCGTAACGAGGAGCCACGCAAAGAGAATATTCATGGTGACACCTGCGACGAGTACCGTGGCTTGCGCCCACTTACTCTTTGAGGTGAAGTACCCCTCACTTTTATTTTCTTCACCGGTGAGTACGCCATCCTCTCCGCGAATTTTTACAAATCCTCCGATAGGAAAGAGGTTGAACGTGTACTCGGTTGCACCTTTTCGTATGCCAAAAAGTTTCGGTGGGAATCCTATACCAAACTCATCAACACGCATCCCCACCCACTTTGCGACCGCAAAGTGTCCGAGTTCGTGCACGAGCACGAGCGCAAAGAGTACACCTAAAAAAATGAGTACTGTCATACGTTATGAATTGATTTCCTTCTCCTTCATCTCAAGCGACTCGTTGAGTGACGCATTGAACGTGTCAACATGTTTTTGAATGGTTTCCTTTAAGACAAATTTTTCGTCCTGTCCCATGCCTCCCTCTTTTTCCAGTTTTTCAATTTCTTTCATTGCTTCATCGCGGGCACCGCGGAGAGAGACGCGCGCCTCCTCAAGTTTCGCCTTCGCAATTTTGAGAAGTTGCACTCTCCGTTCGCTCGTGAGTTCGGGAAAAAT
>CAZBMV010000008.1:16816-29968 GCA_964493145.1 uncultured Candidatus Saccharibacteria bacterium
GTAAACACGTTCGTGTCCGTGTGGTATGTTTCCGACGCAATGAGGTGGAGACGTGAACGCAGTGTTGGGAGGAGCATATCTTCGCTCGGCACTATGAGGTACAGCACGGTGTGCTCATTCGGCTCCTCAAAAATCTTAAGGAGCGCGTTCTGTGCATCGCGAAGGATGGAACGTGCCGAAATAATGAACGTCCGTTGTGATTTCTCAATGGGTTTACGGAGCGTATCCTGTATGAGTGCGCGAACATCATCAATACTCATGCGATCGTACTCGTGACGAATGATGTCTGCGCCGCCGTCGCGCACACTCGCATCAATGCGTAAAAGACCCCACGCCGGGTTTCCAATAATGAGGTTTGCATGGTGTGTCATATGCACAGTATAGTCCATCTCTCCTTGAGTTTAAACACATTTAAGATAGAACGTATCAAAAGCCCAAAGGACGCGGCATGGAGGAGTGAAAACAAGTTCTATGATGCGCGACGTTTCAGGATCCTTTCCACCACCCTCCGCAGGTAGTGCTCAAAAGTTTCATTCGCCGTGTACGTAATTCCCTGCTCATGGCGCCACGCGTCAACGTACTCCTTTATTATCTTGAGCGTCTTTGGATTTGTCCCCTCCCAGCGGCCCGCAATAACCTCACCCATGCTTAGTGGCGCAAGCGTTGCAAAAAGAGGGTGCTCAAGTCCGCCCGGCCCTGTGCCGAAAATACCGCTTCCGCTAAAAATACTCCACTCGTGGAGGAGTGTATCTAGGTACGCTGTTATATCAGGTGAAAAAAACTCCGCCTGCTTGACCGACGCGTACGAGGGATCCGCACCAACGTTCTTTACCGTGTGTTTGTTTTCGGGGAATCCGATCTCGTGTACAGACGAAATAGGTCTTCGTGAAATGTTCTGCGACCCCTCACGTTCGTGCATGTGTGAGGATGCTACACTCTCACGAGTTGAGTCACCCGCAGTATCGTCCACGATGAGCGGTGCCGAACTCTCACGCTCAATGTACTTCTTTCGCTGAACTGCTCCAACAACTGCAGAAATAACGTTGTCTGTTTTTTCAAACGACGACCGCAACATGTGTTCCTTCTTTTCCGCCTCACCGTGGGATGGTGATTCTCTCACCTCACTCTCTACAGTGTCCGCAACACCCGATTCTTCAGAAAGCTCGTTAGGAACCGGTGGTGTGACGTCAACGGGAATTGTTTCTGCAATCGTGTGCTCTCCTGCGGGATTTGCTGATTCGGCCGCACTATCACCTGCTTCCACAGCAATTTGCTCCGGAGTTTCTGGGACGCTCTCACTTCGCTCCGTGCTCTCCCGTACGTTTATGAGCTCCGCGTACGCACGCTCAAGTGTACTCATTGTCGCATCAACGTTTGGGCTACCCCCCGCTCCGGTCGCCTTCAGTGCATTGAGGAGTGCAGACATGTACGTCTTTCCAATGCCATTCTCCATGCCCATGAGCGCGACGGGATTCCCCACACGTTCGTGAACAGAGCGCTTTATCTCGGCAATGCGCGTCTTATATTCGTCTAGTGTTTTATGCTCGTACGACGCAGACGTCTCCTCCATTGAAATTTCAGGTGGTGGAGGCGTAGCTTCTTCAGAAGTGAGTACCGGTTCAGGTTTCGGTATCACCGGTGGATTTTTTTCTTCGGGAATTGTCTCTTCCGCCTTCGGTGTTTCTGGAATCGGCTGAACTGCTATCTGTTTCTGCGAATCGGCAGTCGTCCTCTCCACCTGTACGCCGAATCGTGGCTGTACTCTGCGTCCCACCACATGCGCCACCTCCCGTGGCAATTCGCTCACTTCGGGTATGGGTTCGGATTCGGTCGTCCCCTCTTCGTCGCGGACGGGAACGGTTTCGGTGAGTGGTGGAAAATGAACAATGATTGCGTCAATTTTCTTCTTGATCTCCGCGTCACCTCCCTGCTGGGCATACTGGAGTACGAGGTCGCGGAATTCCGCGTATGCACCTGGTTCACGGAGGGATTCTTTTCCGGCCTTGAGCACGAGTGTGAGCCCCTGCCAGCTACGCAGGTCAAAAGCAGGCGCTCTCTTCTCTGTGCCACCTCTCAAAACAGCACTGTGCAAAGTACTCATACCTCCCATATATAGTGCTCATTGTACCACTATCGTTTTTAAAAAGTTGTGTCAGTCGCGTTGATAACTCTACAGGTAGCGACTTCTGATTTCTTCATCTACAACATTTCGTGCTGTCCCATACTTGAGCGTTGAGTACTCCATAAGTTGTTGTGCGTACTCAACATCAATTTCATGCGGTCGCATTGTGTGCATGCTGAACGGTGGTGTTGGGACACCGTCTGCGAGCATACGCACGTACGCGTTTCTATTTTCAATATTCATGAGGTCACTTGCAGAAAATGTTGGTGCAAACTGCTTCTCAAGGAACGCCGCATCATCCGGACCGATTCTGAAAACCGCCATAGAACCGACGTTCCCAAAAACCGCATCACGAATACGTTCATCAATTTGCGCGATAAATTGGTGTGCAATGGTGAGCCCTAGTTTGTACTTGCGTGCTTCGGAGAGAATGGACGCGATTGAATTTGTGGTCACGTTTTGAAATTCGTCAATGTAGAGGTAGAACGGCGGGTACCCCATCTTCATGTCATCAACACGCGAGAGTGCCGCCATTAAGATTTTTCCCACAATAATCATGCCGAGAAGGTTCGCATTAATTTCACCTAATCGTCCCTTCGCAAGGTTGACGAGAAAAATCTTCTTGTTGTCCATGATGTCCCTGAAGTTGAACGATGATGTCTGTTGACCGATGATTGGACGCATGTAGTCGTTCGCGGTAAAGACGTCAAACTTTGAAACAATGTACGGTACGATGTTCTCAAGTTGTGCTTCCCCTCCCGCTTTTGTCGCAATCTGTTTCCAAAACTGCACAACGACCGGATTTTTTGCCTTTGCGAGTTTTCGTGCGCGGTAGAGTGAATCGGCCATCACACGTGATATATCAAGGAGCGTATTCCCCGATTCCGGATCTTCAAGTACGAGGAGTGTCGCATTTCTGAAATACTGTTCAAACATGGGACCCATGGATTCCGGGTTTGCTCCGTACAACTTCTGAAAGATAGAAAAGAGTTCATTGACGACGAACGTCTTTTGCTCGGGAAAACGTGCGTCGTATTCAAGCATGTTGAGACCCATGGATGTTTCCATGTTTGAAGGATCAAAGTAGATAACGTCGTCCATGCGCTCTGGTGGCACCGCGGAGAGCACATCTACGATGTCGGTACCGTGAGGGTCTATCATGCATACGCCCGCACCCTCACGAATATCTTGAATAATCATGTTCTTGAGAAGCGTCGTCTTCCCCGTGCCGGTTTGTCCGATGACGTAGAGGTGACGGAGACGGTCAAGTGGCGTGAGGTACACTTCCGTTTTCATATTTCTAAATTCATTCTCACCGAGCAATGTACCGTGTTTCGGCAAACCGACGGGAGCCGGCGCGTGCTTTGCACGTGATTGCTTGAATTGCGGAGATGACTCAACACCCTCTGCGGGAAAGTGAATAATTGTTGCGAGTTCGTTTATAGAGAGTGGCAGACACCGTGACTTGTTGTACTCGCGGAAAGAGAAGTGCCTGAGTTCCAAAAGTTTCTGTGCACCCTTCAGCTCCTTAAAGACCATTTGGTTGCCCTTTGTATTTTGGAACTGATTGAAACTGGATTCCAATTCGGTGAGTATTTGTCGTGCACGACCTTCATTCTGTGCGGAAACCGCGAGTCGTATGTTTGTGGACTGAATGGGTGTCGCAATTTTTTTATTAAAAAGTTCAATTTTATCCAAATCTTTTTTTGTCTCGTGTTCGTTCTCATCTTTCTTCTTTGCTGATGAGCTCGTGATCATGCTCTTGAAACCCTCAAAGAGTTCACCGCTGAGCGTACTCTTTCTGATTGCCGTATCGGTGTTCTCACCGCGCTCCATTCGATGAATGATGCCGTTGTATGTTGCGTGATAGTGTTCCGCTCCTCCGCCAATGACAACCTGAATTGCCGCGCCACCACCATCTTTCTCTATTTTTGAAAATGCATTGAGAAGGACTGCGAGCGGATCTTTTTCAAACGACTCATACTCCTTGAGCGGATATATGGGGTGACGTTTCAGTTCGGCAACGGAAATCATACTCGTGCCACCCGGAACGAAAATATTGTAGTCATTTTGCTGTTCGTGGAGTATTGCATTCGGAAAAAGAGACTGTGCGTGCTTCTCAAAGAGGTTTACAAACTCATTCGGTACTGCAACGTAAAAAATGATTTCATCGGTTTTGTCTGAAACCGCAATTTCAATCGTATAAAAGAGTTCACTCTTGCTGCCGGTAACCGTCTGCATGCCCGCGTAGAACTGCTCCATTCCCGAGAAGAGTGTCCTAAGGTTCGTTTCATGGCCGTCGTCCGCGTGTCTCGGGAGTGACACCTCAAAGAGCGTCATGGAGAGTACCTTCCACAAGGGTTCTCCCTCGCGAAGATCGGCAACTTTCCGTTCGGTGCGGAGCATGTGGGCGAACGCCCGATGCACGTCGTCGGTGAGGAAGGCATCATCCATGCGTTCAAGAACAGACATCGCATTACGTATTCCTTTTTCATACGCAATGCGAACAATTTCATCGGTTTTATGTGGGGCCGTTTCCACAGCGCCGCGCGATTCCAAGACCGCATGCGGTGTGAACATGTGCCCTTTATCCAAAATGACCGAAGGGTCGTGTTCGGCGTACTCACGAATAACCGCACGCGAGACGGTTTCCCTATCCATACCGTCCAACTCTTTATTTCGCGCGAGCACCTCTTGTTCGCGACGAGCGATTTCGTTGCGCAAAAAGGCAATCTCCTCCTCAGGCGAAGAGAATTTCTTCTGCGGGAATGATTCCATACCTTATATAGTAAAGAAGAAACGGTGAATATGGAATGATGAAATATGTATAACTGAAATTAGTTTTTAACGTTTTGCGAGAACGGTACGCCTATACGTATCCAAATGTTGAAGTGCCTCTCCTGTTCCCTTTGCAACACAAAAGAATGCCTGGTCAGCAAGAACCGCCTTCACTCCCGTACGTCGTCGTACGAGTTCGGGAAAATTGCGGAGTTGCGACGTACCTCCCGTCATGATGATGCCGTGGTCAATGATGTCTGAGGCGAGTTCGGGTGGTGTCTCTTGAAACACATCTTTGATTGCCTTCACCATTTCGCGAAGTTCACGTGAGATCGCGCGAACAATTTCGTTGGTTTTTACCTCCGCGGTTCGCGGGAGTCCGGTTATGAGGTCGCGCCCGCTTACGTTCATCGCAAGTTCCTCCTCAAGTGGCAGTGCTGAACCAATACCGATTTTGATGTCCTCTGCGGACTTGTCGCCTATGGCAAGGTTGTGTGTTTTCTTTATGTGATCAATGATTGCGGAATCAATTTTATTCCCCGCGCACTTCACCGAGTTCGCCGCAACAATGCCACCCAAAGAGATGACCGCAACGTCAATCGTTCCGCCACCAACATCAACAATCATGTGCCCCTGCGGTTCATAGATTGGCACCTTCGCACCAATTGCCGCGAGAATCGGTTCCTTCACCACGTACACATTTCGCGCGCCGGCCTTTAAGGTCGCCTCAATGACCGCACGTTTTTCAGTTGAGGTAACACCCGCGGGAACGGATACGAGCACGTCCGGTTTGAAGATGTTGAATGAGCCCAGTGCTTTCTTGAGAAAGTACCTGAGCATCGCCTCGGTGACGCGATAGTCGGCAATGACACCATCCTTCATCGGACGGTACGCGCGTATGGTGTCCGGCGTGCGTCCAATCATCCGCTTCGCGTCACTCCCCACCGCAAGAATTTCATTTCCCTCCGAGACGGCGACGACAGACGGCTCGTTGAGTACGATACCCTTCCCGTCAACAAACACGAGCACGTTCGTTGTGCCGAGATCAATGCCGATTTTCGGTATGAAGCTCGTTTTCATTGTGGGTTAATAGTACCTGCTTACAGGCTTTTTTCAATCCACATGCGTATGTGCCGGAAGTGTTCAGAATATAGCATGTATGCTATAAACTTAAGTCATGACAAAAAAAACCATTGGGGCGGAAATTGCCGACCTTCGTGAGACGCAAGGAATGACACAGGGTGACCTCGCGAAGCACCTCAAAACGACACAGAGCGCCATTGCGCGTATTGAGAGCGGACGACAGAACGTAAGCGCCGAGATGCTTAAAAAACTGAGTAAAGCGCTCAAAAAAAACCTGGTGACGCTCTCCCCTGGCACCATGAACCTCGCCATACACGGAGGAAAAAAACTCCACGGAACCGTCGTAACGAGTACGTCAAAAAACGGTGCGGTCGGACTTCTCTGCGCATCGCTCCTCAACAAAGGAAAGACGGTACTTCGGAAAGTTCCGCGCATTGAGGAGGTTCACCGTATCATTGAGGTTCTCCAGAGTATCGGCATGCGCGTGGAGTGGAACGGGAGCGACGTGACGCTCACACCACCAAAGACGTACAACCTCAAAAAGATTGATGCTGACGCCGCTCGAAGGACGCGGAGCATCGTCATGTTTATCGGTCCGCTCATTCACCACTTTTCGTCATTCTCCCTTCCCCAGTCGGGTGGGTGTAGGTTAGGGAGCAGGACCGTTCGTCCGCACTTTTACGCACTTGAACACTTCGGTACCCGCATCGTCACAACCGAATATGAGTACAAGATAACAACGACACTCAAGTCTCCATCAGAAATTATTCTCTATGAATCCGGTGACACCGTAACCGAAAATGCGCTCATGGCGGCCGCGCTCACCACGGGCAAAACGGTCATCAAGTACGCATCCGCAAACTACCAGGTGCAAGAGTTATGCTTCTTCCTCATGGCGTGTGGTGTTTTCATAGAGGGTATCGGAACGACGACACTCACCGTTCACGGCATCGGCACGTTGAAAAAAGACATTGAGTACACACTCTCGGAAGATCCGACGGACAGCATGTTTTTTCTCGCAACCGCGATTGTCACACGATCACGAATTACCATTACCCGGTGTCCCATTGAGTTTCTTGAAATAGAACTTCTTAAACTGGAAAAAATGGGTTTCAAGTACACGAAATCAAAACCGTACCTCTCCGAAAACGGCCAGACGAAGCTTGTAGACATCACAACGCGCCCATCACGCCTTACCGCTCTCCACGAAAAAATTCACCCATCGGTCTACCCCGGGCTCAACATAGACAATCTTCCCTTCTTCGCCGTCATCGCCACACAAGCGGAAGGTCAGACGCTCATTCACGATTGGGTGTATGAAAAACGCGCACTCTACTTTACCGAACTTGATAAACTCGGTGCGGAAACAGTGCTTGCTGACCCGCATCGTATTTTCATAACGGGCCCCACGACACTCAAACCGACGGAATTGGTATGTCCACCCGCGCTTCGTCCTGCAACCATTCTCCTCATTGCCATGCTCGGTGCAAAAGGTCACTCAGTGCTCCGCAACATCTACAGCATCAACCGTGGGTATGAAAATCTCGCGGAACGACTTACGGCACTTGGGGCGGACGTTACGTACGTTGGCGAGTATTAGGGTGTGATTTTCTGATTTGCTATGCATTTGTTAGAATGCAGGTATGTTTGTGATTACCGTGGTACCGCTCAAGCGCGGAGTGACAATTGATGCCCTCTCCTATTTCTCAAGCAAGGAATACCCAATTGGGACAATTCTCACCATTCCAGTACGCAACAGCAATGCGCTCGGGCTCGTCACTGAAATCAAAGAGGTGAGTACGGCGAAAACGGCACTCCGCGCCGCAACATTCTCACTCAAAAAACTCCCTGCGCAAGACGCACCTCATGTTCTCGGTGAGGCGTACATCAAGACCGCACGCGAGTTAGCGACGTACTTTGCATCATCAATAGGTTCCATTCTCTACAATCTCCTCCCTCCGGAACTGCGCACTGGCGACATCGGCATTCCACACACGCACCACTTCACCCCGCAAACCGTACACCAACCGCAGGTGCTCGTCGCAAAAAAGAGCGACCGACACCTTGCGTATCGCTCGCTCGTTCGTGAGACGTTCGCCCACAGCGGATCTGTACTCCTCCTCGTGCCGTCGTCAGTTGAAGCGGAAGAACTTCGTGCCGTCCTTGAGCACGGTATCATGGACCGTCTCATCCTCCTCTCATCCGCGTGCACGACATCCGAAATCAAGAAAGGATTCGCCTCGCTTGAGGATTTCAGTAAAACAAAACTTATCATCGCAACGCCGTCGTACGCACTCATTGAACGACACGACATCACTCACGTCATCGTTGAGCACGCGCGATCCTCACACTACCGAGAGCTTGTGCGTCCGTACCTTGATTATCGGGATGTCATCACCGTCCATGCACGGCACACGGGGCGAAAGGTACTCTTTGGCGACATTCTGGTCCGAACCGAAGAGGAGGAACTGCGCCGTAGTGACACGTACCTTACTCACGGTGAATCGCCGAAGAGAATTGAACTCACGGGAACCCTCTCCGTCGTCCATATGAATGAAACGCAAAAGGATACTACGGGGTTTACCCTCCTCTCTCCCGATGTAATTTCTGCGATAAAAGATGTTCGCAAGAAAAAAGGGCGTGTGTTTATTTTTGCGGCACGACGGGGACTTTCACCCGTTGTCGCCTGCATGGATTGCGGTTACATTTTTCGTTCAAAGGAGAGCGGTTGCCCGTACTCACTCATTCGTACCGTTGAAAACGGCACGGAGGCGCGCTGGTTTGTTTGCAGTACCTCCGGAGAACGAATTCGCGCCGCAGATACGTGCAGTGTGTGCGGTTCATGGCGTCTTCGTGAACGTGGGATTGGCATTCAGCAGGTGTACGACGAGCTTCATAAAATTGTTCCCAACATTCCGGTTACACTTTTTGATCACATCACCGCAAAAACGTACAAGAAAGCACGCTTCCTCCGTGATTCATTCTTTGCATCGCGGGGCAACATTCTCCTCGGAACGCACATGGCAATACCTCACCTTACGAAGCCCGTTGATCTTTCCGTCATCGTGAGCATGGATGCTCTCTCTGCGACACCGACGTGGCGTTTGGAAGAAGAAAACCTTGCACTTCTCCTCCGATTGCGTGAGGTGACAACGGGGACCGTCTTTGTGCAGACTCGTGCACAGGAAACACCAACACTTGAGTACGCACGCCACGGTTCCATTGAACACTTTTATACTGATGAACTCGCACTGAGGAAAAAATTTTTATACCCGCCGTTCTCCACATTCATTCATCTCACGTGGCAAGGTCCCGCTAACGCTGTGAGGGGGATCGAAAAAAATATTGAGACGATGCTCGCCGAATATACCCCTTCCATTTACCAAAATCCCGCTTCGTCACCGGACGCGCCAATTATGTACTGCCTCATTCGTCTCTCAAGAGGTGGGTGGCCGGACACAAAACTCATTTCGCTTCTCCGAACGCTTCCACCGTCGGTGCGTATCATGGTAAACCCGGACCGCATCGTGTAGGCGGGGTAGGTTGACATGCTCCATTTTTTATGTTTTTCTGTCCGAAGGTACGTTGATACGTAGCCCTGTTCCCTTTCCCTGATGCCAAAACAATTGGAGGTTCTCAGTGAGTGAAAAATTTGTTTTTTCAAACGTTCTGTTTACCGCACACGGGTTTAAAAGCGAACAACATCGTCACGAGAGCGTGAACGAGGTTTTCTTCGCCGGCTTTAACAAAGATAGTGCGCTCCGAAAGGAGATGCCCGATTTTGACCTGACCCGTTGGGACAAAGCGCGATTTACGACGCCGCAAATCGGGACCATAAAGATATTCGGTCACGATCTGAACCGAGTGCAACACGTCGTCGTCAAAATCATTTACAATCGTCCGTCACACCTTGATGACGATTCATTTGATGCGATTCCAACGCTCTTTCTCTATTTTGAACGTACTCTCCCTGCCGACATCAGTGCGAACATCAAACCGGAGACAATCATCATCGGTGCGGAATGGGAGTTGGTGAAGGTGCGTACGTATGCTTCACCGACCGATCTAACCAAGGTCATCACGTATGATTTTTCGGAATAATTTTCCGTCACCCGCAGCATCGCTGCGGGTGTTTTATGTATTTGCATTTGCACCGTTTATTTCTCTCACATTGTGCGATATAGTGTGGCGTATATGGCAAAGTTAGTCCCGCAAGAACATCCCGCACTTCACCAAATTGCGGAAGAGGTACCCGTGGAGGCAATTGGATCTCCACGTATTCAAAAGGTGCTTAAGGACATGAAAGCAGCACTCGCGTCGTACAACGTCGACGGCTTTAACGGTGTCGCGATAGCCGCTCCGCAGATTGGCATTCCGCTTCGTATTTTTCTCGTCCACAACACGAGTGCGGAAGAGCGTGAACGAGGTACCACGATACCCGATCTCATCGCAATCAATCCAAGGATTGTGAAGCTCTCAAAGAAAACGCACCTCGTAGGTGAAGGGTGTCTCTCCGTCGGAGAAAACTACGGTGCGGTCAAGCGGTCAACACACGCGACGCTCCGTGCGTACGACGAACACGGGAAGGAGTACGAGCGTGGCGCGAGCGGTCTCCTCGCCCAAATATTTCAACACGAGGTTGACCACCTTGATGGCATTCTCTTCGTTGATAGGGCCGAGAAGGTGTGGCACAAGGACGACATTCACGCGAAGAAACTTTCGGAAGCACGTGAAGATGTATGAACACACACCAAAACACTACACTGCAACATTGTAAACTTGGGTTTTTTGGCACGCCACAAATTGCGGTGTGGGTTCTTGAGGAACTTGAGAAGAAAGGTATTGTTCCTTCGCTTGTGGTGACAAATCCCGATGCACCCCAAGGGAGAAAACTCATTCTCACGCCGAGTCCCGTCTCAGTGTGGGCGGACAATCACCACATACCGACACTAAAGCCGGAGGCGCTACGTGACACCGCCGTTGAAACCGAACTTAGGAATTACGATTGCGACCTATTCATTGTCGCCGCGTACGGAAAGATGATCCCTGGAAATATTCTCAATATTCCAAAGTACAAAACCCTCAACGTGCACCCGTCTCTTCTTCCGCTCCTGCGTGGTGCGAGTCCCATCAGGTCTGCAATTCTTAATGACGTTTACCCGACCGGTGTTTCCATCATGGTGCTCACGCCTGGTATGGACGAGGGTCCCATCATCGCACAGGAGGAAGCCCCTATTCCAAAGGAATCGTGGCCGATGCGCGGAAATGAACTTGATGAACTTCTTGCGAGACATGGTGGACGCCTCCTCGCCGAGGTACTGCCGGAGTGGGTTCGTGGTGGACGTACCGCGCACGAGCAAGACCACACGAAGGCAACGTACTGCACGAAGATAACAAAAGACATGGGTGAAATAAATCTCACCGACAATCCCGAAGAAAATCTACGAAAAATCAGAGCGTTTGAGGGGCGGCCCGGGACATTCTTCTTTGTCGTGAAGAATGGGAAACGCGTTCGTGTGAAAATAACAGATGCCGAACGCTCACCTGATGGTTCTCTTCGCATACTACGCGTCATTCCTGAAGGAAAGAAAGAAATGTCGTACGAAGATTTTGTACGATAGTGCACATAATTAGACACGATTTTCAGGTACTGTTACACTTAAATGAGAGTCCAGTAAGACTGTTCTTTAAGGAGGAGGTGCACATGCATACCATTCTGCTTGAGGAGGGATACCCGCTTGAGTTTCGTGAGACGTACCTCGCCATGATTAAAAACAGCGTCGGTTCAAAACAGTATCGTGAATTGTACGTCATGACACCGAAACGACCTGTTGATGTCATTGGAAACGGCGACCTCGCCTGTGCGTTCTTCACATCGTCAGTGCTGGCGATTATGGGACTCCTGAAGGGTGGCGTCCACACAACCGTTGATGAGACGATTAAGGACCTTGAAAAGTCAGATTGGCGACGCGCCGAAGATCCGGAAGAAGGCGCAGTCTTGGTTTGGGAAGCAAAGTTGTGTTCCGACCACCGACAGCACAAGCACATCGGCTTCTGTGTCGGACCAAATCTGGCGATAAGCAATGACTCCGAGAGCGGAACGCCCATACTGCACCACATTACGTTCGGTGCAGAGGAAGACGGGAGTCCCGCGCGACGCATTCTTGCTGTCTACACTCACGGCAAACTGTACGCGTGAGCACAACATACAAACGGGCGACCCTGGTCGCCCGTTCTTTATGTACACCCACCAAAAACAAAAAATGGCCGACTTACGATGTCGGCCATTTTATTTTGGACACGCCGAACGTTACTTTCCGAAGCGAAGCATATTCTTCAGTGCTTGTCCTCCTCGTCGTACGAGACTCTGACGCTTTCCGTGTGCTCTCTGAAGTTCCGCGCGCACTTCGTTCTTAATGACGTCAATCGCCTGCTCCATCTGCTCCTCGGTTGCTTCCGCACGATATAGTTTTCCACCGTTTTCCAAATTCACTTCCGCACGAAAAATTTTTCCTGACTGCTGGTCGCCGATTTTCTCAAGTTCTATTTCACAAAATGATTCGTTCCGTTCATCCAAAAATTTGTCTAGTGGTGAAAACTTCTGCTCAATGAGTACCTGAAGGTTCGGTGTAAGCGTATAGTTGGTCGTTTTTATGCTGATTGTGGGAAATGCCATATGTTATATATCTTAAAACTTATACCTACTCCACCTCTACACTGTACATTTTACTGCAAGAACGGTGTCCCGTCAGCAGGGTCACCTGTTGAGGAGTGACGCCACACTCCCTCGCGACAATTTCCCTGATCCGCTTGTTCGCACAGTTGCGCTCTGCAGGTTCTTTGACCGCAATGGTAAAGACCGCCTCGCTGTCGCGGGTAACCTTCTCCTTCTTTGCACTTGGCACCGCGTGTACTCTGATATACATAGCCAATTATTTCCCGAGCGCAAGGAGCACGCCAATCGTGAGGAGTAGCGTGGCGATTCCCATGAGCATGAACGCATACCGCATATACACATTTTAGCATATTTGCACCGCGCCATTTTTTCTGTACAATGCTCACTGTTCCGAAAGGAACAAAATTGCACATTCGCATTCCGCGATACGAAGTGGTGGAGTGAGGTTGGGATGGGACCCGACCGCAAGAGGTTGTCGATAGTTTGAGGTAAC
>CAZBMV010000009.1:0-28552 GCA_964493145.1 uncultured Candidatus Saccharibacteria bacterium
ACCCGCCCGAACCCTTGTGCTTCGTCAAAATGTTCCAGAGCCCATGGAGTTCACGATGCTCCGCGAGCAAATGCTTCCGGCACAAATACTTTGGATGAATATCCCAAACGCGCATATGCAAATATTTCTATACTATCTCGTACACAAAGCGGAAGAGACAGGATTCGAACCTGCGTGGGGCGTTAACCCCAACTCGCTTTCCAAGCGAGCGCCTTCGACCGCTCAGCCACTCTTCCGCTTTGTATGCCAGATTATATTCAATTCACCTCATCTCCGTTTTTCAGCACAACATGATAACTCATTTGTCGTAAAAACTGAAAGGCGGTATCGTATACAGCAATGTTGAAGCACGTCTACCTCATCCTCATTGCAACGTTCATATTCGGCTTTCTCTGTGGTGTCATTCTCTTCCACTACAACAACACCGGTGAGGAGGGGGGAGGGAAATTAAAAAACGACACGTACGATGTCACCATCACTGCCCGTGCGTACGGTGGGTGTGAGCGAGGCGCCCGATGTGCCTCATACCGTATCGTGGGTGGCGGAGCGTACTCTTTTATACCGCAGACGGGCGGTGACAATTCGGTAAAGTACGAGGGGGCACTCAACGAGAAGCAGCAGGACGTGCTCTTTTCTGCACTCGCTGAAACAGACCTTGCCACCGCACACAGCATTTCATTTGACGGCACCTGTCCCGCAGATCACGATGGCATTGCGTACCGGTACGACATCGTGCGCGGAGGAGAAGAATATTCGTTTGATTCATGTGCGGTGGACGTGAGCGCTACTCCGCTTTTTGCAACGCTCAAAACGTACTTTACGTACTTCAGTACGACCCACAGCTCCGAGTAGAGCATGTGTCAAAACCTCCAATTTCTACGTTGTCTTCACCTTGGCATGTTCACCGTATGTCCTATCCCCTACGGGGACGGTACACCTCTCGCACGGTCGTGCTCGAGGTCTTGCGAAAGTCCCCCGGACTTTCTCACGTCTCACATGCCTCGGTTTGTTTCTCTACGAGAACGGTACACCGTTCGCAGAAACTGCTCACGGTCTTGCGAAATACTCCCAGTATTTCTCACCTTGAAATTGAATGTTTTGAAGACATGCTCTTGGTTAACCCTGGTTCAGAACAAGGGTGATTTAGTGGTTGTACAGGGTTTTTCAACATGCTCTAGAGAGTGTTATGATACCCATGATGAGATTTCTTTTCATATTCTGCGTGTACCTGGCGATGGTGTCTTGGGTGCATGCGTACGTACCAGAGCTTGTTGTACAGAAAGACCTTCACGACATTAAACCTATAGTTGATCCGGAACTCAGCCAACTGTTTGCAGGAGAACTTACCGGTTTCCCGCATACGTACGAGATACGCTCTGAGGAGCCGTTTACATTGTACGTGGAGATGCGCATCCCCGACCTTGCAGAAGGGAAAAACAATGTTTCGGGCATCGTCATCAAGGAACAGCGAAAGGGAAGAGTTGAAGAAGTGACACGCTTTCTCGCAAAGGACGCTTCGTGGACAGTCAAGGACGATACACTCATCGGAGACGCGTACCGTGAAGGATCTTCTTTTGAAAAAGAACTTCAGGGCGGTGTGTATCGCATTGAGGTCAGTACGCCCGACAATCTTGAGACGTACATGCTCCGCGTGGGGAAGCGCGAGGAGATGACCATCGGGTACCTTGAACTCCTCGGACGAATTGCGAACATGAAGAAACTGTATGGAAAGTCCGCCTTTTTCATCATTGAATCACCGTACGTGTACTGGCCGCTCATTGCGCTCGTACTTATCGTGTGCGGTCTATGGTATGCGTGGTACCGAAATCTAATTCCGGGGGTAAGACGACGCCAAGAGAAGTGATATACTGGTGTATATGTTTACAGACATAAATGTGCTCGCAGTCGTTGTTGTGGCGATACTCTCGGTCGCCATTGGGAACATTTGGTATTCGCCGCTCCTCTTTGGCATTCTGTGGGCACGCGCACTCGGAAAGAATGAACACGAACTTACGTTCACGCGTGCGGAGCTTGTGATAATCGTGTTTCGTACACTCGTAATCAACACCATCTTTTTCGGCGTCATTGCATGGGTACTCGCGTATGATTCACTCAATTCTCCAGCAACCGTCGCAATCATTCTCTTGGCAATGACGGCAACGTACAGTGCCAATGTGGCAATCTGGGAAAGGCGGTCGCTGTCGTATGTGCTCATACATGTCGGGTACGCGACAGTCATTCTTTTCGGTGGCGCGTACGTTATCGCATATTGGCCGTGGTAATATTTGTGCATGCTCAATAAACTTCAGGTTGCCATTGTATTCATTCTCGTCCCGCTCGGCATCATTTTCTGGTACACGACGAGCGAGGGTATTTCTGTTCGAGAAATTTTCTTTCCGACGGTGAACGTCATGCACATCGGTGACACACCGGTGCGTGTTGAAATTGCAAATTCCGATGAAGAGCGTACGCGAGGACTTTCGGGGAGAGAAGGTATAGAGGGGGTGAGCGGGCTCCTCCTCGTGTTCCCTGAGAATGGATACCATGGCTTGTGGATGAAGGACATGAAGTTTTCCATTGATATCATATGGATAAACGAGGAGTTGGAAATTGTACACATTGAAAAGAATGTGTCTCCCGATACGTACCCGAAGGTTTTCAGGCCGTCGTCTCCCGTGCGTTTTGCACTGGAAACCGAGATTCGGTACGCAGATACATTTGGCATTCGTGCAGGGCAAAAAGTGACACTCCCACCCAAGTATCTTGAAGATTAGTTGAAAACGTGGTATAATGTTTGCGCGTTTGTGATCGCTCAATACCGCTTTTTATGTCTCTCAAGATTTTGGTAGACGTAAAAAGCGGTGTTGAGAGGAAAGTCCGAACACGCCTAGACATTGTCTAGAGAACGGTAGTGGGTAATACCCATCCCCCGTGAAGGAGAGGTGCTTCGCATTTCTTAGCCGTAAGGCGTTTCATGGGGCGAGGTGCGAACAGAGACGACCGAGGACGAAAGTCCGAGGGAGCCCTGTGAAATGCGCTCTGCGCAACAAATGCTTGCATTTGTATTTTACAGGGCGAGTTCTATGGAAACATAGAGGTGAAACGGCTAAATCCTTACTTGCGTGCAAGGCCGTGCCCCGTGCGCCCTTGGGCGCACGGGGAGTGCCGCATGAGCACATCGGTAACGGTGTGCCAAGGTAAATGATCACACGGGTACAGTAATGTGCCTGACAGAATTCGGCTTATAAACGTACAAACAGGCACCCCTTAGGGGGTGCCTGTTTGTGTGATATTATTTCATATATTGAGTTTTAGAGGTTATTTTATTTGCATATGATGTTTGATGAACAAACAGCGCAGGGGGACAGTATTGCCATGAAACTTCGTTCCTACGCACAAAACATACTCGTAGTCATTTTCGGACTTTTGCCACTGCTATTTATTCCGACAGTAACCGCACCTTTTGATTACACAAAGTTTTTTGTCGTTATCGTTGGTATCTTTCTCGCACTCGTCCTGTACAGTCTTTCCGTACTTAGGTCGGGCACGATGAGTATCGGCGTATCGTACACACTCTGCGCGCTGTGGGTGACCGCAGGGATTGCATTCATTTCGTCGCTCCTCTCCGGTGACTTCAAAGATTCGCTCATAGGAGATTTTTTCAGTGTCCACTCAACCGTGTTTGTCGCCGTGCTCGCACTCATTCCAACCGTGTGGGTCCTCTTGCGTGCAGGTAAGGCGAATGTCATGCGCATGTACGTGCTCCTGTCTGTGAGTACCCTCATTTTGGTTGTGTACCACGTGCTTCGTATCATATTTGGTGCGAATTTCCTCTCTTTCGGCGTCTTTACCGGAAACGTTAGTACGCCTGTGGGGAGCTGGAATGACCTTGCCCTTTTCCTCGGTCTCACCACTATTCTGTCACTCATTGCGCTTCAGCAACTCAACCTTACAAAAATCGGGAGGATTCTTTTTGCGGGAGTTACCTTCGTCTCACTCGCAATGCTCGGTATCATAAACTTCTTCCTCGTGTGGGTCGTGCTCGGGCTCACGAGCTTGGTTATGATCGTGTATTTGTTGGGGAAGGACAGGTTTACCTCAGGTCAGCCGTCGTTTATCGCACAAGAAAAATCATTCAACGGAATTTCATTCGCAACGATGCTCGTCGTGTTTATTACGTCGGTACTCTTCTTTGTGAGCGGTTCAACGCTCGGAGGTGCCCTCTCTAAAATGACCGGCATTTCGTACGTTGAGGTGCGCCCGACACTTGAAGCAACCGCAGACATCGCACGCAATGTGTACCGTGAAAATGCATTCCTCGGCATCGGTACAAACAAATTCACCGATGCGTGGAGACTGTACAAAGACAACTCCATCAACATCACCCCGTTCTGGAACACCGACTTTAACGCGGGGAACGGGTACATCACGACATTCTTCGTTACCACGGGTGTCCTCGGAGGTGTCGCGTGGCTTGTCTTCCTCATCCTCTTTCTCATCACCGGCGTACGTCGTCTCCTCGGTGCCATAGAGGGAGATCGCACGTGGCACTTTATCGGCGTGTCATCGTTTGTGAGTGCGCTCTACATATGGGGTATGTCACTCGTCTATGTCCCCGGCGTTGTCATACTGCTCCTCGGTGCGCTCTGCACCGGTGTCGCACTCTCGTCGTTCGGTGCACTCTCGTCACTGCAACCGCGAGTGCTCGTCGTTGGTGCCAATCGCAAGTCGGGATTCATCCTCACCCTCGCCGTCATCGTCGTCATTATTGGTTCGGTGAGCGTGCTCTACGCCGCAGGCAGACACTACTCGTCCGTATTTACCTTTAACGAGAGCGTACTCGCGATGCAACAGGGGAAGTCAATTGATGAACTTGAAAAACAGGTCAGTGATGCGTACAGACTTTCATCAAGCGACATTTTCGCACGGAGGATTGCCGAGTACCAACTCACGCGCATGAACAACCTCGCACAAATTCAATCGCCCACCGAAGAAGAGCAGAAGCAGTTCCTCAGCGCGATGGAGATTGGAATCAACGCGGCACAGGAAGCGATTCGTATTGACGGACAAGAACCGCTCAACTGGTCGGTGCTCGGAGGTATCTACAGTGTTCTCGCAACACTCAATGTTGAGGGTGCGAAAGATCGAGCACTTGAGGCGTATGCAAAGTCTCGCGAACTGAATCCCAAGAATCCGCTCCCACACCTTGAGTCTGCTGTCGTTGAGGGACGGAGTGGTAATTTTGACGGTGCACGTGGGTACATTGCAGAAGCAGTCAATCTCAAGCCGAACTTCACCGAAGCATTCTACTTCCTCTCGCAACTTGAGATTGCAACTGGGAACATTGAGGCGGCGATTGCATCAACACGCTCAATCATCACCCTTGAACCACAGAACCCCGCGCGCTACTACCAGCTCGGTGTCCTTGAGAGCGCGCGCGACAACGCGAATGGCGCAATTACAGCATTTGAAAAAGCCATAGCAATTGACCAGAATTATGCGAATGCGCGTTACCTCCTCGCACTCGTGTACGATGAAGCGGGAAGGAGTGAGGAAGCGCAAAGGCAACTTGAAATTGTTCTTGAACTTAACCCCGGAAATGAAGTTGTTGCCGGTCTCATCAACACCATAAAGAATGAAGGGTCGCTTACGCGCCTCCGCGAGGCGACGCAGACAAGTCAGATGGTGAGTGAAGCAAACCCCGTTGTGAGTGACAGTGGTAATGTGAGCACCACCCGAGAGACCGGTTCGTCTCTCGTCTCTCCCGTCAACACAACACCAAAAACTGAAGAGGTAGAAACGGGTGCGCAATAAATGGTTCAAAACGTACTCAACATTATGCATAGGGAAATACGCGGTCTCCATCAGGCTGCGTATATTCTTGCGCTCTTCACATTCGGGTCTCAGATCCTCGCGCTCATTCGCGATAGGCTCCTCGCGCACCAATTTGGTGCGCACATTGAGCTGGACCTCTACTACACCGCATTCCGTATTCCCGATGCACTCTACGTACTCTTTGCGTCCACACTTTCCATTTACGTCCTCATTCCGTTCATCGCCGAGCGGATGGAGAAGCAGTCGGGCGAAAGTGCACGTCACCTCCTCTCGCAACTCTTCTCATTCTTTATTATTGCGTATGGATTGATTGCCCTCGTTGCCATCATCTACGCACCAACCATTGTCGCGTACGTATTTCCGGGATTTATTGCCGAGGCGGATACGCTCATACCGCTCATGAGGATTCTTCTCATTCAACCGCTCCTCTTGGGTGTGTCCAGCCTCTTTGGCGTTGTAACCCAACTTGAGCATCGCTTCATCCTCTACGCAACGAGCCCGCTCCTCTATAACGCTGGAATTATTGTCGGATTGCTTTTTTTGTACCCTTTCGCTGGTATCAATGGCCTCGCGTACGGTGTCATCCTTGGAGCATTGGGGCACGTGTGCATCCAACTCCCGTCGGTTGTGCGGAGTTCGCTCATGCCACGCTTTACGTTCGCAATTCGTGCGCGCGATATCGCAGACGTCTGTAAAACCTCGTTCACTCGCGCACTCACACTCTCACTTCACCAACTCGTACTCCTCGGTTTTGTCGGCTTTGCGAGCATGATGGCGGTCGGGTCGGTTTCGGTGTTTCAATTTGCGTACAACCTTCAGTCGGTACCGCTTGCAATCATCGGCGTCAGTTACTCCGTGGCGGCGTTCCCACTCCTCGCACAGCTGTACGCCGAGAAAAAGTATGACCTGTTCGGACAAAATATTGTGAATACGCTCAAGCACATTTTCTTCTGGTCGCTCCCCGCAATTGCACTTTTTGTGGTCATCCGTGCGCAATTCGTGCGCGTGGTACTCGGATCGGGTGAATTTGATTGGAGCGATACGAGACTTACCGCGGCGGTGCTCGCGCTCTTCATCCTTTCGCTCACCGCACAGTCGGTACACCTCCTCATCGTGCGTGCCCTCTACGCGGTTTCCAACACACTCGTTCCATTTTTGGTAACACTTTTTTCATCCGCGCTTGCACTCATGCTCGCATTTTTGTTTCACCAGATTCTCGCGCTTCACGGAACGTTTTACGTATTTATTGAGGGAATCATGCGCCTTGAGGGCGTCCGTGGGATTGAGGTCTTGTCTCTCCCCATGGGTTACTCCGTTGCGCTTACCGTGCACAGTATCATCCTCATACTGTGCGCTCGGAAGAAAATTTTTCTCAGGAGCAGAATGCTCGTGCGCCCGTTTTTTCAATCGTTCACGAGCGCTGTTTTTGCCGGCGGTATCGCGTACGCGGTACTCAACTACATTGCCTCAGTGGTAGTGATAGAAACATTTTTCGGCATTTTTTCTCAAGGACTTTCTGCAACTCTCTGTGGTTTCCTTGCATACATTTTTGCACAGCACATTTTCAAAAACGCGGAACTGTACGAAATATACGCAACACTCAAGCGCCGGTTTTCACGAGACGACGTTATGGTGCCACAGGACGAGGATACGCTCGCAGTTTAGTGGTACTGTGGTAGAGTAGTGGCACTCATATATGAAGCAGATACGCAATTTTAGTATTATCGCCCACCCCGATACGAAAGGCTCATACCTCGCCTTCGTACGGGGCGAGAGTGGTGTGCGAGAGCGCGTATCTTCGTTTATGTCTCTATGAAAGAAATACGTAACTTCAGTATTATCGCTCACATTGACCACGGAAAATCAACGCTTGCCGACCGCATGCTGGAGATTACGCATACCGTTGAAGCACGGAAGATGAAAGAGCAGGTTCTTGACTCTATGGACCTTGAGCGTGAGCGGGGTATCACGATAAAGATGCAACCGGTGCGCATGTCGCACACCTGTGACGGGGTAACCTACGAGCTCAACCTCATAGACACCCCCGGACACATAGATTTTTCATACGAAGTCTCACGCGCGCTTAAGGCGGTGGAGGGTGTCCTCCTCCTCGTTGACAGTACGCAAGGCGTGCAGGCGCAGACGCTCACCACGCTCCAGATGGCGCGTGAGCAGGGACTTACCATCATTCCCGTTCTTACCAAAATAGACGCGCCGCATTCTCGCCGAGAAGAAGTCGCAGATGAAGTTGTAACGCTCCTCAAGTGTGACATCGCAGATATAGAGTACGTGTCGGGGAAAACAGGCGAGGGCGTAAAAGAACTCCTTGATCTCATTTGCAAAAAAGTTCCCCCTCCGAAAGAAAGTGCGAACAACTCATTTCGTGGTCTCGTTTTTGATTTCCACTACTCAAACCATAGGGGGATTATCGTCTATTTTCGAGTATTTGAGGGAAGTGTGAGGAAGGGTGACATGCTCCGTTTTCTCGCCGCAGAACGCAATTTTACCGCACTTGAGGTGGGTATTCAGTCTCCGGAGGAGAAGTCGGTTGAAGAACTCTCTGCGGGCGAAATTGGCTACATCGTAACCGGCATTAAAGAACCGGGTGTCGCCTCGGTGGGTGATACGCTCGCACTTGAAAAAGGAAACCGTGAACCGCTCGTCGGGTACCGCTCCGTTCCTCCCGTTGTGTGGGCTTCCGTTTTCCCCGAGAGTCAAGATGATTTCACGATTCTCAAGCAGGCACTTGACCGCCTCAAGATGTCGGACTCATCGCTCTCGTACGAAGAAGAGTCCTCGGGCGTTCTCGGGCGTGGCTTCCGATGCGGTTTCCTCGGCATGCTCCACCTTGAGATTGTCACCGAGCGTCTCCGTCGCGAATTTGATATTGAGATTACGATTACCGCACCATCCATTGTGTATGAAATAACGTACGAGGACGGTAGAGTGGAGGAAGTGTATGCCGCGTCACGTTTCCCCGAGTACGGCACAAAGGTGCAGATTCGTGAACCGTGGGTCCTCGCACAAATAATTCTTCCACCGAGTTATCTCGGCGGTGTCATGACGCTCCTCTACGACCATGAGGCGAGCGTTCTTGAGACAGAGGTGTTTGGTGACGGACGAAACTTGCTCACCATTGAAATGCCGCTTCGCGAACTCATGCGCAACTTCTTTGATAAGCTCAAAAATGCGACGAGCGGATACGCATCGCTCTCCTATGAAATTGCCGAAATGCGATCCGCAGACGTTTGTCGTCTTGATGTGCTCATCGCCGAAGAACTCGTTCCTGCGTTCTCTCGCGTCGTTGGTATGCGACGAGCGGAGATTGAGGCAAAGGCAGTCGTCGAAAAATTGTACACGACGCTCCCTCGGCAACTCTTCGTTACAAAGATTCAGGCAAAAGCGCTCGGGCGCATCATCTCCTCACGTACACTCTCAGCGCTCAAGAAAGACGTGACGGGGTACCTCTACGGAGGTGACATCACGCGAAAGATGAAACTCCGCGAAAAGCAGAAGAAGGGGAAGAAGCGCATGCTTGAGCGCGGGAAGGTGAATATTCCACAGGAGGTGTTCATGAAAATGGTGAAGAGCGATTAGACCATGTTCTTGAGTTTTTAGACATACCCAAAACGTCACTCTGCAAAATCATTCGTTTAAACGAATGATTTTTTCATTTATACTATAAGGCACAATTGTGCCTTATAGTATAAATGAGGGGTTTTGTTTTTTAAGAATGTGTATTTGGTTCATTTTTTAAGTAAAAAAACGCCGCGGCAAGCCGCGGCGTTGGGGTACAACCTCTCTTTGTCTACATGATATTGCCGGTACTTAAACAGGCAACCTACCTCGACTTTGACCAGTGGCAGAGAGGCGTTGACGGCGTGTAGCGCCGAGTGGAGTGCTATGAAATGGATTCGGGAGGCATAGCACTATTACACGTTTTCCACCAATCCGTTGAGACAGAAAAGACCTCAAACTTGCAGGAGCTCCTCCCTCGTAACCACGCAATCCACCATGTATGGTACAGAAGTAAATACCAGAGGTCAAACTAAATACTGCCGGAGTATGCAAATATCATACTAATCGCAATGATGATTGCAATGACGGACCAAATCCACTTAATGGCAGTCTTTGTCTTTTTGTGAAATAAGAAACTCATATTGTGTGTTATGGTGTAAAATAATAGCACATGTTTGATTTTCATGAAAAGCGTAAAATACGAGGGGTTCTGTACTCATGGCCTGTTATTGTCGTCATTTTTGTTCTGACGATATTTCTTGGTACGTCTGCCTTCAATATGTACACCGTTGCGCACGATATGGGAGCAAAATTGGACGCACAAGAGGCGGAACTACACGAGATGGAGGAACGTGCACAGGTTATTGAAGCAAAGGTTCAGTACCTCCAGAATGATCGTGGCATAGAGGAAGAACTCAGAAATCGTTTTGATGCCATTCGTGAAGGGGAACAGGAGGTTATCATCATAGACAGCATCGCAAAAGATACGCGTCAAAAACAAAACGGTGTACCCGCAGAAAATTCATCGGGTGAGGGAATCGAGACTGAAACGGACGAGTGGTACAAATTTTGGTAATTTAGTATACTTCTACAACTTAACCAATTTAACGTTTTCATTATGGACAAACACGTCACAATTTACAGCACACCAACTTGTCATTTCTGTCACGCCGCAAAAGATTTCTTTACAGCGAACAACGTTGCCTTTGAAGACATCAACGTTGCCATTGATGCGGAGAAGCGAAAAGAAATGGTTGATATGACTGGCCAGATGGGGGTACCGGTTATCCGAATCGGTGACGACGTCGTTGTTGGATTTGACGAAGCAAAGATTAAAGAACTCCTCGGGGTGTAAGAGGTAGTAACACAAACACAAAACGGCCCACGACGTGGGTCGTTTTGTGTTTGTGTAATGATTTGTGCAAAACCATAACAAACATATTTTCGTCTACACGTAATGGTGAAATAAAATGGCAATCTGTATTGTATAAAGAGTGAGAATGTAATTTCTCATTTACACATTAACCACATGTATATGACACAGGGGATGAAGGATGTGACGCTCGTACTTGGAGTTGCCGTGGTGATTGTAGGGGTACTTGGCGTAGGTATGCAAATTGCATCTGCGTACCGAGGGGATTCAAGCACCGCCGGACCACGTTATTCAGAGGAACGACATGAGGCAATGGAGCGAGCGCTTGAGGACGGAGATTACGAAGCGTGGAGAGACATAGTGGAAGGGAGGGGACGTGTAACAGAGGTGGTGACCGTAGATAACTTTGATGAGTTCGTTCGTGCCCACGAACTTGCTGAGGAAGGAAATTTTGAGGGTGCGCGTAAAATACGGCAAGAACTTGGACTTGGTTACGGCCAACGTCACAATAGAAACGGTGGTGTGGAAATTGAGAGCGGTATGATGCACCACCGATTCCATCAAAATTCCAACCGGTAATACATTCAGTATTCCCATATACGTAACCTCAACTATGTTGAGGTTACGTTGCAGAGTGAGGGTCCTGCTATACTTCATACGCCGATACATGCAACACAGCAATAAACTTTCTGACGAAACCATAGTGTCGCGAGTTCAAGCGCACGACCAAGAGTTGTACGCAGTTTTGGTTGAACGGTATCAGCACGCGTTGCTCCGTTACGCGCAGAGTCTCATCCATGATGAGCATAAAGCTGCCGATGTGGTACAGGAGGCGTTCATAAAGGCGTTTGTCAACTTGCAAGGTTTTGACACAAAAAAGAAATTTTCCAGTTGGATATATCGCATTGTGCACAATGAGGCAATGAACAGTATCAGAAAGCACAAAAAAGAAATTTTGTTGCCGGACGATTTTGATTTCGCCAGTACCGAGGATATTGAGGCAAATTTTGAACAGCGTGAATTGATAGTAGCCGTACAGGAGTGCCTGGATAAACTTCCCCTCATGTATGCAGAACCGCTCGTTCTGCGCTACATGGAAGAAAAGACGTACGAAGAAATCGGTGACATTTTACGACTTCCCATCGGAACGGTTGCAACCAGAATCAAACGCGCGAAAATTTTAATGAAACACGTATGCCAACAGAACCAGTAAACGACATTACGAAGCAAGTTATGCACCGTATCCATACCGAGCGTATTAAAATGCGACCACGGCTATATTTTGTACTCGGTTCGCTCATAACTTTCATCGGACTTGTCATGTCCATTCTCGCCTCCACGTTTGCGCTCAGTTTTATCAAACTATCACTGCGGGGAGGTGGCAGGATGGCTGAGTATAAAATGGACGTACTCCTCTCACATTTTTCGTGGTGGGGACCAATTATTGCTCTCTCAAGTTTGACGTTTGGAATCTGGCTTCTTCGCCAATATGAATTTTCATATAAGAAAAATTTCTTTGTTGTCGTAGGAGGTTTTATTTTTGCAATTGCAATTGCCAGTTCAGTCTTGGATATGACCGGGCTCAGCGAGGTAATGTTCCAACGAGGTCCTCTCAAGTCCTCTTTTCTTTTTGAAGGTATTTATCATGAACAGTGTAAGCATATTGGAATACTTTTACTATGAGCAAAAAAAAGTACGTACTCACGGCGGTTGTCATCATTGCAATTGCGATACTCATGCTCGTCGTACGATCGCAAAAGGATACTCCATACGACCTCGCGGTGGTACGTGTTGACTCAATTGCGGAGCACATCTCTGCGAGCGGTAAGGTGGAGCCACCCACAAAAATAGATTTACATTTTAAAAATAGCGGGCAATTGACTTCAGTCGCCGTTGCGATTGGAGACACCGTAGAGTCGGGACAACTGCTCGCTATGCAGGACACCACGCACCTTGATGCGCAGGTGTTGGAAACAAAATCATCAATTGATGTACAGCGTGCAAAACTGAATCAAATGATAGCGGGATCACTGCCGGAGGAGATCGCGTTAGCCGAAGTGGCGTTCGAAAATGCAAAACGCAATTATGAAGATGTTTTGAGAACGCAAGACAATCTCGTTCAGGTCGCATACACGAAAGTGCTCAATTCCACATTTGAGGCACGTCCCGTTGATGAAGATAGTGATGATACGCCACCAACAATCAGCGGTACCTACGCTCTTGGAAGAGAGGGGATAATTACCGTTACTTCGTACTACAGTTCAGGTGGAATTTCATTTAAGGTATCCGGACTCACAAACGGTTCCGGCTCCGGGAACACAGTCGTTCCCGAACCTCTCGGAGATTCAGGGCTTTACATAATTTTTCCAAGCAGTACCAGAATTGAGAACAATGATTGGGTAATTGAAATACCAAACAAAAAAGCACCAGATTACCTTACCAATCAAACTGCGTACGAAACAGCAATGCAAACCAGGCAATCTGCGCTTACGGCCGCCCAGACGCTCGTTGATCAAAAACGAGCGGAGTTGGCGTTAAAAAAATCAGAAATTCGCCCCGTTGACATTGCCGTTTTCCAAGCTCAAATTACTCAAGCTGAAGCATCACTCCAGAAAACACTTGCTGAACGAAATTACCTCATGCTCACCGCTCCCCAGAGTGGTGTGGTTACCGATGTTGTCGGTGAAATTGGAGAAACAGTTCGGCCGGAGCAAACTGTCATTTCATTGTCGTCGGGGGATACGTTACAAATTCGCCTGAACGTAGTGGAAGATAGCATCGTAAACGTACGTGTCGGCCAAAAGGCAACCATCACTTTTGATGCGTTAAAAAATGAAACGTTTTCAGGGACCGTTGTATCAATTAATCCCGCCGAAACCATCATCGGAGGTGCGGTTTACTATGAAACAATTGTGGCACTTGATACTCTGAGTGAACGTTTTCGCTCCGGTATGACGGCAAATGTGCAAATACAGACAGCGACAGCAACAGAGACACTCGTTGTTCCTCAGAGTGCGGTGGAGATAACACCCACACAAGCCAAGGTGCTGGTACTTACAGATGGAAAAGTGGAGGAACGAGTCGTAACAACCGGACTTAGAGATGGAAATGGCCAAATAGAAATCGTATCCGGTCTCACGGAAGGTGAACAGGTGGTGATTGCAAAAAATAAGTAAGTATGACCGGCACCGACATACGATCGGCGTTTTTTATCGCCTACAAGACCATCAGTAAGGGTCACAAATCAACCCTCGCATTGATAGTTTTTATTTTGTCGTTGTCCTTTTTTAACTTAATGTTTGTATCGGGATTTTTGACGGGGTTCTCAGACGGCATTATTCGTTCCATGGTTGATACGACGACCGCACACCTCGCAATCTTGCCACAAGAGGAGCCGATTAAAAAAGAATACATTATTGATCAGGCGAGCATACGAAGAGGTATTGAAACTATTCCCGGTGTCATCGCAACCACAGCACACTACCAACTTGGTGGTTCTTTTTCGTATGACAAAGAAAAAAACGGCATCTTTTCATACGTTTCGGCGCCAATCATTTCAGTTAATCAGGCAGAGGAGAAGAGGGTGCTCAATGTTGCCGAGCATGTTGTTTCGGGAGAGTTCCCCGACAACCTACAGAAGGATGAAATTATCCTTGGCGCAAATTTATCCGGTGGCTTTGGAACGGAGCAAACAAACGATCTTGGCGGTGTGGTAGCCGGCGATACGGTATCCGTTGTCTACGCAAACGGTGTCAGTCGTACGTATACGGTACGGGGTATTTTCAAAATTACCATAGGTGGTATTGGTGGCACGGCATTTATATCACACAAAGAAGCGGAAGCGGTTCTTTCTACTTTTAACAACGCCTCCGAAATTATGGTGAAAGTTGATCTTGATAGATTCACACTCGATGAGTATGTTGAGCGCATTGAAGCGCTCTATCCGGAACTCATTGTTGAGAAGTACACAACGCGTCTCTCCACGGTAGGTATTTTAGTTTCCGCATTTAACATCATTGCACTCATTGTGAGTGTTATCAGCATTATTGTTGCAGCAATTACCATTTTTGTAATGATTTATGTCAATGCGGTAAGCAAGCGTAGACAGATCGGCATTCTTAAAGCAATCGGTATCAAAGAGGGAATTATTGAACTCTCGTACGTAATTCAATCAATTTTTTATGCGACGCTCGCGGTTGTTTTTGGCATGCTCATTGTCTTTTTTGCGGTAGTTCCTTTTCTTGATGCACGACCAATCATGATGCCGTATGGTGAGGCAACTCTGGTATTTACCACTGTTGGTATCGTTATCAATATTGTGAGCCTCATACTCTCTGGTCTTCTTGCAGGATTTATTCCCGCAAAGATGGTGGCGCGTGAAAACATTCTTACGTCAATATGGGGTTAATTTTTCACATCATATGATTAACGTAAAAAATCTTGTCAAAACGTACCCAGGCGAAGTACCGACCTACGCATTGAGAGGTGTTTCTCTTGAGGTTTCGGCAGGGGAGTTTGTTGCGCTTATGGGGAGAAGCGGGTCTGGTAAGTCCACTTTTCTCCACCAACTTGGGCTTCTGGATACTCCCACCGAGGGAGAGATTACCATTGACTCAATTAATGTACGCACCCTCTCAGAGGTCGAAAAAACACGTTTTCGTCTTGAACATCTCGGGTATGTTTTTCAGGAGTACGCGCTCATCGCCGAATTTACCGCACTTGAAAATGTCTATTTTCCCGCCATGGCATTGGGAGACAAAAATGCCAAGAACCGAGCCGCACACCTCCTTAATTTGGTTGGACTTGGTGCCCGCTTAGATCACCAACCGAGAGAAATGTCCGGCGGGGAACAGCAACGAGTTGCCATCGCGCGTTCTCTCATCAACAATCCGAAGGTTTTATTTGCCGATGAACCAACAGCCAACCTAGATACGGAATCTTCCGCCACGATATTCCAACTATTTCAAAAATTAAATCGTGAATTGCATCAAACGATATTGGTAGTGACACACGAACCAGAAGACAAAAAATACGTTGATCGCGTCGTGTGGATGCGCGATGGGATCATTGAAGTGTAATGATTTCTGCAAAATCTTTACCTTTGCGAGAATTTATTTTCAATCACGAAGTTATTGATTGCGTGCTTCGCACGCGCGGATCGGATGGTAGCTTTGTATTTCTCCGTACGCTTCGCTCGCATGCTGGTGCGAACCAGCGCGTCTCAGTGTCGGTCTTTTTTGTGCCCTCACCCGGAATCGAACCAGGATTTTTTCCTTAGGACGGAATCGTTCTATCCATTGAACTATGAGGGCGTGCGACTGATACTTTAGCATAAAATACGATATGTGTGCCTGTTTATGCTCATACACTTTATTTATGCCAAAATATGTCTGCTATAATAGGAAACATGTCAGATACACCAACGAACGAGCACGACGAAATGCTACGATTGCTTCGCGATAGTGTCCGTCTTGCGGAAGAGAATAACGCGCTTCTTAAGAAAATACACAGGAATGAAATGATTGGGCTCACGTTACGCCTCGTGTGGTACACAGTTCTCATCGGGCTTCCATTTGCGGTCTACTTCTACTTCCTTGAACCATACTTTGAAGCGTTTGGTGCTAACTACGACCTCTTTAGGCAGGGGATTGGTGAAATTCCCGGGCTTAAGGGATTGGAGTATCTCTTTCCGTAAAGTATTGTTGTAAACGTCTTTGGCGCGTTTAGATGCACTTTGGACGAATGACCGAAATATGATACTATCTCTGAGCAGAATTTTGCTGAGGTAAGAGGAATCTTTCCTCAGCAACATTCGGACGAAGCGTGTGCAAGCCAGCCGTTTCGGTCCTCATTTGCTGAGGTAGCTCAGTTGGTAGAGCATTTGTCTGAAGAACAAAGGGTCGGCGGTTCGAGCCCGCCCCTCAGCACAAGACGCAAAAATGCACCCTCTCTTTGGGTGTATTTTTGTGTCTTTGCGCAAGGGCTCGAAAACCGGAGGCAAAGCCGAGGTAAGGCAGGAGCCACTTAGTATTTTGCGAGGACACGAGCAAAATACTTAGTGAGCTGCGCCGAGCCTGCCCATAATCGTGGCGAGCGTTAGCGACCTGACGACAAATAAAAAACATCCGCTACCAATGGCAGCGGACATTTCTGTAAAATGGGTTACTTCGCGTGGTGGCTTTTCACCGAGAGGCGGGCGCTTCTACCTTTATCCAATTTCGGGAGTGTGATTTCAAGGAGTCCGTGCTTTTCCTTTGCCTCTGCTTCGTCAATGACAATCTCCTCGGGAAGGACGATGGAACGTGAGAATGAACCCCAAAAGAGTTCACGGTGGTAGTAATCTTCATCAGGTGCTTCCTGCACCTCTTCACGTTGTCCCTTGAGTGTCACCATGTCACGGGTGATGGAAATGTTGAGATCGTCCGGGTCTACGCCGGCGACGAGTGCACGAATGACAATCGCATCGCGTGTCTGGTACATATCAATGGGGAGTTCACCGTCCTGTTCCTCATCATCACTTTGGTTCCATGATTCTTGAGTATTGTCGGACTCTTCTTCTTGTGCGGGACTTTCAAAATCGTTCTGGTCACTAAATCCATCATCATGAGAGGTCTCAAGTTTAATGGAACCGGTGATGCGCTCTAGAAATGATGGTTTTTTTATCATACGGTACGGCGATGATTTTTTTCTAATAATTTGATTTTTTCAAAAACAAGGAAGAGTACAATGATACCCATCCAGACGAACATAAAAATGCCGAGGATTGTTTTGCCGTTCGCATTTATTATAAAAAAGTTAAAGAGCGCATGCAATATGATGGCAATGAACAAGCCAAAGGTGGCAACGAGGACCTTGAGTGCCGGTCGAGCGTAGTACGCAAGCGCCATGGCAATTCCCACCGTTCCCGACGCGAGCACGTGGAGGAGGGTCGCGCCGAGGAAACGGAAGTTTCCTGTGAGAAAAGAATTCATGTAATCTCCATCTCGCAGAGGATTGTATATGAAGAGTGCATTTTCAAGCGCGGAGAAACCAAGTGCAATCGTTATCATGTATATGATGGCGTCAATCGGTTCATCAACGGCTTTGTTCCAAAGTACGACAATGAGTGCCGCAGAGTACTTAAACACCTCTTCAATGATGACCCACACGAAGATGAGGTTGTCGCCGACAAAACGTTCTATGGCGTACTCCTGCATGGGAATAACGAGCGGTACGATGAGCATGCCCGCGATGAACGATGTGGCAATGAGCGCGCGCGGCTCCGGGTGTGCCTTGTCTTCACGGAGCCAAAACCAGAGCCAAAAAAGAGCGGGAATGAGACCGGCGAGAAAGGCAATCGCAAAATGCGTTGAATCCATAGTATGTATTGTAGCAAACGTGAGAATGAAAACAGGCGCCCCCGAGGGTGCGCCTGTGCGTAGGTTTTAGGTGAGAAAAGTACACGTCCCGTCTTCTCCTTGAAAAGAGATAGACACCTTTCGTCCATTGAGTTCATTATTGCCGTTATGGATTGTGCCGGTAATGATTCCACCGGTGTAAGCCTTGTTGTACTCAATTTTTCCGAACCCGGAAACGAGGCCCTTTTGCGAGTACGCTGAGAAGTGCATACCGTCCCACACAACCCCACATACCGTGAGTTGCTCGTTTTGCATGAAGGAACTCCCTTTAGTTAGACCGAGAGTACTCTAACCCACTTTTGGCCACTGTGCCACCATGAGGATGTTGCGCTCACCCGCGCGTACGTGCTCGGGGAGATTTTGCCATATGGCTTCGGTGACGTACGGCATGAACGGGTGGAGTATTTTGAGAATGGTGATGAGGCAGGTTTTGAGTACGTACGCGCGAGCATTCCGTGCGATCGCATCGTCTCCCGCAAGAATGGGCTTTGACTCCTCTAGTACCTTGTCGGCGAGTTCGTGCCACACGTAGTGGTACGCCTTTTCGGCTGCGAGGTAGAGGTGGTATTTCTCAATATCTCGTTCAACGTCTGCGTACGCTGCGGTAAGTTCGGCAAGAATTTCTTTATCACGTTCGCTGAGCGCTACCTGAGGTGTGCCATCGCCGATATTTGAGAGAATGAATCTGCTGATGTTCCAGAGCTTGTTCGCAAAGTGCTTGTACCCGCGGACCTTATCTTCTGAAAGTGGCACATCATTCCCCGGAGCGGCGCCGATGATGAGCGAGAGGCGTGTTGCGTCTGCGCCGTACTTCTCAATCATATTGAGCGGGTCAATGATGTTGCCGAGCGACTTGCTCATCTTGCGTCCCTTGCTATCGCGCACGAGGCCGTGGAGGTACACGTTTCTAAATGGGAGTTGCCCCGTGAGGAAGGTGCTCATGAGAATCATGCGTGCGACCCAGAAGAAGAGAATGTCGTAGCCGGTCTCAAGGAGCGTTGTTGGGTGGTACGTCTTCACGTCGGGAGTACTCTCCGGCCAGCCCAAGGTAGAGAATGTCCAGAGTCCCGATGAAAACCACGTATCAAGCGTATCTGGATCCTGTTCCCACCCGTCACCTTCCGGCGCCTGAGTACCACAGTAAATTTCTAATTCAGAGTGCCTCACAGACGCTTCACATGCAAGGCCCGGGGAAGATGATGAGGAAGACGTATTTGATGATACGGCGACCGAGGCATCGGGGCCCCGAAACGAAGCAGATGAAGATGGCTGTGAGGCAGACCTGTACCAAACAGGAATACGATGCCCGTACCAAATCTGGCGTGAGATACACCACGGGCGGAGATTGTTAATCCAATTGTTGTACGTTTTTATGAAACGGTCGGGGAATATTGAAATGCCACCATCGTTCAGAACAGCTTTCTGCATGAGAAGTTTGAGTGTCACTATGTCACCCTCCTTCACCCCCGGTATCTCCGAATGACCCATGGGGAATTCTTTGTTTACATCAATCCACCATTGGAGTTTTGGCAGCGGTTCAATAATTGCGCCGGTGCGTTCTGCGGTTGAAACGTTCTGCTTCACCGTTTCTTCAGTAATGAGGAGATTTTGCTCCTTGAGCCACGCGACAACGGTCTCACGTGCTTCAGTAACTTTCATGCCGTTAAGTCTGCCATCCACCGTCATCTTTGCGTACTCGTTGATGACCTGCGGACGTGGGAGGTTGTGTCTATCGGCGATTTCCCAGTCGGTCTGACTGTGTGCCGGTGTGACACCGAGTGCACCTGTACCGAAATCTTTTTCAACGGAGGAGTCAGCGACAATGGTGACATGGAGCGGTACATCACAAAAGACGACGTCATACTCCTTGCCAATGAAGTTCTTGTATCGTTCATCGTCGGGATGAACGGCAACTGCGGTATCGCCAACCTTCGTTTCAGGGCGCGTCGTTGAGATGGCGATAGGGAAGTCGGGTGCGTACTTGAAAGTGTAGAGTTGGGTATTTCGCTCTTCGTACACGATTTCATCGTCAGAAATGGTTGTTTGTCCCTTTGGGTCCCAGTTCACGATGCGATTACCACGGTAGACGAGCCCGGCATTGTACATGCGGACGAACGCTTCGGTGACCGCTCTGTAGCGCTTCTCATCAAGGGTAAAGGCGTAGCGGCTCCAATCAAGGGAAGACCCCATGCGCTTCGTCTGATTGATGATGGTGGCTTTGCTCTCTTCCGCAAATGCGTCTACGCGACGGAGGAGTTCTTCGCGACCGAGGTCGTGACGGCTCTTGCCCTCTTCCTTTTGAATTGTTTTTTCAACTTTTGACTGTGTCGCAATGGCGGCGGAGTCTGTACCCGGAATCCAAAGTGTACGGTCACCTTTCATACGGTGGTAGCGGACGAGCGTGTCTTCAATGGCGAGCATGGCAGCGTGCCCCATGTGGAGTGTACCGGTGACGTTCGGCGGTGGAAGAACAATTGAGAACGGTTCCGCCTTCGCATCGGTTACTCCTTTCTCAATACAGACATCAGGGTTGAAAAAACCGGACGTTTCCCATAGCGCGTAGGTTGTTTGCTCATGTTCATCAGATGCGTATGGTTTGAGGAATATTTCCGGCACAGAACTTCCTTTTTGGCTCGCGTTGTCGTTCATAGTACAGGTGATAATACCACGACACTAAGCCGTATTGAAGTGGTCACCTTTTCTTTTCCGCGTGTACAAAATGAACGACGTCCGACGACGATCATTCGGGGGTTATTGCTGAGATGCTTCCGGCGCGAGTGAGAGATTACCGTTTGCACGGAGTTCCCCGAGTTTGGCGTACGGACGAGCGTCATTCACGCGTGCGTGACCGGCAAGTGCAATCATAATGCTGTTGTCTGTTGAAAGTTTTTGCTCGGGGAAAAAGAGGACGGTTTCAGGATGGTGCTCTGCGATATGTTTTATAAAAGTGTTTCTGATGTGTCTGTTCGCAGATACACCGCCGCCGACAATGAGCGTTCTGATTCCGTGCGTGCGTATCGCAGTGTCAACTTTTTTTATGAGTACCTCTGTGACAGAGTCCTCAAATTCGCGAGCGATGGAAGCAACATCACCTTCGGTGAGTACCTTGCCTTCAATGCCGTACCGTACCGCTGTCTTGAGGCCGGAGAAAGAAAAATCAAAGTCGTCGGAATCAATCATGGGGCGGGGGAGTTTGAGGAATGGGGGGAGGTTTTCCTTGCGCGCCCGAAGGGCGCGCGAGCTGATCTCCGGTCCTCCCGGATAGGGGAGGCCAAGCATGCGAGCAACCTTATCAAACGCCTCACCTATCGCATCGTCGCGGGTCTCGCCGATTTTTTGATACGTACCCCACGAGGTGATGAGATTAAGTTCCGTGTGTCCGCCAGAAATGAGGAGCGCGAGCGCGGGAAATGCAATGTGTGAAATACGGTCTGTCGCAAACACTGACGAGAGTACGTGCCCCTCCATGTGATTTATTGAAACAACCGGCACGTTCCACGTGTACGAAAGCGCACGTGCAAAGTTTATGCCGACCCACAGTGCGGGTTCAAGTCCGGGGCCGGTTGTGACCGCGATGAGATCAATCGCAGGTCGTTCATTTTTCTCCAAAAACGGAATGAGCATGTCGGAGAGCCCTGTCTCGCGGTGGAGAATGGTGTGAAGTTCGGTGAGTGATTCCTGGTTGAGTGTGTCCGTACGAGCATTGAGGAGAGAGGCCTCCTCAAGCGCACGTGTGAGCATCGGCACAAGTGTCTTCGCGTGCTCACGCTTCGCGAGCGCGGGGAAGACGCCACCGTATTCACGGTGGATGTCTATTTGTGAAAAGAGTGCATTGCCGAGAATTGTGTACGACGCATTGGGAAAATCTCCCGTTGCCTCAACGATACTTACCGCGGTTTCGTCGCACGAAGTTTCAATACTGAGAATTTTCATCAGAGGCACTATAACTAAAATTTAGTGTTTTTGCTATGTGTGTGATCCATGCTACTAGGACATGGTGTTCATCAGTAATATCCAATAATGTCAGTGGTCACGAGTTGCTAAGTGTAATCATGTGCTTCGCACTGATTTCACTAAGCACTCGCGACCCCACCTCGCCCACCTTGTCTCCTTGAGGTCGACAAGGTATGGCTCCGGCTCGCACCGAGGCACGGAAGCGAAGTAGTTTCGCTTCCTAAAACAAAAAACTACCAATCTTAAGATTGGTAGTTTTTTGTTTTGCCTCGGTGCGCGATACAGGACTTGAACATTACATGTTCGGTACACCTTGTGGGCATTTTGCTTCGCTGACACTCGCAAAATTCCTCACAAGGTCTTCAAGTCCAGGGCGACTGTTTAGTAAAATAGCCAGACACAAGGTCTGACTATTTTTACTAAAAGTGCGCGATACAGGACTTGAACCTGTGACCCCCACAATGTCAATGTGATGCTCTACCAGCTGAGCTAACCGCGCATGTACTCGTAAAGTATACGGAAAAAAAGTCATAAAACAAGAGAAAACATAGTCAAAATGGGAGACAGGGTGCAATTGACATATCGTGTGATTATAGTATAATAATAGTCCACGTTCTTTAGAGGCCACTATCATGTTGACCGCTGACTTTATTGAAAGTCGTCGGAAACACCTGTTGTTCCGGCGAAGTTCAAAGCAGCAGATCCTTCGCGCGGGTGGTGAGCAAGCGCTCTCACACTCGCAGAAGGACATTGTGCGAATCAATTTCGCACTGAAGAGGATGGATCAGAGGCAGTACGGCCTCTGCACAAATTGTGGTCTACTGATAGGGGAGGATCGTCTCCTCATCATTCCGGAAACACCGTTTTGCGCACCGTGCGCACGGGACATTGAGTCCCATTGAGACCGTTTACGTATCAGTGAACGGTCTTTTTTATTGTCGGAACGAAGTGGCGAGTGATGAATGCAATTTTATCGTCCTCAAGAAGCTCACGTTCTGTTTCGGTGTGGAGGTGGTCGGGAAATAACTTTGTTGGAATGCGAAATGAAACCATTACCACATCATCGGGGTGTATTTCACCTTCGCCTGAAACAGACACACGCGCGGTTTCCGGCTTCGTTTCCCACATACTGCTGTCTTTGGTAATCGGTGTGTGTGAGGAAAGGTGATCGCCGCGGAAGGTGATTACCGTTTTCACGGTATTTGCAACGTCATTTCCGGAAAATCCCTCAAGAAGCGCAATTTTGAAGCCGTCACCGGATGCTATGCGACACATGTTCGCTTCACCCTCGGGGTCTCGGAGACTAATCGGAGTGTGATTAAGAACAAGATCCATGACTTTTGAAAACGATTCGCTTCTGCAGAGCGTAGAGTGTTCTGTGAGTATGTTTGAGAGTTCGGTTTCGGTTGCATACTCAAAACCCGCTTCATTGAGGGACTGTTCAAGATCGGCGAATGTTTTTTCTTTATTTCCTTCAGGTGTTACGAGATTCTTGAATTCTTGTGCCAAGATCGATGAACGTGATGGGATGTCTTCAAATTTCATACCCACAAGCATACCACACGAGAACGACGAAAGAATACGTTGTTTTTCGCGTCTTTTGCGAATACTCGGTACAATGGTAACCATGCAAAAAGGGAAACGAGAAGCAGAGCATGAACGAAAAATTCCCGGCACACCGCTTCGGTTTCTTTGGTATGTCTCGCGCGGGCACGCAAAGTACATCATCGGCGTTTTGTTCGCGGTACTCGTAAGCGAACTGTTAGGAACGGGCATACCGTACATCTTTAAGTCCATTATAGACACCGCACAATTGGTTGCCGCGGGTAGTGCCCCGATTACGAACGTTTGGTTGTGGGCGGGAGCGTACGTTCTTGCATCGGCAATTATCTTTGCGGGGTGGCGCGTGAGTGGATTTTTGGGTATGGAGTGGGCGTCACGACTAAATGCGACTGCATACACAACGCTCTTCTCGTACCTCACGCGCCACAGCCATGAGTATTTCTCCGATCGCTTCGCGGGTTCGCTCTCAAGTAAGGTGGGGCATGCGAGTGAAGGGGTCGGTAACGTTGCGGAACAGTTCATGTGGAACTACTACCCGACCGTTCTCTCGCTCGTGTTTACCACCGTATTCATTTTTTCTTCAAGTACAATGGCGGGGGTTGTGTTTGTGGTACTCGTTGCGGTTCTTGTCCCGCTCAACATTTTCTTGGTACGGACGCGGCACCCGCACGTTGTAAAGTATTCCGAGCAGACGACAAAGGCGCGCGGGTACGCGGTTGATGCGATAACAAACATGGCACTCATCCGTCAATTTTCACGTATGCAGAGTGAGGAGAAGCGGTTCGGCGAGCACATCGGCAAAATGCGTTTTCTCAACGTGAAGCAGTGGCGCATGAGCGAGTGGTCGCTCATACTCAACAACGTCACCATTGTCGTGTTTGATGCCGCCATCCTCTATATCGCGGTACGATCGTGGACGCAGGAGGTACTCACCATTGGAGAACTCGTTATGATTGTGACGCTCCTCATGAATATTCAACACGCGCTTACCTTTATTGGCATGAGCATGAACAGATTCATACGCCTGTACGGAGAAATACAGGAAGGACTCTCAGACATTATCGTTGAGCATGACATCGTAGACAGTGCTCACGCGAAACGACTCGTATGTGAAAAAGGGTACATTGAATGGCAGGACGTATTCTTTTCGTATAAGGAGCAAAAGGTGTTCGCCAATGTAAACATTAAGATTGAGGCGGGAGAGCGAGTCGGACTCGTGGGGACGAGCGGTGCCGGCAAGACGACCTTTGTTTCCTTGCTCCTCCGACAGCACGAACTTGATAGCGGTTCAATACGGATAGATGGTCAAGATATCCGCGAGGTAACACAGGACTCACTCAGAGAAAACATTGCCATTGTGTCGCAGGAGCCGATGCTCTTTCATCGGACTATTGCCGAGAATATTTCGTATGGAAAACCAAACGCGACATCGGGAGAGATTGTCGCAGTTGCAAAAAAAGCGCAGGCGCACGAATTTGTGGAGGTTCTGCCGCATCGGTACGATACCCTCGTCGGCGAGCGCGGGGTGAAACTCTCGGGCGGACAGAAACAGCGCATTGCGATTGCGCGTGCGATGCTCAAGAACGCACCCATACTCATCCTAGACGAGGCGACGAGTGCGCTTGATAGCGAGAGCGAAGTCGCCATTCAAAAGGCGCTCCATGCGCTCATGGCGGGGAAGACTGTCATTGCCATCGCACACCGGCTCTCAACCCTGCGTGAAATGGACCGCATCATTGTGCTTGACGCGGGAAAGATTATTGAGGATGGATCACACGAGGAACTCGTGAAGAAAAATGGCACGTACGCACGATTGTGGGAGCATCAGGCGGGAGGTTTTTTGCCTTCGTAACGCGAAGGTCCTTTTTGTAGTACTATTAGGTATATGTGCGGCATCTTTGGATACGTCGGCACGCGAACCGCAGAGCCCATCCTCATTGAGGGACTACGGACACTTGAGTACCGTGGGTACGACTCTTCCGGCATTTTCATTCCGAAATTCGGTTCACTCAAAGCGGTTGGTCCGATAGACAACCTCGCGAAAAAAATCACAAATACCATCTCCGGTACTTCCGGCATTGCGCACACACGTTGGGCGACACACGGTGCGCCGACGGAGAAAAATGCTCACCCGCACCACGACATGAGCGGAACGGTGTGGATTGTGCACAATGGCATTATAGAAAACTATCGCGAAATTAAGGAAAGGCTCAAGGTTATTGGTATCACCTTTGAATCGGATACCGACACTGAAGTTCTCGCAAAACTCATTGGCACCTTCAATCAGGGTGACCTTGGCGAAGCGGTGCGTACCGCACTCCAAATGGTGCAGGGAACGTATGGCATCGCCGTTCTGAGTGAAAAAACGCCGGACAAAATCATCGTTGCCCGCATGGGGAGTCCCATTGTGCTCGGCATCGGGAGAGATGGAAACTTTGTGTCGTCCGATGCATCCGCGCTTCTCGCACACACGAAGGATGTTGTGTATCTGGATGACGGTGAGGTGGCGGTTATTACGAAAGACTCGTACGACATTCTCACGCTTCGCGGACAGGCAAAAACAAAATCACCCGTCACCGTTGAGTGGAATATTGAATCACTTCAGAAAAAAGGGTACGACCACTTCCTTCTCAAAGAAATCATGGACGTGCCGGAGACGATTGAAAACACGATTCGCGGGCGTCTCATCATGGATAAAGGACGTGCAAAACTCGGCGGACTTGAGAGCGTGCTTTCGCGCCTCACGACAATAGACAGACTCATGGTCGTCGGGTGTGGCTCGGCGGCGTACGCAGGACAGGTGGGGAAGTACATGCTTGAGGAGTACGCGGGGCTTCCCGTTGACGTAGAGCTCGGGAGCGAGTTTCGGTACCGCACGGTCATTCCGCACAAGAACAGTGCACTCTTCGCCGTGACGCAATCGGGAGAGACGGCAGATACGCTTGCCTCGGTGCGCAAGGGGAAAGACATGGGACTCCTTACGCTCGGCATGGTGAACGTCGTCGGCTCAACCATTGCGCGTGAGGCGGATGCCGGTATATACAACCACGCGGGTCCCGAGGTGAGCATCGCCTCCACAAAGGCGTTTGTCTCGCAGGTGGTTGCCTTCGGGCTCCTCACGCTCCTCATCGGACGCGAGCGCGGACTGACCCAAGAGAAAGGAATTGAGATAGCGACCGCGCTCGCGTCCCTCTCCGGCTTTGCACAGAAGGTTCTTGATTCACGAGAGAGTATTCGCGTCATTGCGGAAAAGTACGCGCACTACCGTGACTTCATGTACATTGGTCGCCACATGCACGCACCGGTCGCCTACGAAGGATCGCTGAAACTCAAGGAGGTGACGTACATTCACGCGGAGGCGTACGCGGGTGGGGAATTGAAGCATGGTTCCATCGCGATGCTGGACGACACATTCCCCATTGTGGCGCTTGCGCCGAGGGATTCCGTGTATGAAAAAATGATTTCAAATATTCAAGAGGTCAAAGCGCGGAATGCTCCCGTGGTTGCCATCGCAACAGAGGGCGATATCGCAATGAAGGGTATTGCAGACGATGTGATTTTTGTACCAAAGGTGCACCCACTTGTTCAGCCGATTATTTCGGTCATCCCACTCCAACTCTTCGCGTACTATGTCGGCATTGCAAAGGGGCTCAACGTTGACCGCCCACGCAATTTGGCAAAATCAGTGACGGTAGAGTAGCGCAGTCGTAAGCCGTAGAATAACTATTGCATTTCTATAAATACGTGGTATAATATTAGAGATATTGTTCCCATGAACTTTTAAAGGAGGGAGAAAAATATGTACAGTGCAATTCCCGGAATGACTGGCGTGCTCGCACTCCGCGAGTGCACTACTAAAATGGCAAAGACCGCGAAGACGAAGTCGGCTATTCATGCCATGACGAACTGCTACACGAGCGGCACCATGTGCTCGGCGAAGGCGGGCTTCCTGCTTCGTCCGAACCGCACTGCCTGTGAACGCGACCTCAAGACCTCGAACCGTCTGGGGCGAGAGCGCCGTAAAAACCAACGGCATCACTTCGGTCGCCGCACGGCCGATATCTACTGACCGTGCCAAGTCCAAAGCCCCGAGCACACCATGTGCTCGGGGCTTTTTATGCGGAAATTTCCCTAGTTCCCCTAGGGGAACCCTAGGGAATTTTAATATCCGAACATTAGATATTCGTTGAAATTGTGATGATTTTCTGTAAAATAATAGAAATATGAGCAACCATGAGAAAGTAAATGACGAGATTGAAATAAGGCAATTTCAGTGGGAACCTGCACGTTTTATCCTTATGGCGTCAACATTACTTTTTGCGTTTCTCTTCCAACCTTTATCCGTCTCTACTGAAGTGATTGATAGAAGTGTCCGAATAGCAGCATGGATCGTTCAAATAGCACCAAGTTTTATTTTTGCAATTACCTCCGGCGTTGTTGCTGTATTACTTTCTTTGATATTTACAAAAGACAAAACGAAGCTTTTTGAAAGACGAAACGCCGAACCAAAACCAAAAACCTTTCATTCTTTTTAAGGCGGGAAGGGGTCGGGGGAGGGACGCGAAAAATTGGAAGGTTTTTGGTTTTGGGCGCGAGTGAAGCGAGCGCCCCGAGGTGAGAAAGTGTGGGACTCTTTCGCAAGACCTTGAGCACCGCAGTGCGAAAGGTGTACCGCTCCCGTAGGGAGTAGTCGTTCGCATCACCATGCGAATTCCCTAGGGGAACCCTTAACAAAATTAGAGAATAGGGGCGAGATCGTCTGCGCCACCCAAATGATACTCTTTGAAGAGTTCCCATCGGTGGTCGTTCTTTTTGAGAATCGCCACCGTATCAAGGGTGCAGGTGAACTCACGTGCGTTTCCTGCAGTGAGTTTTTCCAAAATTTCCTTCGCCTGTTCGGTTCGCCTTGGGT
>CAZBMV010000010.1:0-28166 GCA_964493145.1 uncultured Candidatus Saccharibacteria bacterium
AATCAAAACCCGCCTTACTGCACAGGGCCGACACATTGGCATCAGCACCCGCAACCGCCACCCCTCCTGTGCGCGCACAATAGCGCGCGCACACCCGACAATGAGTGGCGTATTCTCCGTCCCCGAACGGAGGCCGGACTCTTGCCCGCCACCGAAGGATGTGGGCGAGAGATTCACCCAATGCCGATGTACGAGGACTCCTACCCCCTTCGGCCCGTAACACTTCCCCGCATCAAGTGTCATGAGATCAACGCCGAGCGCATCAAGTGCGCACGGGAGCCATAGTGGCGCTTGGCTCGCATCGGTGTGCACGAGCACGTGCAGACCATGTGCCTCGTTCCACTTACGGACGGCACGGGTGATTTTTTTTACGTTCTGCACGACGCCGATTTCCGAGTTCACATACGCAACGGTGCAGAGGACTGTTTTTTCTGTGAGAAGTTTTTCAAAAGACGAAAGCTCAATGAGCCCTTCAGCATCCACCTCTGCATACTTCACGACAACACCGCGCGATGCGAGGTGGGTGAGCGTCTCCAAGATTGACGGGTGTTCAATGCGCGTTGAAATAACCTCAATATCCTCATACCGTGCTCCTCGTGCGCGTGCCGACTCAACAACACCGATGAGTGCGAGGTTGTTTGCTTCCGTGCCGCCACCCGTAAAGGTGATGTCCTCAGTGCGTACCCGGAGTACCTGCGCAAGTTCGGTGCGCGCGGCATCTATGACCGCTCGCGCGGCGACTCCTTCCCTGTAGAGCGCACTTGGGTTTGCCCACACGTCACAGAAGTACGGTTTCATCGCAGCAAAGACACTCGGGTGTACCGGTGTCGTAGACGCATAATCAAGGTGAATGCGCCTTGGTGTCCGTTTGAAGATATTCCAATTCATGTGAGAGAAATCATGTCATGGGGTGTCAATAATGACAATATCTGCTATACTCCATGCACATTTTCAGCCCCGCGCCTCACGATAGGCGTTTTTCAGTCCACACCGGTATGACGAAACAGAAAAATACACAACCGCATATTGTGACTCGGCCACCGATTGTCGTTATCATGGGGCACATTGACCATGGAAAATCAACACTCCTTGACTACATACGAAAGACAAACGTTGTTGCGGGTGAGGCGGGAGGCATCACGCAACACCTCTCCGCATACCGTGTTGAACATGCGGTGCCGGACGGGAGCAAAAAATTAATCACCTTCCTTGATACCCCAGGACACGAAGCGTTCCAAAAAATGCGCCTCCGTGGTGCTGATGTTGCCGACGTCGCCATTCTCATTGTCTCCGCGGAAGATGGTGTGAAGCCACAGACGATGGAAGCACTTGAGAGTATCAACAAGGCGGGTATCCCGTACATCGTCGCAATCAACAAGATAGACAAACCCGGTGCCGACCTCATTCGCACACAGTCCAGTCTCATTGAGCATGGAATCTACATTGAGGGCATGGGTGGTGACGTCTCGTGGGCACCCATATCGGCAAAGACGGGTCAGGGTGTTGATGAGCTCTTGGATCTTCTCCTCCTCACCGCGGAACTCGCAGATCTCAAGACCGACACAAACGCATCGGGTACCGGAAGCGTCATTGAGGGGAAACTGGACGGAAAGCGCGGTAACACGGCAACGCTCATGATACGAGACGGGAGTGTGCATGCGGGAAGTTTTGTCGTCGCAGGTTCAAGTTTTGCTCCCGTGCGCATCATGGAAGACTGGTCAGGAAAAAATATCAAGGAAGCGACAGCATCTGAGCCGGTGGGAATCGTTGGCTGGAGTGAAGTGCCGCGTGTCGGCGATTCATTCGTCACTGTCGCAACAAAGAAGGAGGCGGAAGAGTTGGCTCGCGAGAATAAAATTCACCCTCCGAAAATCTCGGAGGAGGAAAGCGACCTTCCCACAATTCCCGTTCTCATCAAGGCGGACGTGCTCGGTACCATAGATGCGATTCTTCATGAACTTGAGAAGTGTAAAACCGATCGCGTGTGCGTACGCATCATCGGCACCGGTGTCGGCACCATCAACGCAAACGATGTGCAGAACGTGAGCGCGACAAAAAATGCAATTATTGTCGGCTTCAACGTTAAACCGGATCGTGCGGCGATTGACCTCGCAGAGCGTCTTGATGTCGCGATTGAAACCTTTGACATCATCTACAAACTTTCCGAGTGGCTGGGGAACGCACTCAAAGAGCGCACGCCGGAGCGAGAAGAGGAACGCGTCACCGGTCGCGCAAAGGTTCTCAAGCACTTCAGCATGCAGAAGAGCGCACACGTGCTCGGCGGACGACTTGAGACAGGAACACTCTCACTCAATCAAAGTGTACGCATTACACGAAGAGATATTGAAATCGGCCGTGGCGTTGTGAAAAACCTTCAGCAACAAAAATCAAACGTGAAGTCAATCAGCGACGGTGAATTCGGCATGCAGGTGGATTCAAAAGTTGAGATTGCCCCCGGCGATTACCTTGAAGCCGTTGAAATAGTGGTTGTGTAACGGAGAGACTATGGAATACGACAAACATGACAAGGTGCGGAGTGTGCTTACCGAAGTTATTGCGAAGTTCATTCGTGAAGAGGCGAATACCAACCCGCTCATAACCGTCACAAACCTCATTATTTCTTCTGACTATGGACACGTGCGTGTGCTCATTACCACAATTCCCGATTCAAAAGAGCAAGAGGCGCTCATTTTTCTAAAGCGGAAAGGGAGCGAACTTCGTGAGTACATTAAGAAACATGCACGCCTCAAGCACATACCGCACCTTGATTTTGATATTGACTACGGTGAGCGTCACCGCCAGCACATAGATGAAATTGCGCAAAAAATTGAGGAGAAATAAAAATGGTTTTTATTTTTGAGGCCAGGACGAGAATCGAACTCGTGTGTATCGGTTTTGCAAACCGCTGCGTTACCACTTCGCCACCTGGCCGATGAACCTGACTACTCTATCATCAGTTTGTACTTCAGACAAAGATATTGTCGGCTTCAAATTAATTTGTGCGCGGGAGAGGACTTGAACATTACATGTTCGGTTCACCTTTAGGATATTTTTCATTCTTCAAAATATCTCTAAAGGTTTTCAAGTCCTTGCTCCTTTTGCACTCGCAAAAGATGCGCTTCCCGCGCATAAATTTCACTTCGTTCAATTAGTGCGCGGGAGAGGACTTGAACCTCCATGCCTTGCGGCACCTGCTCCTAAGGCAGGCGTGTCTGCCATTTCACCACCCGCGCGTACGAAAGACTATATCACAATTTTAATAATTATTATTTTTTGGTCACGAAAAAAAACAATCTCCCAGATTGTTATTCCTAAACTCACTGTGTTCGTTAAGCACTCGCGACCCCGATAACGCTGTCGTCACAAGTTGCTAATTTGCTTCGCTCATAAGCACTCGCGACCCCGCCTCGCGGCTTTGCCTCCTTGTGGTCGGCAAAGCATCGCTGCGGCTCGGACAAGCTAAAACCCTGACGAAGGTCAGGGTTTTTTAACGCTTGTCCGCCCACTAGGGATCGAACCTAGGACCTTCTCGTTAAGAGCGAGCTGCTCTACCAGCTGAGCTATGGGCGGATATTATGGACACGAATGAGTGTACTAGAGTTACATAAAAATTCAAGCGCGTAGTTGATCTCACCAAAGTAAAAAGCTGGAGTAACCAGCTTTTTACTTTGGTGCCCAGGGCGGGAATCGACCATTACATGGTCAGTACACCTTGCGGATACTTTGCTTCGCTTCACTCGCAAAGGTATCTCGCAAGGTCTTCGATTCCCATGACCAAAATAAAAAGCTGGAGTAACCAGCTTTTTACTTTGGTGCCCAGGGCGGGAATCGAACCCGCACGGCCGTTTATAGGCCACAGGATTTTAAGTCTTGCGCGTCTACCAATTTCGCCACCCGGGCAACGCACAGCATCATAACATATAGAACGTCCACTTCGTATTCAATAAAATTCATGTACAATGTTGCGGTTGGGCATGTGGCGGAATTGGTAGACGCGCACGGTTCAGGTCCGTGTGTCAGCAATGACATGGAAGTTCGAGTCTTCTCGTGCCCACAAATACAGAACAATGCGTCACGGCTCTAGAAAGCCGTTGTTTTGCTTGACTTTTTGTATTGAATATAGTATAATGTAAGTAGAATTTGGCGTGGGTATTCAGTTCCCCGCCATTCACATTTTGTGCCCTCGGGCACGTCGTTATTTGAAAGGAGACAACATGGAAGAGAAGTACGATCATGACTCACACGTGGAGCGTGACCGCGCTTCACGGTTTTGGTTTTTCGTCCTCACCGTGGTGACAGTTGTCGGGTTACCGACACTGCTCGGCATGGCACTGGGTAATGCGTTCGGCTTTCATGGTGGTCGGTACCTCTTCGGTACATTCGGATTTGGGTTTGGTCTCTTTGTGATGGTCAAGTTGTTTCCGCGGTACTGGGTGATAGTACCGCAAACAGCCGCGTTCGTTACAACGAACCAGTTGGCACCCGCCAGCGGTAATCCTAACATTCCGTACGGACCGGGAGGACATTTCTGTTTCCCGTGGGAACTCCGTGAGGAGTCTGGCAACATCACACTGGATACCTTGACGCTTTCCTATGACGAGGAAGTGCCGACAGCGACCTCCACCATCACGGTGCATGGGAGTTTGCAATTCAAATTCCTACTCGCTAAGGTGAAGCGTGTGGTGGAACTTGATGTATCCACCATTGAACGGGGTTTTCTAGACATGGTTCATGAATTCCTCTCCGAGCGTTTTTCAGAGGAGCAAGGAGAGGATGCGAAGAATTATGTCAAAGAAGTTCGTAAAGAACTTGAAGAATACCTCATGACGGAACGTGCCGAGGATATCCTTACACGGTTCGGTGCGAGAGTGGAGGGTGTGCAGATTTCAAGCATTGACCTCCCGCCTAAAGTTCAAGAGGTTCGCGATGCGCTGGAAGAGGCCCGCACGGTCAACAAAGCCATCTGGCAAATGTTGGGGTTCGCGAGTCAGCGAACCTTTGACAAGGCTAGGAAAGACGGCAAGGTGACCGAGGAACAAATCAATCGCGCGAGGGAGCAATTCCTCGTTGCGAGCGGGAATGTTCCCATGACGATTCAACGGATAGACGCAACAGGTCTTGAGAATGCGCGTATCGGTGGCGCAATCGTCGCCGGCGCCGGACTCACGACCACAAAAAAGGAGAAGTGACATGGCCGAAGCAAAAAGCGGTATCGCGAGTTCGGAAGGGAAAGAAACACTTCCCGACCAACTCAAAAAAGCTTTTCAGGCAGGAACGGAGGCTCGCAAAGGGCTGAAGGGCCTCGCCGAAAAGGCGAAACTTATCAGTGCTTGGGTCGTCGGCATTCTCCTCCTTATCGGGATGGTAGGTATTTTCATCCCGTACATCAAGGAAGAGGTGCCGAAGGTCGCCAGCGCTACAGAGCAACGTGGGGCGGTGTCACAGCAAAAACAATCCCCACAAGTTGCAGAGGCAACGTGGAAAAAGTCAACTGACGGAGCGCTGCCGGTCGGTGTATGGTCTGAAGAGATCATTATTCCGTTCGGCTGTGGCACGAACTTCGCTGCCGGAAACGGCAGTTTGTACAAAGTGGAGTATCGTGCTCTTACACCCGAATGGCGGACACACGTTCCGGGACAGTTTCCACAAGCCAGTCATCTGCGATTCATGGTACTGGAAAGTGGTAAGGACCTCACAGTTGTACCTTTTTCCTGGAATTGTCCAGGGCGTTGAAAAAACGCAAAGCGCGGAAGTCTTAGGACTTCCGCGCTTTTCTTTTGCTAAAATTAACTCGGCACACTTATTCCAAGTATATCTGCATAGATTCAAAAGTTCGTATATACAACCAGATGTAACTTGACTTTCATGTAGAATATAGTATGACTAAATTGGATTTTGGCGTGGGTATTCAGTTCCCCGCCATTCACATTTTGTGCCTTCGGGCACGTTTGATCATTGATAAGGAGGAGCATCATGTCTGAATACAATCAGACCGATAGCATGATTACGAATCGTGAAAGCGGTTCGCGAATGATGATTGCAATTGTGAGCCCTATCGTGGCGGTCTTACTCTTGTATATCATCGGTATAAGTTTCGCGAGATTACTTGGGTTACCCCTTTTTCTTGGAAGTGCTGTCGGGTTAGCACTTGGTACGTGGGTTGCGTTTTGGATTATTTCCAGATCGTATATTACGAACGGGGCGGTGTCGGCATTCGTCACTGTTGATCCGCTCGTAACCATTCTCGGGGGCGGAAGTCCGCTCGTGAGTTATGGCCCAGGCTTCCACTTCTGCTACTGGTGGGAGCGGCGGGACGGCGGAAACAACGTGAACCTCGGCGAAGCAGCCGAATCGTTCACTGTTCCTGTTCAAGTACCAACGGGTAAATTCACCGTGAAGTACTCAGTGCGTTTGCGTCCTGATATTCGGTATCTGCCGGAATTTTTGGCAGGTGTCGCATCGGTCGCTGCTGAATTCGGTGGAATTATATCTGGCGAGATTCTCAATTTCGTATCACAAAAGAAAATGACCTTGACGGAAGCGATTGCGAGTATCGCAAAATTCAACGACCATTTGAAACGCACGTTCGTGGAGAAATCTGTTGATGGCAAGTCCACGGAATTTGAAAAACGTTTTGGAATCTTAATCGGGGATATAACGGTGGAAGAAATTCTCCCGACCGAAAAAGTACAAGAGACCATGGGTGCAATTACTAAAGCGGAGGTTATTGACAAAATTGTCGCCAAATCATTCGGCTACAGTAGTGCCAAGGCACTCAATACCGCCATCAAAAGCGGTAAGGTCGCGGCAGAGGAAGTCAACAAACGCCGCACACAAACCATGGCGTTCTCCGGCAACCTTCAGGGGATGGACTTGAAAGAGCACACCTTCCGGCTGGAAGGGCTTGATAAAGTTGATCCGGCAGTGGCGCAAGCCATCGCTACGGTACTCGGCGGCTTCGCACAACATGCGAAAAACGTCGGGCGAAAGAACGCTCAAAAACAGCAAGGAGCGAAAAAATGAGTGACGCCGTCATCGGGATTGCGGGATCCCAAAAAAAGCAGCAAACGGATGCAACGTCCGCCCGCAACAGCAGTAAAGCATGGCACAAAAAGATGAAAGTTGCCGGTGCCGTCGTCGCTGTCGTGCTCTGCGTCCTCACTTGGTGGAAAAATCTGCCAGATGAGATACTTGGGGTCGCCAGCGCTACAGAGCAACGTAATTCAGTTGCCACAATTCAGCCGAATGTTCACGAAACCGTGGCTGTCTGGAAGCGCACTGAATCGGGAGAAATTCCGGTCGGTGTGTGGTCGGAAACCTTTCACATCAAGGTCGGTTGCAAAGCAGACTATGATGCGGGGGTCGGAAAGGACTTTAAAGTCCGCTACCGCTTCTACTCTCTGGAGTGGAAGGAACTTCAGCCCGGTACCTGGCCGGCAACCAGCGAGGCGCAGTTCATGCTTCTCAGGCCACGCACTACGGTGCCAATCAAGGTGACCTGTTCTTGAAGCAACAAAGCGCGGAAGTCTTAGGACTCCCGCGCTTTTCTTTTTCATTACTTCACCTACGATGGAACGGGTACACCGAATGTCCCAGCGGCAATCTTCAGTATTGCGAGTGCCGAAATCATGACGAGGAGACCGATGATACCGTAGAGCATGTGTGTCCTCCCCGTTTCCCTTGCGCTGTCATCATCCGCGTGGAGTACGTACTCGTACGCACCCCAGAGGAACACGAGAAACGCGACCGCCATCATGAGTGTCATGAGCGGAAAAAGTATTGCCGATTCAATCTTTGCAAGTACAGACTTTGCGGCAACCACATGCGCTTCATCAGCCGCGTATACAATCATGAAACTTAGTTGTTATTGATTGGAAGGTTTGGAATGTTTTGAATGCTTTGTCCCTGGAAACCAAATCCGCGTGCAACGAGGTTCACAATTCCCCAAAGTGATACCATGACGACAAATCCTGCGATTGCGTACATCATGAGGTGTTTCCCCTCTTCCTGCTTTCCCTCGTCGCTTCCACCGAGAATAAACGTCTTAAACATACCCCAAAGGAATACGAGGAATGCGATAGCAAAAATGAGCGGAACGAGTGTTCCATTCATGAACGCGATAATATTCTTTAGAAATACGCTCACCTCGGTGAGTTCACCTGCGGCAAGTGCAAAGAGTGGCGCGAACGATGCGAGCGGAAGGATGCGTAGTAATATTTTCATACAAAAAAGATAACTTCAATAATTAACTGGACTATAATAACGACTTCCTACTATTCTATCGCTTTAGGGTAATAGAATAAAGGACCTGTGTGGATACGCGCGATAATTAACGGAAAAGTGATGCTTGAAGCATGGAGAGGATGCCCCAGATGGAAATCATGATGACGAGCGCGATAATTGCGGTAAATAGGACCTTTTTCCCGCTCTCAATACTCTCAGGGTCATCGCCGTGAAGGATCCATGTCTTTATGACCCCCCACATGAACGCGAGAAATGTGAGCGCGAAGACGACGATGACGAGCGTACCAATGATGTCAGTGATGATGGCGACAAATCCCTTGAAGTCTCGCGGAGCACTAACCGTCGCCGCACTCGTGAGAAGTGGTGCTACAAGCAAAATTAAAAAAATAGATACCTTTTTCATACACTCAATGCAGAGACGGTTCCTTGGATAACCTCAATAATAACCTTCGCACCAAGCGCGATGACGCCACCGATAATCGCATACATGAGTGCTTTCTTTGCCTCTGATATTTGCCCTGAATCACCACCTGCCGTAACAAACTTAAATCCTGCGTACATGATGTAGAGCACAATGATTGGAATTGCGAAGACGAGAATGACGTCAATGATTTTTAGAATGAATTCTCGAATCGTTTGTGACTGGAGTGGATTCGTGAGTGATCCTGAATTACTCATCGGAGCTGTGCCTCCTGGAGATTGTGTACCACCACTTGGTGAGGTACCTCCTGGAGATTGTGTACCACCACTCTGTGCAAAAGCGGTATCGGCACCCGCACTTGTGAGTACGTAAAAAGCGCCGAGTCCAAGAATGATCCACATAATGATTATTGCGAGATTGCGTGCGGTATACATACGTACAGGGTACATGATTAGAACAGGGATTCCAACTGCGCTATGGTGTCAATGATAATGGTTTTCATGCGAGACTGCCCCCCGAGTGCTCCCTCCACCATATTTTTGAAGAGGCGGTCGGTCTCTTCGGGCAGTGGGTCAAGCCACCCTCTCGCGATGAGCGCTGATTGTCGGACAACATCTTCAAAAGCATCGCCAGTTGCGCTGTTGTACAACGCCCTGTGAACAGGTGCGAAGTCATAGGCGTGCGCAAGTGCATTCGCATTTTCAGGACTACTAAGGACGAGCGCAACCGCATATGCTCCCTGCATGTTTTTCGACGCTCTCGGAATGGTGAGCGCGTAGAAGTCAGCATAGTTGCGCTGGATTGTCGCACCGCTTCCCTGTGGAATGAGAGCGACGTCAACGTTAAGATTCGGGTTCTCACGAAGAATGGAATCGTGTTCACTCGCCTTCCCAAAATAGATCGCGAGTTTGCTTCCCAGAAATTCCGTGTGGTCTGAGTAGAGAGAACGATTCCACGTGTACGACATGTTTACGGGGAGCGCGAATTGCGTGTAGAAAGAAAGTACCGCGTCCCCGGGCGAGAGCGCGTTCTCCTGTTTTTTATTGAGTGTCACCATGTACCCTTCACCCTGTTCGTCCACGATGGTACTTCCCGCCTGAAAGAAAAGTGCGGAAAGTATTTCCTTGGCATTCCGCACGTTCGCATATTCGCCGAGCGCGATGGCACTCTGTATGATGTTGCGATTATCATCTACGCGCGTAATCGCAGGAATTGTTTGTGAAATGAGTGTTTCCCACGTCTTCGGTGGCAATGCAAGACCGCTGTTTGAGAACATATCGCGATTCCAGTACATGACGAGGGGGTCAACGGCAAACGGTATCCCGTACACGCCGTCACTCAACATAAATATTTCCGCACCGTCAATGTACGTATCCTTGAAGGTACGTTCGTCTATGGTCTCGTATGAAATCGGTTGCAGTTTTTGGCGATACGAGACGAGGAGGTCGTGGGGCATGATGACGAGATCGGGTGACCGCCCTTCCGCGATTGCATTGAGGAGTTCACGTTCAAATGTGCGTGAGTCAATCTGCGTGTACTTCACAACTTCAAGCGCCTTGTCACCTCGAGTGAGTTCTTGAAGGTAGTCCTTCATAATCTTTCCGTCCAACGAACCCCAAATCTCAACACGTTCACCGTAGCGTGTTACGGCAGGATCCGGTTTTGCTTGGTACACGGAGAGGTAAAAGAGCCCCCCCAGTCCCGCCAAGCCGAATATTCCGATGAGTGCGATTTCAAATGGACGAATGTTCATATCGATTTCATATATTATTTCTTCCGAAACATGAGCCCGTAGTGTTGGTCCCCCGCCGGAAATGAATGCTCATATACATACCCCACACTTTCAACGAGCGTCTTCGCATCTCCTTCGCGCACGACATCTTCAGGGCGCGGTCCAAGGTTCCCGAATGAGTCTGTCCAGTCAATCACGAAGAGTTTTCCACCCTGCCTCAGTACGCGGTGAATTTCCTTGAGTGCGGCAACCTTATCGCTGAATTGAAAGAGTACGTTTGATATGAGCGCACCGTCTAGAGAATTTTCTTTTAGTTTTGAACCATTCGGCGCTTCAACATCGCACCACACCGGGTACACATTCGTGAGGCGAGCCTCACGTGCCTTAAAGCCGAGCGTATCTACGAGATTTTTTTGTATTTCGCAGAGATACACGCGACCGCTTTTCCCCACAGCGTCGGTGAGAGGTTTCATGTAGTGCCCGCTCCCCGCACCAAAATCAGCAACGGTGTCGCCCTCACGAAGATGAAAGTGGCTCGTCGTCACCTTTGGGTCTACGAACTTCCCGAGTGTCGCTGGATACATACGTACAGTATATCCTAGTGAAGACGAAAACGCGGATTGGACAGTGGAAAATGCCTCTGAAACGCTTCGCGTTTCAGGGGCATTTTAAATAATCAATTACGTAGTGATGCGCCCAAAAGCATCTCAGACTAGGCGACCGAGCAAGGAAATGTGAAGCGTATTAAACATACGATGAACGTTTCCGAGTGAAGAGCAACAGCGTATGAGATGTTTTTGGGAGCGTCACTTTAGAAGTAGACCATTGAGGCGATAGAATCCCCCGGTCGTAGCTTCATCACCTTCACGCCCTGTGTCTGTCTGCCGAGTGATGGCACGTCTTTGAGCGGGAGTTTAATCACCTGCCCCTTCTTGCTCATGACGACGAGTTCCCCTTCACTCTTATCATCAGCATTCACGATTGCCGCACCGATGACATTTCCCGTCTTTGCAGTCACCTTCGCGGTCTTGATGCCTGAACCGCCACGTTTCTGGACCTTATACTCCTTTGCAGGTGTCGTTTTCCCATATCCGTTTTCCATGACGACGAGAATCTCTGCGTTCTTGTTGTCCTTCGCGAGGACATCTGCGGAAACGATGACGTCGCCCTTTCCGAGCCGCATGCCTGCGACACCGGCGGCAGTTCGTCCCATTTCTCGCACGTCGCTTTCCTTGAAGCGTATCGCCTGTCCCTTTGCGGTAATGAGTGACACTTCGTCTCCCTTTCCGACGAACTTTGCAGAAATGAGTGAATCGTTATCCTTGAGCGTTATCGCAATGAGACCGCTTCGACGAACGTCTTTAAAGCTTGACGCATCGGACTTCTTCGCGACACCGTTTCTCGTCACCATCATGAGTGACCACTCTCCCTCCCACTCCTCTTTGCGTACCGCGAGGACCGAAGTCACCTTTTCTTCCGATGTCAGTGCGAGGAAGTTCATGATTGACTTCCCTTTCGTTGCACGTCGTCCCTCGGGAATGTCGTACATCTTTGTTTGGTACACCTTACCCTTGTCGGTGAAGAAGAGGAGGTCGCTGTGTGTTGAGGTCGTGAGGAGATCCGTAACGACGTCTTCCTCTTTCGTATTGAGGTCAACGACGCCGACGCCGCCACGCTTCTGCGTGCGGTACTCTGACGGATTGGTACGCTTCACGTACCCGCCCTGCGTGAGCACGAGCACGCTCTCCTCGTCTGCAATGAGGTCTTCCACGGAGAGCATTTTCACACCCCCCTTCACGATCTTGGTACGACGATCGTCACCGTATTTTGCGGCGACATCGGCGAGTTCCGTCTTGATGATGGTGAGCATTTTTTTCTTGCTTCCCAAGATTGCCTCAAGTTCCTTGATGAGATTCTGCACCTCGCGGAGTTCATCCTCAATTTTCTTTCGCTCAAGACCGGCAAGCTTTTGAAGGCGCATGTCCAGAATCGCCTGCGCTTGAATCTCTGAGAACTTAAACTGCTTCATGAGGGCCGCGTGCGCCGTCGGAACATCCTTTGATGCGCGGATGAGTTTGATGATGGCATCTATGTGGTCGAGTGCCTTTTTGAGGCCGAGGAGAATGTGCTCACGTTCCTCCGCCTTCGTGAGGTCAAATTGCGTGCGGCGACGAACGACTTCCTGACGGTGTTTGATGTACTCCTCAAGAATCGCTTTGAGTGAGAGCGTCTGCGGTACGCCGTCCACGAGCGCAACCATGTTGTAGTGGAACGTGTCCTCAAGTTGCGTGTGTTTGTAGAGTTTGTTGAGAACCGTCTGCGGTTGTGCGCCGGACTTCAGTTCTACAACCACACGAATGTCGCGCGTGGACTCGTCGCGGAGGTCGCGAATGCCGTCTATCTTTTTATCGCGAACGAGGTCGGCAATCTTCACGAGCATGTCCGCCTTGTTGACGCGATACGGAATTGAGGTGATGACAATGGAGAAATTCCCCTTCTTGTCTTCAACGATTTCCGTCTCACCGCGCACGACGACACCACCGCGACCATTCGCGTACGCGTGGCCGATATCTTTCTGGTTGAACGCAACACCACCGAGAGGAAAGTCGGGACCCTTGATGAACTGGAGGAGATCATTCGTTGATGCGTCGGGATTGTCTACGAGGTGTGCGACCGCATCGGCAACCTCGCGAAGGTTGTGCGGAGGAATGTTGGTTGCCATACCGACCGCAATACCGAGTGTGCCGGCAAGGAGAAGGTTGGGTACCGCTGCGGGAAGCACTTCCGGTTCTTTCTTTGTGCCATCAAAGTTTGGTCGCCAATTCACCGTATCTTTCTCAAGGTCGCGGAGCAGTTCTTCCGCAATCTTGGACATTTTCGCCTCGGTGTAGCGGTACGCAGCCGCGCTGTCTCCGTCAATGGATCCAAAGTTTCCCTGTCCCAAGACGAGCGGGTACCGTGTCGTAAAATCTTGGGCGAGTTTTACCATCGCTTCATACACCGCCGCGTCGCCGTGTGGGTGGAAACTACCGAGCACGTCTCCGACAACCGTCGCAGATTTTTTAAACTTCGCGCCGGAAGTGAGTCCGTTGAGGCGCATGGAGTAGAGGATACGTCGATGTACGGGCTTCAGTCCGTCACGTACGTCTGGCAGAGCGCGCGAGGTAATAACCGACATCGCGTAGTCAAGGTACGCCGTGCGCATTTCATCGGTAATGTTTTGAACGATGACACCCGTCTCTCGTGACGCTTCAATTTCGGGTTCCGGTTCCTTTTTGTTTTTTCCTTTCTTTTCGCTCATGCTTCATTGTAACTATATGTTTGAAATGAATACCACAGTATAACAGATTATTGGGACTTTTGGCTCGTCGTCGTTCCGATAAGAATAACGCGCGGTTCCGGCGTTGGAAGTACTGTTTCTTCCTTCTCCTCTACAGCTGGAACCGTCTCTTCCACGACCGGTACCCTCTCACGTTCTGTAGCGGTTGTTGGTTGTGTGATTTCGTCGGCCACAGATGTATCACGTGCTGCATTTTCTTCTTCCATCAATTGCTGACTCTCTTCTCGCATACCCTGAATGAGATTTCCAAGTTGCGATTTCGTATCTGAGACAACCGAACCGATTTCCTCAGTACTCTCTTCAAGCATGTCTAATGCCTCGGTGTCCTTGGCATCAAGTGAGACAACTCCGGAAAAGCGCGCGGGGAGCGTAGATACCCACACGAGCGCAATGAGGCCGGTCACGACAGTGGCACCAACAAGCGCATACCACGTTTTTGCATCACTATTTTTTTCCTGTATGCGCCTCAAGAGACTCATAGTATTAATTTCCTAACACCACATCTCTTCCTACAGAAGCTGTACACCTTCAGGATATTTTTCGTAAACTCAAAATATCTCTGAAGGTCTTGCGATTGTGGCACAAAGCATTCGTACCTCATGCTTTTAACACCACAATCTCACCTTCCATTTCAAGGATGTCCTTCTTCTTTATGGTGAGTTTCTCAATTGGTTTAATGGGATCAACTCCCTCCTCCTTAAAGAATGCCTTGAGCGCAGTGTCGGTGTAGTGCATCGGAATAATGCACCGTGCTTCAAGTTTTGCCGCGAGCTTACTCGCCTCCGGTACGTCCATGACGTCCCCACCACCAATCGGGAGAAAGAGAACATCAATATCATCCAATTCGCCGAGTATTTGCGGATCAATCGCTCCCGTACTCTGCGCCCCCAAAAAAACGAGCGACATTCCCTCAAGCGATACCTGGTAGATTGTGTTGTACCGCTTCACGCCTTCGTACGTCGTCTCCGTACCATACCCGCGAGCCGTCATTTCGCCGACCTCGTACTCTCCAGGACCATCAATGACAAAAGGTTTCTTTGAACCGTACTCAAGTTCGTCCGTCCCGTTCATGTTTGGGTGATTGAGTGAAACGAATGCCACATCGGCTCCGAAGCGCACGGGTGCAAACTTTGATTTTTTTGATATTGGGTCAAAGACAATGGTCGTATCGCCGTACGAAACCTTAAAACATTGCCCTCCGTGATGTGTGATGATCATAGTGCATCTATAGTACTAGACAGCGTGCCGGTTCGCAAAGCGGATCTCTGTTGGACTTCGTAAGTCCAATATGTTGTCTATTCAGATATTCAAAAAGGGTCTTTCCTGTTACGCACATGGACGACGTCCGACGTCGTCCATGTGCGTTATTGATTCTTTATTATATTCTTGTTTCAGGCATTTCGTTTTTGGCTTCTTGTGTGGACAGGATATTGTTTCTGTAGTATATTCTGCGCACCTTAACAAGGTATTAATAGTTCTAACGGCATGCGCGTAACCCTGCAGTCACGAATCACGGCCACGAGACACGGTTCTGCAGATACGTATCGCCGATATAAAGATATACAGAGTGTCCGTGAAATTTATGAGAGTTCGCGACGAAACGAATTTTGCGAATGAGCCGTACATCTTAGTACGGTGAAGAGCAAAATGAAGTTTCAACAAAGAAATCTCACAATTTCACGGACACTTTCAAATAGAATATGTCAGAAGAAAAAACTTCGGTCCTAGACCGAATCACTTCTGCCGTCAAAAACGTCACCGGTTTGGGTGATACAGACGAGCAGGATGAGAAGGCCGCCGCTCTTGAGGAAGAGCGGAGCAAGAGCCCAATGAACAAGCTTATTGACGGAAGCCCTGTTCCTCCGAAGGTTGGTGACCTCGTTGAGGGTAAGGTAACCGCAATCGGACGCGCACGCGTCTACGTTGAGATTCAACCATTTGGTACCGGTCTCATCTACGGTCGCGAGTTCATGAACGCGCGCGATATTCTCCGCAAGGTATCCGTAGGAGACGCTATCGCCGCAAAGGTCGTTGATGCGGGCAACGAGGATGGCTACATTGAACTCTCACTCAAGGAAGCGCGCCAGGCGCTCATTTGGAGTGATGCTGAGGAGGCAGTGAAGAAGCAGACCATCATGATGCTCCCCGTGAAGGAAGCAAACAAGGGCGGGCTCATCATTGAGTGGCAAGGAATTCAGGGATTCCTCCCTGCGTCTCAACTTTCCGCAGAGCACTACCCACGTGTTGAAGACGGCGACAAGGATAAGATTCTCACGGCACTCAATGACCTCATCGGTAAGTCACTCTCGGTCATCATGATTACCGCAGATCAGAAAGAAGGAAAACTCATTTTCTCTGAGAAGGGTCCACAGGAAAAGGGTGAGAAGGAGCAAAAGGTAAGTCGCTACAACGTTGGCGATGTTCTCTCGGGAACGGTCACCGGTGCGGTTGACTTTGGCGTCTTTGTGAAACTTGAGGAGGGTCTTGAAGGCCTCGTTCACATTTCAGAACTTGACTGGGGTCTCGTTGAGGACACCCGTTCACTCTACAAGATTGGTGAGCAGGTACAGGTGAAGGTTATTGAGGTCAAGGATGACAAGATTTCTCTCTCCATCAAGCAACTCAAGGAAAACCCATGGGTGAGTGCGTCAAAGAAGTACCACAAGGACCAGCAGGTACAGGGCGTCATCATCAAGTACAATAAGCACGGTGCACTCGCCTCAATTGAGGAAGGTGTCGCCGGACTCGTTCACATCTCGGAATTTACGAACGAAGAAGAACTCCGCAAGGCGCTCTCACTCGGTTCGTCATATGAGTTTACGATTACACTCTTTGAACCGAAGGAGCAACGCATGACGCTCTCGTACAAAAAGAAGGCATAATTAAGGAGCGCAAGCGACTATAATTTGCCTTCCGTCGCTGTTTCCTATTCATAATGGAAACAGCCGACGTCGTTGTTTTACCAAAGCGATACATTTATTTGGTAAGGTAAATATTTTCACAAAAAATCGCCCTCACGGGCGATTTTTGTGATGGTCTTGTTTTTTAATTAAATTATTGTATAATGTTTATGTCATCATGTGATGGCCTTTTGAAGAAAGGAGTGCTCCATGGCACTAACGGAAGCACGGAAGGGTGAAATCGCACTTCTTCACCTAAAGAGGAAACTTCGGCTGGATGGCATTCGTATTGGGCCACACATCAGGCGAGGTATCGGGAACGAGGCGAAGGAACTCGGCATCTCAGAAGCAGAGGCATGGGAGTTCGCCGAGGAGCTCACTCGCGAACTCATGGAGGAAACATTCTCCAAGAAAAAATAGGAAGTTCTTTTTTGACGACAAGGTGGACCTCGGTCCCTAAAAGGGTAATTGTTCTTCCCTACTCATATAGGACAGGAACAGGATAAGAACCTCTCCTCTCGTCAAAAGCCCGCGACAAAGTCGCGGGCTTTCTTATTTTATGTTCTGTTCTATGTTTCTATTTAATATCTTCTATTTTGATTCTTACCCCCTATTCCCCTCCTGCATCGCGTACGCAACCCCCTCCTTGAGAATGTGAACGAGTGCGGAATCCACCTTTTTTACAGTATCCGCAAGACGCTCCTCGTCGCGTTTTGAGAATTTTCCAAGCACAAACGCGGAGAGCTTCTCTCCGGTCGGCCGTTTAATCTTTCCCCAAAAACTCTTCTCCGCAATGCCGACGCGAATTCGTATGAAGTCTTTGAATCCACACGCATCAATGATGGACTTCACGCCATTGTGCCCGCCCGCGCCACGGTCGTACGAAATTTTTATGTCACCGACAACAATATCCACGTCATCGTGGACGACGATGAGCGCATCTTTTGAGCCACGTTCGCCGAGGTACCGTGCCACTGAGACGCCCGAATTATTCATGAATGTCGTCGGGAGGAGAATCCCAACCTCCTCACCCTCCATCACCCCTTCTGAGAGGAGCCCCGAAAAACGAGATGAGGAAATGAGTGACGGGAGCCCGCGCTCTTTCACAATCGCGGTGAGCACAATCCACCCGATGTTGTGTCGTGTGTCCTTGTACTCAAGACCCGGATTCCCGAGGCCGACGATGGTATACATGCACAATATTCTACCGCACTTTTCATATTTTTTCCCAGTGCGAACTAAGCGACGCACCACGACATACGAAAAACTTGTACACAACCGTGTTCGCGATTATAATAGTCCGTGAATCATCTTTCTATGGAGCATACACCTGACATACAGCACACGTCATCCACTCCAAAAGATACTCCCGTGCGTCACGAAGATCCTTCCCACGAAAAGAAAGAGAGTCTCATCGGAGAAATAGTGCGCTTTTCACTCGTCGCACTTCTCATTGTGCTCCCCATTCGCGTCTTCATTGCGCAACCGTTCATCGTCTCAGGCGCTTCAATGGAAACAACCTTCTCAACAGGTCAGTACCTCATTGTTGACCAACTCACGTACCACCTTGAGGATCCGAAACGCGGTGACGTTATCATTTTCAGGTACCCGAAAGATCCCTCAAAATTCTTTATTAAGCGCGTCATTGGCATCCCCGGTGACACGGTGAGCATTTCCGGTCGGGATGTCACCCTCACAAACAGCGAACATCCCGACGGTGTTCTCCTTGAAGAATCATACATTCTAGACATGCGCCCAAGCGCGACCATTACCGAAACTTTGGGTGAGGGCGAGTACTTCGTCATGGGTGACAACCGTGACGCTAGTTCCGACTCGCGCGCGTGGGGTGTGCTGAAGCGCGACAACATTGTCGGTCGCGCGTTCCTCCGCCTCTTCCCCCTCACGGTGATCGGCGTATTTCCCGGAGAACACGACATCACAGAGGAGATGCAATTATAAGAAGTAGTCACATTGTGCACATCATTATGACACCAACGGTATCAGTACAAGATTTCATTAAGTCAGCATCGCACACCGCACACCACTTTGGATTTTCATCCATTGAAAAACTCCGCGAGTGTCCCGATTGCAAGAACTGTACCGCAAAAGTCCAGCACAAAGCGTCCGCACAGGACCGGAAGAACGATTCGCTCTACGGCATGCTCACCTCGGGCATGTGCTCGTACTTTGACTACAAATTGAATGGTATCCCCGGTGCATCACTCTTTTACACTGTAGAGCAGGTGCCACGCACCGGCGACATTGCGGTCACCTTTCAGGTCATGAACGTGAAGAAGAGTATTGCGGAAGCACTCCTCATTCAAACCGTGCGCTCACTCCTCAACGACCTCAACGTGACGAACCACAGCGTTCGCATTAACTCGCTCGGTGACCAGGATTCTACAACACGTTACCTCCGCGACCTTACGAACTTTCTCAGAAAGCGCATAGACGAAATGCCACCGACCGCACGCGAACTCATGAAGGAACATCCCATGGTTGCACTCATGCACCTCATTGAAAAGAATCACGAATTGGCACAGCGTAGCCCCAACCCGCTTGAGTACCTCACCGACATGAGTCGCAAGCACTTCCGCGAGATTGTGGAGTACCTTGATCTCTCCGGTACCCCGTTTGAAATTGATCCGAAACTCGTCGGCCACCACGAGTGCTACTCTGACGCACTGTTTGCATTTGATATCCTCAATGAGGAAAATGAACGCCTCGCAGAGAGCCCTCTCTACATCCGCGGTGGCCGATACAGCACCTTTGTAACGAAAATGTCACGCACAAAAATTCCGGCCGCTGGTGTCGTCGTTGTCCTCAAGGATAAGAAGGCACCTGCACACATCCCCATGCCACGCGTGAAGTACTCACCGAGCGTCTACCTCGTGCAACTCGGCTTCGGGCCGAAGGTTAAGAGCCTCCTCCTCATTGATGAACTTAGGCGTGCGGGTGTTTCGGTGCACCAAAACGTCATCAGCGACTCGCTCACCGAACAACTCCGAAGCGCTGAAGCAAAAAATGCGCGCTATGCGATTATTTTGGGCCATAAGGAATACATTGAGGGAAACGTCATTCTCCGTAACCTCCACGAGCAGAATCAGGAATGCATTCCCGTTGCATCACTCGCTTCTCACCTCCGTCGCCTCACCGCTTCGGCATAAAATTCTTTATCTCAGCGATTTTTGTTCGTTTCGTAAAAACGTGATACAAACGTATAGGTTTTGTTCCTTATAACGGCTCGCTCACCACACTAGGGAGAATGCTGTGAAAACTCCAACCGCATGGTCAAGTCACGAATTTCGATCGCCCCATTTTAAAAATGGACAATTGCGCTCGGTGTATGCGACGTACCTCTGGATATACCGCATGTGTTTTTTGGTGGCAATTTTCGCTCTCTGGGCAGGGTACGCGCTTCACCACTGGTGGTACGTGATTCTGATTATTCCCAGCGTTCTCGGGTACCTCGTGTCCGGATACCTGACGCGAATCAGAGAGTACACCGAAAGAGCGCCCAATGTTGAACTCGTGTGGCACGGTTTTGCTATCCGCAAGAGGAAACGTGCGTGGTGACAAACCGCCTGATATTCAGGCGGTCTTTTTTTGCAAACATTGCTTGCAAAAGGGTGTAGCACATGGTATTCTCTCGCGACATATGGCAACGAATGTTGAAGTAAAGAAGAATAACCAAGAGAGTACTGCAAACCTCATTCGCCGTTTTACAAAGCGCGTACAGGGTTCAGGCGTACTCAACCGCCTCCGCAAGGAACGCTATTTTGCACGCGACAAATCACCTCTCACCCACAGAGCTGGAAAATTGAAGCGTCTCGCAAACAAGGCGACGTACGAAAAACTCCTCAAACTCGGCAAAGTACAAGAAAATACACGCCGACGCAGGTAACAGAAAAAATCCCCACATCGTGGGGATTTTTTAATGCAAAAAAACCACGAACACAGTGCCACAGTCTGATAGTGTATGCAACCACGTTTGGCTTCTCTCGCACGTTTTTATGGTACACTCACGGTACTATGGTACATATTTCTGCGAGTGCTCGCTCATACCCCTCACTTCCATACGACAAAATGTGTGAAGCGGTGCTCGGTAAGCGATACGAACTCTCCCTCACGTTCGTAGGACGTGTGCGTGCACGAGCGCTCAACAAAAAATACCGCAATGCCGAATACGTACCCAACGTACTCTCGTTCCCCCTTGAAACGAACGCGGGAGAGATATACATCGCACCTTCTGTCGCACAAAATGAGGCACCGAAGTATGGTCTCTCACCTCGCGGGTACGTCGGCTACCTGTTTATCCACGGATTACTCCATTTGAAAGGATACCCCCACGGGGATACAATGGAGAAAGCAGAGAAAAAATACAGCGCGCAGTTCTCCTTGAAATAGAATTGCTGTAGCACGACGTGCCTTTGCGGTCTTTTTGTATATGGCTGAAAAATACGTAACCGGAATAGATGTGGGTACCTACCATGTAAAAGTGGTCATTGCGAGTGCCGCAAAGGAGACGAGTGGTGTACCACAGATTATTGGCACTGGCTACGCCGAGAGTAGAGGTCTCCGAAACGGGTACATCATCAATGAGAGCGACGTCGTACGAAGTGTTCGCAATGCGGTTGCACAGGCGGAGAAAGCGAGCGGTGTAAAGGTGCGTCGTGCGTACATCTCCATGGGGGGCATTGGGCTTGATGAAATACACGCGCACGGTGAGGCGATTACCTCGCGAGCCGACTCGGTCATTTCACAGGTAGATATAGACAAGGCGGTTGAGGCGAGCGAGGAGAGTATCCGTGAGCGAATTCCAAACCGACGCATCCTCCACGCGATACCGCTCCACTTCACCATTGATGGCGAACGTGTGTACGGACGCCCGCACGAACTCAAGGGGACAAAACTTGAGGTGGATACGCTGTTTGTGACCGCGTTTGAGCAGCACCTCAACGACCTCGTGTCCGCCATTGAGAGTATCGGCATTCACGTTGACGACATCATGGCTTCCCCGCTTGCGGGCAGTCTCGTCATGCTCACCAAGGCGCAAAAGCGCGCGGGGTGCGTCCTTGCAAACATTGGCGCTGAGACGGTCTCCATTGTCGTCTTTGAAAACAACACCCCCACTTCGCTTAAGGTCTTCCCCATCGGCTCAAACGACATCACGAACGACATCGCGCTCGGTCTGAAGATTCCCCTTGAGGAAGCCGAAAAAATAAAGCGCGGGGGTATGACCCACACCCCATACTCAAAGAAGAAACTGGATGAGATCATCTCAGCGCGCCTCACTGACATCTTTGAACTCATAGATGCACACCTCAAAAAGATGAAGCGCGACGGCCTTCTCCCCGCAGGTGTCATTCTCACCGGTGGCGGTTCGGGCATTACCTCGGTGCAGGACCTCGCACGAGCATCACTTCGTCTCCCCTCCAAGATTGCAACACTTGACCCTGGACAAAACGGCAAGGTGCGTGATGCATCGTGGGCGGTAAGTTACGGACTGTGCATCTGGGGCATGACAGGCACAGAGGAAGAGAGTGGTATCAATCTCGCACGCCACACCGGCAGTACCATTTTGAATTGGCTCAAGCAGTTTCTCCCGTAGCATATTTTTGTTTGTATTTAAGCCACGATAGCACCACGTGACACTTTTTTTGCAATCACACGATTGCTGATTATGTCAATATAGTGACAGATATTTTTGGGCGCTGTATGATACGTGAACTTTATTAGAGTTCATGCACCTCTTCGGTGTGGTGTACGTAAGTTAGGTATATGGAACAAATTAAAACAGACGTTGAGTCGTTCGCTCGAATACGAGTGATCGGCGTCGGAGGTTCGGGAAACAACGCAGTCAACTACATGGTTGCGTCAAAGGTGAAGGGTGTTGAGTTCGTCGCGGTGAACAGCGATGCACAAGACCTTCACCACTCGCTCGCGAAGCGAAAAATTAACATCGGGAAAAACCTCACGAGAGGACTCGGTGCGGGTGGCAACCCAGACATGGGACGTCGTGCCGCAGAGGAAACACGTGAAGAGATTGCAAATGCAATCAAAGGATCGGACATGATCTTTATTACCGGAGGTATGGGAGGTGGTACCGGCACCGGTGCCGCACCGGTCGTTGCAAAGATTGCGCGAGAGACCGGCGCGCTCACCGTCGGCGTCGTCACGAAGCCGTTCCTCTTTGAGGGACAGGAGCGTATGCGTCTTGCGCTTCAAGGTATTGAGGAACTCAAGAAGGAGGTGGACGCGCTCATCACGATTCCAAACGATCGCCTCCTCGCCATTGTAGATCGAGAGACGAGCGTCAAGGCGGCGTTTGAGCTCTGCGACAATGTCCTCAAGCAGGCGGTAGAGGGTATTTCAGACCTCATCACGATGCCGGGTATCATCAACGTTGACTTCGCCGATATCAGGAGCGTCATGGAGAACGCCGGCTCGGCACTCATGGGTGTCGGACTCTCAACGGGAGAGAAGCGCGCGGAGGAAGCCGCACGTGCAGCCATCAACTCCCCACTCCTTGAAGTGTCAATCACGGGTGCGAAGGGCGTACTCTTTGCCATTGCGGGTGGCGACGACCTCGGCATGCTTGAGATTCAGGATGCCGCACGCATCATCACTGAGTCCATTGATCCGCACGCAAAAGTTATCTTCGGTGCAATCCGCGATGAAAAACTCAAGAAGAACGAGGTGCGCGTCACCGTCATTGCGACAGGATTCCCGGAATCAGACACACCACACCACCACATGCCGTTTGGGCGCGCACAGGAGCGTCCTGTGCAATCGCAGACAGAAGAACGCGAGTCAGCACGTGGTCGCATTTTCAACACTATCGGCATGAGCCCTCGTCAGCAGGAAACGACGCCATCTGAAGAACCGGTTACGATACGCGAGGAGCGTCCTACCCCGACAACCGTCGCGGTGAAGGAACCGAAGCCGGTAGACGCCATTGACGAAGAATCCGACGACGATTGGGGCGCTGTCCCAGCCTTCCTTCGTCGTTCTAAACTTAAATAAAATTTAAGTTTAGAACTCCTCACTCAGGCTTGGACAGCGCCCGGGGCACAAAAGCGTTAAAAAAGACGAGGACTGCTCCTCGTCTTTTAGTTTTTGTGAGGCGGAGCGATATTTTTGCTATTCCTAATGCAAAAATAAGCGAGCCAGGACAGGAGGTGAGAAGCGAACACGTGGAGCTTCGCAAGACCTTGAGCAATTTCTGCGAAAGGTGTACAGCGACTGTAAGTCGATTATGAGCGTAGCGAACTTAGAAACCTGCGTCAGTTCCTGCGTTCCTTCCTTTTGAACGGAGTGAATTACAAACTCGTGACCTGTCCCAGCCTTCCTCACATTCAAAAATCGCCTCTCACGAGGCGATTTTTTGTGCTCTTAGCATCGGTACGGTAGAATACTTCCCTACCATTTAAATTTTTGAAATCATGTACGATCTTATTATTCTCGGAGGGGGGCCGGCAGGTATTGCCGCAGGTGTGTACGCCTCACGAAAGCAACTCAATACCCTCCTCGTTACAAAAGAATTCGGCGGTCAAAGCGTCGTCTCACCCGACATTCAGAACTGGATTGGCACACCACACATCTCCGGTGCCGATCTCGCAAAAAATCTTGAAAATCATCTCAAAACATACGCAGGTGAATTTGTGTCCATCAAGACAGGGGCAAACATCACCGCTATTTCAAAGACCGACACCGGATTTACCGTCACCCTGAGCGACGGTACATCACACGAGACAAAGACCGTCCTCATCGCCACAGGATCATCACGTCGCAAACTCACTGCCACCGGTGCCGACACGTACGACCAGAAAGGGCTCACGTACTGCGCAACGTGTGACGGACCGATGTTCAGCGGTATGGATGTCGTCGTCATCGGTGGCGGAAATGCGGGCTTTGAAACCGCCGCCCAGCTCCTCGCGTACACAAAGAGTGTCACCCTCCTCAACCACAGCGATGCGTACAAGGCCGATCCGGTAACGGTAGAAAAGGTGCTCGCGCATCCCAACATGACGGGAATCCTCAATGCCGAAACGACCGAAATCGTCGGCGATACGTTCGTTACCGGTGTCACCTACACCGACAAGAAAGATGGACAGTCACACACAATTAGTGCAACCGGCGTCTTTGTGGAGATTGGCATGATTCCGAACACCGAGTACGCAAAAGATGTCGTTGAACTAGATGCATACAGGCGGGTAAAAATTGACCCATGGACACAACGCACGACAACGGAAGGGATTTGGGCCGCGGGCGACTGTACAGACATTCGCTACCACCAGAACAACATTTCCGCTGGTGACGCGGTGAAGGCACTTGAGGACATCTACATGTACATCAAGACAAAATAAATATCAGTCAACGAGCAAAGAAAAATCGCCGACGGCATCGGCGATTTTCCTTATACAACGTAGAGCATGCCTCTCGGACCTTGTGTACCCTATGACAGGTACATATTATGTGAAGAAAATTCACCACATCCGAAAGACATACTCAGCATCGCACCGTGGGTTTTTACCGTCAAGTGCCCCCGCACCTCGCCCAAATACCCATGTATCAAGCCACTCTGTTGATAACACTGTGCATAACAGCGTTCACAACTTTGTGCATAGGGGTGTGCAAAAACGCAATTTTCAATTTTAGCGGAAGAGGAGGGATTTGACCATTACATGGTCAGTACCCGTTCAGGGTATTTTTTCACTTCGTTCAAAAATACCTCTGAACAGCTTCAAATCCGCGTAACGCTTTTCATCTGAAAAGCTACGCCTCCTCTTCCTCCGTTCGCTTTGCTCACTGCGGAAGAGGAGGGATTTGAACCCTCGATGGAGTTTCCCCCATGCATGATTTCGAGTCATGTGCCTTCAACCTCTCAGCCACTCTTCCAAATGTTATTGAACCGATATACGCTAGCATTTTTTCTTGTTTTTCGGTAGTATAGCGGAGTTCAGAAATGAACGACCGAAAGTATATCGGCCCCATCGTCTAACGGTTAGGACACAGGGTTTTCAGTCCTGGAATCGGAGTTCGATTCTCCGTGGGGTCACAAATCGCTACTTCCTCGTTATTGAGGAATCTGTTTTGCGCATAAAATATTTTACCTCTCATATGCACATAGATACATTTAACACATTTCTGCAGTCCGTTGACCTCAAGGCGTATCGTGAGAAGTACCGCCCTATTAAACTCGTGGAAATGGACCTCCCGAAGGACATTCAGGCGATAGCGCTCATGTACGAAATATACTGGAATCAGAAGCGTTTTGTGAGTTTTGATGATTTTTACGAAGAGTACCTCCGTGCAAAGAAGCCTGCGCTGGAAGTGTTTCGTCAAAAAATTACCATGTGCGAAGACTGCTTCTACCGTGGACTTCCCGCTCGCATTTACCGCACGTGGGCGAGCATCATCACGCAAATTCATGCGGGGTATGTTGCCGAGTCTGTGTTTGGCGAAGGAACAGTCGCGATGTCTGAGGAACTAGACCACCACGGTGCTGATTTTCAGGTGACGTACCGTGGCACAGTCCTTAATTACCAAGTCAAAAAGACGAGCTTCAGCAGAGAGGTACGTCAGGGAAAGAAAGTTGGCACAGCAATCGCCGGCACGTTTATCGACATAAAATATGAGGTGCCGAGTGACGAATACTTTAACAACCCAAAGAAGAAAGACGGGACTGACCGTTTGCCCTACAGACGGTTCATGGAGAATGAGGAACTCACACGCTTCCCAAACGGTTTTGTCGTTTTTACGCCGTACACATTCTTGCGTGTGAAGGAGCGTATAGACGCGTCACTCAAGAACGCTTGACGCCTTCGACCATCTTTTTGGCGAGGCGTACGTAGTCGGGGTTTATCTCAAATCCGATGTACGTCTGCCCGAGTTCCCTAGCCGCAGCACACTCTGATCCTGTGCCAACGAACGGCACGAGGACCACGCCACCTTTTTTTGGCATAGCGGAGCGTATGAGTTTTCGTGACAGTTCGAGTGGCTTCTGCGTGGGATGTTTCATGATGTCGTGTTCGTTGTGCTTTTTGAGTTCCTGTGGTCTGCAAACTTCGTCGCATGTTCTGCAGAGGAACCACCGCTCCACCATACCCGCACCACCGGCGAGCGCGGCAATCTTAATCACGTCTCGTGGCAGTGCACCGCCTTCGTGCGCATGATAGATAGTTTCAACACCCCCCTTACTAAATCGTCCGGCCGTACCTTTTCGCACCTTCCCTGCCGCGCCATTCAGAAACCCTTCCGTGTACGGTTCTCTCACCTCGTCGCGGTTAAACACCGGCTTCTCTTTCCACGCGCAGATAATCGCCTCGTGACTCCGTTGCCAAAAATGCAATGATGCGACGTTCTTGTTGGTGTAGTGCCAAATGAGCCACCGCTTATCAAGTGGCAGTTCAATGGAGAGGTGTGCGAGAATCTCGCTAAACCCGTAGATGAACATGGTGCCGGTGGGCTTTAAGAGCCTCACGCATTCGTCCATCCACTCCTTACACCACGCAATGTACGCGCCGAGTTCTCGCTTGTCTATGTTGTTTCCAAAATCCTTTCCAATGTTGTATGGAGGATCAACGATAATGATGTCGCAACTCTCATCCGGAAGTTTTTTGAGTTCGGTGAGCGCGTCACCCACGATGATTTTGTTGCGTGGTACTGTTTTTGCACGCACACGTGGTCTCTGTGGTGAGGTCGCTTTCGCGACTGAGGTGGGGGACGCGCTCGTCTCACTTTCAGAAACACGAATGGCTCGTGCACGATTATTTTCTTTTTTCAGGTAGCCATCTTTCTCCAATCGCGCGACATGAAAATGCGCGGTTGACACCGACGAGAGTCGAAAGTGTTTACAAATTTCTTCGAGCGTAGGCGCGTACCCCTTTTTCTTGGAGTACGACTGTATGAAATTGAGAACTTCTTTTTGTTTTTTGGTAATCATGCACCGTATGTTACGACTTCCCTATTTTATCGAAAGAAAATAGAAAATCAAAGCAACCATGTCCACAGAATAACTCTTTCATGCCATTTTCTTGCTGGTATTTTTTCACTGTTGTAACCTATGCTATAGTACAGACCTATGAGATACCTGATTGCACATATGGTTGGCGGTGACGCGAAGAAGTATCACGAGAATTTGAGCCGTGCAATCGCCTCCGCGTATCGTCTCCGCCCCGTCACCGCAGACATTGATCCGCACCTCACCATCAAGGCACCGTTTGATGCCCTCAGCACCGACCTCTTTGAGGTAGAACGACTCGTAGAGCGTTTCGCACGCACCCGCAGTCCCCTTTCGTACACACTCAAGGGCTTCAGTAATTTTGATGACCGCGTCGTGTACATGGACGTGGATGCTCCCTCAGACACCACCTCATTCATGAGTGACTTGAAGCAAGAGTTACGCACCATTCCGTGGCTGGAGTTCAAACCGCACGAGGAAGATTCAAAACTCCACGCAACACTCTGCTACCCAAGGCGAACCGAACAGGCGAAGGAAATTTTGGAAAAACTCACTGCAGGAAA
>CAZBMV010000011.1:0-14501 GCA_964493145.1 uncultured Candidatus Saccharibacteria bacterium
GGTGCGAAAAGAGCTCCGCACAAATAAATGTTGAGTGTGCGAGAACCATGGTGAGAGTGATAGATGCGAATTCATTTGATCGCGTATATTCAATCAATTTTGCAAAAAATCCTCCGAATATGAGACCAAAGATAATACCCCCGACCACCATTCCAATGAATGAGAGAGCGCCGTGGAGTAGGTCGCCTGAATCGTAGACACCGCTCTGTGCTATCACAAGTACAACGAGGAAGAGCGCAACGCCGGTACCGTCATTAAAGATTGATTCACCTTCAAAGATGAGTGAGAGGCGACGCGGCGCACCGTATTCTTTGAAAAGAGCGAGAACGGCGACTGGGTCGGTTGCTGAGATGATGGCGCCAAAGAGGAGCGAGAGGAGGAACGGTATATGGAGTCCGATGAGTGAAAAGACAAAATCAAGACCAAACGCAATGAGGAATGCAGATATGATGAGACTCACGATTGAGAGCGTACCAATAATGACGACGTCTGCGGTGAGGTGGCGCATGTTGATGTTGTACGCCGATTCAAAAATGAGCGTGGGGAGAAAAATGAAGAAGAGCAGTTCCGGCGTGAGGGTGAAATCGCCGAGAAAGTGGAGGTAGGGAAATGAGGAGAGTGTCGCGAGGACGATGCCGATGCCCACGAGGAGAACCGTGTGCGGAACGCGCGCGCGTTGCGCAATAAAAAGCGATACGCTTGAAATCGCGAGCATGAAGAAGAGTGCGAGGGCTGTTTCTGCGGTGAGCATGGTACGTTGTATGATTTATAAATTAAATAAAAACAAAAATACACGGCATACGTATGCCATGTTTGGGTCGTACTTCAACGACCACTAAAGAACGTGGTCAAAAAACCTTTAGGCAAGGCGCGCGAGTGAGGAAATAGGAGTCGTATTCAATATACGACGAGTGTTTCCGAGCGAAACGCAACACAGCATAAAGGTCTTTTGGACACGTTTTTCAATTATCTTTTATATTGAGGTACTTTGCAAGTATGTGCTTGAGCCCTCTCCTTGATATCACCCCAATAGGTCTGTCCTCATGGTCAACGACGGGGATGTGCGCCGTCTGGTGTGAAATGGCGGTACCGGCGATGGTAATGAGCGAATCATCCACACGCACCGAGGGTATGTCGGTATTCATGAAATCGCGCACCTCCTTGTGTGCCGCATCACGCACTGCCATTTCAAAGAGGTCCTCGGTGCCGAGTTGTTTCATGACATGGTCACCATCCATGTCTTCCGGAACGATAGCATCAAGGAGGTCGGACACGTTCACCTCACCGGTGAGCACCCCATTTTCACCAACGACGAGTAGGGAATTCGTCTGCTTCTTGACCATGAGAGCGATTGCATCATGAAACGTCGCATCTTCGCTAATGAGAACCGCCTCTTTTGTAATATCGCGTATCTCCATATACTCAAATGATACATCCGTATTTCGTCTCTGTAAAGAAAACCATCACGTCCGCTCCTGTATAATGAACCGATGCAAAACACCACATTTGAAGTAGCATACAACCGACTCAATCCTGAACAGAAAAAGGCGGTAGACACCATTGAGGGGCCGGTCATGGTCATTGCCGGTCCGGGGACGGGGAAGACGCAGATACTTACGCTCCGCATTGCGAACATCCTGCGATTGACCGACACGAAGCCGGAAAACATCCTTGCGCTCACCTTTACCGAATCGGGAGCGCGCGCGATGCGCGAACGTCTCCACACGTACGTTGGACAAACCGCCGATCGTGTGCGCATTCATACATTCCATGAATTTGCGGGGACGCTCATTCGTCAGTACCCCGATGCGTATGACCGTGCGGTGGGGGGAAGACCGGCGAGCGATCTTGAGAAGGTGTCGCTCATTGAAGATATTATTGAAACGGGGAAGGTACGTTCGCTCCGCCCACACGGCAACCCATCGTTTTACGTAAAGCCCATTATGAGCGCAATCGCGCTCATGAAGCGCGAATACATCACGCCTGACGCATTCCTCGCCATTATTGAGGCGCAGGAAGCGCAACTCGCGACAATGCCAAAGGTGCACGAGAAGGGCGCCCATAAGGGAAAGGTGCGAAGCGAGTACCAGAAAAAAGAAAAGGATATTGAAAAGAACAGAGAACTCCTCTTCGTGTACCGCGCGTACGATGCGGCGCTCGCGTCAAAAAAACTGTACGACTTTGAGGATATGATTTTTGAAACGGTTCGCGCGCTTGAAAAAAATGAAGACATGCTTCGTGATTTGCAGGAACGCCACCAGTACATCCTCGCCGATGAGCACCAAGATGTGAACGGAAGTCAGAATCGTATTCTGGAACTCCTCGCGTCATTCCACGAACGGCCGAACATCTTCGTCGTCGGTGATGAGAAGCAGGCGATTTTCCGTTTTCAGGGCGCATCCTTGGAAAACTTTTTGTACTTTGAGGAACAGTTTCCGCACACGCAGACAATTGCGCTCACCGCAAACTATCGCTCGGTGCAGAGCGTTCTTGACCTCTCGTATGAACTCATCACACAGGTTGCGAGCCCCGCGGATGAACTGCGCGTACCGCTCACCGCACAGACGAAAGAGAGAGGCGTCATTGAGAAGCGTGTGTTCGGACACGAGGCGGTTGAAGACGAGACTATTGCCCTGCAGGTGACACAGCTGATTGCGACATCAGTTCCGCCCGAAGAAATAGCAGTGATTGTTCGGAGCAACAGAGAAGTGGAAGCGTACGCTCACCTCCTTCGCACTCGTGGTATTCCGGTAAATGCGACCGCGGATGGCGACATTCTGTACCACCCGACGACTTCCGCCGTCCGCGCACTCATCACTGCGGTCCTTGAACCGGAAAATGAGGAGGCGCTCTTCACGGTTCTCCATGCGCCGTACTGGGGAATTGAAGTGACAGACCTCGTACGTGTATTTCGCGCCCGATCATACGAACGACCACTCATCGCTATACTTGCCGACACGGATTTTCTTCAGACGCTTTCGCTCACGTCGGTTGATGCATTCCTCCGCGTTGCGCTCGTTTTAAAAGAAGCACGCGCACGCGCACTCCACGATGCTCCCCACCGCGTCCTTGAGTATGTGCTAAAGGAGAGCGGGTGTATTAACCACCTCATGACACATGACCCGCTTGAGGGTGGACGAGTCGTGCGTCGTCTCTATGACGAGATTGAGTCACTCGTTCGCACACACGAGACTACGACGCTCCGCGACATTGCACGCATGTTTGACATGCGCGTCGCGCACGCCCTCCCGCTTAATGCACCGTACATTCATACGAACATTCACGCCGTGCAGGTTATGACCGCGCACAAGTCAAAGGGACTTGAGTTTGCGCACGTGTTCATCCCGCACCTCACGCACACGCACTGGGGAGACACCTCAAAACCGACGTACTTTGTCATCCCGCTCACGAAGCACATTGAAAACAGCGGGTTTGACGAACTTGATGATGAGCGAAAATTGCTCTACGTTGCGATGACGCGAGCAAAAAATGGATTGTACCTTTCGCATTCTCACCAAGGACCTGACGGTCGGCCGTTCACGGAGTCTCCTCTCACTGGTGACATTGGTCACGACAGAGTTACTGTTGTTGATGTGACCGAGAATGAGGAACAATTTGACCCGCTCGCAATCCTCAACGGACAGGAGGCACGCGTCGGTATAGATACCGAACTTTTGCGCGCAACGCTCCGCGAGCGCGGACTCTCTGCGACGTCGCTCAACAACTACCTGAGGAGTCCGTGGACGTACTTCTATCGCAATGTCCTTCGCATTCCCGAACTTCAAGAGGAGAGCGCACAGTTTGGTACCGCGCTCCACAATACGCTCCGCCGAGTGACGCTCTACAGAACGGAGCATACGAAACTTCCCTCAATGACGTATGTGAAGGAGTGTCTTGAGCACGAACTCGGGAAGCTGCCACTCACCACGCACGAATTCACCCGTTTCCATGAGCGCGGTTTGGAAGCGCTCGCGGTATACATTGCCGACACTGCGCCACGCCTTCCCGCAGAAACACGCGAAGAGGTGCGGTTTGAGGCACGACTCACGACAGGAGTGGAAGAAATGCCGGAGGTACTTCTCACCGGCAATCTTGATCGCCTTGATTATGATACAGACGGTAACCTTCTCCGCGTCGTGGACTACAAGTCGGGAAGACCAAAGACACGCGGGTACATTGAGGGGACGACGAAAGATTCCACCGGCGACTACAAGCGACAGCTCACGTTCTACGCACTCCTCCTCTCACTACAGAATGATGAGCGCCTCCATACGCGGAATGGACTCCTCTCCTTCGTTGAGGCGGATGAAAAGGGGAAGGTACGCGAAGAAGAGTACATCATCACCGATGAGGAAATAGAACTTCTTAAGGGCGATATCATCCGTGTCGTCCGTGAAATAGCACACGGCGCGTTTTTGAACGCGCCGTGTGACCGTGAGAGGTGCGATTACTGCGACCTCGTTGAAGGACTTAAAAAATACTAGGAGCCAATCTGCTCAAGGACGGTATCAATCATCGTCTTCACCGTTTCGTACGGTTGCGCGCCGTTGATAACCCCCTGTTGGTCACCGACAATGAGAACTGAGTACGGCGTGCCCTGTGCGCCAGCCTTGAGCGCTTCCTCCACGTCGTTTGCAATTGTTTCGGTGTGTGTTCCCGCGTCAAGGCATGCGGTGAACTTCGCCCTGTCTACGCCGGATTTCTCTGCGTACTCGGGAAGTTTTGTGATATTGGTCGGCTCATTCGTACCACGGTCGCCAATGACGAGGTCTGCAAACTTCCAGAATGCATCATTTCCACCGAGGTCGGCGACACACTCAGACGCGGCCGCAACCTTTGGTGCATTAGGGTGAAGTTGCTGAAGAGGGAACTGTCGGTACACCCACGCCACCTTTCCATCGGCACCGTAGGTATCCATGACCTTCTGCATGGTCTGATGAAAATTTTTGCAGAACGGACAATCAAAGTCAGAATACTCCACGATCATGACCGGCGCATTCGGATTGCCACGGATGTGGTCTTTTTCGGTAACGGGGAGCACCTCAATCTCGCCCGTCTGTTGCTCTTGTTGTGCCTTTCCACCCACCTGAATCGGGTTTCCAGCTGTCTTTTGCTTTCCGGTGTAAATGATGGCGCCACCGATGAGAATCGCACCGATGACGATTGCCGCAGGGATGCCGAGATTGTTGCCCGCACTCACCCGTGGTGATGCTGTGTGAGCGTGCTCGTGTGTTTGGTTGCTGTCTGTCATGTTTGTACGTAATGATGTTATGAACGTAATACCAAAAAGTATACCATAGGCACAAAATGCGCCATGCTATACTTTTTGTATGGATACCATTTCCGCGATTGTCCTTGGTTTTGTGCAGGGAATTACCGAGTTCCTTCCCATTTCCTCAACGGGGCACCTCGTCATTCTTCACTCCATTCTCGGTGTTGAAGACGAGTCCTCACTCGCGTTTGACGCCATGCTCCACCTCGCAACGGCATTCGCCGTCATCGTGTATTTCTTTGACGAACTTTTTGTGCTCGTACAGACGGTATTCAGAAAGCTCGGCCGTCTTCCCGTGAATCCGAAGGATCTCATGATTGTGAAAGCAATCGCAATCGGTACGATTCCCGCAGTTATCGCCGGTCTCCTTCTGGAATCGTACATGGAAGCCGCATTCAGAAATCCCATTCTCGTTGCGCTCGTGCTTATTTTTGGTTCCGTTTTCTTCATGTACGCGGAGTACATCTACGAGAATAATTTTCACACCGGTGAAATGGATATGAAAACCGGTCTCAAGATAGGTCTTTTTCAGACACTCGCACTCATCCCCGGCGTGTCCCGCTCAGGTGCAACCATCGCGGGTGGCATGATCCTTGGGCTCAGTAGAACCGATGCCGCGCGCTTTTCTTTTCTTCTTGCGGTTCCCGTTATTCTCGGGGCGGGCGCAAAAAAAATAATTGAACTCCTCTCATCGCCCACGGACGTTGCGTGGGTACCCATCGGCATTGGGGCATTCATTGCGTTTGTTGTGGGGCTCGCCGCAATTCACTTTATGATTACGTTCGTTCGGAAACACTCACTCTGGCCGTTCATTTGGTATCGGATTGGGCTTGCTGTATTCGTCCTCTTCATCGCCTTTTTTTAAAAACTCATTTTAAAGCACAATCTACGTTGTTGTGTTCGTCACTCAAACGTTCATCGTATATTGAATACGCCTCACGTTTTCATTCCTCCACGCCTCGTATCTTGCACTTTAAAATGAGTTTTGATTAAGCTTCATACCACCATTCCTTTCTCAAAACTGCGCAAAATGGTACGATTTTGTGTATGAGTCTTTACGAAAAACTCCAACAAGCCAAAAGCGAGGAAGACGTCAAAGATGCCTATATAAAAGCACTTGGACTCAAAACCTTCTCAAAAGGTCTTATTGATATTCAGACAAAGGAAATCTGGTTTGAGGCAAAAGACAAGAGCAACACCACAACGTACAAAATGTTTACCCAACTGCTTCACTACGTGAAGCAGTGGATGGAGCATGGCGAGGAAGTTCCGCCATTCCTCTGTGCGATAGACACGGAAAAAGCCGCCATCATGAAAACCGAAACCGCGCTACCGCTTTTTGAGCGTAAGGATATTAAATGGGGGAAGTCTGCAAGTGACGTGACGCCGGAAGCGCTTGAAGCGGTGTCCACATTCATTGGTACACACTTCGTTTCGTATCGCATCAAAACGCATGAACAGGAATTCATTGAAGCGGTAAAGAAAGCGATTAAGACAGGTGACATCATCCGCACGGAAATAAAGCCGGCGAACATCAAATCGGTTTTTGATAAATGGGTTGAAATGGTGGGGAAGGAAATGATTGGAGTTGCTCCTGAGGACTATGCGCTCCTCTTCTTTGCCGACATTATGCATGACGGTACGGTCTCCACACACAAGGACTTACCGGCAGAACTCTTGTACAAAGACGGCAATCCTGTTTTCCTTCTCGGTGGCAAACTCTACGAACTTGGAAACAAAGAAGGGTATCGTCAATTTTGGGCAATTTACCACCGTCCTCCACGTGAGGAGCATCGTGACTACCTCCTTGAACGACGTGACACACTCATACCGCTTGATGAGCGAAGTTTCAAAGGCGCGTACTACACGCCGCTTCACGTGGTGGATAAGGCGTACGAAAAACTCACCGAGGTACTCGGTGACAATTGGCAAGAAGAATACATTGTGTGGGACATGTGTTGTGGCGTGGGAAATCTTGAGGTGAAACACGGTAATCACCGCAAACTCTACATGAGCACGCTTGATCAGGCGGATGTGGACGTGATGAAGGCGACCAAGACATGCGCCGCCGCGGAGCGCTTCCAGTACGACTACCTCAACGACGATATTACTGATGATGGACAAATAGACTATTCACTCACCAACAAAGTTCCCGAATCGCTTCGCAACGCCATCAAGAGTGGAAAGAAAATTTTAGTGCTTATTAATCCACCATACGCAGAGGCAAGTGAACACGGTGTTGGTTCAAAAGAGAGTGTCGCAAAAACTAAATTTGCAAAGGTGAGCATGGAAGGGTATGGAAAAGCGACAAATGAGTTATTTACACAGTTTGTTGTTCGTGTTGCACGAGAGATACCACAAGCAACGATAGCCATGTTCAGCAAACTTAAATATGTGAACGCTCCTAATTTTGAGGATTTTCGCAAGAAGTGGGACGCTGATTATCTCGGAGGGTTCATTGTGCCGAGTAAATCGTTTGAAGGACTCAAAGGCAATTTTCCAATAGGTTTTCTTATGTGGCAAACAAGTCACGGCGACGGAACATTAAGTCAAATTGGTGAAATTGTCGTTGATGTTTTGAATAAAAATGCGGAACCAGTGGGTGAAAAAAAGTTTTATAATTTTGATAGTAAGAAATTTTTGTCTAACTGGGTTATTAGAACACATTCAGATAATACTGAAAATATACCTTTAAAAAATGCAATATCACCCTCATCACAATCAGCAAAATCAAGATGGGTGAATAGTGCTATTGGTTATTTGGTTGCAGATGCCAATGATATGCAGCAAGCTGGACAGGGAACTATGATTATTTCTGGTGCCAATGGCGTTGGACACAGAGGTGGTTTCTATGTAACACAAGAAAATCTTTGGCAAGTTGCCATCATTTTTTCGGTTCGTCGCTTAATAAAACCAACATGGCTCAATGACCGTGACCAATTCTTGCAACCGACAGGCGAATTAACTGACGAATTTAAAAATGACTGTCTCGTATGGATGCTCTTCAATGGAAGCAATCTTACGGCAGGTGCAAACGACCTTGAGTGGAATGGAAAGAAATGGAGTATCGTGAATCATTTTATTCCCTTTACAGAAGTGGAAGTTGGTGCGCCCGAGCGCTTTGAGAGTGATTTCATGGTGCGGTATATGGCAGGGAAACAATTTTCTGAGGAGGCGAAGGCGGTACTTGAGCGAGGACGTGAATTGTGGCACGCGTACTTTGAGCACACCGACCCGCACACCGTGCGTGAAGAACTCAAACTCAATCGCGCTGATGTCGGATGGTACCAAATCCGCAATGCGCTCAAACGGCGAAATGAGAACAGTGATTATCCACCTGTTTCATTTAAAGAATTTGAGTCTGCATACAAAACCCTCACCGAAAAACTCCACCCCCAAGTCTACTCTCTTGGTTTTTTGAAAGAGTAGACAAAATAGAATAGAGTCCACCTTGGTGGACTCTATTGAAAGATGTCTGCCAGCGCTATTGGTGATTACCAGAACTCAATTATATCTCCTTCTCCTCAAGCTCTCAGGCGTGTGACATTTTTCTATTTTTTACTTGTGCGCTTCCTGTTTGAAAGAACGGCACCCGCAAGCCTTTTTGTTTTTTTACTTGTGCGGCCATCACGAAGTGCCTTTGAGGCAACTTTTGCAATCTTTTTTGATGTGCGCACAGAATTCTTTTTTGTCATGGTTCAAAATGGTTAAGAGTGAATAAATATTTTTCGACATTGCAATTATATCAAATTATCAACTAGAACTATAAAAAAATGTTGCAATTTCAAAACCATTGAAATCATGAGAGAGATTGAATGATATAATCATTTGATGAATTGTCTTTATGTTTTTGTTGATGAGTCGGGGAATCTTGATTTTTCACGAAAAGGTACCCAGTATTATGTTCTTGCGGCTGTTACTGCGCGTGCACCTATTGAATCTTCAAACATACTTCAGCGACTAAAATACGAACTTGTTGCAAATGGTAATGGGGGAGAGGAGTATCAACATTTTCATGCGTCTGAAGATAGGCAAGAAATTAGAAATAGAGTATTTGGGCTTTTAAATGCGCTCAATAATATAAAAGTAAACTATATAATTGCTGAAAAATCTAAAACGCATCCAACACATCAAAATTCAAAATTCTATGCACTTCTCGGTTCTGCTCTCGTTAAGTATCTTCTGAAAGTACATAAAGATAGTCCGTACGATAAGGTCATCATCATTTTTGATAAGGTACTTACAAATAATGAACGAAATAATTTTCTCAAAGTTGCAAAACCAAAGTTGAAGGAAATTGGCAAGCCGTATGCTATCTATTTTCATCAGACAATGTCTGATTTTAATGGTCAGATAGCAGATTATTTTGCATGGGCAAAGTATGTCTCGCTTGAGCGAAATGAAAAAAGACCACTGGAATCAGTAGCAAATATTGAGTGCCATTCGTTTGATATATTTAGTAGTGGAGAGACGAAGTACTACTAAAAGTGGTGAGTATAAACATGACCACCCCCGCTATCCTTTCGGAAGAGCCCAGGGGCTCTTGTTGCGGGGGTGGAACCTTTAATTTGATAATATAGGAATTTTCAACAAATACAAGTATCTCTCTGTTGGTAGAAAAATACCCCCGAAGGGATATTTCCAACCACGCTGTCTAGGTTAGTTGTCCTAACCACGCCACCATCCGGTGACAGTTCGACCCGCAGGTTTTTGTAAACACAGTATACAACTTGACGTATTGAAAATCAATGGTTATACACACTGTCAATTATTGGCTTAAGTTAAGCATTTTGTCCTTAAAACGGCAGGGAGAAGGTCATGGAGTGGTCGTCGTGAGGGTGCCATGAGGACGTGTCTAACGGGATCTCACGCTTCGTCGTACCATCTTTGTAGAGAACCTTCTGGTTTGCGAGTGCATACTCAAAAATCTCCTTTGTGACCTTCACGTCCTGTTTGCAGTATTTTTTTATTGAGGCAATGTCGCCTTCGCGCCACCACTTGATTGCCATGAGTCCGTTAGCGCTTTTCTTTGCACCGATGGTCGCCTGAGCAATCGTATCCAGACGAAGACGTTTTCCGAGCGAATCCTTGATGGCGGCGAGAAGATCAATACTTTTTATTTTTGTGAGATCTCCGGGGTAGTACTTGTTGAGGAGAGGAATATCAAAGTGGTCGCTATTGTATCCGACGAGCACTTCCGCTTGCTCAATAATGGGCCATAGTTTATGAATCTCATCAACGGAGACGACTGTGTATTCATCCGTTTTGGAATCGTACACACACCCCACGGAAATGGAAAGGTCCTTCGGGTCATTGCTCCCCACATCGGAAAAAGTATTTTGGGTCTCTAGGTCAAATACCACAAATCTCATAGAAAATAGGAAATAGTGGATATTTTAAAGTTTTGAGACCAAACCAGAAATAGTCCCTGTCACCTCTTCCTTCGTCGTGAGTTTTTTAAGCGTAAAAGTTCCTGATGCCACCTCATCGCTTCCGACGACGAGCACGTACTCCGCGCCCGCATCGCTCGCAGAAGATATTTTCTTCCCAAGTTTTTTATCCGAGAGATCTACTGCGGTACGAATATCCGCAACACGGAATGATTGTGCAATTTTTTCACCTTCAATATTGTGTGAGACATCCATCGGAAGAACCATGAGCGTTGGTGCGGTGACGTGAATGTCTTTTGGGAGAAGGTTGTGTGTCTCAAGAAAATCACGCATGGTGACATCCCCCATACCAAAACCGATACCGGGAATCGGGTCGCCCCCGAAGAGAGAAGTGAGATTGTCGTAACGACCACCACCGATGAGCGAGCGGTTGTTCTTCGGATCAGTGTCAAAGATTTCAAAAATGGTGCCGGTGTAGTAGTTGAATCCTCTAGTTATCGTTGGATCAAATGTGACATTTGAAATGCCCAACTCATTCAAAGCAAAAATAATTTTATTAAGTTCTTCATTGACTTGAATATTTAGTTGAATACCATCCTTCAGTAACTTTTTTTCTGCCGACTTAAATTCTCCCTCACTAATTTTTGCTTTTTTATCAAGAAGTTTTAAATATTCAGGTAATAGTTCGGCATTAATGAGTTTATCTGAAAGTATTTCCTGCATGAGTTTTCTGCTATTAACACGTATCTCAAACATATTATCGTCTACACCTTTGAATGCCATGAGAACGTTGTACGCGAGTGCAATCATCTCTACGTCTGCAGAGACGTCATCAACGCCGAACATGTCGCAGTTGAGTTGCCAGTGCTCGCGGAGACGACCGCGCTGTGGACGCTCGTAGCGGAAGAGGTTTGGAATAGAGTACCAGCGAACGGGGAATGAGAGTTCACGACGCCGTGCGGCAACCATGCGCGCGACCGTCGGCGTCATCTCGGGACGGAGGGTCACCTCACGGTCACCACGGTCGGTGAAGGTGTACGTCTGCTCGTTCACGAGCTCCTCATTTTCGGCGCCTTTACTCTTGTAGAGTTCTGCGGGTTCAAGAATGGATGCATCGTACCGCTCAAAGCCAAAGAGTTCCGCGGTTTTTGCCCACTTGTCAAAAATGTAGCGCTGTACCGCCATATCCTCGGGATAGAAATCGCGTGTGCCCTTGTACGCTTCCGTGTTGAGTTTTGGTGCCATAATGCTGATGATTGTATGCGAAAGTTGGTCGTAGTACAAGAAGAAGTATTCCGCTACACCTCGCTCTGCGCTGGGCGTTCGGTGCGCGCAATGAGTGTATCCGCGGACTGAAGAATGGTCGCCTTGATATCTGCGGGACTGGGTATGCCGGACACTTTAAAGTTTTTCTCTTCGCCCGCAGTCTGTATTTCAAGTGTTCCGAAATCAAGGAGGGTCGCGAGGATACCGTTCACGGACACGATGATGTCCTGCATGCGCTCAAGGCGGAAACTCGCAACCGTCCTGAAGAAAAAGCCGTGTTGCGTCACTGCGATGAGGCGCTTGTTCGTGACTATCCAAATATTGAGGTAGTAGTTTGTCCAAACGCCGAAGAGCATCATCCACATGACGATGAGCCACGCGGTGTAGAGTGCGACGAGGAGGCTTGTGTCTATTTCAATGAAGAGTGCGACAAAAGAACCGAGCGCAACAGGAAAAATGAGCGGAAGAATGGTGAGTACAAGGATTGAGAGAACGCGCGTCGCGAGCACGAACCAGTGTTTGCGCACCTGGAGGAGAATTTGTTCGTCGTTTTCAAGTTGTATCTTTTCCGCCTTCATATGTTTAGAGGGAATTAAGAGCTATGGAGAGCGTGAGAAAAAGTATCGCACCGCCAATGAGGTACGTCGCGAGTGCGATGAGCGATATGCGCCGACTCTCACCAAAGGTGAACCAGTGGTACGCAAGGAAGAGTGCGTACACGGTGTATGCGAGGAGGAGTACGTAAAAGAGTCCCTCAACACCGAGCACTGCAAAAGGTTGTAGTGACGCCATCACACTATTGTTACACAGATACCTCTCCCGTGCGAGTGAAGCGTGTGTAGCGAAGAATGTCGTATTGGTCGGTACATGTCTCTGCCATGAGGCCGTATTGTGGCGCTATGGCATTGAGGAATGTGGATTGTTCCGGTTCGTGCTCAATGTAGAGTACTCCGCCTTCGGCGAGGTGTTTTTCCGCGTTTGCGATAATACGCTCAATAATTTCCGTGCCGTCCTTCCCGCCAAAAAGTGCTCGCGATGGTTCGTGCCGAAGCACTTCGTCGGCGACGCGTCCGAGTGTTGCGTCAATGTACGGAGGGTTTGTGAGAATGAGGTCGTACGTGTCAGCAATGTTTTCAAATAGGTCGCCTCCAAAAATACGCGTGCGTGATGGGTCAATGCCGTTCTCACATACGTTTTTTGAAATTGTTTCGTGATGGTGCTCATCAATCTCAACGAAATCAACATGAGCTTCTTTAATGTGGGCAAGAACTGATACGCCGATACAGCCGGAGCCGGCGCAAAGGTCAAGTATTTTTGCAGGGATTTTTTCTTGTGCAAGGGATGCGCTGATTGCTTTTTTTACCCAGAATTCCGTTTCTGGCCTCGGAATGAGCGGGTGTGAGTCAAGAAATATTTTTGTATCAAGAAACGGTACCCACCCGATGACGTACGCGAGCGGTTCGCCACTTGCGAGGCGAGTGCAATCTTTAAAAAACTTCTCGGTTTTTTTGCCGTCGTATTTATCTCGCAACAGATATTCTTCATCTCGTGACATGGTGGAGACTATACGTTCTTTTGCTCTCTCGTTCAAGAAAACAAATGCCCACACATGTACACAGAATGTCAAAACGTTTCTTTTTTTCATGGTACACTTTTTATACTATGCGACATAGTGCCGATCTTTACACGATAGTGTCTCAACTCATGCAGAGCGGAAAGGGTATTCTCGCTGCTGATGAGAGTGACGTGACCGCAGGGAAACGGCTTGAAATTGCAAAACTTCCCAACCAGCCGACAAACAGGCAGGATTTTCGTGAACTCTTATTTACGGCCCCCGGAATTGAGGAATTTCTCTCGGGGATCATTCTGTATGACTCAACCATGCGCGAGAGTACCGATGACGGTATTCCGTTTACAGACGTACTCGTTGCGCGCGGTATTGTGCCCGGCATCAAGGTGGACATGGGCACGAAGCCGATACCGGGGTTTGCCGGCGAGGTGGTTACGCGCGGTCTTGACGGTCTTGAGGATCGCCTCAAGGACTACTACAACCTCGGTGCGCGATTCACGAAGTGGCGAGCGGTCGTTACCATTGGACAACACATTCCGACCGACGAGTGTATAGAAATTAATGCAATCAGAATGGCGGAGTACGCACTCGTCGCCCAGGCACAGGGTATGGTGCCGATTGTTGAGCCTGAGGTCATGTTCCCCGGTACACACTCACTTGAAATTGCCGAAGAAGTTACCACAAGGACGCTCATGGTACTTTTTGCTGTTCTTAAAAAGTACCGCGTTGACCTCAAGGGGCTCATTTTGAAATCAAGCATGGTACTCGCGGGCGATGCTCACAAGACTCAATCATCGCCCGAAGACGTTGCGGCGGCGACGCTGAGAACATTTAAACTTTCAGTACCCCACGAAGTGGGAGGTATCGTATTTCTCTCAGGCGGTCAGACGCCGAAGCGTGCGACGGAGAATCTTCAGGCAATCAGTGCATTCGGACCACAGGCGTGGCCCATTACGTACTCATACTCACGCGCCATTCAAGAACCGATACTCGTCGCATGGCA
>CAZBMV010000011.1:14601-22961 GCA_964493145.1 uncultured Candidatus Saccharibacteria bacterium
TTATTTCTTCTCCTTGTACACCGTATGCTTTTTCGCGATAGGGTTGTATTTCTTGAACTCAAATTTCTTGTCAGCGTGCTTCTTCTTATTCTTGCGAGCGTAGTAGGTATGACCTTTTCCGACGCCCTTTGAGTCGCCTTGTGAAACGAGTTTTATAAGTTTGTCCTGTGACATAGTGCCAAGATACTACTAAATTAAGCCGTGAAAGTCAAATAGACTCACACACGACACACGCAGGCGTCTTATTCCACGGGAGACGGTACCAGTACCCACGGTGAGCCCCTTTGTACGGCCGATACAAGAGGTAATTCAGGCGTGGTGAAATCTTTCCGGCAAGTTTGAGGATGCGCTGTTCAAGTGTTGGCGATTTCATTTCCTATTCATCATACCATTTCATTTTTGGTACTTTTCTAAACGTGTGCACAAATCAAAATGCGCGCGCCCATACGCCGATACCTCCCACTAGGGGGTAGAATCTACCGATTTTCGTACGGTGAATGGAGTACGCGAGCCCCTCTGTACCAAGTTTTTTCCCTATCACTTCTGCGAGCGTGCGCATGTACGTTCCCGATGATACAGTACATGCAAAGGTAAGTACGTAAAATTCCTCCGGCCCGCTTGTTTCAATTTCTTTCCATGAGGTGCGTACCTCGTCACGCCTAAAGTCTGCACCGAGCGTTTTTTTGGGGTCGGTCACCTTGGGAATAGTCTCAATTTTTTTTCGCACGGTCATGAGTACGTCACCTCTTGGTACTTTTGTAAGCGAGCGAAAGGATACTGTGTGCACTCGTGTTGAAATTTTTGGTATTTCAATTTCATGGAGTCTCTTTTCAAGTGTCCATACGTGGAGCGGTTTTCCCTTGACCGTTTTTGATGAGAAATGCGGATAGGGGAAATCGTGTCTTCCGCGCAGAGAGGAGACCGCTCGTTTTGCTTCCATCTCATGCACGAGTTTTTCTCCTTCTGCTCCTTTCACGATACCGAGTACGTCTCCGGTATCCGAATGAGCACCGAGGAGAACCTCAACGACGTACTCTTTGTCGTACCCGTGGTACTCCTTTTGTCGTTTACACTCATCACCGATGAGAACGAGAAGTTTTCCGGAAGCCATCGGGTCCAGTCGTCCCGCGTACGCAAGCGGAACGTCTTCGGGAATAGAATTCTCACGTCGCAGTCGTTCAAGCGCAACGAGTGGCGTTTCACCAATGAGTTTTTCTATCGTAATGTGACGTGGAAAGTCCATGATTGTATAGTACAGCAGAAACAAAAATGAAAAAGGCGGCCCATTGCTGGAACCGCCATTCGTGGACACCCGCTTACGCGAGCACCGGTCGCACCTCAAAGAGGCAGACCATTTGTGTCTTGAGTTCGCGGAGTTGTCGCGCGACAAACCGCAAATTCAATTTTTCCGCGAACTTCAGAAACAGTTTTTCAAAGAAATCGCGGATGGAGTCCTTTTGCGGATTCGTGAGCTCCTTCGGCCCAGATTTGCGTATCATGCATGTGCATGGTGTCGGATTTCCTACCCACACTTTGATATGTGTGCCTTCAACGGAAACATCGCCAGCGAGATCTTGGTGAGAATCACGCCACAGATCAATCTCCTTTTTGATTGCTTTTCTGACCTCCGCCGCAACCATGCGGACCTTCCTTTTTGTCATTTCTGACTTCTCCCAAATTGAAATTAAAAAAGAACATCATCTCACCCCCGTGAGACTGGTCTGTTATACCACTTAAAGTCGATAGTGTCCATGTCGTGAATAAACAGAGTAAGTTAATGTTCGTTGAAACGTCAGAGATAAAGTATCATATAAAAATATGCGGATATTTTTTAAACACGCGGTGTTGGTGTCGGCTTTGCTCATCGGTGTATGCACAGCGCCTTTTGTGACACATGCGAATAGCGACGAACTTGAGGTTTCCGGATGGATTCCATACTGGCGGGATTCTGAGGGAATTAAGGATGCAAAAAAGCACCTCGGTGTACTTGATGTCGTGTACCCATTTGCATTTACGGTGACGACACAGGGAGAGTTGCGCGACCAAGCGAAACTTTCCGCACGTGAATGGAAAAGTTTTGTGAAGAGTGCACAGAAGAGCGACGTGCTCATTGTCCCCACGGTCATGTGGAGCGATGGTGCGAGCATTCATGCGGTCTTGAGTAACGAGAAATCGCGTCGCGCACACGTGGAAGAAATTGCTCGGATGGTGGAGAGGGGAAAGTACGATGGTGTAGACATTGACTACGAAGGAAAGAAGTCAGATACGATCAATCACTTCTCAGCATTTTTGAAGGAACTCAAGGGAGAACTCGGCGACAAAATGCTCTCGTGTACCGTGGAGCCACGTACACCACCAGACTCGCTCTATAGGGAAGTACCCGCTGTCATCAATTACGCGAATGACTACGCAGCAATCGGAACGTACTGTGATCGTGTCGTCATTATGGCGTACGACCAGCAGCGTGCCGACATCAAACTCAACAATGAGCGGAAGGGAGCGCCGTACATGCCCGTTGCCGATGCTGATTGGGTTCGGAAGGTAATCGCGCATACAATCACGCTCATTCCGAAGGAGAAGGTTGTGCTCGGCATGGCAACGTACGGTCACCACTATGCGGTAACCGTCGCACCTGATTGGTACCGCGACTACTGGAAACTCGGAGCGATGAATGTCCCCGATATTCTTGATGTCGCGAAGAAATACAAGGTGACACCCACACGAAACGATGCCGGCGAGATGAGTTTTTCCTACTTGCCGAAAGGTTCTAATCACGTGAAGTTTCCTTCAAATCTCGCCATACCGAAAGATACGCCAAAGGGAATGAAGGTGGCGGCACAGGCGCTCGCGTACGCAAATAGAACGGGGAAGGAGGTTGTGTTCAACATTGGGTGGTACTCAGACGCGAGAGCGATGAAAGACAAGATTGATCTTGCGAAGGAGTACGGACTCCTCGGCGTCTCACTCTTTAAGATTGACGGTGAAGAAGACAGGAAGGTGTGGGACTACCTCAAGTGAGTCTTTTCAATTTCCGGTACTCGTGACTGATGAGGTAGAGAATACCAAAGTCAATGAGTATGACCGCGAAGAGCGTAAGCGAGTGTGTAAAGGTGAGGCGAACGATTCCGTAGAAAATGAAGAGTGTAATGATGCCCATTGCGATAGGAAACGCGCGCCTAATACGGTGAATGAGGCAGAGGGAAAGGACGATATCAATCGTTCCCCAGAAAATGAAATACCCTGCGAGAAAGTACGTGATGGTGAAATCGTGAATTTCAAAGAAAGTGTACACCTGTCCGAGCACGATGTCAGTCGTCTTTCCCGTGAGCTCGTGCTCCATGATGTCGTATATAAATGCATGCACCGGTTGCCCGGTTATTTTGAGGAGCGTACTACCGAGAATGACGCGGAGGAACCCGTAAAAAATTCTCCACCACATACTCACGTGAAAGAAAAATGACATATTCTCTTCCGATGTCGGGTGCTTTGTGTCAAAGGTTTCCATGCACAGAAGTATAGCAGAGGAATGTACATTGCACGTACGTTGTTAGCGCAAAACAAAATAGCCGACTTACGATGTTGGCCATGTTGTTTATGGTGGTGTTATGCCTCTACAAATGTGAGCGCCTTTCCTTTTTCACTACCGCGTCCCGTGCGCCCGATACGGTGCACGTAGTCTTCGTAGGTGGCGGGGAGGTCGTAGTTGATGACGTGCGTCACGTTGTCAACATGAATACCGCGCGCGGCGACATCGGTCGCAACGAGAACGCGCGCGTGACTGTCCTTGAAGCGCTTGAGCGACCGCTGGCGTTGCTGGTGTGACTTGTTCCCGTGTATTGAATCCGCAGTTATTCCATGTGCGACAAGTTGCTGTGCAAGCTTTTCAACGCTGTGCTTCATAGCACCAAAGATGAGAACGCGCTTCATTGCAGGTGAGTTTAAGAGTTCTGTGAGTACTTCAAATTTGTGCACGTGCGTATACTTCACGATGTCTTGTTCAATACTTGAGGTGATGTCTTGTTTTTTCACCGATACCGTTATCGGGTCGCGAAGGAAATCGTGCACCAATTTTTTAATCTCATCAGACATGGTCGCCGAGAAGAAGAGTGTCTCACGCTCGGAGCCGATGCCGGAAAGAATTTTTCGCATATCGTGAATGAATCCCATATCAAGCATTCTGTCGGCTTCGTCCAAAACGACCGTTGTGATCGTCGTGGGACGGATTGATCCGCGCTCAATGAGGTCCATGACCCGACCCGGAGTACCAATGATGAAGTGATTCTTTCGGCGGAGCCCCATGATTTGTGGACGAATGTTCGTGCCACCGACGCAGGTTGTTGAAAAGAGTTTGAATCCCTGCGAGAGTTTGCGCAATTCGTGTTCAATTTGAATCGCGAGTTCGCGAGTCGGGGTGAGGATGAGTGTTTGACGTGAATACTCACGGAGCGTTTTGTCTATGAGGGGAATGAGAAACGCGGCGGTCTTGCCCGTTCCGGTATTTGCGAGCCCGATGACGTCCTTTCCATCAAGGATGTGGGGAATAATTTGATCCTGAATGGGGGTGGGGGAGGTGAGTCCCGATGAGGTGACGGTGTACGCGAGCTTCTTATCAAGACCAAACTCGGTAAACTTGTGGGTAGGGGTAAACACTTCCGGTGCGGTAGGTGTCACCGGATTTTTGTTAATGAAGCGGGATACGTCAAAGGTACTGCGAACCCGTCCACCACGTCGTGGTTGATTTCGTGTGTGTGCAACAGCACCGGAGTGGTGTGGTTTGCGACGATGAAACGAGGAAGAACCACTTCTTGTGTGCGTGTAGTGCGACTTTTTTTCTGTGTGCGTACCGCTCTGCGTTTTTCCTGGATGGGAACGACGTGCACCACTTTTAGGCGATGTACGCAGAGACGACATACTCCGACGATGTCGTTCAAAATTTTTCATACGTGTAGTTGTGTGTCCTCCGTGAGGACGTTATAGACCTCCAAACCCCGAGATCTATACTAAGAGAGTTTTAAGGTTTTTCCATAATAATATATTTTTCAGTCCGTGTCAAATTTTTTTCTACGAACTTATGTACAAACACGCCTATGAAAAGTATTCGTTGTGCATTATAGTTTTTATATGCTTGAGAACTTTTTGAGCGGGGAAAGTTTGGAACTCGTGTTCATTTTTAATATCTCCCTTTGTCTTTTGGCCGGTTTTGCGATTGGTATAGAGCGTGAGTCGCGACATAAGGACGCAGGAATCAGCACCCACACGCTCGTCATCATGGGCGCTATGCTTTTTACATTTCTCTCGGCGCTCATTGAACCGGAACATGAGTCACGTATTGCCGCACAAATAGTGACCGGTATCGGCTTCCTCGGAGCGGGGCTCATTCTTAAAGATGGAACGTCGGTACGCAACCTCACAACCGCAGCAAGTCTTTGGTTTGCCGCCGCAATCGGCATGGCCTTTGGATTTGGATTTTATACGGTGGGAATCTTCTCAGCACTCATCGCAGTGCTTGTGCCGCGCATTCCGCACTTTGTTGATACAGGTTCTGAAACTGAACGTAAACAATAAAAAACGTCACCTCAGAGAGGTGACGTCTGCTTTTTAAGGAACTGTAGGCCGGCAGCGGTGAGCCAGTAGTGCTTTTCGGGACTCACGAGTGGTCTATCGGTGAACGAGAGTAGTTCGGCATGAACGTACTCGTATTCCGAGAGGAAGGTGAGTACCTGCTCAATTTCAGAAACGGGCATTTTGATACCGACGATTCTCCCAATAATACTCGGCGGGTATCGTCTGTTGTACTGTTCCGCTACTTCACTCGCAGAACGTTTCTCCGTGTTGCTCATGCAGAGCATGAGCTTTCGGACTCTTCTGTCCGTAAGCGACAACGTTTTCATTTCACACCCCCTTTTTTGACTGAAAAAATAATACGGCATACGGTAATGCACGTCAATTTTTGACCAAACAATTTTTGGAGGGTACAGTATGGTTTGTTCTTGGAGAAGGAGGTTCATAATCGTGCCAACGAAAAAGACGTGGTACCTTGAAGTGGACGCACACACGAATGAGGTGGTTGCCACTGAGATTTCGGCGGAGATGACTCACCGTGACGTGTTGTGTCAAGACGGCAAGAAGCGTGATTTCTGGGAGTGTGACTATGCAACCATTGCAAAACTCCTCAAGAATGAACGCTCCGCGCACCTGCGCTTTAACGTGTTCTACCGCGAGGGTCGCTACGGGCCGGTGAAGCCGTGGCCGTTTGTAAAAAAGAAAAAGCAGACGCTCGCGCACGCACTGAGGAAGGGAATCGTGAGAACCGCCGTTGCGTGATACCGCACAAACCCCACATGTACGTGGGGTTTTATTTTTGCAGAACGTTCTGTATCTACTTTACATTTACCTCGGCAGCAAATTTTTCATCCGCACATTTTCCTTTAAGTGCGTACGTACCATATGAGACGATACGCCACGTTATCTTTGCATTACCGTTAGAATCAGTGGAGGCGGTCTTGATTGCCGTATCGTCTACTCCAGGCCCAGAAAGAGTCACCTCAATCTGACAATTTGGTTTTGCCTTTATGGTTGCATACACTTCACTATATTCTCCCGGTTTGACGTGCTTAAACTCCATTGTTGCTGACACCGCTACCTCTTCTTTCTTCAGTTCGTCTCCGGCAAACAGAATTTTGCTCATATCAACACCGCCGTACATGGTGCGTACGGGGACACCCCGTATAGAATGAATGAAATTTTGAAATATGGTTGCTTCAATTTCATTTCGCTTCACGCCATCAACTTTATCACTGTGCGCGGTACGGGTGCCCCGGTCATTATCAATCGCATGCCAGAGCTCGTGGAGGAGTGCGGTACAAAAATCTTTATCCTTGAGCTCGGGAAAGTCTTTCTTGTACTTCTCAAGTTCCACCTTATCAACCCTTGTGACCGAACCGCTCCCCGATCCACCGGTCGCCTTGGGCACATCGTTTGGTGTGTTTGACCAATCGGGACTCTTGATAATCCTGTGTTCATTTGTTGAATTTTCCAGTTCTTTAATGACATCACCGACAATGCCGGGTGCGTTGCGATAGGTACTGAGACAGTTGTTGACGTCGTCGGTAAATATCGGGTCACCGCTCACCACAATCTTTGCATCGGCGTGTGGCGCAAAAAGAAATGAAACAAAAAGTGAAAACAGGAGTACCGTATACTTCGCAATGTCGTGTGTATTTGTCGCGTGACGTGCCAACATGGGTTTATGGATTTATGGTAAATGAAACGGTTGCTGCGGTAGATTGCCCTTCGTATACGGGTGCACATTTTTGGGATGAACCGGCCACATAATCGTAGGCGATGCTGATTTCGTACACCCCCGGTTTTCCAATGTTGTAAAAGGTGGTGGTGCCCGAGGTCTCATCAAGTGCCGTAGTGTAGAGGGTTTCTGAGCCAAGGCCCGGATCGTACGAGCTTTCCATCGGAATTTCTATGTACGCGCTCGGCGCAACATCGGTAAGTTTGCTTTTCACCATCTCAGTGAGAGAGGTGAGGAATGATGATGGTGCCGTACGCGTCTCAACAGGCGAGCCGTCACGGGTAATGGACTGAAAGGAGATATTTCCAAGAGGTGTCTCACTCAAACAAACCGGGGACGCACCATCATTCGTGAGCCTTAGCGTAAGTTTTGGCGATTCGCCAACTGTGTAGGATGGTTTGTCTGCAGATACGGAGAGGGATACGGCACCAACCATTTCAGTGTCCTCATTGGAGAACCAATAAAACAATCCGACTACCAAAACGAGTGCGAGAATCACCGGAACCAATTTTTTGTGATTATTATTGGTATCCATAGAAGTATACCGTTAAGCATACGCCTGATCTCCGCAATTGCAAACCGTCAAATTTACATTGCAGAATCTATGCTACCAAACTAGAAATTGAGGTACGCGATGGTTAGTTGAAGAACGGTGGCAAACGACACCCAGAGGAAGTAGGGAATGTTTACGTACACGACCCATGGAATATGGGGGTATACCGCAACACCCGCCCACACCATCGTTCCGAGCACGAGAAGAATATCTACCGAGGCGAGAACATTATTCTGCAAACCAAACTGGAGTGGGGTAAACGCAAAATTAAAAATGAGATTCAGTATGAAGGGAAGCAGTACTGCGAAGGGAAGCACACCTTTGAAGTATTTGTACGCAACGTACCCAAACGATATGGCAATGATTGTGTAGAGGACACTCCACACCGGTCCAAACACCCACGCAGGTGGTGCCCAGTCCGGCTTCACTAACGTCTGATACCAATTGTATGTTTCCATAGATTTAATAAGTATAGCAGAAATGAAAAATCCCCGATGTGGGGAT
>CAZBMV010000012.1:0-18140 GCA_964493145.1 uncultured Candidatus Saccharibacteria bacterium
CGGAAAGCGTGTACGCGGGTATGTTCTACAAGACCGCAGGGTTCATCGTCATAGCATTCGCACTCATGAACATCATTAACAGTATGGTTATTGTGGGATTTGTGCCACCAATTTTTACATTCTAAATTATGAAAAAACCCATGGTTATCGCACTCATTGTCGCCGTATTCATCATCGTGGGCGCGCTCATGTTTGCAGGTGTGACGGTAAACGCGCCAAAGTCTCCATATGCTGAAGGCGATAACGTCCACATGGAAGGAGAGAAACAAGTTATAGAAATTGATGCGAAAGGCGGATACCTCCCTCGAAAGAGCGTCGCGAAGGCAGGTGTCACCACAGTGATACGTTTCAATACATCCGGCACGTTTGATTGTTCCGCATCAGTCCGTATTCCGAGCCTCAACGTGTCGCAAGTCCTCCCGCAGAGCGGCTCAACGGATATTGATATCGGTGTTCAGAACGTAGGTCCGCTTCAGGGAAGTTGCGGTATGGGAATGTATCCGTTTGAGGTTGTCTTTGAGTAAATACAATATTTTGAAATTCTTACTATCTTTTAATAAAATATGATCAATAACAAGAAATCAGGTGACAAAGGTGAACAGGACGTTGTAGAAAAAGTACCTTGTCCGAATTGTGGTAAAAAACTTATGTTGTTACCACAAAATTATCCACTGTATGATATTCAGTGTGTAGGGTGCAGTTTCCGTGCTCAAGTTAAAACAAACAACTCAAAACCAAAGGCTCAAATTTTTGGTGCTGGATGGGATATTATGGAAAAAGTTTTAAAGTCGGGTTTTATTACACCTCCTCTTATAACAAATTTTGTGTGGATTGATAAGGTAAAAAATCATCAGGAAATACGATTTTATCCTTTTATTCCAAAAAGGAATCTTAAAATGCACAAACTATCACCAACTGCTAGACGGGCAAATTATAAGATGTTTAATTATGTTGGTATTGATATGTTACCTTATTTTATTTTATACAAAAAATAGATGTAGTACACGCGCTCAGGGTTGCTCTAGGCGCGTGCAGATAATATTTGATGTTACTAACTTTGCCTAAGGTGGCCCTAGACAAATGAATACAAAATACCAAATACCACCCTTACCTTCATTTCATGCTATAGCATGAAATGAAGGTAAGGGTAATTTCAATAACACACATCTCTTTAAGGTAATTAAAAAAAACCTTCGGTGTAGAGGCGGGTGTGGGGGATGCCGGCATGTTTGAGTTTCGTCCACATACTTTTAGTAAAGTCGATTGAGCCACAGATAAAGAAATCGGTTTCTGCTGGATTCACGAGGTGCGCAGTGATGTACTCGGATGTCATTCTTCCGTATGTCACTGACCCATCATTCAAGGCCGGACCTTGTACATGTACAAGGTCCGGCCTTGAACTGGTTTCGGAATAGGGTTCACGAGTGATGAAGTGGTGGGCGATGAAGTTTGAATAATCGCGTACAAGTGCGTCAATTCGCTTTTTAAAAACAATATCAGCCCGTGTTCTGTTTGAATAAAAAAGTGTGAGATTATCCGTATCTCCATTTACAAGCAAGTCTTCAATGATGCTCAGTATGGGTGAAATTCCAATGCCACCTGCAACAAATGCGCGGGGGCCACGTTCGTCACGCTCGGGGTGAAAAAATCCATAGGGAAGAGAGGTGGTGAGTCTGTCACCGACTTTGTGGGAAAGAATTGCACGAGAAAAATTTCCCATTGCTTTTACGGTAAGTGAGAGGTGTGCGTCACGAGGAATGCTTGAAATACTGTAACTCTTTCCTTCGGTTGGTTCGAATCCCGCCAAGAGAACCGTGAGGTATTGTCCCGCGATAAACGGAGGTCTTTCTCCCTCGGTTTCTAAAATAATCGTCTCAACGTCTGGTGCTTCAGAGCGCTTTTCTTTCACCATCCACGTAATGGTGTCGTGAGGTACTGTTCTCATACTTTGCGTTGCTCTTCGTAATCCAAGACCGCTTCTCGGAGTGCCTGATGTCCCAACACCGAGCAGTGGTACTTGCGGTCGGGGAGACCGCCGAGGCGCTCCAAAATCGCTTCCGGTGAGAGGCGCTTCGCATCGTGGAGCGTCATGCCACCGTTCTCGGTCGCCATGACTGACATCATAGACGTTGAGGCGATTGCCGATGCGCAGCCGAAGGTGCGCCACACGCACTCGCTGATACGATTTGTGTCTTTGCTCACCCTAATCCACACGACCATCATGTCGCCGCACGCGGGGCTCCCCACGATGCCGATACCGTCACTCTCGTACGTTTCATCATTGATGAGAATGTTGCGCGGATTCATGAAGTGGTCTTTCACGGTGTCGCTATACAACCACGACGTACCGTGATCGCACGAGGTTACGTCGCTTATTTTTTTGTCGTGTTCACTATTCATAGAGAGAGGGGGAGTGGCGAGAGTGCGGTGAGTCGTGCGACGCACGCCTCTAGTGCCGTAATCGTTTTTGTAACATCAGCTTCCGTCGTTTCTCGTCCGAGACTGAGGCGTATGCTCCCGTGAATGAGTTCGTGGTTTTGGCCTATTGCGCGGAGGACGTGTGATGGTGTGAGGTCGTGTGCGCTACACGCTGAACCCGTCCCCGCACAGATACCCATTGCATCAAGGAGGAGGACGAGCGACTCACCCTCAATGTGAGGGAATGAGAGGTGCACATTGTTTGCGAGACGTTCCGCTCTGTGTCCGTTGAGTACTGCGTTCGGAATTGCGCGCATGACACCAGCAATCAATTTTTCACGAAGGATGGTGAGTTTTTTTGTTGTATCCTCTCTCTCCGCAACGGCGAGCGTGAGCGCTTTTGCAAGCCCGACAATTCCCGCAACGTTTTCAGTTCCTCCTCGTGTGCCGTTTTCCTGTTCTCCACCCAGAATGTGAGGAAGGAGTGTCACACCGCTTCGTACGTAGAGGAGACCCGTTCCCTTGGGTCCGTACATTTTGCTCCCGTTAAGTGTCATGAGGTCAACGCCGAGGTCTGTTACATCCACGGGAAGTTGTCCGGGTGCCTGACACGCGTCGGTATGGAAGAGTGGCCGTGTGCCGGATATCGTAAACGTTTTTTTGAGTGCCTCCGCAATTTCCCCAATAGGTTCAACAGTCCCTATTTCGTTGTTTGCGTACATGATGGAGATGAGTGCGGTATCTTTTCGTACACGCGCAACGACGTCGTCCACACGCACACGTCCATCTGCCGGAACGGGAACGTACTCAACGTCATACCCCTCACGCGTAAGCGCGTCTGCGGGTGCGAGGACGGATTTGTGCTCAATTCGTGACACGAGAATGTGCTTCTTATTGTCGTGTTGTGAACGGAGAACACCGAAGAGTGCGAGGTTGTTTGCCTCGGTACCGCTTCCCGTAAAAATAATTTCATGGGGGTGTGCTCTGAGTGCGGTCGCGACATCCTCGCGTGCGCGCAGTATTGCACCATGCGCCTCGCGCCCCTTGTGGTGTATAGAAGATGGATTTCCGTACGTTGCACCGAGGAAGGGGAGCATCACGTCACGCACCTCTTGGCGAAGGGGTGTTGCGGCGGCGTGGTCTAGGTAGATAGAATCACGCTCATCTGATGATGCATTCATTAACATAGGTACTCATCATTGTACGCATTTCTTCAAACTCTGCATCAGCGTAGGTGGTCTTCCGAATAAATGCGGGATTTAAGGTTTTTGTGGGGACGAATTTCTGGAGGTAGTACCGTTTTGCGCCACGTATTTCCTCGCCCATTTTCTCCAGATCCTCACGTGTGAGGAGCGTCTTCACGACGGTCGTTCGAAACTCGTAGTCGGTCGTTCCTGTAATGAGGAGTGAAATACTCTTTTCAATATTCACGATGTCAACCGGACGCGCTACGGTTTCTGCATATTTCGCAAGCGGTGACTTGATGTCCATCGCAATGTAGTCAACGAGCTTTTCTCTCTGAACCTGTTCCACCACGTCGGGGCGTGTCCCGTTCGTATCAAGTTTTACGAGAAAGCCGAGTGCTTTAATTCTTTGGATGAACGGAATGAGGTCGTCGTGGAGCGTCGGTTCTCCTCCTGTTATGGTGATGCCGTCAAGGAGACCTTTTCGTTTTTCAAGAAATGCAAAGACACTTTCCTCATTCAATTCTTCCGCCGTTTCATCAACGAGTTCGGGATTATGGCAGTAGGGACACCGAAAGTTGCATCCTATGGTAAAGATGATTGCGGAGACTTTTCCTGGGTAATCAATGAGCGAACATTTCTGGAGTCCGCCAATCCTCATACGAGCGCCTTTTCCTTCGCCTCTATTGCTTCTGAATCAATGTGCGCTCGATTTCCATACTCTGCTTTCTTTCCCTTGTTCCACTGAGCAACAGGACGGAGGTAGCCGACGATACGGGTGTACACCTCACACTCCGCGTTACACGTAGGACAGTTCGGTACTTCTCCGTGAAGATACCCGTGGGTCTGGCACACGCTAAAGGTTGGCGTGAGGGTAAAGTACGGGAGTTTGTACTCGTTGCAGATTTTCTTGACGAGTGACTTCACAACGCTCGCATCCTGTATGCGTTCTCCCAAGAAGAAGTGGATGACGGTTCCGCCGGTGTACTTCGTCTGGAGTGAATCTTGGAGTTCAAGAATTTCAAACACGTCATCGCTGTACTGCACGGGGAGGTGTGTTGAGTTTGTGTAGTATGGGTCTACGACGTCAGTGCCCGTACCGTTTGCAAAAATCATGTCGGGGAACTGCTTCTGGTCCAGGAGCGCGAGGCGGTATGAGGTTCCCTCTGCGGGTGTTGCCTCAAGGTTGTAGTTATTGCCGGTCTCCTCTTGGTAGTCGGCAATTCTGTTGCGCATGAAGTCAAGGATGTCTTCTGCAAATTTTGATCCCTCTTCCGTCGCAATGGTGGTGCCGAGGAGGTTTGCAATCGCTTCGTTCATGCCTACGAGTCCGATAGTGGAGAAGTGGTTCTTCCAGTACGTGCCGTACGCGGTCTTGATGCCCTCAAGGTAGTACTTCGTGTACGGGTAGAGGTTCTTGTCGGTCATTGACTCAAGCACCTTACGCTTAATCTCAAGACTCTCCTTTGCGGTATCCATGAGCGTCGCAAGTTTCTCCATAAATTGCGCCTTGTCCTTTGATGTTTTTCCGAGGCGGGGAAGGTTGATGGTAACGACGCCGATGGAACCGGTGAGTGGATTTGCGCCGAAGAGGCCACCGCCGCGCTTGTAGAGTTCTCGGTTATCAATGCGGAGTCGGCAACACATTGAGCGTGCGTCGTCAGGACTCATATCTGAATTCACGAAGTTTGAGAAGTAGGGAATGCCGTACTTTGCGGCACTCTCCCAGAGTGAAACGATGTTCTCGTTCTCCCAGTCAAAATCTTTCGTGATGTTGTACGTTGGAATGGGGAAGGTGAACACACGCCCCGAAGCATCACCCTCGCACATAACCTCAAGGAAGGCGCGGTTGAACATGTCCATTTCGCGTTTGAATTCACCGTACGTCTCCTTCATTTCCTTTCCACCGATGATGACCTTTGTCTTTTGGTAGTGTGAGGGGACAGTGAGGTCAAGGGTGATGTTGGTAAACGGGGTCTGGAAGCCAACGCGTGTTGGAACGTTGACGTTGAAGACGAATTCTTGAATCGCCTGCTTCACCTCGTCGTACGAGAGGTGGTCGTACCAAATGAACGGTGCGAGGAGTGTGTCAACGTTTGAGAATGCCTGCGCACCTGCCGCTTCACCCTGAAGGGTGTAGAAGAAGTTCACCATCTGTCCAAGCGCAGACTTGAAGTGCTTCGGTGCCTTGCTCTGAACCTTCCCTGAGACACCGCCGAATCCACGGCGAACGAGGTCGTAGAGGTCCCAGCCGACACAGTACACGGAGAGGAGATTGAGGTCGTGGAGGTGGAAGTCACCATGCTGGTGCGCTTCGCGCACCTCGTTGGGGTAGATTTTGTTGAGCCAGTACGTCTTACTGATTTCAGACGCAATGTAGTTGTTCAGTCCTTGGAGCGAGAAGGACATGTTGCTGTTTTCGTTCACCTGCCAGTCGGCGCGTGCGAGGTACTGATCCACGAGGTCAATGGACTCCGTGTTGATCATGCGGCGGATTTGCGCATGCTGTTCACGGTAGAGAATGTACGCTTTTGCGGTATCAAGGAACCCGACTTCCATGAGTGTCTTCTCAATGACGTCCTGAACCTCCTCAACCGTTGGCGTGTAGATGTCGTTTGCCGAATGACGGTTTTTGAGTTCCGCGATAACCGCCTTCGTTATCTTTTCCGGCGCAGACGGTTTGTAGACGCCGGTTGCATGTAGTGCTTTCTCAATTGCGCGTGTAATTTTTCCGCGGTTGAACGGCACCTTTCGTCCCGATCGCTTGATAATGTGGCTGACAACTTCGCTCCCCGTTGTACTGTTTGGCATGGTGTTGTTTAGAGGCGTTGCCCTTTTGACAGGCAACGTTGTTACATAAAATTAGTAAAGGTTACTCCATGATATAAAGCGGTTACGAAATGTACCAATCGCCAGTGGCAGGTCACTGTGGAAAAGCGGAAAAGAGAAACAAAACGAGAACATTCTGATACATGAAAATACGTGCGTCCAGACAAACTATAGACAAACAGCATTTTTCGTGTTCGCCTAGAACCCATCTCACATTGAATGGCGAATTATCGTGGTCAAAACACGAGCGAGAGTGGTCGGCGCAAAACGAGGCATACTGATGTACGACGAGTTTGAGCCGTTACCACTCGTAGCCGTTGTTTTGACCACGAGAAACGCCAAACACTCACGCACATTAATCATTACACTGTGTGGTTCAATGTGAGATGGGTTCTAAGGTGACCCTAGGCGAGAAGGTCGTGAACGCACAGTTTCGCATAGGGTTGAAACAGGGTTGAAAATGCATCTTTTTGCTGTACAATAATTCGGGGTTAAAGTTCGCGTTTATTTATAACGTCAATTTAAATTAAACTAACAACATGAATTATCTTTTTGATGGTTTTGTCCGCGACGATGAAGACAACGAAATTATGGGAGATGAAGGCGCCGCAGCCATCGATGGTGATGAAGGTGATGAGGATGATGAAGAAGAGGGTGAACTTGAATAAATGAACATACAAAAACCCCGCGCGAAGCGCGGGGTTTTTGTAACTCACACCTGCGAAAGCGTTGCCTTCGCAGGTGTTGTACTATAGGTGCATGATTAGAACGCGCGATCTCCTCGTTTTTATTGTTATACTCATCTTTGCGACCCTCCTCACAGGAATATACTTTTCCTCCTACGAGAGCACAGAAGGGTACGGTACTCAGGAGACGGCAATCTTTCTCATTCCGCATGAAGCGTATGATGCGGTTCCGTATGAAGAGGTGCAGGTACGTGATTCACGCGATTCGTTCATTGAAAAGGTTCGGGCAACGTACAAACCTCAAGAAAGCACGCGAAGCGCCGACGAGGTGGTTATCAGTGCACCTGATGAGACGGTGGTAAGCACCACGACAGAAACCTATGGCGACACTGGTCTTTGACATTGAGACAGTCGGTGAAGAGTGGAGCAAACTTGATTCTGCAACGCAAGACGTACTCACTCGCTGGGTGGCACGGGCGGCAAAAAATGAAGACGAACGAAACGCACTCCTCACCGATATCAAAGAAGGGTTGGGCTTTTCTCCCCTCACCGGTTCCATTGTCGCTGTCGGCCTCTACGACGTTCTACGAGCGCAGGGGGTCGTGTACTACCGCGGAGAGGGGGCGGGGACTGATAGTGTTGATGGTGAGTTCATACTCAAGGAGCGGAGTGAAAGAGAGATGCTTGAAGATTTTTGGGAAGGTGCAAAAAGTTACGATACGTTCGTTACCTTTAATGGGAGAGGATTTGATGTACCATTTTTGAATATTCGCACCGCAGTTCATGGAATGCGTCCGACACGAGACCTCATGGATGGACGGTACCTCTACCAACAGAAGGCGATTCGCCACGTGGACCTTCAAGATCAGATGACGTACTACGGTGCGATGCAGAAGCGACCGTCACTCCACCTCTTCTGTCGCGCGTTTGGCATAGAGAGTCCGAAAATCGGCGGGGTGCAGGGAGACGACGTCGCGGAACTTTTTCATGCGAAAAAGTTCCGCGACATCGCCCGTTACAACGCACGCGACGTTATCGCGACCACCGCACTCTACAAAAAGTGGCTCAGGTATCTCGCCCCGGCAAGTTTCCTGAACGTAATAGAATGAGTTATACTTTCACATAATGCAAGAAGCACCAACAAAAAAGTTCCCCCCCGATTTTTTTTGGGGTGCGGCGACCGCGTCGTACCAAGTTGAGGGAGAAATTGAAAATACCGACTGGGCAGAAGCGGCTCGTGAGGGAAGGGTTCCGCCGTGCGGGATTGCCTGCGACCACTACAATAGGTATGAGGAGGATTTTGATATTGCAAAGTCCCTCGGACATACTGCACACCGTATGTCCATTGAGTGGGCACGCATTGAGCCGGAGGAAGGAAAGTTTGACGAGGAAGCAATCAAGCACTATCAGAAAGTTGCGAAGGCGCTCCAAGACAGAGGTATACACCCGGGGATCACGCTCTGGCATTTCACACTTCCGCTGTGGTTCTCACAATCAGGTGGATTTGAACGGAAGGATTCTCCGGAAATTTTTGCACGCTACTGCGCGTACGTCGTAGAACATCTCAAAGACTACTGTCACCACTACTCCACGATGAATGAACCGATTGTATTCGCATCAAACGGATGGCTTCGCGGAAGTTGGCCGCCGTTCAAACGATTTGCGCTCATTGATCTCATTTCCATTACCAATTCGGGAAGAACCTATGAATCAAAGGCACGGAAGGGACTTCATTCCCTGTTTCTTTACATGCGTGTTGTAAAAAATCTCGCGAAAGCGCATAACGAGGCGTACGGTGCAATCAAGCACGTACTTCTCGCGAGCGATGTGAGTGTGGTGAAGCACGTCATCCTCTTTCACGCGAATGGAAATCCGCTGAACAAACTCATGGCGTCGGTTTCAAATTATTTTTGGACACACCAGTTCATGAAACGCGTATACAAGAAGTGTGACTCCGTAGGTCTCAACTACTATTTCCACAGAAAGTTTGGTGACACGGCGACGTACGAGAAGACCGACATGGATTGGGACATTTATCCCGAGGGAATTGAGGACGCACTCATGATGCTGTGGCGATACAAAAAACCCCTCTTCGTCTCGGAATCCGGCCTTGCTGACGCCAAAGACATTCATCGTGCAGACTACATCACGCGACAGGTACAAGGAACGTGGAATGCAATACAGCGTGGTGCTGACGTGCGTGGGCATTTCTACTGGTCGCTCCTTGATAACTACGAGTGGGCACTCGGCTTTGAAAAACGGTTTGGACTCGTGGAGGTTGACTATGCGACACAGAAACGAGTTATCCGACCTTCAGCGTACGTCTACAAGAAAATTTGCGAGGAGAATGCGGTAGAATAGAATGTGAGGATATAAAATAGAAAATAGGGAATACTCACAACCACCTTCATATTTTCTATTCAATATTTTCTATTCAATATTTTTTTAATGAACTGGATACTACTTGCGGTCGGGGCACAGTTTTTGAATGCACTCGTCGCGCTCATTGATAAGCGGATTGTTTCGGACGATAAAATTCTTCCGAAGCCGTTTGTGTACGCATTCTATACATGTCTCATTTCCGGCGTGTGGATTGTGGTGTATTTTTTCAGTTTTCTTCCGTTCCTTCCTGATAATATTCCCGTTCCATCGTTTGACAACGTGCTTCGCCCAACACTTAGTGTTGTCGCCCTTGCGTACCTTTCCGCGTACACATTTTTCATCGGACTCGTTTCAATGTTCAGTGCGTTGCGCACCGCCGACGCGGCGGATGTCGTTCCCGTCGTCGGTGCGACATCGGCAATCGCCTCATTCGGTCTCGGGCACTTCTTCCTCAATACGATAATGACCTCGCACTACGGACTCGGTATCGCCATTCTCGCATTTGGAACGTACCTCGTGTCGCGATTTCAGTTTACGTTCAAGACCGCATTCGTCTGTTTTCATTCAGGACTCTTTTTTGCGTTTCACTACATCGCCATCAAGGGACTCTTCATGGCGACATCATTTGATGACGGCTTTTTCTGGTCACGCATCGCTTTTATGCTCTTCGCGCTCTCACTCCTCATGATTCCGAATTACTTTGAAAAAATTAAGGAACAGACAAAGGCGACAACACGAAGAGCGGGGTACCTCATTGGTGCGAACAAGATTCTCGCCGGTGTTTCAACGATTCTTATCCTCAAGGCAACCGACCTTGGTGATGTCGCCGTTGTGCAGGCACTCGGTGGCCTCCAGTTCGTTTTCATTCTCCTCCTTGGCATATTCTTTAGCATACGCCCCACCGCGGTACACATTGGTGAAAAGTATCGCAAGGAGACTATCCTCCAAAAAGCGATATTTGTGGCTGTTATTACAGTCGGTTTTCTAGTACTATTTAGATAGACGCGCAAAATTGGCACATTTCTTTGTGACAACGGCGATTTCTTCGCTCACCATACAAGGAGTATGGCTCGCTTGAAATCTTGTTGTCACTTCGAACTGCACTCAATTTTGCGCGTCTATTACACGGCCGCGCCTTGAACTATTTCAATTCTGCGATTCTATTAGCGTGTTCAAAATTGACACATTCCTTCACCTGCCGACATAGATTTTAAGAAGCATGAAAAAACGAGTTTTTAAAATACTGAGCATGGTCGTACTCTTTATTGCACTGCTTCTCGCCGTTCTCATATTTTTCGCACGCAAAGATGTTCCTGAAAAAATTACGTACGGCATTTCATATAATGTTCCCTACGTTCTTGAACTCGGCCTTGATGAGGAGGAGGTGTTTGACGCACTCCTCAATGAACTCGGCGTGCGTAACTTCCGCATGAGTGCGCACTGGACGCTCATTGAGCCCGAACGGAACATGTACGACTTTGAATGGATGGATACCGATATGAGGAAAGCGGAAAATGTGGGAGCAAAAGTGATCTTTGGCGTGGGACGTCGCCTTCCACGCTGGCCCGAGTGCCACGTACCACCGTGGGCACGGGACCTCACGTGGGAAGAACAAAAGAGCGAAATCAGAGAGTACATCACGGCGGTGGTTACGCGGTACAAAGATTCGCCCGCAATCACGCACTGGCAGGTTGAAAACGAGCCGTACCTCGGACTCTTCGCGTACGACCACTGTGGCGAATTTGATGAAGAATTTTTGAAGGAGGAAATTGCGCTCGTACGCTCACTTGACCCGTCTCGTCCGATTCTCGTAACCGACAGCGGTAACCTGGGGCTCTGGAACGGGCCGTACAAAAACGGCGACGCATTCGGGACGAGTGTGTACGTGTACTTCTGGAATCCGGAACTCGGGCAGTTTAAGACCGTTCTCCCGCCATGGTTCTACCGCACCAAGGAAGGCATCATGGAACTTCTCCACGGAGAGAAGGAGACGTTCCTCATTGAACTTTCTCTTGAGCCGTGGCTCCTTGAGCCCGTAACCGACGTGCCCGTTGAGACACAGTACTCGCGCATGGACATCGGGAAGTTCAACGAAATCATAGAGTACGCGCGCGATACGCGGTACGAGAAGCAGTTCCTCTGGGGAGGGGAGTGGTGGTACTGGCTCCGTGAACACGGCCATCCCGAAATGTGGGAGCGGGGGAAAGAGTTGTTCCATAACGGTGTGTGACGTGCACAGTATGCGATGTGAGATATTTTTTTTGATAGTATTATTGAAGCATGAGCATACTTCGTTTTATTCTACCGTTCCTCTTCGTCCGCAACTGGTATACCGGTGAATGGGAAATTTCCCGTATGCGGTGTATCCTCTTTGGAACACTTGCGTTTTTTGTCATACTCGGCATTATTATTGCGTACATCCTCCAAATGCCCGTAACGTACATTGCATCAACATGAAAGGAATAAAAATATATTTGGGCATTGTCACAATCCTCCTTATCGGCGCGATTGGATTTGGTGTGTACATTTGGTACACCGTTCAAACATTCAACACAAACGCACAAGATGCCGATCGTGCGCAGGTTGGAACCAACGGCGACACGAGTACCACCAAAAGCTCATCAGGTGGCGGTGAATCTATTACAATCACCAAAGATTCGCTCACGCCAACACAGCAGAAAATAGTGGAATCACTCGGGTACACGCAAGACTCGTTCACCATCACGCCGGAAATGATCACCTGTGCCGAAGAAGCGGTAGGTGAAACGAGATATGGAGAAATAATAAACGGCGGTGCTCCGACACCGCTTGAGTCGCTTAAGTTACTCCCGTGTTTTAAGAAGTAGCGAGGCTGGAAAAAGACCATATATTGTGGTATAATATACAAATGAACAAAATTATGTTTTTCGTTGGCCTCAGTGTTGTGGGGCTTTTGCCTTTATATACTCACGCTGGACCCATTCTGAGAATGGGTGAGACGGTGTCGGTTGATTCCGCCCAAACACTTACTGGCGATTTTTATGGGTTTGGTTCAAAGGTTCTCGTCTCCGGTTCGGGAGAAAACGATGTGTACCTTGCCGGAGGAGTTGTGACGGTGAATGCTCCGGTTGCGCACGACCTCACCGTCCTCGGAGGTGAGGTTCAGGTGCATGGAACGGTGGGTGACGATCTGCGCGTTATTGGTGGGAATGTGATTATTGCAGAACCGGTGAAGGGAGATGTCGTGGTCATGAGTGGAGCGCTCACCGTACTTTCTACGGCTCGTGTTGAGGGGGACATTCTCTTCTTTGGAAATGAACTTACCATAGATGGTTCGGTCGTCGGAGCGGTACACGGTACCGCAGAGACTACGCGCATTAATGCTGAAATCGGTGGGGACATCAGTGTCACCGTCGCATCACTATTTACAATCGGAAGTAAAGCGCAGGTTGGCGGGAATATCACCTACACAAGCTCTAAGGAGGTGGTGCGTGCGCAAGACGCGGTTATTACGGGAACTATTGAAAAAGTTTCCGGTACTCCCACAAAAAAGGGAACATCGCCATTTTATGATGTTGGATTCGGAGTGTTCATGCTCGTGTTTGCATCACTCTTCTTCTACTTCGTCATGCGGAAGCATATTCACAAAGTCGTTCTTGTGTCGGCTGAACGTGTGGGACCTTCGGGTATCGTCGGACTACTCATGCTCGTGGGGTTACCGATCGTTTGGATGACACTCCTTGTTAGTGTCGTCGGTGTTCTCGCGGGTGTGGTGATTCTTATTGCATACATCGGACTCATCCTCACCTCGGTGGTTCTCTCTCCGATTTTTGTGGGGCACCTCACCCAAAAATTGCTTTTGAAGAATGCGGAAATTTCACTTAAAACCGTTGGAATTGGAATTGTGTCATTTCTCGCACTCGGTTTTATCCCGTACATTGGTGGAATTCTTGTACTTGCGACAGTCCTCTGCGTGCTTGGAGGTATGGGGATAACTATCTATAAAAATGTACAGGTACAGTAGAGGGTACTGTCGTTAATTGCGAATTTGCACAAAGCGTACATGTGTGCATTTCAGGTGATGGTATACTATACAAAGGTCGCTTAACAGTTTTTAGCGATTAAAAAATGAATAATAAAGCATTACACATGGTGGCGTTTGTCCTCCTTGTAGTAGGAGGGCTCAACTGGCTCCTCGTTGGTGCGTTCAACATGAATCTTGTTGCAACGATTCTCGGGGAAGGCAGTACACTTACAAAAGTGGTCTATATTCTCGTTGGAGTGTCAGCACTGTACGAGATTTTGACACACAAGGGTCACTGCACATCATGTAACGCATAGAAATCGGCATTTGCCGGTTTTTTGTTGCAAAAGAATAAAGGCCGCGAAGCGGCCTTTATTCTTTTGCTATACAATGTACGTTTATGACAGAGCACAAGTTACAAGAGCGCATCGCACGCGTGCGCGCACTCAATAAAATTCTGAAGCGGTTGTACCCACATCCGCAGATTGCACTCACGTATGCGAACACGTGGGAACTTCTCGTCGCGGTCATACTGTCGGCTCAGTGTACCGATGCGCGAGTAAACGTGGTCACAAAAACACTCTTCAAAAAGTACAGAACGGTATCGGCGTACGCACGCGCGTCACAGCACGACATGGAACACATCATTCACTCGTGCGGTTTTTTTCGTGCGAAGGCGAAGAGTATCCGCGGGGCGGCGCGTATGGTGTGCGAGGTGTATGGCGGAAAGGTTCCGAGAACGATGCGCGAACTCCTCACGCTCCCCGGTGTCGCACGAAAGACGGCGAACGTGATTCTCTCAAATGCGTTCAATAGTCACGAGGGAATCGCGGTTGATACGCACGTGCGGCGGTTCGCGATACGATTTGATCTCTCAGACTTCAGTGACCCGGTGCGCATTGAGAAGGATCTCATGAGCATTATGCCGCAGCGTGAGTGGTGGGGTTTTAATCACCGGCTCGTCCACTATGGGAGAGACGTGTGCCCCGCACGAAAGCACGATTGTACAAAACATCCGCTCACACGTGTGTACGCAGAAGCCGCAACAAGGTGGCCGAAAGCCCACTAATAGCGTTATTTTGCAACGCTAAGGAAAACATTCGTCAAGTAGTATCTCAAGGTCCTAGTGGTATAGTGATATAACCATGAATACGTTCGCGGCTACGATTGATAGGATATACGAAGTGGTTATTTCCGCGTCTGTTTGGTGTGTTGAGAGATGTATCGCCTTTTTTTCACCGGCAACACCCAAAGAAAATGTTGCACCAACGGAGGTGGCGTCGCCTGATTCAGACCATGAATCGGAAACGCCGACCTTTAAGGCGATTAACGAAATTATTGAGACGACGACACCACGTATTGAAAAAAACACCGTCATGTATGCGCAAAGTGTTCGTGTTCCCGTGTACAAAAATCCGACGATTGAATACGACGCTCAAATCGGTGAGGTCCCCTACGGGGAGATGGTCATCGTGCTTGAACCAAAGGGGCGCTTCTATCACATTATGTGGGGTACGACCGAAGGGTGGGTGCTCCGCGAGGATATTGCGGATCGCGCAATGCGAGTGCACCCGGAGTTTGCAATTGGAAAAGAGAACACCGTTGATCACCCAAACACCGCTCACGTTCGTGCCATCATTGGAGATGCGTTTGGTCTGGCGCAATCCGAATTTCCGCTACAGGCGGGTGAGTACGTCCTCTACAAGCTCTGGAAACGAGGCAAGCGTATCGCGTGGCCCGAGGCGAGGCCGAGAGTGCCTGGCGTGTGGCACAAAATTCTTCGTGGTGTTCAGAATATTCACGTTGGGGTTGTTCCGAAAAGGGAAGCAATCATGGAGTACATGATTGAACAAGATGTGGGACACGTTGCGTACGTTGAGGCGGTGTATCCGGACGATACCATCACCATTTCCGAGGCAAATTACCCCGACTCCGGCACATACAATGAGCGGGAACTTACAAAAGACGAGTGGAAAAATCTGAAGCCACTCTTCATACACGTCCAGTAGTTATTCACCACAGGCTATTGACACGATTGTGTTTAGTGTCAAAATAAAACTTGACCAAGTCCAGCGGCTAGTTTCACGCACGGCCTTCCTCATGGGTGGGAAGGGATGTGGCCAAGGGGCTCACTGTGCACCGTATGAGAAATGGTTAAAGCAAAAGTCCGTCATTCATGACGGACTTTTTTTGATATACTGAACGTATGCAAAAAGTCGCCTTTTTTGATATAGACGGAACCGTGTTTCGCTCCTCGCTTCTCATTGAGCTCGTTGAGGCTTGCGTGAGAGAGGGGGTGTTCCCAAAAAATGCCACGGTGGGATACGAGAAACAGTTTCAGGCATGGCAGAATCGCGAGGGGACGTACGAAGCGTACATTGAGGCGCTCGTTGCCGTATTTATGGAACATATTCGTGGATTGTACTACGGTGACTTTGCGCAGATAGGAAAAAAAGTCGTTGAAGAGCAGGGGAAGCAAACGTACCGGTACACGCGTGACCTCATTTCAGATCTCAAAGCGAAAGAGTACTACCTCGTCGCTATCTCGCAATCTCCGAAGACCATTTTGGACGAGTTCTGCGCAACGCATGGGTTTGATAAGGTGTACGGGAGGGTGTATGAACTCGGACCACGTGACTGTTTCACCGGAGTGACCGTTGACCTTGAACTTATCAAAGACAAGTCACGCATTGTTGAGCGGGTTTTTGAAAGGGGAGAATTTACGCGCGAGGGGTCCATCGGGGTTGGCGACACCGAGGGGGACATTCCGCTCCTTGAGTCGGTTGAGATGCCCATTTGCTTTAATCCGAACATGGCATTGTACACGTATGCGAAGGGAAAGCGGTGGCCTGTTATAGTGGAGCGTAAAGACGTCGTCTACACGATATGAACCGTTCGTGATGGCAAATTTCTTTGTCAAAACTGCAGTTTCCTTCTCACCGTACCATGAAGTACGGCTCGTTCGTAAACTTTGTTTTTCCTCGAACTTTGCGCATCAAGAACGGTTCATGCGTATCGAGTTTTTCATTTTTTAATTTTGCGCTAAATGAGAGAAGTTACTTATGAACGCACGAGAAAAGAAATTTGTTAAAACAGTATGGAGTTACTACAAGCGCCATGGAAGACACAGCCTTCCATGGCGCAAAACAAAAAATCCGTACAGAATTCTCGTCTCTGAAATCATGCTCCAGCAGACACAGGTTCACCGGGTCATTCCAAAGTACCGTGAGTTCCTCAAGCGATTTCCTACCGTGCGCTCGCTCGCAGAAGCCCCTCTCGGCGACGTACTCCGCGCGTGGCAGGGTCTCGGGTACAATCGTCGCGCAAAGATGCTCCATGAATGCGCACGAACCATTCTTAAAACACACCGAGGCGCGGTTCCCAAGACGTACGGAGACCTTGTGTCACTCCGCGGCATCGGTCCGTACACCGCCGGCGCCATCCTTGCGTTTGTATACAACACACCCGTACCAATGATTGAGACCAACATTCGGAGCGTGTATCTCCATCACTTTTTCAAAGGACAGGACGCAGTCCCCGACGCAAAAATCATTCGATTAATCGAAAGAACGCTTAATTACAAAAATCCGCGCGAGTGGTACTACGCGCTCATGGACTATGGCGCGTACGTGAAGAAAACGTTTGGGAATGAGAACGTGCGGAGCAAGCACCACACGAAGCAATCTTCGTTTAAGGGTTCGCTTCGTGAAGTGCGTGGCGCCATTCTTCGCACTCTCGCTTCGCACCCTGCGAGTACTCGCACACTCTCGCAATCGCTCTCGTTTTCCGAGGAGCGCATTGACACACAACTCACAAAACTCCTCGCGGAGGGGCTTGTCGCAAGGAAAGGAAAAATGTACATGCTTCCTAACTAAGATTTTTTAACGTAAACCGTTCAGAGTATGCTTCTATTAGAACTTATTTAAAAACCTAAGATGCGAGACGCGGAGAAGAGAGAACACGAGGCGTATTCAATATACGATGAGTGTTTGAGCGACGAACGCAATAAAGCAGATGGGTTTTTAAATGAGTTCTAGATTAGCGTGTGTCTTGCAGTGCCATAGCAAAAAACAACCCAGGCACCATGAGAAAGCCGAGCGCGAGAAAGAGCGCTTCAAATGCGAAAAAGTGAAGTAAGATGCCACCGAAGGATGCACCGACAACGTACGAGAGGGGGCGGGTGATGCGGAAGAGTCCAATGACATTCGTGTCTTTCCCCTGCGTGTGCTTGAAAAAGTAACTCTCCGTTGTCGCCTCTACGAGACTCGCACCAACGCGCGTCATGAACATCGCAAACATCCACATGGTAACGGTTGCGCCACCCAAAAATACGAACCATGACGTCGCGACCGCGGTAATGGCAAACCCGATGGCCATCATCTCTTTTTCGCCGAGGTATGAATCCGCTATGAACCCGACGGCATACTCCAAGAACACGTACGCCATGAGTCCGACGAAGAGAATTGCACCGATGTCTTCCCATGAGAGCCCGATGACCGAAGAGAGGTAGAGTGGTGTGTAGATGACCATCCACGTGAAAAAGAATTGAAGGAGAAAGTGCGCACAAAATACGTTGCGGACGTCGCGGATGTTCCAAAAACTGAAGATGCCGTCCCTGATTCGTAAGTCAGGGTACGT
>CAZBMV010000013.1:0-15306 GCA_964493145.1 uncultured Candidatus Saccharibacteria bacterium
GTTGGTCTCTATCTACTGCAGGCGTCGATTCTTGAAGAGACTTGTCCCTAGTAAGAAATTGCTACGTGAGCTGGAAACGGCTCAATGAAACGCAACTCATAACGGTGAAGCCTTCATATATTTCTCGTCCGAGAATTACACCATGTACGGTCCAGTCGTGGTATAATTCGCTTGAGGACCAGAAATCAATTTAAGGTAATACCGTGGGAAGTCGATCAAGTGAACATACAGCATACATAGCGGGATTCCTCGATGGTGACGGCAGTATCATGCTACAGGTGAAGAAGCGGAGCGACAGCTCATGCGCGCTTCGCTTTATGGCAACGGTATGCCTCTACCAGGATTCTCGCCATGAGCAGGAACTTCATTGGATGAAGCGAATGCTTGGTGTTGGCTACATGTCAACACGTAATGATGGTATGTCTGAACTGCGTATCCAAGGATACAGAGCGGTTCATGACGTACTTGTATCACTCAAACCGTTCATTCGGTTCAAGCGCATACAGGCAGAGGCACTCATACACGCGTGTGAGATTCTCATAGCCACTCCACTCAAGAAATTGACTGCGACACAGCTTAAAAAGCTCGTTGCACTCATTCTCCTTGTGCAGGAAGCAAATTACGCTACCAAGAAAAAACGATCCAAAGAAGAACTGTATGACCTCCTTGATTTGACCCCGTAACGACTCAGCGCTCCACAATGTGTGGAGAAGTGCGGATCGGTGGATAGGTGAATCAGTACGGTTACCTCGTGTAACGAAACTGACGTTTACCACTGATAACATGTTGCTCCTTCGCTCACACTGCTGTGAGAAAGGTAAAGGTATAGTCTGTGCTCCTAGAAATAGGGGAAAGTGTGTTTGGAAATACTTCCAAATATATACACGACGAGAGGACCGGGATGAACTGACCTCTGGTCTACCTGCTGTCACGCCAGTGGCATCGCAGGGTAGCTATGTCGGGAATGGATAACTGCTGAAAGCATCTAAGCAGGAAGCCAACTCTAAGATGAGGAATCATTAAGTCCCCTGAGAGATGATCAGGTTGATAGGCACTAGGTGGAAGCACAGTGATGTGTTGAGCCGAGGTGTACTAATCAGACGTGATTTCCCATAGGGAATGCTGTACATCGCCCCAAATATCCAAAATGAACGCACTGCTTTGTCGTGCAGGCGAAAAATAATATTCACTGGACATTGTGTCCCATTCATATTATTTTTCTGGCACTCCGCGCATTGCATTTCATTTTGAACATTTGGGCAACTACAATTTTTTGAGTGTTTACCTGATAGGATATGTAGTGATAAGAGTTTCGTGGGCGTAGCTCAGGATAGTTCATGTTGTTGGCGTTCCGAAAGCTAACGAAACCACTGTCACGATACCGCGAATGCGGTATGCGTGAGACTGCCGGCTTGCGTCGGAGGAAGGAGTGGAGCATGAATTTTGGTAGAGCCCCAGGAGTGAGTCCTGGAAGACGGTGGTTCGAATCCACCCGCCCCGACCACCTTTTTGAAAATCGAATATTTTGAGTTGGTGCTTTGGAGAGAAGGGTCCACCCGTTCTCATTCCGAACACGGAAGTTAAGCTTCTCATCGCCGATGGTACTTCTTAGGAGGGAGAGTAGGTAGGCGCCAACTCAGAGCATTCGATTCACAAAACAGCACCTCATGGTGCTGTTTTGCGTTGGTGCTTTCGAGAGGGTCCCGCTTACAGCGGCAGTACACCTTGCTCGTATTTTACTTCGGCACAGGCCTCGTAAACTTCGTGGCAAGGTCTTGCGCTGCTCCAAGTATTCGCAGCTCACCCGATCTCATTCCGAACACGGAAGTTAAGTCCGCCAGCATCGATGGTACTCCTTTTAGGGGGAGAGTAGATCCCTCATACTGAGGCTGTTCAGGTTGTATGATATTGTTCCTTGCGTCACAATATCGACAACCTCTTGCGGAGTGATATTTAGTCACTCCTCACTCCAACACAGAGTTTTCAATTACAAAAAACCCACACCCACGTGTGGGTTTTTTGTATGTGCAGTCCACGTAGCGTGTGAGAATACTCCCAAGTATCTGCTAAAATATACGTAATGTTTAGACCATGGGCATTTTGGCGTCGCCTCCAGTACATTACCGGCTTTTTAGTCATACTCATTGCAACGGGCACGACTATCTACTACACGCTATGGCACAAAGATCCGACGTGTTTTGACGGTGTTCAGAATGGAGAAGAGACGGGAATTGATTGTGGCGGTACATGCGCGCGTATTTGTGCTCCCGATATTCTCTTGCCCCAATCCCTCTGGGCGCAGTCGTTTAAGATCGTTGATGGCCAATACAATGCGGTTGCGTACATTGAAAACAGAAATCGTAGTGTCGGTACACAAGAACTCGGGTACACATTTAGACTCTACGACGGCGCGGGGCTCATTACCGAACGCAGTGGTGTAACCGTACTTCCGCCAGATGGCGTGTATCCCATTTTTGAAGGGAGAATTACCACCGGGACACGCACGCCAACACGGACAACGATTGAGTTTACGAATGAAATCGTCTGGCTCCCCGCATCCGTTGGGAGGGAACAGTTCGTTCTTGAAGAGCGAGATCTCACCGGCGCTGACAGTAAGCCGCGGTTGACCGCCCAGATGCGAAATACCGCACTTACGGAAACAAAGAACGTTGAAATCATTGCAACGATTTTTGATTCACGCGGAAATCCACTCACTGCATCCCGAACTGAGGTGGATTACTTTGGAGGACGCACGACTGAACATCTCGTGTTCACGTGGCCCGAACCGATTGCAAAAACACTCAGGAGTTGCGAGGTGCCAACCGACGTTGTGCTTGCGATTGACCTCTCGGGGAGTATGAACGACGACGGTGGTACTCCTCCCGAACCAATCAGTTCGGTTCTCAAAGCGGCGCAATCATTCATCTCACGGCTTCACGATCGCGATCAATCAAGTATCGTGACCTACGCAACCGGTGCCGCGCTCGTAGAAAAACTGACGAATGACAACGTGCGCATTGAATCGGTTGTGTCACAACTCTCCATTGCGCCAAAGGAAGAGCGGGGAAGTACGAACACCGGCGATGCATTCAAACTCATGACTGAAGAAATTTCTTCACCGCGGCACAACAAGGACGCACGCAGAGTTGCAATCCTTTTTACCGACGGGCTCACTAACGCACCGGGGAAGACACCGGAAGCGTACGCGATAGAAAAGGCAATTGAACTCAAAAATCAGGGGACGGACGTCTTTACCATCGGGCTCGGCGCAAAGGTGAACGAAGGATTCCTTCGTGAACTCGCAACAGACAGTGAACATGCATTCATCGCGCCAAGTATCCACGACGTGGACGGCGTCTACCAAACGATCACCTCCGCAATTTGCGAAGACGGGGCGGCGGTGATTGAAATCATTCCCAAACCGGAGACGAGTTTTGTGGAGCAATAGCGCTTTGGACAATCCGGTGTAACTCATTCATAATGTGTTCGTGAAGATGACACGAACATTTGCGGGTAGTCTTGATTGGTGGCTTATTACAGCCATTATTTTGCTATCTCTCCTCGGACTCGTGACGATGTACACATTTGATGGCGATAACTCATACTTTGAAAAACAAATCGGATGGATACTCATTGCACTTGTCGGACTCATACTTTCCGTCATCCCCGATTACCGATTTCTCCGTTCCGGCAACACCGCATTTTTTGTATACCTATGCATGATTGCACTCCTTGTGCTCGTCCTCATCGTGGGCGAGACGGTGAAAGGTGCGCAGAGTCGCTTTGACCTTATCTTCTTCTCGCTACAGCCCTCTGATCCGGCAAAACTTGTACTCATTGCCGTTCTTGCAAAATATTTTTCGAAACGTCACGAACTCATTCACGACTTCAGGCATATCATCGTTTCAGGTATTTACGCGCTCGGCATCATCGGACTCGTGTTCGTTCAGCCGGACTTCGGTTCTGCCGCCATTCTCTTTCTTGTATGGTTCGGCATGGTTCTCGTCGCGGGGATTTCATTTCGGCACCTTGCGGTCGTGGGCATCATCGGTGTAGTTGCATTCCTCGGTCTCTGGAATTTCGGATTTCAGGAGTACCAAAAAGAACGCATCTTGACGTTCCTCAACCCACTCGCCGACATACAGGGATCGGGGTATAACGCGTACCAATCAACGATTGCCGTCGGTTCGGGGCAGCTTCTTGGGAAGGGAGTGGGGTACGGTACGCAATCAAAACTCCAATTCCTTCCCGAATACGAAACGGACTTCATCTTCGCGGCGTTTGCAGAAGAGTGGGGTCTCGTGGGCGTCCTTCTCCTCTTCGCACTCTTTGGGACTGTCATATGGCGGCTCCTCAAACACGCACTCAACGGTGCAAGCAATTTTGAGCGCCTCTTCGCGACCGGCGTTGCAATACTTTTTGTGAGTCACTTTTTCATCCACATTGGTATGAACATTGGACTCCTCCCCGTGACGGGAACGACGGTTCCGTTTCTCTCGTACGGTGGCTCACACCTCCTCACGGAATTTCTCGGCGTTGGCATCGTTATCGCTATGGCACGCTACACAAAACAGCAGTACGTCGCTCGAGAACTCATTGAGTAGATTCGCGGGAACTCTCCTCGTGTGACATTTTATTTTTCATAAATTGCATAGGTGCTTTTTTGCATGTCACCAACGCGAAATGAGTGTTCAATGTGTGTTTTGAGTGACAGACCATGATGCAAACGCGTGTCAGTATCGGCATAGTGCGCAAGAGCGCGCACGATTACTTTCGGCGTGCGAGGGTCAACGAGCGTACCTCGTGTTTCATCCGATAGTATTTCCGGAACTCCGCCCACATTGCTTGCAATTACGGGAAGTCCTGCGCACCCCGCCTCAAGGATGGCGTACGGCATACCCTCTTTGAGAGAGGGAAGGAAGAACACATCAAACGCTATGAGGTATGAACGTGCATCGTCAACGTACCCAGCGAGTTTGATGGTATCTCCCGCGTTGTATTTTGCGATGTATTTCGTGAGTTCATTACGTAATTCACCATCGCCGATAATGGTATAAAAGAATTTTTGAGTTGCGGTTTCATTGAATTCTATAACCGCATCAATCGCGGTGAAGAGGTTTTTGTTGTGAGTGAGTTCGGCGGTGGTGACAAGGAAGAGGTCATGGGCGTGGCGCGCGCGTTCCTTTTCACTGAAAAGGAACGCGCGCGCTCTTTCACGCTCGTGAAATTTCACGTCACCAATACCGGTACGAATGACCACACACTTTCTTTTTATAAATAGCATCCGTGTATGTTTCAGATCATATTCCGACACGAGGATAATCGTGTGTGCGAGAAGTGCAGTAAACCACGAGAGGAGCCATACAGCGGATTTCCACGCAACATTTTTGTCTTCAAAAAATGGCCACCCATGTGCCGTGAAGATAATGCGGGGCACACCGCACATTCGCGCGACAAGTGCGCCGAGTCCTCCCGCCTTTGAACTGTGGAGATGAACGATATCGGGTCGAAATTCCCGCATGAGTGAACGAAGTTCAAAAAATGCACGAAACTCTTTGAGTATGTCAATGTCGCGCTCAAAGGATGTAATGGTGCGGGTGCAAACGCCAGCTTCCTCAAGCTTTTGCTTGAGGAAGCCCCCACCACCAAAGGCAACGCACACATCGTACTCGTCTTTTGGTAGGTGTGTTGCAAGTTCAAAGACATTCCGCTGAGCACCACCGAAGTTGCTCTTTGTTATTACGTACAGTATCTTTTTTCTTCGTTTTTCCATACGGTTTATAACCTACGTACGCGTATTTTGGATACAACTCACATAACTCGTTGAGGGTGTTACTTTTATGAAGCATTGCGGAGCGCACACGGCGCGAGCATAGCAAGGCCTAAAATATGAAATTTGTGATTTCATAATTTTAGGCCTATGCGTGCTGAAAAAAAGTTAATACCCGAAAAAGAGTTGTGTGGGCGGACCACATAAAACTTCTTAAACTGACGTGAACATATTTTGAATTTATAAAATTCAAAATTTCAGGTTTATGCGTGCCAGATAAAAGTGATGCCGAGAAAGAATTATTTTCGTTCACAACATACTTGACATACTTGCATAAAAACAGGCTTCTCGTATTATACCTTGCATGCATGTATTCGTTCGGGGAAGTACCATACTTCTCCTCATCGGAGACGTAATGGCGTTTATAGCAGCGCTCGCACTCGCGCTCCTTATCCGATACCGTGAAGTGCCATCATCGGAACTCCTGTCTATGCACCTGGAGTCCTTCTCGGTACTCTTCGTTCTCTGGGTGCTCGTTTTCCTCATCACGGGGCTCTACGACCGACACATCTCACTCGTGCGAAAGAGTATCCCCGCACTCGTGCTCAAGGTGCAGTTTTTTAACGTCCTCTTTTCAGCGCTCATCTTTTTCATTTTTCCATTTGGCATTGAGCCGAAGACGAACCTCGTCATCTACCTCGTTACCTCAACAACGTTCATCATCGTGTGGCGTCTCTACGTGTACCCGCGTATCGCAACGGGGAAGCCCATGCGCGCACTCGTCATCGGTGACAGTGAAGAAGCAACCGCCATTGCACGCATGTTTGCCACGAATCCATTTTTCAAGAACCTTTCGCCGTTTCTCTTGAGTAAGAAAGATATTTCTGACTTTGACGAATTTCGTGCGTCGCTCATGCGATTTGTCGCGCAGGGGAGTACCGACATGGTCATCGCCGACATGCGTGATGAATTTGCAAAACGGCTCACACGTGATTTTTACTCACTCGCGTTTGAGAACACGAACATCCGCTTCTTCAACCTGTCTGCAATCTACGAGCAGCTATACCATCGCGTTCCGCCGTCTCTCATTGAGGAAAGTTGGCTTCTTGAAAATGTGGCAACGGGGTCGCCCCACTACGCACACGATGTACTGAAGCGGATTATTGATATCACGGGTGCTGTCATTCTTCTCATCCCTGCGTGTGTCCTATTTCCATTTATTGCGTTCGCAATTTATTTGGAAGACCGAGGAACACTCCTGTACGTTGCTGAGCGCATCGGTCAGTACAACAAGATCATTCGTATTTTTAAATTTCGGACGATGTCCGGGCGCGATTCATCATCAGAGGCACTCAAGAGTACGCTCACGATTACCAAAGTCGGTACGTTCCTCCGCAAGACGCGCCTGGACGAACTTCCACAGCTGTTCAATATCCTAAAGGGCGACCTCTCATTCATTGGACCACGTCCCGAGATACCGTCTCTCGTTTCTGTGTACGCCGAAAATATTCCGTACTACAACATGCGCCACCTTACGAAACCTGGGCTCTCGGGGTGGGCGCAAATCAACAATTTTGACGTTCCTCGTGGAGGCGTTGATATAGAGCGAACTATTGATAAACTCTCCTTTGACCTTTACTACCTGAAACACCGTTCACTCTTCTTGGATATTGAGATTGCACTTAAAACCATTAATACGATTTTGATGAGGACAGGGACATAATTAAACATGAAATCAAAAGCTAAAGGCTAGAATGTAATCTTGAATCAAAAATTTTTGTTTTTTTATTACATTTTTGCTTTGGGCTTCTGGTTTTTGGATTCGTAACTCAGTGCTTCGCACACGAGTTACATTTCCTGTATAATCAAACACATTATGTCTACATATCTCATTACCGGAGGGGCAGGCTTTATCGGAACAAATCTCTCGGAGCGCTTGGTTCACGATGGTCACAAAGTTGTCGTCGTTGATAACCTCGTGAGTGGCGTTGATCCGTCTCGCCTCCCTAAAGAAATTACATTTCACAAACTGGATATTTGCGATACACCGGCGCTCACGAAGGCGATGGAGGGAGTTGACGTTGTTGTGCACCTCGCGGCGCTCCCGCGAGTACAGTACTCCATTGAGCACCCGTTTGAGACACAGCATGCGAATGTTGACGGGACACTCTCCGTTCTTGAAGCGGCGCGCGAGGCGAAGGTGAAGCGTATTGTGTATGCGGCCTCAAGTTCCGCGTACGGCGATCAAGAGGTGATGCCGCTCGTAGAAACGATGCCGGCGCAACCCAAGAGTCCGTACGGTCTCCATAAGTACGTTGGTGAACTCATGATGAAGGTGTGGCATACGGTACACGGAATGGAAACCGTTTCACTCCGCTTCTTTAACGTGTACGGACCGCACTTTGATCCGAACGGTGCGTACGCGCTCGTTATCGGAAAGTTCCTCAAACAGCGAAGCGAGGGGTCTCCCATGACCATCACCGGAGACGGTGAACAGACGCGTGATTTTACCCACGTTCGCGACACCATTGAAGCAATCGTCCGTGTCGCGGAGAGTGGTGCAGTCGGTCACGGGGAAGTGTTTAACGTCGGCGCGGGGCGAAACGCCACCATTAACGAAATTGCGAAAATTATCGGAGGGCCTGTTGAGTACGTTGCGCCCCGCCTTGAGCCGAAGCACACACTCGCCGATTCTACCGCACTCCGCGAAGCGGTGGGGTGGACACCAACGGTAAAACTTGAAGATGGTATTGCAGAACTGAAAGCCACGTTCAATCTCGCATGATCATTGATGGTAGGAGAATAGCCGAAGATATGTACGGTGAACTTCGTTCTCGAGTCGCCTCGCTTTCTCGTGCCCCAATTCTCACCATATTCACGTGCAATCCGAATTTTGAAACGCAGAAATACCTTACCCTCAAAGAGAAACGCGCGCGTGAAGTCGGTATAAAAACAAACGTCGTTCTGATTGAGACAACGTGCTCCACAGAAGAATTTATTTCACGAATTCATGAGGCGGTGGCATCTTCCGACGGCATCATTGTGCAACTTCCACTCCCCGCACACATTGAGTCTGCAAAGGTTCTCTCGGCTGTCCCTCCATCGCACGATGTTGATGCGCTCAACGGTTCACACACGGAGGTACTCTCACCCGTTGTTGGTGCACTCAAAGAAATTCTAGAACGAGAACACATACTGCGAGATGGAAAGTACGTCACGGTTATTGGGAGTGGTCGTCTCGTTGGACTTCCCGCATCAGAGTGGTTCATGAGAGAGGGTGCTCACGTGAGTGTCGTCACGAAAGACACGGAGGACATTGCCTACTACACAAAAAATGCCGACATTGTCGTCTGTGGCGCAGGCGTTCCCGACCTTCTCACGCCGGATATGGTAAAGGAAGGAGTCGTCATTCTTGATGCGGGGACGTCTGAAGACGGTGGAGTGTTGCGTGGTGACGCAGACCCTGCGTGCGCGGAAAAAGCACGTGTGTTTACGCCTGTTCCTGGCGGTATCGGACCAATAACTATTGCCATACTCCTTCGGAATGTGGTGGATTGTGCCACCAAAAAACAAGGTGTGGTATAGTGCTTCCTATACTATTTGTTTTGTAGTCGGCTATGAAAGAACAACTTGAAAAAAAGAGCAGTTTTTCCGGGCTCATTTTTTTTGTAACACTTGTTGCTATTGGTCTCTTTGTGTATACGAGCGGGAAGGTGACCATAGGCATTATTCTTTTTCTGGTGATGCTTCTCGGAAATTACGCAGCCGGAAAATACGATGACGGCACCTCACGTTCGATGTACCTTTTCCGTGCCGGCACAGTCCTCATACTGAGTGGTTTTGTTGTGTATTTTGTATCTGCAACCACACTCAACCCAAATTCAGCATACCCCTTTAAACTCGGACTGGATCTTGCCGGAGGAAGTCACCTCGTGTATGAAGCCGACGTTTCTTCACTCGAACCTTCCGAAGTCCCGGAACTCATGAATGTGCTCCGTGAAGTTATTGAACGACGCATCAACGTCTTTGGTGTGTCTGAGCCGAATGTTCAGGTTGAGCGAAGTAGTGTTGTCGCGGAAACGCAACGGGAGCGACTCATTGTGGAACTTCCGGGCGTTGCGAACGTTGAAGACGCGGTTCGTGAAATCGGCAAGACACCGCTCCTTGAGTTCAAACTTGTTACAGGGGCGCCGGTGGAAGCAGAAGGTACTTCCACAGCAGAAGGCATGCTCTCGTACGTTGACACCGGCCTTTCGGGCAGATACCTCACGCGCGCAGAACTCGTCTTCGGACAGGGGAATCAAGGGGGCCTCTCAAACGAACCGATTGTAAGCATAGTATTCAATGACGATGGAGCAAAACTTTTTGAAGAAATAACGAGCGCGCACGTCGGCGAACAACTCGCAATTTTTCTTGACGGAACAATGATGTCGGCGCCACGCATCAATGAGGCGATCGGCGGAGGGAAGGCAATCATTTCGGGAAATTTCACACCGGACGAAGCACGTGAACTTGTCCGCAACCTCAACTTCGGCGCACTTCCGGTGCCGATAGCACTCGTATCCACCCAGACCATCGGATCGTCACTCGGAGACAGTGCACTCCATGCCGGCGTGTACGCGGGCATCGTCGGGTTCATCATGCTCGCGGTGTTCCTCATTCTATGGTATCGCATCCCCGGTGTTGTCGCGGTGCTTTCACTTCTCGTGTACGTCATCATCATGCTCGCACTCTTTAAACTCATTCCCGTTGTGCTCACGGCGGCCGGCGTCGCAGGGTTCATTCTCTCCATTGGTCTTGCTGTGGACGCGAACGTGCTCATCGCCGAACGCATGAAGGAAGAACTGCGCGCAGGGAAGTCCGTTCATGATGCGATTGCGGAGGGGTTTAGCCGAGCGTGGCTCGCCATTCGGGACTCAAATATTGCGCACATCATTGTCGGCATTATCCTCTTCTGGTTTGGCACCGCGCTCATTAAGGGATTTGCGCTCGTCTTCAGTATCGGCGTCTTCGTTTCTATGTTTTCTGCAATTACCATTTCTCGAACACTCCTCCTCGCCATACCTCTGGACACGAAGGGTGCTATCGGCAGATTCCTTATGAGTTCAGGCATCTCACGCTAAACGTATGAATTTCAAACACAATCAACACTTGCTTTTTATTCTCCCTGCAATCTTCGCAATTTTTTCTATCACTGCGCTCTTCATGTGGGGCCTCAAGCCGGGCATAGACCTCGCGGGTGGTTCCATGCTCCAGGTTTCGTACGATGAACGTCCAGATGTGGCATCGGTGACAAAAAAAGTTTCTGAACTTGGGTATGGCGAAATACGCGTACAGCCTGCAAACGAGCGAGACCTCGTTCTCCGCCAGCGCGAACTTAAGAACGATGAAAAGCAAAAACTCATGGACGTGCTCGGTGCATTCGGTACCGTTTACGAGGTACAGTTTAATTCTGTCGGCCCCTCAATCGGAGAAGAGATTGTCGCGAAGTCATGGTGGGCGATAGTGCTCGTTTCGCTTTCCATTATTGCCTTTATCGCCTTTGCGTTTCGCCACGTTTCAAAACCAATCGCCTCATGGAAATACGGCGTCGTGGCAATTATGACGCTCCTTCACGACATTCTCATTCCGACCGGACTCTTTGCGTACCTCGGGTATGTGCGAGGAGCTGAGGTTGGGGTATTTTTCATCGTGGCAATTCTCACAATCTTGGGTATCTCAATCAACGACACCATTGTCGTGTTTGACCGTATTAGGGAAAACCTTCGCATCAATGAAGAACACCACCGACACGAGATGTTCAGCGATATTGTGTGGAAGAGTATCACGCAAACCATGGCGCGATCCATCAACACATCAGTGACTGTCATCATCATGCTCACCGCGCTCTTCGTGTGGGGCCCCGAGTCCACGAAAGATTTTTCACTCACACTCATTGTCGGTATGGTTGCGGGTACGTACTCATCAATTGCACTCGCGAGCCCCATGCTCGTGTACCTTGAAAAGTGGCAGAAGAAACCGGAGAAGAAGTAAGTATGATAATCGGCATCACTGGAACACTCGGAGCTGGGAAGGGTGAGGAGTGGGATGGGACCCGCTCCGCAAGACCTTGCCACATATTTTGTGAGGCGTTGCCGAAACAAAATATGAGCAAGGTGTACAGCGACTGTAAGTCGCCCGCGCCCGAGAGATATCCAACGAGTATAAGTAGTTACACAGACGTATGATAATCGGCATCACTGGAACACTCGGAGCTGGGAAAGGCGCGGCCGTCTCATACCTCGTAAGGGAGAAAGGATTTACACACTATTCCGCTCGTGATTTTCTCGCCGAAGAAATGGAAAAAGAGGGTATCGCAATCAATCGCGATACCATGGTTGCGTATGCAAATACGCTTCGTGAGAAATATGGCCCAGGGTACATTTTTGAGGAACTCTACCGACGGGCGGAAAAGACACACACACCATCCGTCATTGAGTCCATACGTACCGTCGGGGAAGCGGAAGCGCTCAAGAACGCGGGTGGCATACTTCTCGCGATAGATGCAGATCAAGAAAAACGATACACACGCATTCACGGTCGGGGCAGTGCACTGGACAACGTTTCATTTGAAGAATTTCAAGAACAGGAGAAGCGGGAAATGCACTCAGACAACCCACACAAGCAGAATATTGCAAAGGTAATGGAGATGGCAGATGTGATTGTGCAGAATAATGGTACGTTAACGAACCTGTACCAAACGCTTGAAAAAGTAATTACATAAGACACGCCATGGTATATTTATTTCAAGGTAACTAATATAATTTTTTATATGCATTGGCTCATTAACCCGATTCGTAACCACTATGCTGACTTCAAAGGACGCGCTTCACGAAAGGAGTACTGGATGTTCATGCTCACGTACGTCGTCTTGATGGTTATCGCGGGTCTTTTGATTGCGCTGTCCGCACTGTTTTTATATGAAGGACTCATCATCACACTCGTCATTCTTTTCATGGTAGGAATGTTTGGGCTCATCATCCCGTCAGTCGCCATTCAAGTACGTCGTCTCCACGACATCGGATACTCGGGATGGTGGTACCTCATCGGATTCATACCGTACATCGGTGGCATCATCATTCTCGTCATGAGCGCTCTCCCGAGTGAAGTGGGGACGAACCAGTATGGCCCAAACCCCTATGGTATTGGAACTGTTTCCGACACCACGCAATCAATAGAGCCAACGGGAATTCAATCCTAAACCACATTCGGGCTTCTGGTATTTAGCTTCTGGGTTTTTTAATGTATCCTCGTTCCCGCAAACGGTTTTTCTTCAAGGTAGTTTTCAACCTCGTTCATGTGTTCACCGTTGATGATAACAACTTCAATGTCGTGGTGCTGTGCCGTGCGTGCAGCGACCGGGTCAAAGGGGGATGAGAGCCCCGGGTTCCACTCACTTGGAATAAGTTTTATAAAATTTTCCCACGTGACGTCTTCAAGTTTTTGCGCATCAGGATTTTTTCGTGGGTCTTCGGTGTAGACGTTATCAATATTTGAGAGATTCACGACCTTCTCTGATCCACAGTGTACGGCAATCTGTACCGCGCGGAGGTCGGTTGAGGCACCCGGACGGTACCCCGCGGCGATGATGAGGTGCGCGTCACGGGGAACATCGCTGATTTCATCGGGGTTGGTTATCATGACCGGATACGCGATGTCGCGAAAGACGGTGCGGAGGAGGTGTCCGTTGAGGCGTGTCGCATGAATACCCATCCAATCGAGGTCCTCGGGGTCAAGTTCGGTGACGTGTGCCGCGGCGTCTTGGTAGCGACGCGCCGTTTTCCCCCCGCCGGCGATGATGATGAAGCGGCGACCGCGAAGTGTAATCTGACGTTCTATAAGATTCTTAAGTTCCGTGAGAAAGTGGGTATCAATCGTATCGGGAACAATGAGTGAACCCCCAACTGACATCACCACTGTCTCTTGTTTGTTCATGGTGATCGTATGATACCATACCTTGTATGAAGGCGAACCAACACGGTTTTACACTCATTGAAATACTCATGGTTATCAGTATTATGGGCGTCCTTTTCAGTGTCGTGTTGCCCGCGGTAAATGGTGCGCGAGATAAGGCACACGTGACTGCGGCGATTATGGAGTTGGATGCACTCCGGACTGTCATGGAACGACTCTCACAAGACACGGGGTATTACCCTAACGGTGATACAAATTACTGTAGAGACGTGAGCAGTATTCCAAATAACGAACTGGACCTCTCGCAGGCGAGTGCAAATCTTGTTGCGAACGGTTCTGGGTGGGCGGGGTGGAGCGGGCCGTACATTTCTGATGCCGTTGATCCGTGGGGGACACCGTACTACCTTGATGAAGACTACCAATGTCTCACCGCAACCGAAGGGTGTCGCGGACTCAATGATGCGGGGACAGACTCAAGTGTCATTGTGTCTTGTGGGCCTAATAAGGCTATGAACGGTGGGTCGTGTGCGTATGATGATGACAATATCGTGCATCGTCTTTGCGACGCCAGGTAGAGCACACTCTCAGATAAATGGAAGCAACCCCGTAGACTGGCAAAGCCAGTCTACGGGGTTGACCTTTTTATCGCGACCTGTATAATAGCGGGCACTGTCGTTTTTGGAGTGAGAAAGTGCAAAAAGCACTTTCGCAAGACCTTGCCACAGATTTTGTGAGGCAACAGCCGATACAAAATATGAGCAAGGTGTACAGCGCCTGTAAGGCGTAGTGTCCAAGAAAAGGGACGGTTGTTTATTTGATAATTGAATATCCAAATTCACCTTCCTTTATGGGTGGGTTTGGAAAACGTAAATGTTGCATAACATGATGTCATTTTTTGATGTCAAACTATGTGACGGATACGCATCAGCTAAATATATTGAAAAATATATTCACATATAGATAGGCAAAGGCAATCATGTTCTTCGGAACGTGCATTTTCTTTTGTCTTATCCTTGGATAGTTTGTTGAGGGAGATAGTAAGTACAGTCTCCATAACTCACAAACGACAAGATCGCATCATTGATGTAGATCCTGTTTTAACTTAGAGTTTGATCCTAGCTCAGGGTGAATGCTGGCGGCGTGGATGAGGCATGCAAGTCGAATGGGTTCAGACCCATGGCAGACGAGGTAGGAACACGTAGGTACGTACCGGAGAGTCAGGGATAACCTGGAGAAATCCAGAATAATACTTGATGGTCCCGAGAGGGTAAAGATTTATCGCTCTCTGAACGGCCTGCGTTCTATCAGCTTGTTGGTAAGGTAACGGCTTACCAAGGCTACGACGGATAGGGGAGGTGAGAGCCTGACCCCCACCGATGGAACTGCGACACGGTCCATACTCCTACGGGAGGCTGCAGTCGAGAATCTTCCGCAATGGACGAAAGTCTGACGGAGCGACGCCGCGTGGTAGATGAAGTCCTTAGGGACGTAAATACCTTTTATGAGGGAAGAAGTTTATTGACGGTACCTCATGAATAAGGGGCTCCCAATTCTGTGCCAGCAGGAGCGGTAATACAGAAGCC
>CAZBMV010000014.1:0-12526 GCA_964493145.1 uncultured Candidatus Saccharibacteria bacterium
GCAACCGCGGTGGTAAAACTCATAATGGTGAGCAAGATGCCACGTTGCTTACCGGTATCCGCCTCGTGGCTCCCTATGTACGTCTCAAGGTAGACATCAAGGTTGAAGAGAAGAATCGGAACAACCGCCTGGTGTATGACAAAAAGTGTCATTGCGACGAGCGGGTGTGCGGTCATTGCCATTCCGAGGAGTGTGCACAGTTCCACAAAGGAGAGCACGACCGTTACCTTCGTGTTACCGAAGCGATTTAGGATTGAAGATGCGTAGAGGAATGAGAGAATGGTGAGAATCGCACCCGCCGTGTAGAGAACGCTCATCGTTTTTGTACTCGCGAATTGCTCAAGGTATGACGAGTTGATGTAGAGCACGCTCGCCCAGTGGAGCGAGAGGAAGAGTAGGGCAATGTAGTGCATACTCATCGCGCTCCGGTGTCGTGTTTCTCTTCGGTATTCTGGTGTAATAGGTACAGGCACGTGTTTAGTTTACTAAAGTTTTGGGTACTTGAGTGAGGTGTCTGGGGAAACGAAGCCCAAAAACCAGAGACCAGAAACCAGAATGAAATCAAAAATGAAAAATTGAATCATTCAACATTATATTCCGGCTTTTAGCTTCAGGTCTTTGGATTCCCAATTTTGATTTCTGTGCAGAAATTAAATGCCGATGAGCACCGGTATAACCCCAGTACGAAAGCAAAGCTTCGTACGGGGCAGGTCATCTTCAATTTTATATGCCGATGAGCACCGGTATAACCATCGGGGTTTTGTTTGTTTTCTGGAGGAGGAAACCGGATACCACTTCCGTAATTTCATCTTTCACAAAATCCAAATCAATCGGATGTGATTTTGCGGTATTCTTCTCAATGGTTTTTTTGATGAGTATGCGTGCCTCGGAAAGCAGTTGCTGGTTTTCACGGAGGTACACGAACCCGCGTGAGATGATGTCCGGTGACTTCCTGAGCATTCCCGTCTTTGAATTGACGGTTGCGATGATGACGAACATGCCGTCTTCCGCCAACGATTGACGGTCACGGATGACGACTTCCTGTCGCGTTCCCACGGTGAATCCGTCCACCATCATGATTTCCGAAGGAACTTTTTCCTTGTGAACAGTGAGTTCGGTGCCGTTTTTGATATCAATGACCATGCCGTTGTCTGAGAGGATGATTCTCTCCTTTGGAAAACCGGCTTCAATGTTTGCGTACGCGTGACAGCGAATCATTGAGTGGTATCCGTACGCGGGCATGACGAATTGTGGATTGACCTGTGAGCGAATCCATACGAGCTCGCCTGAGTTGCCGTGACCCGTAGAGTGGACGTCTGATGCGCGGTAGTGAATGATGTGGACGCCGCGACGGTAGAGGTTGTCTTTGAGTTTTTGAACGGAGAGTTCGTTTCCCGGAATGACCGATGATGAGAGCATGATGGTGTCGCGATCATTGAGCGTAATGAACTTATGTCGCTGTGTCGCGATGCGCATGAGCGCGGCAAACTCTTCACCCTGCGCTCCCGTTGCGAGGACGACGATTCTATCGGACGGGTAGTTTCCAATATCCTGAATCGGGATGATGGTATCTTTTTGAATCTTCATGAGTCCCGCGAGTTCAGCGATTTCAAGGTTCGTCTTGATACTGCGTCCCTCAAGAACAATCTTCTTTCCCATCTGCTCGCAAATCATAATGATGCGAATCATGCGCTCAAATTGTGACGCAAACGTTCCCACGATGAGGCGACCGCTCACATTGCGGATGATCTGCTCAATGTTTGAGTGTACGCGCACCTCAGGGATAGAAAATCCTTCCTTCTCGGCATTTGTTGAGTCACCGATGAAGAGAATGTTTTTATCTTTGCCGAGACCGCCCCACACCTTCTTTTCCTTCTCCGAAGGTTCAGTTCCGTCGTGCTCGAGCTTGAGATCTCCCGAAATGACAACATTTCCGTGCTTCGTCTCAATGGAAATACCCATGGAGTCGGGGATTGAGTGTGTGACGGGGAACGCTTTTATGTACGTACTGCCAATCTTTATACGCTGATCAAGTTCAATGACATTCATGGTTACCTTCGGGAGGTGGGGGAATTCTTCCTGTCGTTTCAAAACCATGAGTGAGGTGAGGTATCTCGTGTAAATTGGTGGATTACCGATACGTTCAATGAGGAAGGGAATACCTCCGATGTGGTCCAGGTGTCCGTGCGTGATGACGAGACCGCGAATTTTGTGTTTGTTCTCCTCAAGGTACTGCGTGTTGGGGAGGATATAGTTTACCCCCGGTGCATCGCTCTCCGATGACACAAACTGAAAACCCGCATCAAAGATGAGGATATCGTCCGCCGTTTCAACAGCGATCATGTTTTTTCCCACTTCCTCAACACCGCCCAAGGGGATGATACGAACCGTGTCCGCATCGGTGAGAGGCGCGACGGGAATAACTTTCGGATCGTACGGAGTCTGACGTTGCGTGAGTGCGGGGCTCGTCATACGACGTCCCTTTTGCGGACGTCCCGTTCTCCGTGGAGATTTTCCCCCTGATCTTCGTTCACCGCGTTCGCCACGTGTTCGTTCGGTGCGCGCGTTTCGTGGATGTCTTGAATTCTGCGTAGCAGAAGTTGCCCCGGAAGACACCGGTGCCGTGCGCGGTGTTGCTTGGGTTCCGGTAGACGCGTGTCGTGAGACACGAATTTCATGTCTCCGTTTCCCATGAGAGAAGTGTGCGGGGCGTCGTCGTTGTGGTTGCTGATTGTTTTCCATATGATGTGTAAATTACGTTGTATTAGTGTTGTATATAATGTTTACTTAAAAAGTGACCATAGTGATTCCGTTTGGGTGTACCATTCGTGAATATTGCTAAATCGTTCGTGCGCTTCTCCGACTCCTTTCCACGATGCTCCGTGAACGGTATTGGGAAATATGTAGAGGAGTTCGGGAGTGTAGAGAAAAATTGCGGGCACTTCTTTTCGTATCTCCTCCGTAAATCTGGCAATTGCATCCGTCTGTTCCGCCGTACCACCCCGTCGCATTTCGGAGAGGATGGAGTCGGTCGTAATATTTGCGTACAGTGCAACGTTGAGCCCCGGGTCGTTTCGTTGAGATGAATGCCAAAATGAATAGAGATCAAGAGAGCGTTCCACCTGTATGCCGAAGAGAAGCGCTTCGTAATCGCGTGGACGGATTATCGATTGTGTAAAATCAGATTGCTCAAATTGCTTCACGGTTACATCGGCACCAATACCCGCCCACGCGCTTCTCAATAATTCCGCCGTCGCGGTGAAATCACCGCCGTTCATAGTGGAAATACTGAAACGGAGCGGGGTGACCGTGTCGTCAATTTTCTTTTCCCAAACGTTTGTTTCCTCGTTCATCTTCCACCCACCATCGCGGAGTACGTCACGCGCGGTATCGGCGTTTGCCTCTAGAACCTCGGATGACTGCTCCTGTCCGCCAAACCCGACGGGGATGGGTGTCGTGAGGGTGTTTCCATACCCACCGAGAATCGTCTCAACAATGGCGCTACGGGGAACGGCGATGTCGAGTGCCTTCCGTGCGGAGAGATCGCGGAGCGCAGGGGATTTGTTTTGGTTAATGAAGACGGCGAATGTTCGGGGGAGTGGTATGCGCTCAAGGTGGTGTGTTTCGCCATTAAGGTTGAACGCGGGGAGTGTGTGCGCGTCTACGGCAACGGTACTCTCAACGACACCCTTCTTGAATGCTTCCACGAGCTTCTCTTCGGTTGGGAAAAATCGTAGTTCAAGGGTTTCAATTTTCGGTTGCCCGAGGTGGTACGCCTCGTGTGATGTGAGTGTGTACATTTCCGGAATGCCGGATGTGTTTCTGGTGATTTCCTTGATCGCGTACGGACCGCTCCCTATCGGTTCGCTGTTGTACTGACTGAAGGGAAAGTCTTCGCTTCCCGCATTTTTCCATATGTGCTCCGGTAGTATGCCGAAGGTCAGGTTTTCCATGAAGGGTGAGTACGCATCGGGGAGGATGATATTCAGTTCATACTCCCCGATTACCTCAACGAGGATGCCGTCAAAATTTGCACGGAGGGGGCTGTTGAGGAGCGGTTCTTGTATGCGCGCAATGGTGAATGCGACATCGCGTGCGGTGAGTGGGACACCATCGTGAAAGGTGATGTTCTGTTTCATGACAACGTTGTACGTGAGTCCGTCATCGGACATCGTTATTGATTCTGCGATGTTGGGGACGAGCGTTCCGTCACTTCCGAGACGCATGAGGCCGTCGTAGACGAGCGTTGCGAGGTCTTTGTCTGCGCGGGTGACGGCGAGGACGGGATTTACAAACCGCGGGGTACCGACGACACCTTCGCTCAGCGTCCCACCGTATGCCGGTGTTGCTATCATGTATTTGGTGCTCAGCCCGATGAGGAAGAGGAGGAAAAAGATGACGGTGGTGAAGAGTGCGGTTTTAAGAAAGAGCGCATCACTCGCACGAAGTGCATGTACCTTTGCAAAATAGGTATCAATCAAATTTCTTCGGAATGGATTCCAATGTCCCATAGTATGTGTGTCATACAGTGCGCGTGTGCCTGATGACGACGAGTATTTAGAATACGTAAAGCGAAATAAAACGTTACAGCAAAGTACCCGTGCTTTGGCACGGTGATGTCCTTAGATCACGAGACTCAAGAATGTTGATGCGACAAACAGGATAGAGAGCACAACAGACAATTTGAACAAGAAGAGCTCAGCTCCCCTTCGTGTGTGGTACGACGCACTGAAGTTATCCCCTCCGAGGGCACCGCCCATGCTTGATCCTCGTTGCTGGAGCAGAATCGCCGCCACAAGGAGGATTGAGAGGATGATTTGTACGTACGGAAGTATGGTACGGACTATTTCCATGACAAGAACGATACTAGCACACGGGGAGAAAAAATGAAAGTGTGATGTATGAAAAACACAAAACTGGACAGCATAAAAAGTCGCTCGTATAATACGCGCTCACGAAGATTAAAAGTGTAAGGAAACAATATTTGTATATGAGTTCAAGCACAATCAAGCCGCTCCAAGACAGGGTAGTCGTACGACGACTCACCGATGAGGAGGCGGGTACGAAATCAGCGTCAGGTATTATCATTCCTGACACCGTAAGCAAAGAGAAACCGGAACAGGGTATCGTCGTTGCGGTGGGTGACGGAAAGTGGGACGAAGACGGAAAGAACAGAATTCCCATGGACGTGAGGGTTGGCGACAGAATTATTTTCTCAAAGTACGGGTACGACGAGGTAAAGATTGCCGGAGAGGAATTGTACATTGTCTCGGCATCGTCAGTTCTCGGCATTATTCAGTAATTTCAAAGCATTTCTCATATGTCATCAAAGGAAGTCATTTACGGAGAGGACGTCAAGAAGCGTCTCAAGAAGGGAGTTGATACCGTTGCGAATGCGGTGAAGGTTACCTTGGGTCCACGTGGGCGCAACGTCATTATTGACAAAGGGTACGGCGGTCCGACCATTACGAACGACGGCGTCTCAATTGCGAAGGAGATAACGCTCAAGGATAAATTTGAGAACATGGGCGCCGAGATTATCAAGGAGGTTGCAAACAAGACGAATGAACTCGCGGGAGACGGCACGACAACCGCAACGATTCTCACACAGGCGCTCCTCACCGAAGGCCTCAAGCACACGACCATGGGTGTGAACGCAATGGCGGTTCGCCACGGCATGGAGAAGGCGTCAGACGATGTTGTGAAGGCGCTCCATGAAATGGCGGTGCAGATTTCAACGACGGAGGAAATAAAGCAGGTGGCGACGATTTCGGCAGAAAGTGAGGAAATTGGCACGAAGATTGCCGAGACGATTGAGAAGGTCGGCAAGGATGGTGTGGTGACTGTTGAGGAGTCACAGTCGTTCGGCATTGATACCGAATTTACCGAAGGTATGGAGTTTGATCGTGGGTACGTTTCACCGTACATGATCACAAATCCCGAGCGCATGGAGGCGGAGTACAAGGACGCGCTCATTCTCGTGACCGACAAGAAGGTAAGTTCTGCGAAGGATATTCTCCCGCTCCTTGAAAAGGTTGCGCACACGGGGCGCAAGGAACTTGTCATCATTGCGGATGACGTAGATGGAGAAGCGCTCGCAACGTTTGTCGTCAACAAACTCCGCGGTGGATTTTCCGTACTCGCGGTTAAGGCACCGGGGTATGGTGATAGAAAGAAGGAAATGCTCCAAGACATCGCAATCATGACGGGGGGACAGGTCATCACCGAGGAGGTAGGGCTCACCCTTGAGAAGGCGGAACTTGAGCAACTCGGGAAAGCGGACAGGGTCGTTGCGACGAAGGATAAGACGGTCATCGTGGGTGGACAGGGTGCAAAGGAAGCAATCACCGCACGCGTTGACGCGATTCGCGCACAACTTGCGCACACAGACTCAAAGTTTGATAAGGAGAAGCTTGAGGAGCGTGTCGCGAAACTTTCAGGAGGCGTCGCAGTCATTAAGGTTGGTGCGGCGACGGAAACCGAGATGAAGTACCTGAAACTCAAGATTGAAGACGCGGTCAACGCGACAAAGGCAGCGATTGAGGAGGGTATTGTGCCTGGTGGCGGTACGTCACTCTCACGCGTTGCGGGGATTGTTGAGGGACGTGTTGACAAGAACCTTGGCCGAGACGAACTCATCGGATACCGTATTGTACTTAAGGCACTTGAAGAACCATTGAAACAACTTGCCGACAACGTCGGAAAGGATGACGGCGCCGTCATTGTTCAGAAGGTAAAGGATGCCGGCGGAAACGCCGGATACGACGCCGCAAAGGCGGAGATGGTGGATGACATGATTAAAGCCGGCATCATTGATCCAGTGAAAGTGGAGCGTGCCGGAGTCCAGCATGCGGTTTCCGCAGTCGCCATCCTCCTCACGTCTGAAGTTGCCGTTGCTGACGCACCGGAACCGGAAAAAGCATCACCTGCAATGCCCGACATGAATGGTGGAATGGGTGGAATGTACTAAAGTAATACAAACCATACCCTCGTTGAATCACAACTATCAAAAAGCATTGCGCAAGCGCTAAGGAGCGCGAGCATAGCAAAGCAGAAAAAACATGGTCTAAGAGACCATGTTTTTTCTGCTTATGCGTGGTTTTTGAGAGTTTGTGATGAATAAGAGGGAATGAATCACTCGCTTCTCATCCTATGCGGTGGTGGTATACTTACACGTACGGTTACCATCAGTAATTTTTAGTATTTATGTCAACTACATACATCATTCTCGGCGTTGTAGCGGCCGTCGTACTCTGGGCGATTGTCGCGTACAACAATTTTATAAAACTTATTCAGCGCACGAAGGAAGCGTGGGCGGACATAGATGTTCAACTCAAGCGACGGTACGACCTCATTCCGAACCTCGTTGAGACGGTGAAGGGGTACGCATCGCATGAACGTGAGACGTTTGATGCGGTTACGAATGCACGTGCCGAAGCAACGAAAGTACACGTTGACCCATCGCAACTCACACCGCAAGCGGTTGCCGCCATGGCGGGTGCCGAGGCGAGCCTCGGACAAGCGCTCGGGAAACTTCTCGCCGTTGCAGAGGCATACCCCGACCTCAAGGCAAACACGAACTTCCTTGAACTTCAGCGTGAACTTTCCGACACGGAAAATAAAATTCAGGCGGCGCGCAGGTTTTACAATGGCAACGCACGTGATCTCAAGATTGCGCTCCAATCGTTTCCCTCAAACATTATTGGGAACATGTTCCACTTTGCAGAGGAGCCATACTTTGAGCTCGGTGACAACGATGTTGCAAAGGAACCGGTACAGGTAAACTTCAAGTAACATGGAAAAAATTTACTATAACAAGCTCTGTCGAGATAAAGTCCCCGAGATAATTGCGGCGAAGGGTTTTGAGTGTGAGGTTCGCGAAGTTGATCACGATGAGTACAAGCGCGAAATTATTCGCAAGGTTTTTGAGGAGGCGAGCGGTGTTTCAAATCACTCCGGTCGCAGTTCACTCCTCAAAGAACTCGCCGATCTCATGGTGACCATTAACGCGGTGAAGAAGGAGTATGAAATTTCCGACGGTGAACTTGACCTCGCCATTGAGAAGAGTATTGAGGAGAAGGGGGGATACGAGGGACGGCTGTACCTCGCGTGGTCGTCGGATACGGATTATTCCTCACACGATCAGGGGCGCGGTTTCGACGACTAACCCTCTCACTTGTTAAAATCCTTGGATACTTCGTTGCACATCGGTAATTGAAATGTCGTCGTACCTCGTGTACGCCCCCATTTCAATTCCTCGTGCGTCTCGTCTTCAAAAATTTTTCCTACGTGATAGGGTTTAAGTGAAGGATGTGACATACCACTTTCTTCTCGGACTGCACCAAAAAACAAAGGATTTCGCAACATGGTAGTGGCGCGGTGGTAGATGGAAACATGACATCCGTACTCAAAAAATATTCAATACACGGTATCCCATATTTTATTTTTTGTTTTTTTCTTGCGTCTATTGTTTACCTTGCAATACCAACGAATGTTCATGCTGAAAAAATAGACTCATTCACCGCCGATATTGTCATTACGAAGGGGAGTGATTTCACCGTTACGGAGACCATTGCGTACACCTTCACCGAAGAAAAGCACGGCATCTACCGGTGCATTCCAACTCTCCACCACGAGCAACCGTCATCGTTCCTCAAGGAACGGTACGTAGACCTCACTGTTCGTGAGGTAACGATGGATGGAGCCGCGGTACCGTACGAGGTCACCGAAAATGCGGACCTGTGTATCAAAATCGGCGATCCGAATGAAACGGTAACGGGGACGCACACGTACGCAATTTCCTATGCAGTGGCGGGCGCGGTTTCGTACGAAAAGAATGGCGGTGCCGAACTCTACTGGAACGTGACGGGAAACAAATGGGAAATACCCATGGAGTCGGTGAATGTTCGTGTGTCATCACCGGATGGTATACTCATGCGTGAGCGCGCGTGCTACCGCGGGAGGGTGGGTGAAACCGCATCGTGTGAGACGGTCCGCTCGGATGGAGACGTTTCTGTGTTCGCCGGACGTAACTTTGCACCGGGAGAGGGTCTCACCGTTGCGCACGCACTCAATCGCACCATTATTGACGTTGATATACGAGAGCGATTTAAGACATTTTTCGTCATACTTTTCGTACTCGGTCTTGGTATTCCGTCAGTGGGGTATGGACTCTATCGGTATAAGACGGCGTTTAGAACCGACCGCACCATTATCCCGCAGTACGAGCCGTACCCCGAGGTGAAACCGATGTACGCGGGGTACCTCTTTGATAAGCGACTTGACCCGCGCGACATCACCGCAGGGATCGTGTACCTCGCGCGGGAAGGATTTTTGCGAATTAGAAAAACCGAAGCGAAGGTCCTCTTCGTCTTTGAGGTTGATGATTACGAGATGACGCTCCTTCGACCAACAACCGATACGAGTGATGCATTTGAACAAAAAATTTTGGAACTCGTATTCGGCAGTGGCGTAGATGTAGGAAAAAAAGTCTCGTTGCGCGACCTCAAAGACAATTATTCCGTTGCGATAAAAAATGCGAAACTCATTCAGGAGTTAAAACAGGGACTCCGCGACGACATGAAGGAGCGCGGTCTCTACGCGGGGTTCAGTTTTTCTTCAGTATTCAGTAAGACGACGATCGCAATCTTTGCCGGTGTCGGACTCCTCATCGCACTCTTGTCCGAAGCGGCGGTCATCATGTACGTCGTTATAGGTTTCTTTGCACTCATCGCGCTTCTTGATGGCAGGCGAACACGAAAGGGGTACGAGGCGCTTGACCACCTGCGGGGATTTAAGGATTTTCTCTCCGTTACGGAAAAGGATAGGTACATCTTCCACAACGCTCCCGCAATCAACGCAGAGCAGTTCATGGAGTACCTCCCGTATGCAATCGCCTTTGGCGTAGAGAAGCAGTGGGCAAAGACATTTGAGGGAATTACCATCCCGAATCCCGAGTGGTACGAAGGTGGTACGGGCGTACAAACATTCAATGCGGTGTCGCTCTCACAGAGTCTCGGAAGTTTCTCAACGGCATTCGCATCGTCGTCAGCAGGGAGCGCTTCAAGTGGTGGCGGTCATTCCGGCGGCGGGTCGGGGGGAGGTGGCGGCGGGAGTTGGTGACCCAAAATAATGGGCAAAGCCCCTATATTTTCTGAGTGGCCTAGAAGTTAACGAGCGAAGCGACTATAACTTCTGGTCTGTCTCTTTTTTCTTTCACAATGAAAAAAGAGACCAGAGTCACTTTTTCTTCCCCACCGAAGAAAAAGTGACGTCTCAAGAATTTAGGAAACAAGGACTTGATCTGTCTTTCACAAAATATTGTTCGTCGTATAATTGAATACGTCTCGCATTATTTTGCTCGCACGCCTCGTATATGGGGTATTTTTGGGCGTTCTGGTCTGTTTAGCATAGTACGCTCCGCTCTGCTTTTCTACACGTGAGTTGCGATACTTCAGGTCTTCGTTACAATATACATCTGTGGCAACACTCTACACACACCAGGGAGAAAATGTACGAAAAACATGGTTCCTCATGGGCATGTTCCTCGCGCTCATTGTGGCGGTAGGATACGCGGTCAGTTGGTATTTTGATTCTCCCGTCATCCTCTATGGCGCGGTTATTTTTGCCCTCGTCATGAACGTGGGGAGTTACTGGTTCTCAGATAAAATTGTGCTTAGCATGACCGGTGCGCGTGTGGCGACGCGAGAGGAGTTCCCCGATTTGTGGAACGTCGTTGAGAACCTCTCCATCACTGCGGGACTTCCGATGCCAAAGGTGTACGTGGTTGACGATCCCGCACCGAACGCCTTTGCAACCGGTCGCGATCCGGAACACGCTGTCGTCGCGGCGACGACGGGACTTCTTGCCACACTTGATCGCAGTGAACTTGAGGGAGTTATGGCGCACGAACTCTCACACGTAGGTAACCGTGACATGCTTGTCATGACGGTCGCGGTCGTGCTCGCAGGGTTCATCGCCATTCTCGCCGACTTCTTCATGCGAACGGTGATTCACGGTGGTGGAGGTGATCGTCAGAAGCATCCGATTTTTCTCGTGCTCGCCATTGTCGGCATCATCCTCGCGCCCATCGCCGCACAGCTCATTCAACTTGCTATCTCGCGAAAGCGCGAGTACCTCGCCGATGCCTCAGGCGCACTCCTCACGCGATACCCTGAAGGGCTCGCTTCCGCCTTGGAAAAGATTTCCCGTTACCCGCGCCCCATGAAGCGAACGAGTCATGCGACCGCGCACCTCTTCATTGCAGACCCCTATGGTACCGGAGAGAGAACCATTGGTGAAAAAATAGGAGGCCTTTTTCAGACGCACCCTCCTGCAGGGGAGCGCATTCGCATCCTCCGCGACATGAGCGTGTAGGGTGGTATACTCATCTAGTATGAACTGGGCAATCTACGCAATTCTCTCCGCATTCTTCGCATCACTCGTTGCGATATTCGGGAAGATTGGCATTAAGGGAGTAGACAGCAACCTCGCGGTGGCACTGCGCACCATCGTCATCGTCGTCTTCGCGTGGGGGATTGTCCTCATTCAGGGGAACTGGGCGGACATGTTCAAAATCTCAAAGTACTCATATACATTCATCTTCCTTTCCGCACTCGCGACAGGCCTCTCATGGCTCTTTTACTTCAAAGCACTGCAACTCGGTGAGGTGTCTCGCGTCGCACCCATAGACAAGCTTTCCATTGCGCTCACCATCATCCTCGCGTTCGTGTTTCTAGCGGAGAAGCCGACACTCGGTAATGTACTCGGCGGTACGCTCGTGACACTCGGCGTACTCTCAACAGTCTTTATCAAATAATAACTACTATATGCAAAAAGGATTTTTCGGACACATTGAACAATTGACGGAAGAGAACACCGATTTCCGTCGCGTACTCTACACGGGAAAGGGAAGTCAACTCGTACTCATGGCAATTCCACCATCCTGTGAGATTGGTCTTGAGCGTCACACAGAAAACGACCAATTTTTTCGTTTTGAATCGGGAACGGGAAAAGTGATTATCAATGAGGCTGAGTACACGGTCGGCGATGGCGACTGCATCATCGTGCCGATGGGCGCGGAGCACAACATCATCAACACCTCAGATACAGAACCGTTGAAACTCTACACCATCTACTCACCGGCACACCACAAAGACGGCATAATTCACCCGACGAAAGAGTACGCAGAATCACACGAAGAAGATTTTGATGGTGTGACGACCGAATAATTTCACCTTTTCTTTCTCGCGGGAAACAAACAGTCACAGGGCTTTTTGGTCAAGAGTTTTTTCTGTTCTGAAATGGTACTGATGAGCGTCCGTTGCGTACGTGAACCTTTGGCAAAGCGCGCATTGAGCGGAGTGTGGTGCTTGTACCCACGACGGGTGAATTCACGGACGAGCGCCTCGTGTCGCAGGAAGAGTGCGTTCGTTTTTCCAACCCAGCGTAGTGTCTCCGGATGTCGCGAGTACCCGCCCGAACCCTTGTGCTTCGTCAAAATGTTCCAGAGCCCATGGAGTTCACG
>CAZBMV010000015.1:0-9220 GCA_964493145.1 uncultured Candidatus Saccharibacteria bacterium
ACTCGGCAATGAGTCAGGCACAGCGACGACCACTCAAGTCTCTTTCCGATTACCTCAAGAGCAAGCAGGGATACTTCCGTCAGAACCTTCTCGGTAAGCGTGTGGACTACTCGGGACGCTCGGTGATTGTCATCGGTCCTGACCTCGCGCTTGATCAGTGCGGTCTCCCAAAGCACATGGCGCTGGAACTCTTTCGTCCGTTCGTCATTGCACAACTCTTGAAACAGGAACTCGCGTATAACATTCGCGGTGCGGGCCGACTCATTGAAGACGGCGTACCTGAGGTGTGGGCGATTCTTGAAGATGTGATCAAGGACCGACACGTGCTCCTCAACCGAGCACCGACACTTCACCGTCAGGGTATTCAGGCGTTCCGCCCGGTACTCATTGAGGGTAACGCCATTCAGGTGCATCCACTCGTGTGTCGCGCGTTCAACGCGGACTTTGACGGCGACCAAATGGCGGTTCACGTACCTCTCGGAGACGAAGCACAGTACGAGGCACGGGAAATCATTTCTGCAAACAAGAACATTTTGAAGCCGGGTTCCGCCGATCCTGTCGTTTCTGAGAAATTGCTTGATATGGCACTCGGCGCATTCTGGATGACTAAGGCACTGGATGGTGCGAAGGGTGAAGGAAAAGCATTCCCATCGCCAAACGCCGCCATTCTCGCGTACGATTACGGTGCCATTGACCTTCGTGCGAAGATTAAGGTGCTCGCAACCGACACACAGAAGTACGCGCAGTTTGATGGACAGGTGTTTGAGACGACGGTTGGACGACTCCTCTTCAACAGCGTACTCCCATCAGAACACCCATTCCTCAACGATGTCGTTACGCAACGAACGCTCTTCGGCATCATCATTGAGCTTATTGATGAGAAGGGTATTGAAGCGGTACCACGCATTGTTGATCGCATGAAGCGATTCGGTTTTGAGTATGCAACGAAGTCAGGTACGACGTGGGGAATTGACGACGTCGTTGTTCCGGAGAAAAAGAAAGCGATCATTGAAAAGGCACGCGGAGAGGAGGCGAAAGTAATTGCCTTCTTCAACGAAGGTCTCATTTCACACGATGAACGTCGCCGCATGATTATTGAAATCTGGCACAAGACAAAGACTGAAATTGAGGGGACTCTTCCCGAGACACTTGATACGAACGGTTCGGTGTACGACATGTGGAAGTCAGGGGCTCGCGGTTCCATGGGGCAGATTGCCATGATGGCCGGCATGAAGGGGCTCATCATCAACACACGGGGCGAGACACTTGAATTCCCTATTCTCTCGTCCATGAAAGAGGGTATGAGTCCGATTGAGTACTTCATTACGACGCACGGTTCACGTAAGGGTCTCGCCGATACCGCGCTCCAGACCGCAAAGGCGGGGTACCTCACCCGTCGCCTCTTCGTGGTCGCACAGGATGCGATTGTGACTGAAGACGATTGTAAGACGAAGGAGGGTGTCACCATCGGACGCATTAGTTCATCGGGGATTGAAATCGCATTCAGTAAGGCAATTCGCGGACGCATTCTCGCCGAGGATGCGGTGACGAAGAGTGGTGAAGTTCTCTTTAAGAAGGGACATCTCCTCTCACGACTTGATTCCATCGCGATTGAGAAATCCGACATCGCATCAGTTGAAGTTCGTTCACCAATGACCTGTAAGACGCTCCGCGGTGTGTGTCAGCAGTGCTACGGTATTGACCTCACGACAAACAAACTCGTTGACATCGGCGAGGCGGTTGGTACGGTCGCCGCACAAGCGATCGGCGAGCCGGGAACACAGCTCACTATGAACACGAAGCACGCCGGAGGTGCCGCGTCAGTCGGTGGCGACGTGACACAGGGTCTCCCACGCGTAGAAGAGGTGTTTGAGAAGCGTTCTCCGAAGATTCCCGCAACCATCTCAAAGACCGATGGTGTGGTGACCGGCATCCGCACCGAGGGTAAGGAAAAAATCATCACCGTCGCACCAACGCTTGGCTCTAAGCACGCAACGAAGAAGAATGATCCGATTGAGTACCCGGTGCACTTCCGTCGCGTCGTTATGGTTCGTGAGGGCGACTCGGTAACGCAAGGTCAGGCACTTACTGACGGCTCTGTCCACCTTCCCGACCTCTTTAAGTACGCGGGGCAGGAGGCGACACAGGAGTACATCATCAACGAAACCAATAAAATTTACGAACTTCAGGGTGTGACCATTGCGCGCAAGCACATTGAACTCATCGTGAAGCAGATGATGAGCCGCGTGAAAATTACACACGTTGGCGACAGTCACTTCACCGTTGGTGACGTTGTGGAGGAATGGAACTTCGCAGAGGTGAACGAAGAACTTAAGAATGCAGGGAAGGAGGTTGCGAAGGCGGAACGCCTCATCCTCGGTATTACGGAGACTTCACTCTCGCGAAAGAGTTTCCTCTCAGCGGCATCATTCCAGAACACGACCCGTGTGCTCATCAATGCGGCGGTTCGGGGAAGCGAGGACAAGCTCACCGGACTCATGGAGAACGTCATCATTGGACGACTCATTCCCGCAGGGACCGGTTTTGCAGGAAGCAACAAGTGGAACGCAATCAAGCAGTTCCACGCAGACGATAGTAGTGAAGAATAAAGATACGGTGTAGTACAAAAAACCGGTAGGACGTAAGCCCTACCGGTTTTTGTATGAGCGTGTGCGCCCGAGATAGATTACCCGAGCGCCCTTCGCCGTGGTGCAAACGGAATGACGTTGGTGACATTCGTGGTGATGGCGGACGCTATTCGCGGATCACTCTTTTGCATCCACATCGTCACCACGTACGGCACCTCAACCTGGAACGGTTGAAACATGACGACGTCCAGGTAGGTGATGAGCACAGCGCCCTCAGTTTCCGCAAGAACGCGCGTCATTCTCACCTCACCATTCCGTCGCATGAGGACGGTTTGTGGGAGCATTGAAAGGAACATCCATCCAAAATTACGATACAGGTGTACCATACGACCTCCTCAGAGGAGTTCATGGGGACTTCTTTCTACATTGGACAATGGAGGATAGAAAACGTCAATGTACACCTGTGCACAGTGTTCGCGTGTATAATAGGTGCACTATGGCTCGTACCGCAGTTGAACAAATCAAGGATAGGCTTTCTATTGTGGATGTCATTGGAGGGTATGTGGAGCTTACCCGTGCGGGAAAGAACTATAAGGCAAAATCTCCATTTACGAATGAAAAAACGCCCTCGTTCTACGTATCGCCCGATCGCGGGATGTACTACTGCTTCTCATCACAGAAGGGGGGCGACATGTTCACCTTCATACAGGAAATGGAAGGAGTTGATTTTAAAGGTGCACTCAAAATTCTTGCGGAACGTGCACACGTTGAACTTGTTCCCGAAGATCCGAAGAAACGTGATGAGCGCGAGACGCGATACGCACTCCTTGAAGAGGCAACGAAGTATTTTTTCAATGAACGTGAAGTACGACCCGACGTGACTGAGTACGTCACCAATCGTGGCGTTACGACGAAGAGTATTCACGCGTGGCGTATCGGGTACGCACCCGATGAATGGCGCTCCCTTCGCGAGCACCTCAAAGAAAAAGGATTTACCGACGAGGAGATGTTTGCAGCAGGTCTCATCAAAAGCGCGGACGGCGGGAAGGAACCATATGACGTTTTTCGTGACCGCGTCATGTTTCCCATTTGCGACGCATCGGGACGCGTCGTTGCGTTTTCGGGGAGGACACTCAAGAAAGAGGACGGCGTGCCAAAGTACGTGAACTCGCCTGAGACAGAATTGTTTCAAAAGTCGGAAATTTTGTATGGGTACGACAAAGCGAAACAGGGCATCAGGCACTATGATTTTTCACTCATTGTTGAGGGGCAGTTTGACCTCGTGCTCGCGCACCAAGCGGGGTACACGAACACGGTTGCTGTCTCAGGTACGGCATTCACGCCACATCACCTCGCGCTCCTTGAACGACTCTCATCGCGCATTGTCCTCGCGCTTGATTCCGACAGAGCGGGAGTGACGGCGGTGAAGCGCATCGTTGGAAGCATGCTCGCCCATGGTTTGGATGTGAAGGTGGCGCGCATGGAGGGAGGGAAGGACCCCGCTGACATCATTAAGGACGACCCCAGTACGTTTAAACGCTTCATCGGTGAGGCGGTACACGTCGTTGAGTTTCTCCTCACCGTTCTCAGGGAGGGAATGAAAGACGAGCGTACGTACAAACTCCGCGTTCGTGAAGAATTGCTACCGCTCCTCGTGCATATGCAGAATCGCATTGATCGGGAACATTTTGAAAATATCATTGCCGATGCCTTGGGTACGACAAAAGATGCCATTCACTACGAAGTGACGCGTATTGAAGAATCGGGAGCGAAACACGCCACTCCATCGCCATCGGGAGAACGATTGGATGAGGCTATCACCATCCAGTCTGGCGCGCGAAGGAAGAAATTGGAGAATCACCTCCGTGCGCTCTCTGAGGTGTGCCGAGGAGGACGTGAGTGGATGCGTGACGCTATCACCGAGCACCTCGCATCGCTTGAACGTGCGGAGGTAATTCAAAATTTTCTAGGGAGCGAACTCACAAAGGATATTCAGGCGGAAATATTCACCCTTGAAGAACATGCTGATGCGGTGAAGGAAAAACAGTACGTAGAAGATATTTCGCACGTGCTCACGCAGTATACGCACCTTGTCGCGAAAGAACGTCTGCGCGACCTAAAGAGTGAATTGCTGAATGCGGAATCTCTTGGAGATCACGACACCGTTCTCGCGATTCTCACGAAAGTGAAAGAGGCGGAACGCTTACTCCAAACGCCTGTGCACATACAAAAGAAACCCTCGGACTGATGTCCGAGGGCAGGCCGAGGCCGATGTGGGGTTACTTCATGCTCTGGCCGCCGAGGCGACCCTGCTTCTTCTTGTAGGCGACGCCGCCGCCGATGAGGCTGATGACCGCGATGCCAGCGAGAACGCCGAGAATTTTCTTCATTTCGTTTCCCCTCAAAAAAGTGTCTGTGTACGCACCATTGCGTTCATGACCGGAAGAGTCTACTACAACTTTTTTACCGTGTAAAGGGTACTATAGGGAGGTCGTCACGGGGTAGACTTTTTTACGTTTTAAGGTATAGTTGGGTTCACTATGGCAAAAAAGGCGGTAGTACAAAAAAAGAAAGTGAAGAAAACGTCGCCTAAAAAAAAGGCGATTTCTAAATCAACGCCAAAAAAACGCGTTCTCAAAAAGAGTACCGCAAAAAAAATTGCGAAGAAGCCGGTTAAGAAGGTGGTAAAAAAAGCGGTCAAGAAGGCCGTGAAGAAGCACGTCGCACCGAAGAAGAAAGTTGCACCAAAGAAACTCTCAAAAGCGGAACTTGCACAAGAGGGAAAGGCGCAAGCACTTCTCACACTCGGGCGGAGTCGTGGGTACATCACGTACGACGAAATTCTTAAAGAATTTCCAACCATTGAACGCGATGTCGCGTTCCTTGAAAACCTCTACGAGCGCCTCGCGACAGCGAGCGTAGACGTTATTGGTGGCGGTGGCATGCTCGGAGATGAAACGGTCGGCGACATTCTCCTTGATAGAAAGAATGTCTACAAGCGGAGCGACAGCGCATACGATTCAATACAGATGTACCTCCGTGAGATAGGGCAGTACCCACTCCTCACCGCGCAAGAAGAGCGTACGCTCGCGAAGCGTATTGTTGACGGCGATACCGAGGCACGAAACCTCCTCGCACGTGCGAACCTTCGCCTCGTGGTGTCTATTGCAAAGAAGTACGTCGGGCGCAGTCCCGACCTCACACTCCTTGACCTCATTCAGGAGGGGAACCTCGGTCTCTTCAAGGCCGTGGATAAGTTTGACTTCACCAAGGGATTTAAGTTTTCTACGTACGCGACGTGGTGGATTCGTCAGGCAATCACCCGTGCGCTCGCCGATCAGTCACGCACCATTCGTATTCCGGTCCACATGGTAGAGACCATGGCAAAGTACAAGCAAGTCGCACGTCGGCTCGCACAGGAACTTGGTCGCGACCCAATGGCGGAAGAGATTGCAACAGAAATGGATGTTGAGGTAGAAAAGATATACCAAATTGAAAAAATCAGTCAGGACACCATTTCATTGGAACTTCCCATTGGTGATGATGATGATCGCTCACGTCTCTCTGACTTTATCGCCGACGACAAAATCATCGCACCGGATGCCGAGGTTGCGCATCGTATTCTTGCGGACCAAATGCAAGAGATTCTCGGTTCGCTCTCGGAGAAGGAGCGAAAAATCCTTGAAATGCGTCACGGGCTTCTTGATGGTACGTACCACACACTTGAAGAGGTGGGAAAGGAGTTCGGCGTCACACGCGAACGTATTCGTCAGATTGAGGCAAAGGCACTGGAAAAAATACGCCAGCACGAGAAAGCAAGACGACTTAAGAGTTATTAAACTTAGATAAAAACTCCCACAATATGTGGGAGTTTTTTATTTACACAGTGCGCATTCAGAGCGCTTGAAGTATACTGTAGGCATATGACAAAAGTATTACGTGCGCGAGCGCTCGTTCTCGCGACAGCAATTTTTATATTACTCATAGCATTAGCAGTTATTACCCCATACCACGCGAACGCGAATACGGTATCGTGCAGTTTTTCGCGCGACCTTGAGTTTGGTGATACGGGCGAAGACGTTCGCTGTCTTCAGCAGTACCTCAACAGTACGGGATTTACAATTGTGGAAGCGGGTGCCGGTTCACCGGGAAGTGAAACTAATGAATTTAAAACACTCACCCGCGAAGCGCTCATCAAGTGGCAACAGGCGAATGGCATTGCTCCGGCCTCGGGGTACTTTGGCACGAAGTCGCGTGCGATGTACGCGGTTCTCATGAAGAGCGGTCTCACGACATTTCCAAGGACTCCCGCGACACCCGCAATACCGACAACTCCGGCAACACCCGCAACCGACTCTTCGGATGATAGTGATGATGAGGACGATGATAATAATTCATCGGGTGGTGACTCAGACACCGAGGACTTGATTATTGACGCTCTTGAGATGATTGAAGACGCCGAAGATCAAATAGACGATAACCCAGGCGCACCAGATATCGCATCTGCGGAAGATAACCTTGAAGACGCAAAAGATGACCTCTTTGATGCAATTCGTGCGTACTTTGAGGAGGACTACGATGAAGCGGAAGACCTCGCACAGGATGCGCTTGATAACGCAACTGATGCGTATGAAGATGCGGGGGGTGAGGACGAGGAAGATGAGGCAGATGAAGCAATTGAAGACGCTGAAGATGCCATTGATGATGCAGAGGCAGATATTGAAGAAGCGGATGACGACGGTGAAGAAGTTGGTGAAGCGGAGGATCTGCTTGACGAAGCAAACGACAAGCTTGATGAGGCTGAGGAAGCGTACGACGATGAAGACTACGACGAGGCGATTGACCTCGCCGAAGAAGCAGAAGACCTCGCGCAGGATGCTGTAGATGCTATTGGTGAAGAAGAGGACGATGATGTTGAAGACATGCTTGACGAGGCACGAGATGACCTTGAGGATGCCCGCAATGACGTGGAAGATGCGATAGATGATGACGAAGATGTCGGAGATGCGGAAGATCTTCTAGACGAGGCCGAAGACCTCTTGGATGAGGCAGAGGAAGCGCTTGATGACGACGATGAGGATGAAGCGGAAGACCTCATTGATGAGGCAAATGACCTCATAGATGATGCGCTAAACGAATGGTAGAACCGTTTTAAAATCGGTTCAGAAACACAAAACCCCGCGGCCGTAGGCCGCGGGGTTTTGTGTTTTCTACTTTCACTAAAGCATGCTCTATACGCTTTCAGTTTCAAAGCGATCAGCAAGTGCAATAGACACCTTCGGTGTCACCATTTCGCGTTCACACAAATTGTGGAGGAGGAATGATTCGCGCTTGTACACGGCGCGTTGCGCGAGGCACTTGTCCATTTCAACGAGCGCTGTCGCATACCTGCTGTTTTTGAGTTCATCCATTTTTTTGGTTGAACCGTCTCGGTAACGTTCGTACACTGCGCTCGTCTTTGAGATTGCGATGTGGACGGCATCAAAGTTTTCTTCAAAACATGAGTTGAGTCGTGCGAGTTCCTTTACCACTTTTCGTGAAATGATGGCGAGCGCACGGTAGTAGAGGTAACTTTGCACGGCACGTTCTTCATCGGTTTCCTTTTTTCCAAGTATCTTTCTCACGATGGTGGCGAGGTACTCAAAGACATCGTGTGTCAATCCGTGTTCATGCGCAATTTCGTCAAAAGTGTCGTGCTCAATGGCATTGCTCTGGTACTCAAGTTTTGCCATGACGCGCTTCACAACCTCTTCAGATACTTCCGCACAGCCGTAGAGTTCTTTGATGTACTTTCGTTCAATGCCGATAGCGTGGAGGCGAATAACCTTTTCCAGTATTGTTGGGTCTTTTGAGCGGTTTTTGAGATCGGTGAGGGTCGTGTGAATCCGTATTTGCTGTTCCTTGAGGAGGTTCGCAAACGCCTCGTCGCTCACGTATCCCTTTTCATGACTTTCTTTGAGTTTCTTAATGGTGGCATCGTAGATGTAGATGAGCATTTCGCGATAGTTGATTTCCTCAAGTGCGGTAAAGGTATTGAGGCGAAGTTTTCCCATGAGCCACCCCATAGTCGTCGCCTTGATAAAGAGTGTCGCAAACACGCAACCGACGGTGATGGTGAGTACGAGTTCCTTGGGCGTGAACGCATAATTCCACCCCGCGAAGGAGAGGGTGTCGGGAATCATGAGCACCATGGTGACCGCCAGAGCGCCGCGGAGACTACCCCACGCGAGCACGTGTTGCCACGAACGTGGAATCGTTCTCTCTTTTTTGGCGAAGAAGTTAAATATGCCGACGATTGGGTAAATGGAAAGAGCGCGTGCTCCCGCGACGATGAGAATGGAGAAAAGAATGGGTATAAAGAGTTCCGGCGTTGATGCGGGGAGTTGTATCGCGAGCATGCCTATCATGATAAAGATGAGTGAGTTTGCGATGAAGGCAAATTGACTCCAGTACTTTTCAACGAACTCTGACGCGTGTACGGGTATTTTGTACCTCCCGTAGTTACCCATGAGGAGTGAAGCGGTTGCGGTTGCGATGATGGATGAGATGAGCACGTGCTCACCAAAAAGAGTGACGTGGTGCGAAAAGAGCTCCGCACAAATAAATGTTGAGTGTGCGAGAACCATGGTGAG
>CAZBMV010000016.1:0-7608 GCA_964493145.1 uncultured Candidatus Saccharibacteria bacterium
GGGGTGTCGGCGGCATTTGGGGCGCGCATTGGGGGGGGGGGGGGGGGGTCGCCCGGCCCGCCCCCCCCCCCGCAACCGCTTCATCGCACTCTTCAGTGAAGCGATTCCTAATGCCGTCGTAAACGGCAATCGCACATCGCGCGTCGCAAACAACGTAAACATTTCTATTCCGGGACTGGATACCGAGTACGCGGTCATTTGGCTTGATGCACGGGGAGTCGCCGCCGCGACACGGAGCGCGTGCGGCGGTGAGGGCGGTACGGGGTCGCACGTTGTTCGTGAGATGGCAAAGGATGAGGCGCGAAGTATGTCCACGATACGCTTCACGCTCGGGGAAGAGACGACTATGAGAGATATTTCGTATGCAGTACGAGTACTTAAGGATCACATCACGTTCGTACGTGAGTCAGGTGCTTTCGCCACTAAAGAAATTTGACTTCCAATATAAATGTTGTATTATTTAAATCACCAGTACCGGCGGGTTTTTTAGAACGCTCAATTGTTATTTTCCCATCTCATAAACCTCGCGTATAATGGACAAAGATATGCCAAATTTTCATAACTTCACATCACGCGCAAAAGAAGCGATTCGCAAGGCTCACGAACTCGCCATTGAGCGGGGTCAGAACCACGTGAGCCCCGTACACCTTCTCACCGCGCTCATTATGCAGGACGAAAACACCGTCATTTCGTTACTTGATCGCCTAGACATAGACATCATTGCGCTCACCGACATGCTCCTTGAGTCACTTGAAGGTCCTGTGGGGCAGACGCTCTCACAGTCGTACCAACTCTACCTCACACCCGACCTCGCACAGGCGCTTGAACACTCGGGGCGCATTGCACAGGAACTCAACGACTCATACGTTGGCGTGGAGCACCTCTTCCTCGCACTCCTTGAACACCCCGGTCCGGCAGGTGAGGTTCTTGAGCGTGCACGAGTTGATAAAAAGAGGGTGCAGAATGCACTCAAAGAGGTTCGCGAGCACAACATTGACGATGCACAGACGACGAAAAAATTCCGCGCACTCTCAAAGTACGCACGCAACCTCACGAAACTCGCACAGGAAAATAAACTTGATCCCGTCATCGGTCGCGATGCGGAAATTCAGCGCGTGATACAGATTCTCTCACGTCGCACGAAGAACAACCCCGTGCTCATCGGCGAAGCCGGTGTGGGAAAGACGGCGATTGCGGAAGGTCTCGCAAATGCGATTGTGCAGGGCAACGTTCCCGAGTCCGTTCGTGGAAAGGAAATTCTCTCGCTTGACCTCGGGCTCCTCGTTGCCGGAACAAAATTCCGCGGAGAGTTTGAAGAGCGTCTCAAGACAGTCATGAAGGAAGTGGAACAGGCGCAAGGAGCGGTCATTCTCTTCATTGATGAACTCCACACCATCGTGGGTGCCGGACAGGCAGAGGGGTCTATGGATGCATCCAACATGCTGAAGCCCGCGCTCGCGCGTGGCGAGATGCGCGTCATCGGTGCGACGACACTCAAGGAGTACCAGAAGCACATTGAGCGCGATCCGGCCCTTACGCGTCGTTTCCAGCCGGTGTACGTTAACGAGCCCTCAATTGAGGACGCGATTGCCATTTTGCGCGGAGTAGCGGAGAAGTATGAGATTTACCATGGCGTACGCATCACCGATGACGCGATTGTCTCTGCGGTAAACCTCTCCAGCAGGTACATCACTGATCGTTTCCTACCCGATAAGGCTGTTGACCTCATTGATGAAGCGGCATCCGCCCTTCGCATCTCACTTGAAAACAAGCCTGACGAACTCGTCATTGCGGACCGCTCGGTACGTCGTCTTGAAATTGAGCGTGAGGCACTGAGGAAAGAAGAGGAGGTGTCCGAGCACAAGGCGAAAATAAAGACACGCCTCAAAGAAATTGAGCACGAGATAAACGAACTCAAACAGAAAACATCGGTCCTTGAGACGAAGTGGAACAACGAGAAAGACGCGGTATCGGAGATTCGTGAGATGAAAAAGATGCTGGAGGCGCTTCGCCTTGAAGCTGATTCTGCGGAAGCGAGTGCCGACCTCACGCGCGCCGCTGAGATTCGCTACGCGCGCATTCCGAAACTTGAAAAAGATTTGGATGCAAAGTCCGCACGCCTCAAAAAACTCCAGCGCACGCGTCGCCTCCTCAAGGAGGAGGTGACCGAGGAGGATATTGCGGGTGTTGTCTCACGCTGGACGGGAATCCCCGTCTCCCGCATGCTTGAAGCGGAAGCGAAAAAACTCGCACGCATTGAGGAGGTGCTCACCGAACGTGTCGTGGGGCAGAAGGACGCGGTGAAGCGCGTCTGTGACGCCATCAAGCGCTCACGCGCGGGAATTGCCGACCCCAATCGCCCCATCGGTTCGTTCCTCTTCCTCGGCCCTACGGGAGTTGGAAAGACAGAACTCTCACGCGCACTCGCAGAATTCATGTTTAATGACGAGAGCGCGCTCGTCCGCATTGATATGTCGGAGTACATGGAGAAGCACTCGGTCTCAAAGATTATCGGATCGCCTCCGGGGTACGTCGGACACGAAGAGGGAGGTGCGGTTACCGAACTCGTTCGCCATAGGCCGTATTCGGTCATTCTCCTTGATGAGATTGAGAAGGCGCACCCGGAGGTGTTTAACATTCTCCTCCAGGTACTTGACTCAGGACACCTCACTGATGCAAAGGGGAGGAAGGTAAACTTCAAGAATACGGTTATCATCATGACCTCAAACATCGGTGCGGAGCACATTGACCGCATGAGCAAGTTTGGTTTCTTGAGCCACTCCGATGAAGCAACGCAGTACGCGCAGGCGAAGGACAAGGTGGTGGAGAGTCTCAAGAACTTCTTCCGCCCCGAATTCCTCAATCGCCTTGATGAGATTATCATCTTTGACATTCTCTCAAAGGAAACGATTAGAGACATTGTGCGCATGCAGGTGGATATGGTCATTGAGCGCCTCGCGCAGAAGGAAATCAAGCTCACCGTCACCGATGAGGTTTTGGAGTACATCGCGAAAGAGGGGTACGATCCGAAATTCGGCGCACGACCACTCAAGCGCGTCATCCAATCAAAGATTTTGACACCGGTAGCATCTATGATGATTGGCGAAGGAATGCTCCAAGGGGGTACCGTCTCCGTCTCTATGAAGAAAGATGAACTCGTCTTTGACATTAAGAAGCGAGGCACGAAGAAGAGCGTTCCGAAGCTGGAACATTCAAAGAGGGCGGTTGTCGCCTAACGGTACGAAAACCCCGCAGGCCCAAAGGGCCTGCGGGGTTTTCTCGTGTTTAAAAGTGGCGTATTATGAGTATGGATCTTCACAGGGAGACGTACCATGAAAAACAGTCCGATGGTTGTTTCTGTAACCGAGTCTGATGTCCGCGATGAGCTCCGGTTTCATCACCTCAACGAACGAGGATTCGTTCGTGGCGCATCCGCCATTGATCAGTGGTTCATTTTGGTGAACGACGCATGGAAGCAGGCAAACATTCCCATGGATGCTCACGTGCGCGATTACCTTGTCACCATGCTCAACCGATTCACGACGCGTACGGAACTCTTTGCGGAACTGAAGGCGTTTGAGTACTCCGCGTACCTTTTGGGAAAGCAGGCGATTGATGAGCCATGCGTGCAGGATGTCGCAGACATGAGTTTGCAATACGTCGCGTACTTTCCAGAGCAGAGCGGGCACCGGCATGAACCACGCACTCTCAGGTACAGTGCGGAGATTGGCATCTCGCTCTACGAACGCCTCGCGCGTCAATCCGCAGGAAAGGATGACTGGTACAGCGTTGCGTACGGAGCCATGGCACGATCATTCGGTCGTGCGGTCATGGTGCTCCGCTCCTCATGCGCGCGATTTCTTTCACGAGAGCGTGTGCGGAGGGCGGTGGAACGCGACGGACACATGATGCTCACCGATGGGGAAGCGACGCGTATTGCACGACAGGCGAGCACCTTCAGCGCAATGTATTGTGTCACGCCGTTTTCTACGAGCGACGTGCACTAAGGTTCTTTTTGTACATTTTTAAACAGGCGCAGAGCGCCTGTTTTTATATGTCACGACTGGTTAGTGGTACAATGGAATACATGAAACCGAAACATAAAGACTTCAAGTATTTTGTGAGAACACTATCAATCATCGTGGGACTCGTCATGGTGTGGCGCGGCGTTTGGCACGTTTTGGATGCGGTTGATATATACGTTTTTGATAACCAAAAAATGTGGACTGCGGTAGGCGGGATCCTACTCGGCGTACTCATGCTGTACCTTCCGGATCGCGACCTCAAGGAAATTGAGAAGCTTTAGGGTTGCATTTTTAGATAAAGCGACTTTTTGTGGTCACAAGTTGCTAAGTAGAATTTTGATTGCATCAAAATTCATACTAAGCACTCGCGACCCCGCCTCGCTTGTTTTCTTTCTGTATAAAAAGAAAACAGAGCTCCGGCTCGCACACAGGCACGAAAGCAAAGTAGTTTTGCTTTCTAAACAAAAAGAAACACCAGAGTTAACTCAGGTGTTTCTTTTTGTTTGCCTGTGTGCGCCGGGCTAGATTCGAACTAGCGAAGGCCGAAGCCGACAGATTTACAGTCTGTTGTGATTGACCACTCCACCACCGACGCAGATATTGAATTGTACTACATCGCTTTCACAATCCCATAATCCAACAGACTGGAAATCTGTAAGATTTACTGGTTGTCGCGCATAGCGACTTTAATACCGTGTCGCCGGCGGGCGACTCACATTCCAGAATGACTGCCTGGTGCGCATAGCGCCAGTCATACAGTCTGTTGTGATTGACCACTCCACCACCGACGCAGGTATTTGATTGTTGAGGTGGAGTGGAACCACTCCTCCTCCTTTGTCCTTGATTCGCACACTCACATCGGACAATTTGCTCATAAACTCGCAAACCAGATGAAATGTAAAACAGTTTACATTTCATCCACCGACGCAGGTATTGAATTGTAGGCTATAAACTACCATAATTCACTCAGAAGTGAAAGTCCGTGGTGCGGATGTGATACCATATTTTATATGAGGAGTTTTGCTGTTTCACTTTTTATTGTTTTTGGAATCTTTGTTATCACTTCACCTGTTTTTGCCGCAGGGCTTGTTCCGTGTGAAGGACCTGATTGTCAGGCGTGTCACGTTGTGCAACTCGGGCAGAAGGTTATTGAATGGTTCATCGGTATTGCCGCAAGTATCACCGCTCTCGTCTTTGTCATCGGTGGCTTGAAGATGGTTATGGCGGGAGGTGACACGGGTTCCGTCAGTTCTGCGAGACAGATGATGACAAATGCGGTCGTCGGTTTTGTGATACTCCTTAGTGCGTGGCTTATTATCAACACCGTACTCAAGATATTTGTATCAAATTCATCATCACTTCAAGGTGTTGCTGAAATGCCTGGGTATGGTCCGTGGAATGAGATTCAGTGCGTCGCACAACCACAGCGCACGACGACACAGACGACCGCACCGGTGACGACCACACCGGGAACAGGTGCTACTGGTACTACAAATACCAATTCCGTTTCTCATAGTGATGCATTACGTAGACTTGAAAGCGTATCAAATGTAAATGTAACAAGTACAAATGGAGAGAGTGGAGTAAGAGCAGATTGTTCGGGACACGGTTGTACAACCCTTGAAGGTATCCGTGAGCAAACAGTTAGTCAAGTTCTTGAAATCGCATCTGAATGTCCAAGATGTCAAATAAATGTTGTTGGTGCAACTGAGGGTGGGGTACACTCATCAGGTGGCGGTGCAACACATACAAACGGATTTAAGGTTGATATTGATGACAATCCAGAAGTTGATACTTTTCTTGAAAGTAGGCTGACTAGAGCAGGGTCGACTTCTTTGGGACCAAGATACACAGATTCATGTGGAAATACATATGTACGTGAAAACACACACTGGGACATTACTGTTTCAAGAGGTACGTGCTCAATTTGATGAATCAACCTTACATCACATATAAAAATTGTTATTTGACCAGAATAAATCTATTTCGTACCATAGTGACTCTGGGCCTATAGTTTAGAGGTAGAATGCTGGTCTCCAAAACCAGCGGCCGTGGTTCGATTCCACGTGGGCCCGCAAAATAAAACTGCCTTCGGCAGTTTTATTAATTTTTGCGTGAGCACTCAAAAAATTTTTTGATAAAATCAGTTTATATCATAACGCACAATTGTGCGTTATGATATAAACTGATAAGTGGGGCTTATGCGAGGAATTTTTCTATTCGCTCAGATATTTCCTCGCTATTTTTCGGATTCACCCACACGATATCCTTTCCACGCTTAAGCCACGTCATTTGGCGCTTTGCGTACTGACGCGTTTTTGTTTCAAGGAGCGCGAGCGCTTCCTCTTTTGTCATGTTGCCACGAAGGTACTCGGAAATGTAGCGGTACTCTAGGCCGATGTCCTCCATACGTTCGTACGAGAGTCCGTCTTCGTGTAACTCCTCAACCTCTTCTACCATACCGAGGCGAACACGCTTCACAATGCGCTCGTGGATGTTTTTATGAAGTGCGTCTTTCTCAATGGCGATTCCAAGCACGAGCGCGTCGTACCGTTTCTCCGATGTAAGTGGTGGCACACTGCCACGTGCCTCTACAATTTCAAGTGCGCGCACGAGCCGTCGCCTGTTGTGCCTGTCTATGGTCTTCGCACGTTCATTGTCTTTCTCCATGAGTTGTGCAAACAGTTCCTCTGCGCTCAATTGCTCAAGTTTATTGCGCAGTGCTTCATTCGGTTCAATTTGCGGAGTGACCACCTTACCGAGGAGTGCGTCAACATAAAAAAAAGTGCCGCCGACCACGATGGGAAGTTTATTGCGTGAACGAATGTCACTGATGGCATGTTGCGCATCACGCACGAAGTCGTGGGCGGTGTAGGTCTCTCTAGGGTCAAGGATATCAATGAGGTGGTGGGCGACACCGTTCATCTCTTCTTTTGTTACCTTGCCTGTGCCGAGATCAAGTCCACGGTAGATTTGGCGCGAGTCTGCTGAAACAACCTCGCCATTGAAGCGTTTGGCGAGCGCAATTGAGAGCGTCGTTTTTCCGGAGGCCGTTGGTCCGACGATGACGAGGATTTTAGGATTTATCATTTCGTCGTTTGGATAATTTTGCAATAAACAAAAGTGGCGAGATTAAGATCATTAGGGGTAAAATTGCTATGAACATGAAAAGTAGGTTTAGTGGTGCTAGTATGTTTGGAAGTGGTACTCTCATGGTTTGACCTCGATAAGTGTAACGTGTATTCATTCTAGAAAACGCCCACTTCCAGAACATCCTCCTTTCCTCTTTTTTCTTATGAATCAGTTCACCATGAGTATTAACTTGTTTTGTTTTTTGTTCGGTCTTTTGTGTACAATGATCGCAAAAAGAAGGTTGAGTATAATTTTTCTTAATATATCTTCTATTACAGCCAGTGCATCTCGTTAGATTATAAAATTTATTTTTTCGCATATAAAATTTGGCAATTTAGAGTTTGTGTGGCTTTTGAAAAAACGTTTCGCTTTGCATAAAGAAAGGCGTATTTCTTTTAGTGGGCAAGGAGGGACTTGAACCCTCACGACCTTTCGGTCACGCGATTTTGAG